>NZ_JBIVHW010000010.1:66709-234313 GCF_044749405.1 Pseudomonas sp. NPDC089422
CTTTTCTCGAATCTGGTTGCGGGAGCCGGATTTGAACCGACGACCTTCGGGTTATGAGCCCGACGAGCTACCAGGCTGCTCCATCCCGCGCCTGTGGGATCGAATTCTACAGTGTAAGCAGCGCGTGTCAAGCGCTACTTATTGATTTCACTTGTTTTTTCTTCTGCTGGTTAAATCGGGGCAAAAGAAAAAGGCCACTGCGTTAACAGTGGCCTTTTCTCGAATCTGGTTGCGGGAGCCGGATTTGAACCGACGACCTTCGGGTTATGAGCCCGACGAGCTACCAGGCTGCTCCATCCCGCGCCTGTGAGATCGAATTCTACGGGTTTCCTCGCTCATGTCAAGCAATATTATAGAAAACCCTTTTTCGTTCAATCCCTTAGCGTCCATGCCTGGCTGCGGCTCAGGCGCGACGGGGCTTGCAAGCCGATTATCGAAGCAGGCTGTCTCAGTGTCAGCGGCATGCGCTACTATCTGTATGAATTTACAGTGGTGGCCGTCATCAATGTCTTTGCGCAAGATCATCCACATCGACTGCGATTGTTTTTACGCCGCCATCGAGATGCGTGACGACCCGCGCCTGGCTGGCCGCCCCATGGCGGTCGGTGGTTCCCCTGACCGGCGCGGGGTAATCGCCACCTGCAATTATGAAGCGCGTGCCTATGGCGTGCGTTCGGCCATGTCGTCCCGGCATGCTCTCAAGCTTTGCCCGGACCTGGAAATCGTCAAGCCGCGCTTCGAGGCTTACCGGGAAGCTTCGCGCGAGATTCACGCCATTTTTCGTGACTACACCGAGTTGATCGAACCGTTGTCACTGGATGAGGCGTATCTGGATGTCAGTGAAAGCCAGTGGTACGCCGGAAGTGCCACGCGAATCGCCGAGGACATTCGCCGGCGGGTCGCCCGCACCCTGCACATCACGGTATCTGCTGGGGTGGCCCCGAACAAGTTTCTGGCCAAGATCGCCAGCGACTGGCGTAAGCCCAACGGCATCTTCGTGATTACCCCGGAGCAGGTCGAGGCCTTCGTTGCTGCCTTGCCGGTGGCCAAGCTGCATGGCGTGGGCAAGGTGACTGCGGACAAGTTGAACCGCCTGGGGATCGATACCTGTCTTGATTTGCGAGAGTGGTCGCGGCTGGCGTTGGCGCGCGAGTTCGGCAGCTTTGGTGAGCGGCTCTGGGGGTTGGCGCGAGGGATTGACGAGCGTGCGGTTCACAACGATAGCCGCAGGCAGTCGGTCAGCGTGGAAAACACCTATGACAACGACCTGCCAGATCTGGCCAGTTGCCTCGAACGCTTGCCTGAGCTGCTGGCCAGCCTTAATGAGCGGATTGAACGGATGGACAACAGCTACCGGCCGGACAAGCCGTTCGTCAAGGTCAAGTTTCATGACTTCAGCCAGACGACCATGGAGCAAGCGGGGGCGGGCAGGGACCTGGAAAGTTACCGTCAGTTGCTGCGTCAGGCGTTCGCCCGGGGTAGCAAGCCGGTGCGCTTGCTGGGGGTGGGGGTGAGGCTGCGGGATCTGCGCGGGGCCCATGAGCAGTTGGAGTTGTTCCCAGGCAATTGAAAAGGGGCCGTAAAAACGGCCCCTTCTTTATAGTTACTGCGCTCCGGGATCAGCGACCAGCCGGCCAGTGGCCTTGGTCAGTGCCGACAGGAATTCCTGTTGCAGCTCCGGATCGTTGCGTGTCAGCTCGACCAGGCTCTGCTCCATCTCGCTGGCTTCTTCTTCCAGGCCCAGCTCGGACAAGCGCTTGACCCGGTGTACCCACTGGCCGACATCGTCATCCTCGAGGTCATCGAAGATCAGCTCGTGGGCCTCGCGCAGCTTGTTGCGCAGGGTGGTGCTGACCAGCAGGCTGGCATCGCCACGCACGCCGTTGTCCTCGTCGGCCACCTGCAGGTGCAGGGTGCCGACGTGGTTCAGGTGCTGTTCCGAGAACGGGCTGTCCAGCAGGTTCAGGCGCAACACGCCATTCCTGTCGGTGGTCAGCTCGTGGGTCATCTTGCCCGCCTTGACTTCGACCAGGCGTTCACTCCAGGGCACGCTGGTGAACTCTTCGCGCTTGTCCTTCTGCACTTCGCTGATGCCCGCCAGGTTCTGCTGGGCGCGGCCATTGGACGGCGTGTTCATGAACGGATTGAGGCCATCCACGCCGTAGCTGAGCCAGTCGTGGGTCATGCTCTGCGGCAGGTTGCCGAGGGCGAACACGTTGACCACATTGGCGCCAATCCCGGCCACCACGGCTACCGCGCCGAGCGGGATCTCGTAGATCTCCCGCCACGGTTGGTAGGGGGTGTAGCGGTCGTAGCGGCGGGTGACCTCGTACTCGGTGACCTCGAAACGCTTCTGCTCATGGATACGCACACGCCGTTGCGGAAGCTCCATCACCTTCGGCTCGCCGACATCGATCTGCAGGGTGTGTTCGAGCAGCTTGCGCTCGACGCGCTCCTCATGATCGCTGCGCTGGGACATCTGGTTGGCGCAACCGCTGGCGAGCAGGGCGCCGCACAGTGCGGCGCCTCCCAGGGTAAAGGTACTTCGCTTGGACATGATTACTCGTGCATTGATTATCAGCGGCGAACGCGGGCCTGCAGGAAGGTCAGCACTTCATTGAGCGGCAGCTGTTGGGCTTCCGACTCGGTGCGGTGCTTGTACTCCAGGTTGCCGTCGGCCAGACCGCGGTCGCTGACGACGATGCGGTGTGGAATGCCGATCAGCTCCATGTCGGCGAACTTGATGCCGGGGCTGGTCTTCTTGTCGCGGTCGTCCAGCAGTACCTCGTAGCCGGCTGCGGTCAGCTCGGCGTACAGCTTGTCGGTTGCCTCACGGACCACCTCGGTTTCATAACGCAGTGGTACCAGGGCAATCTGGAACGGTGCCAGGGCGTCGTTCCAGATGATGCCCTTGTCGTCGTAGCTCTGCTCGATGGCAGCGGCGACCACGCGGGACACACCAATGCCGTAGCAGCCCATGGACAGGGTTACCGGCTTGCCGTTCTCGCCCAGGACCTGGCACTTGAGGGCCTCGCTGTACTTGGTGCCGAGCTGGAAGATGTGGCCGACTTCGATGCCGCGCTTGATTACCAGGGTACCTTGGCCATCCGGGCTTGGGTCGCCCTCGACGACATTGCGCAGGTCGGCAACCTGTGGAACGGGCAGGTCGCGTTCCCAGTTCACGCCGAAGTAGTGCTTGTCGTCGATGTTGGCGCCGATGCCGAAGTCGCTCATCAGGGCGACCGAGCGGTCGATGACGATTTCCAGTGGCAGGTTCAGCGGGCCGAGCGAGCCGGCGCCGGCACCAATGGCCTCGCGCAGTTCGGCGTCGGTGGCCATGACCAGCGGGTCGGCAACCTGTTCCAGCTTGGCGGCCTTGATTTCGTTGAGCTCGTGGTCGCCTCGGACGATCAGGGCGACCAGCTTGCCTTCTTCGGCGCCGCGCACGATCAGGGTCTTGACGGTCTTTTCGATCGCTAGGCCGTGGTTTTCCACCAGTTGGGCGATGGTCTTGGCTTCCGGGGTGTCGACCAGGCGCAGTTCCTCGGTAGGAGCAGGGCGCACGGTTTCACGCGGGATGGCTTCGGCCTTCTCGATGTTGGCGGCGTAGTCGGAGCTGTCGCTGAAGATCACGTCATCTTCGCCCGACTCGGCCAGGACGTGGAATTCGTGGGAGTAGCTGCCACCGATGGAGCCGGTGTCGGCCTGCACTGGGCGGAAGTCCAGGCCCAGGCGGGTAAAGACGTTGGTGTACGCCTGGTGCATGCGGTCGTAGGTTTCCTGCAGGGAAGCCTGGTCGGCATGGAAGGAGTAGGCGTCCTTCATGATGAATTCGCGGCCGCGCATCAGGCCGAAGCGTGGGCGAATCTCGTCACGGAATTTGGTCTGGATCTGGTACATGTTGAGCGGCAGCTGTTTGTAGCTGGACAGCTCGTTGCGGGCCAGGTCGGTGATCACTTCTTCGTGGGTCGGGCCGACGCAGAAATCGCGCTGGTGGCGGTCTTTCAGGCGCAGCAGTTCAGGACCGTACTGTTCCCAGCGGCCGGATTCCTGCCACAGCTCGGCAGGTTGGATGCTTGGCATCAGCACTTCCAGGGCGCCGGCGGCGTTCATTTCCTCGCGCACAACGTTCTCGACCTTGCGCATCACCCGCAGGCCCATCGGCAGCCAGGTGTACAGGCCGGAGGCCAGTTTGCGGATCATGCCGGCACGCAGCATGAGCTGATGGCTGATGACCACTGCGTCGGCAGGGGTTTCTTTCTGGGTGGCGAGCAAATATTGACTGGTGCGCATGGTTAGCCGTGTCGATTGCCTAAGACGTTGAAATAGCCCCGCATTGTACGGGGGCGAAACGAAGGCGTACAGAATGCCCCAGGGCGTGGCCGTTGTCAGCCAAGAAAAAGCCCGGCAAGTGTGCCGGGCTTTTTCAGGTGCGGGGCACTGTAAGCCAGGCTTACAGGATGCTCAGCGGGTACTCGACGATCAGGCGCAGTTCGTCGATCGAGTTCGAACCGTAGTAGACGCCATCGCTGGAACGGTAGGTGGCCTGACGAACGCGGAAGCTCAGGTCTTTGGCCGGGCCTTCCTGCAGTACGTACTTGACGTCTACGTCGCGTTCCCATTCCTTGCCATTGCTGGTGGAACCGGTGTTGGCATCGCTACCACGCACGTAACGGGTCATGAAGGTCAGGCCTGGCACGCCGAACTCGGCGAAGTTCAGGTCGTAGCGAGCCTGCCAGGATTTTTCGTCTTCGGCGTTGAAGTCGGAACGGGCCACGGAGTTGGCCAGGAAGATGGTGCCGCCACCATCGACGCCGTAGCCGTAGTCGCCGTCACCGTGGACCTTCTGGTAGGCCAGGGTGAAGGTGTGAGCGCCGATGTTGTAGGCGCCCGACAGGCTGTAGGCCTGGTTGTCGAGCTTGGTCACGCCATCTTTCTCGGCGCGCTGCAGGCCTTGGCCATCGCTCTTGGTGTCATAGATGTTGAAGTCGAACACCAGGCCCTGTTTGTCCGAGAGCGGCAGCGCCCAGTTCACGTTGGCGTAGTACTTGCGCCAGTAGTCTTCGACCTTGGAGTAGTACAGGCTGGTGGACAGGTTGTTGGTGAAGGCGTAGGTGCCACCGACAACGTCGGCCTGCTTCAGGTGCAGGCTGTCGTGGAAGGTCTCGGACTGAGCGTTCAGCGCGGTGAAGTGACCTGCGTTGAGGGTCAGGCCCTTGATTTCGTTGCTGGTGATCAGCGTACCTTGCGCCACTTCTGGCAGCAGGCGGCTGTCATCGGTCGCGAACACTGGCATGGCAGTGAACTGGTCGCCGAACTTCAGCACGGTATCGGAGAAGCGCAGTTTGACCGCGCCGCCAGCTTCGGAGAACTCGTCCTGCGCGCGGCCGTCGGAGTCAGTCGGGAACTGGCCGGTGCTGTGGCGGCCCTTGCCGCTGTCCAGTTTCACGCCGAGCATGCCGATGGCGTCGACGCCCACGCCGATAACGCCCTGGGTGAAGCCCGACTCGTAAGTGCCGAGGAAGCCGAGGCCGGTTTCTTCAACGCGGCTCTGGGTGCCTGGCTCGTTGTTACGGAAGTCACGGCTGAAGTACAGCATGCGAGTCTTGACGTTCAGCTTGCTGTCTTCGAGGAAACCCTTGGCATCGTCCTGGGACGAAGCCACTGCCATCTGCGAGGTCCCTGCCGCAACGGCCAGGGCGATCATGCTCCACTTCATCACGCGCATCGTGATTTGCTCCTTTGGTTTTTAGGAAGAGTACCGCTGCGTCCAAGTCTTTTAGTTATATGGAGCAGCTCTTTCTTGTTATGTCGGCGGAAATGTATAGCACGCTGACTGTTGTTGGCGATATGGCAAAAATCATCCTTACGGGAACTTTATTGCCATGTCGCTTTTAGGTATTTCCATGTCGCAAACCACGAACCGGTTAACCGGGCCGTACAACACCAGCGCTGTTCCATTGCCGTAACGGTTCTGTAACTGCAGATTCCGGCTGGGGAAACTCCCTGGCGTATCCAATTTCGCTGTTGTTATTTGTCGCGTCACCCGGTCAATGCAGGTGCCGTGCCGACTTGGCGTGAAAGGAATGCAACAAGCGTGCTCAAAATTAACAACGGTTCATGAAATTTTCACAATGCCTGCTGCCAAAGGTCGGAAAGTGCCGAAAACACGGGGCGGGAGTTGTCTGATGGTGTGCCAGCTTCAATGGTCTGGCTAAAACAAAAAGCTGCCATAAAAGTCAATGTGTTACCGACAACTGTTGATCCTGAGTCATCGATGTGGGTAGAAGTGTAGTGCCGCACACTTTTGCGGCCACATTTTGGTGCGAAAAGTAGCGCTGTGTTACCGCTGTTGTGCAAGTCGTGAAGATTCATGAGCTTGAAGCGTTCACCCACGCGTTTGGCGCATGCTGGAGCGGGCGAAGCAGAGTATCCTTGGCGCATAGGGTTATTGTTGGAGATTGATCGTGTTTGATATGGATTCTCGTTTGCAGCAGGACTCCCTGGTGCTGGGTGACTTTCCGCTGTGCCGTCTGCTGCTCAGCAAGGATGCCAATTACCCGTGGTTCATCCTGGTGCCCAGGCGCGCAGGTGTGAGCGAGCTGTTCGACCTGAGCCAGGAAGACCAGGCGCAGCTGTGGAAGGAGACCACCTACCTGGCTGAAGCGCTCAAGCGCGAGTTCGCGGCTGACAAGATGAACGTTGCCACCCTGGGTAATGTGGTCAGTCAGATGCACATGCACGTGATCGTTCGCCACAAGGGTGATCCAGCCTGGCCAGCGCCCGTCTGGGGCAAGGTGCCGGCTGTCGGATACGCGCCGGAGCAGGTTGATGCCATTCGTCAGCGTCTGCGTACGCTGCTGACCCACGATTACCAGGAGGCCTGACATGTCGGCGGAGTTGCGCATCATCGAGCTGGAAACCCGTCAGGCGTTCCAGGATGACACGATCCTGGCGCTGAATGATGTGGTGGTCGAGCAGGGGCGGGTCATCGAGCGCCTGCAGCTGCAGATGGCCGAGCTGATCAAGCGTTATGAAGAAATGGTCGGACAGTACGGCAGTGAAGGGGAAGAGGCGCCGCCACCTCACTACTGATATGTCGCCGCCCTGGGTTTGCCCCAGGGCGGCGCAGGGTCAACGGCGGTTCACCGCGACCACGTCTTCGGCCTGCAGGCCTTTGTCGCGGTGCATCACCGAGAACTCCACGCGCTGGCCTTCGACCAGGATGCGGTGGCCCTCGCCGCGGATGGCGCGGAAGTGGACGAAGATGTCGTCGCCCGAATCGCGGGAGATGAAACCGAAGCCCTTGGAGGTGTTGAACCACTTCACGGTGCCGGTATCACGCTTGCCAGCTTCCAGGGGCGCGCCTTGGCTGGCGCGGGCCTTCTTGCCGCTGCGGGCGAAACCGGCCACCAGGTGCAGGGCGACGGCCAGTGCGGCGCAGACCAGCGCCGCCAGGTTGCCCATTTCCGGGCGCGCCAGCAGGGTCAGGGTCTGCAGGACCACCGCCACCACCAGCAGGGCGCAGGCCAGGTATTGCAGTTGTTGCCGCGCACCGCGGTAATACATCGGTACGACCGGGGCCAGCAGCAGGTTGAGCAGGCCGAGCAGGGTCAGATAGACCGCGTCGGGTTGCTGCAGGAAGGGTGTTGCGTCGGGTTTGAGGCTGGGCATGAGCGATAGCAGCAAAGCCGCAACGCCCGTCACCAGATGGACGATCTTGAACATGGGTTGGCTCACAGTTGATAAGGCCGATCACAGGAAGAGCTGGCGGCACGGTGCGCATGAGGTGTAAAGCGCGAACACGTGGAGGCCAGCCTATGCACCCGGCAATGACAGTCCGCACGGGTGGCACCGTGCCTATTTAACAGCAAAGGCGGGGGCTTCTCAAACCGCAGGCGGCAGGCGCCGATGGCTTGCCCCGTGTCATGGGCGTGTTGCGCCAAGTATTGATACAGTGTGTCGGGCCCGCTTGATCATCAAGCCTTATGGAAAGGGGAACTTCATGGCAATCGATATCGGTATCAATGAAGAAGATCGCAAGTCCATCGTCGAAGGGCTTTCCCGCCTGTTGTCGGATACCTACGTGCTGTATCTGAAAACCCATAACTTCCACTGGAACGTCACAGGTCCGTCGTTCCGCACCCTGCACCTGATGTTCGAGGAGCAGTACAACGAGCTGGCGCTGGCGGTCGACTCGATCGCCGAGCGGATCCGCGCACTGGGCTTCCCGGCACCAGGTTCCTATGCCTTTTATGCGCGACACTCTTCGATCAAGGAAGAAGAGGGGGTTCCGCCCGCGGACGAGATGATCCGCCAGCTGGTGCAGGGGCAGGAGGCCGTGGTGCGTACTGCCCGCAGTATCTTCCCGGTAGTGGACAAGGTCAGCGATGAGCCGACCGCTGACCTGCTGACCCAACGCATGCAGGTGCATGAAAAGACAGCCTGGATGCTGCGAGTGCTGCTCGACGGCAATTGATCGGCTAATCGAGTAGGACTTGTCCGAAGGCCCGGCTGAATGCATTCCAGTCGGGCCCTTTCGTCTGTGCAGGAAGGCTTTGCCGCTGCTTTGGGCGCCTTGCTCAGCGCTTCATTGAACCCCGGTTGAATGAACTGAGGAAGTGGCGCGATGCAAGCAATCAAGCGTGAGGTGAGGGTGGGGCACTGGCCTGGCAAGCAGTGCATCGACCCGTTCAAGGCCGATTTCGACATGTTACAGACTCAGCCCGTATCGCGTTCGGTGCGGTTGAATGGTTTTTCCACCTGCCTGCGCCTGGAGGCGGTGTATTGGGGTATCCTCGAGCAGATCGCCGCCGCGAACCAGTGCTCGGTCAGTGCCGTGCTGTCCTATGTCGATCGCGAGGTGCACTTGCGTCAGGGCGGGGTGCGCAACTTCAGCGGGCTGATCCGGGTGATCTGCGTTGCCTGGTTGCGCGATCCGCCGAGTGCACGCTGATCGCCCGGCGGGCTGCGCAGTGTCGGTTAACCATATATAATCCCGCTTTTTGCTGCCCCGGCAGCCAGCGTTGTGGTTGACGAGAGACGTTCATGCCCCTTTATGACTATCAATGTGCTTCCTGCGATCACCGGATGGAGGCGCTGCAGAAGATCAGCGCCGCGCCGCTGACCGACTGCCCGGCCTGTCAGGCGCCGGCATTGAAGAAACTGCTGTCGGTCCCCGGTTTTCGCCTGAGTGGCAATGGCTGGTACGAAACCGACTTCAAGACCGGGGCGAAAAAGAACCTGGCAGGCGGCGACAAGGCCGACTGAGTTGAATTGCAGTAGCCGGGTCTTGCAGTATTAGCCCTCCGGGCGGCCAAGGCCTCCAACGAATACACGAATCACGAGAAGCGAAACCACCATCATGATGCGCAGCCATTATTGCGGCCAACTGAACGAGAGCCTGGACGGCCAGGAAGTCACCCTTTGCGGCTGGGTCCATCGTCGCCGCGACCACGGCGGGGTGATCTTCCTCGACATCCGTGACCGCGAAGGCATGGCCCAGGTCGTGTTCGACCCGGATCGCGCCGAAACCTTCGCCGCCGCTGACCGCGTGCGCAGCGAGTACGTCGTGCAGATCACCGGCAAGGTGCGCAAGCGCCCGGACGGCGCGGTGAATGCCAACATGGCATCCGGTGCCATCGAGATCCTCGGCTACCAGCTGAACGTGCTGAACGAAGCGGAAACCCCGCCGTTCCCGCTGAACGAGTACTCCGACGTTGGCGAGGAAACCCGCCTGCGCTACCGCTTCATCGACCTGCGTCGCCCGGAAATGGCCGACAAGCTGCGCCTGCGTTCGCGCATCACCAGCAGCATCCGTCGTTTCCTCGATGAAAACGGCTTCCTCGACGTCGAAACCCCGATCCTCACCCGCGCCACTCCAGAAGGCGCGCGTGACTACCTGGTGCCGAGCCGTACCCACGCAGGCAGCTTCTTCGCCTTGCCGCAGTCGCCTCAGCTGTTCAAGCAGCTGCTGATGGTTGCCGGTTTCGACCGCTACTACCAGATCGCCAAATGCTTCCGCGACGAAGACCTGCGTGCCGACCGCCAGCCGGAATTCACCCAGATCGACATCGAGACCAGCTTCCTCGACGAAGCCGAGATCATGGGTCTCACCGAGAGCATGATCCGCAAGCTGTTCAAGGAAGTGCTGGACCTGGAATTCGGCGAATTCCCGCACATGACCTTCGAAGAGGCCATGCGCCGCTACGGTTCCGACAAGCCTGACCTGCGTATCCCGCTGGAACTGGTCGACGTTGCCGACCAGCTGAAGGATGTCGACTTCAAGGTCTTCGCCGGCCCGGCCAACGATCCGAAGTGCCGCGTCACCGCCCTGCGCCTGCCAGGCGGCGCCAGCATGCCGCGCAGCAAGATCGACGAGTACACCAAGTTCGTCGGCATCTACGGTGCCAAGGGCCTGGCCTACATCAAGGTCAACGAGCGCGCCAAAGGCGTCGAAGGCCTGCAGTCGCCGATCGTCAAGAACATCCCTGAGGCCAACCTCAACACCATCCTCGACCGCGTTGGTGCTGTCGACGGTGACATCGTGTTCTTCGGTGCCGACAAGTTCAAGGTCGTCAGCGAGGCCCTGGGCGCGCTGCGTATCCGTCTGGGTCACGACTTCGAGCTGCTGACCTGCGAGTGGGCGCCGATGTGGGTCGTCGACTTCCCGATGTTCGAAGAGAACGAAGACGGCAGCTTCACCGCGCTGCACCACCCGTTCACCGCGCCGAAGTGCACCCCGGAAGAGCTCGAGGCCAACCCGGCCACCGCGCTGTCGCGTGCCTACGACATGGTCCTGAACGGTACCGAGCTGGGTGGCGGTTCGATCCGTATCCACCGCAAAGAGATGCAGCAAGCGGTATTCCGCCTGCTGGGCATCGAGGCTGCGGAACAGGAAGAGAAGTTCGGCTTCCTGCTCGACGCCCTGAAGTTCGGTGCACCACCCCACGGTGGCCTGGCCTTCGGTCTGGACCGTCTGGTCATGCTGATGACCGGCGCCCAGTCGATCCGTGAAGTGATCGCCTTCCCGAAAACCCAGAGCGCCGCGTGCGTCATGACCCAAGCCCCTGGCATGGTCGACGCCAAGGCCCTGCGCGAGCTGCACATCCGTCTGCGCGAGCAGACCAAGGTCGAGTAATCGGTCTCGGGCGCATCCCGGCGGGTGCGCCCCGGCGCTTCGGCGCAGTATTCCCACGTTCCGCCCTTCGGGGCGGAACCTGTTTCTGTTTCAAGGATTCGGAGTCGTTATGGCTGGTCATTCCAAGTGGGCGAACATCAAGCACCGCAAAGAGCGCCAGGATGCCAAGAGAGGCAAGATCTTCACCAAGTGGATCCGTGAGCTGACCGTCGCGGCCAAGCAAGGGGGTGCCGACCCCGGCTCCAACCCGCGCCTGCGCCTGGCGTTGGACAAGGCCCTGGGCGCCAACATGAGCCGTGACATCATCGATCGCGCCGTGGCCCGTGGTGCCGGCACCAACGAAAGCGACAACGTCGAAGAACTCAGCTACGAAGGCTACGGTCCGGGTGGCGTGGCGATCATGGTCGAGGCCATGACCGACAACCGCAACCGGACTGCCGCCGCCGTGCGCCATGCCTTCACCAAGTGTGGGGGCAACCTTGGCACCGACGGCTCTGTGGCCTATCTGTTCGAGCGCAAGGGGCAGATCAGCTTCGCCCCGGGCATCGACGAAGACGCCCTGATGGAAGCCGCCATGGAGGCCGATGCCGACGACGTGGTGGCCAACGACGATGGTTCGTTCGAGGTGTTCACCTCGTTCAACAGCTTCTATGCCGTGCGTAACGCGCTGGAAGAGGCTGGTTTCAAGGCCGCCGACGCGGAAATCGTCATGCAGCCGACCACCAGCGCCGAACTGGACCAGGAAGGCGCCGAGAAGGTGCTCAAGCTGATCGACATGCTCGAAGACCTGGACGACGTGCAGAACGTCTACTCCAATGCGCAGATCTCCGACG
The DNA here is from genome assembly GCF_044749405.1 of Pseudomonas sp. NPDC089422. Lineage (NCBI taxonomy): Bacteria > Pseudomonadati > Pseudomonadota > Gammaproteobacteria > Pseudomonadales > Pseudomonadaceae > Pseudomonas > Pseudomonas sp. NPDC089422. The sequence continues at coordinate 78,683 of NZ_JBIVHW010000010.1, forward strand.
AGATCATGGAAAAACTCGGCTAAGGTTCTTCCGTTGGCTTTGAAGGCCTATTCGCGGGCAAGCCCGCTCCCACAGGTATTGCATCAGGCTCGGGTTTGGTGCGGTCCCTGTGGGAGCGGGCTTGCCCGCGAATAGGCCGGTACATTTTGAACATGCAGGCGCTATGACTCTGATTCTTGGTATCGACCCCGGCTCGCGCATCACCGGCTACGGTGTGGTCCGCCAGACCGCCCGTGGTTGCGAGTACGTGGCGTCGGGCTGCATCCGTACCGGCAGCGGCGAGCTGCCCGAGCGGTTGCAGATTGTTTTTCGCGGTGTCAGCGAGATCATCGCCCAGCATGGCCCGGTGACCATGGGCATCGAGCGGGTGTTCATGGCGCGCAACGCCGACTCCGCGCTCAAGCTCGGCCAGGCTCGCGGCGCGGCCATCGTCGCTGCCGCCGAAGCAGGCCTGGAAATCGCCGAATACAGCGCCAGCCAGGTCAAGCAGGCTGTCGCTGGCAGCGGTGGGGCGAATAAAGAGCAGGTGATGCTGATGGTCATGCACTTGCTCAAGCTGACCCAGAAGCCGCAAATCGATGCCTCGGACGCCCTGGCCATCGCCCTGTGCCATGCCCATACCCGCTCCAGCCTGGTGCCGCACGGCCTGGCCACGGCGCGGCGGCGTGGCGGGCGCTTGCGTCTTTGAGCGCTTCATGCGCTGATACACATTTTGTTCGGGTGAAACGTTCACCCGGTGCATTTGCTGATAGGGTTGAGCGGTCTTTGACCGGCTCCCCGAGAGAAAGGATCGGAACGTGATTGGACGTTTGCGCGGCACCCTGGCGGAAAAACAGCCGCCGCACCTGATTATCGACGTCAACGGCGTGGGCTACGAGCTGGAAGTGCCGATGACCACCCTGTACCGCCTGCCCAAGGTCGGCGAGCCGGCGACCGTGCATACCCATCTGGTGGTGCGCGAGGATGCCCACCTGCTCTACGGTTTTGCTGAAAAGCGCGAGCGCGAGCTGTTCCGCGAACTGATCCGCCTGAATGGCGTGGGCCCCAAGCTGGCACTGGCACTGATGTCCGGCCTGGAAGTGGACGAACTGGTGCGCTGCGTGCAGGCCCAGGACGCCTCGGTTCTGGTGCGCGTGCCGGGTGTCGGCAAGAAAACCGCCGAGCGCCTGCTGGTCGAGCTGAAGGACCGCTTCAAGGCCTGGGAAACCTCTCCAGCCATGTTCACCCTGGTCTCCGATGGCCCGCTGCCAGTGGCCAGCGAGTCTTCTGCCGAGGCCGACGCGGTCAGCGCCCTGGTCTCCCTGGGCTACAAGCCGCAGGAAGCGAGCAAGGCCATTGCCGCGATCAAGGACAAGGCCGGCCTGAGCAGCGAAGAACTCATTCGTCGCAGCCTTAAAGGGATGATTACCAAGTGATCGAAGCCGACCGCCTGATTGCCGCCAGTGGCCGCGACCGAGAAGAGGTCCAGGACCGTGCGATCCGCCCGCTGCGCCTGGACGAGTACATCGGCCAGCCGGTGGTGCGCGAGCAGATGGCGTTGTTCATCCAGGCGGCGCGCGGGCGTGGCGAGTCGCTCGACCATACGCTGATCTTCGGCCCGCCCGGCCTGGGCAAGACTACCCTGGCCAACATCATCGCCCAGGAAATGGGCGTGTCGGTCAAGAGCACCTCGGGGCCGATCCTCGAGCGGCCGGGCGACCTGGCGGCGATGCTGACCAACCTCGAACCGCACGATGTGCTGTTCATCGATGAAATTCACCGCCTGTCACCGGTGGTCGAGGAAGTGCTGTATCCGGCAATGGAGGACTTCCAGCTCGACATCATGATCGGCGAAGGCCCCGCAGCCCGTTCGATCAAGCTCGACCTGCCACCGTTCACCCTGGTAGGCGCCACCACCCGGGCCGGGATGCTCACCAACCCGTTACGTGATCGCTTCGGTATCGTCCAGCGCCTGGAGTTCTACAGCGACAAGGACCTGGCGACCATCGTCAGCCGTTCGGCCAACATTCTTGGCCTGGCCATCGAGGACCACGGCGCCTACGAGATCGCGCGTCGCGCCCGCGGTACGCCACGGATTGCCAACCGCCTGCTGCGCCGTGTGCGTGACTACGCCGAGGTCCGCGGCAAGGGGCAGATCACCAAGGCCGTGGCCGACATGGCGCTGAACCTGCTGGATGTCGACGAGCGCGGTTTCGACCATTCCGACCGTCGCCTGCTGCTGACCATGATCGAGAAGTTCGACGGTGGCCCGGTCGGCGTGGACAACCTGGCTGCCGCCATCAGCGAGGAGCGCCACACCATCGAGGATGTGCTCGAGCCCTACCTGATCCAGCAGGGCTACATCATGCGCACGCCGCGCGGTCGTGTGGTTACCCGGCACGCCTACCTGCACTTTGGCCTGAATGTGCCTGGCAGCCTGGGAGGCGCCGGTGAATTTTCCGAGCCAGGCGATGAATGACAGATCAAAACCCGCTTTTCGTGGTCCTACCGCTGGCATGCCGATGGCTCGCTGGCAATTCGACATTAATGAAGAAAAAACAGTTGCCGCAGCGGATTGGCAAGCTGAGGAGTAAGCACTAGAGTATGCGCGCGCAAAATGGCCTGGAACCGTTCGCACATCGTTGTCGTGTCTATTACGAGGATACCGATGCCGGTGGCGTGGTGTATTACGTCAATTACCTGAAATTCATGGAGCGCGCGCGCACCGAGCGCCTGCGGCATCTGGGTTTTTCCCAGGCGCAGCTGGCCGAGGACAACCTGCTGTTCGTGGTTCATTCCAGCGAAGCCCGCTATCACGCGCCGGCACGCCTGGACGACCAGCTTAGGGTCACAGCGCAAGTACTTGAACTCAATCGCGCCAGCCTGCGCTTCGTGCAGCAGGTCTGGCGGGAAAAAGATGAAACGCTGCTCTGCGAAGGGCAGTTCCTGGTGGCCGCCGTGCGCGCCGACACTTTCAAACCCCGAGCCATACCCCCGGAGCTGCGCGACGCCTTTGCGGCGGACGGCTCGGGTAATCAATCGAACGCAGGAGAATAAGCGTGGAAGCTAACGTCGTCGACCATACCTCCATGTGGAGTCTGGTCAGCAATGCCAGCGTGGTGGTACAGCTGGTAATGCTGACTCTGGTGGCCGCCTCGGTCACCTCATGGATCATGATCTTCCAGCGCAGCACCATGCTGCGCGCCGGTCGTCGTGCGCTGGATGCCTTCGAGGAGCGCTTCTGGTCGGGTATCGACCTGTCCAAGCTGTATCGTCAGGCAGGCAGCAACCCGGACCCGGACTCCGGTGTGGAGCAGGTCTTCCGTGCCGGCTTCAAGGAGTTCTCGCGCCTGCGCCAGCAGCAGGGTGTAGACCCGGACGCGGTCATGGAAGGCGTGGCGCGTGCCATGCGCGTGGCCATCTCGCGTGAAGAAGAAAAGCTCGAGCAGAGCCTGCCGTTCCTCGCCACCGTCGGTTCGACCAGCCCGTACATCGGCCTGTTCGGTACCGTGTGGGGCATCATGAACTCGTTCCGCGGCTTGGCCAGTGCCCAGCAGGCCACCCTGGCCACCGTGGCCCCGGGTATCGCCGAAGCGCTGGTCGCCACTGCCATCGGCCTGTTCGCGGCCATCCCGGCGGTCATCGCCTACAACCGTTTCGCGGCGCGCAGCGAAGTGCTGATCGGCCGTTACTACACCTTCGCCGACGAGTTCCAGGCGATCCTGCACCGCAAAGTGCACACCAGCGAAGAGTAATCAGGTAGAAGCCCATGGCCCGAGTTCGCCACAAACGCAAGCCCGTCGCCGAGATGAACGTGGTGCCCTACATCGACGTGATGCTGGTGCTGCTGGTCATCTTCATGGTGACGGCGCCCATGCTCAACCAGGGCGTGAAGGTCGACCTGCCCAAGGTTTCCAGCGAAGCCTTGCCGCAGGACAACAACGTCCAGATCCTCACCATCTCCATCAAGGCCGACAAGACCTACTACTGGAACCTCGGCAGCGAAGTCGACACCGACAAGCAGATGGACAAGGCCATGACCTTGCCGGACATGACCAGCGCAGTGACCAAGATCATTGCCGCCGGTCGCGACCAGGGCAAGCAGACCCAGGTCTTCATTCGTGGCGACAAGGCTGTCGACTACGGCGCCGTCATGGGTGCCATGGGCGGGTTGCAGAAGGCCGGTGTCGGTAACGTTGGCCTGATTACCGAGGCGCCCTGATGCAACAGCGAGAGCCATCCGCCTCGGAAAGCTACTTCTGGCCCAGTGTCTGGGCCATCGGCCTGCATGTGCTGGTGTTCGCCCTGCTGTTCGTCAGCTTTGCCATGACGCCTGAACTGCCGCCTTCCAAGCCGATCGTTCAGGCTACCCTGTATCAGCTCAAGTCCAAGAGCCAGGCGACCACCCAGACCAATCAGAAGATTGCCGGGGAAGCGAAGAAAACCGCTTCGCGCCAGACCGAAGTCGAGCAGCTGGAGCAGAAAAAGGTCGAGCAGGAGGCCATCAAGGCCGCGGAACAAAAGAAAGCCGACGCCGCTCAAAAGGCTGAGGAAGCACGCGAGGCCGCCGAAGCCAAGAAGGCCGAGGAAGCCGCGAAAGCTGCCGAAGCCAAGAAAGCCGCCGAGTCCAAGAAAGCCGAAGAGGCGAAGAAGGCCGCCGAGAAGCAGCAGGCCGACATCGCCAAGAAGAAGGCCGAGGAAGAGGCGAAGAAGCAGGCCGAGGAAGAAGCCAAGAAAAAAGCAGCCGAGGAGGCCAAGAAGCAGGCCGCCGAGGACGCGAAGAAGAAAGCAGCCGAGGACGCCAAGAAGAAAGCGGCGGCCGAGGAGGCGAAGAAGAAGGCAGCTGAAGAGGCCAAGAAAAAGGCCGCTGCAGATGCTCAGAAGAAGAAGGCACAGGAAGCGGCCCGCAAGTCGGCGGAAGACAAGAAAGCTCAGGCCTTGGCCGAGCTGTTGTCCGACACCACCGAGCGGCAGCAGGCTCTGGCTGACGAGCAGGGTGACCAGGTGGCCGGCGACTTCGACGACCTGATCCGTATGCGCGCGGCCGAGGGCTGGGCACGTCCGCCTTCCGCGCGTAAGGGCATGACGGTGACCCTGCAGGTCAACATGTTGCCGGACGGCACCGTCACCGGTGTCAGCGTGATCAAGTCCAGTGGCGACGGTCCGTTCGACAGTTCGGCGGTGGCAGCAGTGAAGAACATTGGTCGTTTGACCGAAATGCAGGGTATGAAGCCGAGCGATTTCAATCGTTATCGTTCGTTCAAGATGACATTTACACCTGAGGATCTAGCGTTGTGATTAAACTCCTTCGAGGAATGCTGGTCATGCTCTGCTGCGTGGCTGGCATGGCCATGGCAGAGGAAAAGAACATCCTGGTCACCAGCGGCAGCGATCGGGCCACGCCCATCGCGGTAGTGCCGTTTGGTCTGCAGGGTGGCAGTGTGCTGCCAGAAGACATGGCCGACATCATCGGCAACGACCTGCGCAACTCGGGCTACTACTCGCCGATTCCGCGTCAGAACATGATCAGCCAGCCTACCCAGGCCAGCGAAGTCATCTTCCGTGACTGGAAAGCGCTGGGTGCCCAGTACGTGATGGTTGGCAGCATCGTGCCGTCGGGCGGTCGCCTGCAGGTGCAGTACGCGCTGTTCAACGTCGCCACCGAGCAGCAAGTGCTGACCGGTAGCGTGGCGGGCAGCACCGACCAGCTGCGCGACATGGCGCACTACATTGCCGACCAGTCGTTCGAGAAGCTTACTGGCATCAAGGGCGCGTTCTCTACCCGCATGCTGTATGTGACGGCCGAGCGCTTCTCCACCAACAACACCCGCTACACCCTGCAGCGTTCGGACTACGACGGTGCCCGTGCAGTGACCCTGTTGCAGTCGCGTGAGCCGATCCTGTCGCCACGCTTCGCGCCGGATGGCAAGCGTATCGCCTATGTTTCGTTCGAGCAGAAGCGCCCGCGCATCTTCGTGCAGAACATCGATACCGGCCGCCGCGAGCAGGTGACCAACTTCGAAGGCCTGAACGGCGCGCCAGCCTGGTCGCCTGATGGTTCGCGCCTGGCGTTCGTGCTGTCCAAGGACGGCAACCCGGACATCTACGTGATGAACGTGGCTTCGCGCCAGATCAGCCGCGTTACCGCAGGCCCAGGCATCAACACCGAACCGTTCTGGGGCAAGGATGGCAACACCCTGTACTTCACCTCCGACCGTGGCGGCAAGCCACAGATCTACAAGCAGTCGGTCAGTGGTGGTGGTGCCGAGCGCGTGACGTTCGTGGGTAACTACAACGCCAACCCGAAACTGTCGGCGGACGAAAAGACCCTGGTCATGATTCATCGTCAGCAGGGTTTCACCAACTTCAAGGTGGCGGCACAGGACTTGCAACGCGGAAGTGTAAAGATTCTCTCGGAAACGAGTCTTGATGAGTCGCCCACTGTTGCGCCTAACGGCACCATGCTAATCTACGCCACCCGCCAGCAGGGCCGGGGAGTCTTGATGCTCGTGTCGCTTAACGGCCGTGTGAGGCTCCCACTTCCTACCGCTCAAGGCGAAGTCAGAGAACCGTCCTGGTCCCCTTACCTGAACTGATTGCGGCGTAATACGTTTTTGCTTAACACACTGGGGTTTCATTAGGAGTTTCACGATGGAAATGCTGAAGTTTGGTAAATTTGCTGCGCTGGCTCTGGCCATGGCCGTAGCTGTAGGTTGCTCCTCGAAAGGCGGTGACAACGCTGGTGAAGGCGCTGTTGATCCGAACGCTGGCTACGGTGCCAACACTGGCGCTGTTGACGGCTCCCTGAGCGAAGAAGCTGCCCTGCGCGCAATCACCACCTTCTACTTCGAATACGACAGCTCGGACCTGAAGCCAGAAGCCATGCGCGCTCTGGACGTTCACGCCAAGGACCTGAAAGCCAACGGCAACCGCGTTGTCCTGGAAGGCAACACCGACGAGCGCGGCACCCGCGAGTACAACATGGCTCTGGGTGAGCGTCGTGCGAAAGCCGTTCAGCGCTACCTGGTTCTGCAGGGTGTTTCCCCTGCTCAGCTGGAACTGGTCTCCTACGGCGAAGAGCGTCCAGTTGCCACCGGCAACGACGAGCAGTCCTGGGCTCAGAACCGTCGCGTAGAACTGCGTAAGTAAGTTCTTATGCGTATGTGCCGTCGTGCTGTAACCGTCCTCGCACTCAGCCTGCCGCTTTCGGCGTGGGCTGCGGTTCCTGTAGTTGATGACAACGGGGGTGCTTACCCACCTTCCGGTTATGGCACGAGCGGCGCCTATGCCGGCGCAGGGGCTTCGACCCCTGCCTCGGCACAGGGCCAGCTGTTCATGCAGCTGCAACAGATGCAGGATCAACTTTCCCGTCAGCAAGGCATCATCGAAGAGCTGCAAAACGATGTGTCGCGCATGAAGCAGGAAAACCTGGAGCGTTACCAGGATCTTGATCGTCGCATCAACAGTGGTGGCGCGCCTGCCGCGACCCCCGACAATTCCTCCACCGGTGGTGCATCCAATGCCGCCGTCGGTGCAGCAGCAGGCGCCGCTGGCGCAGCTGCACAACAGCCGGCCGCCAGCAGCGAGCCCGGTGATCCGGCGAAAGAAAAGCTCTACTACGACGCAGCTTTCGACCAGATCAAGCAAAAGGATTTCGACAAGGCCAGCCAGGCGTTCAACGCCTTCCTGCGCAAGTACCCGAACAGCCAGTACGCCGGCAACGCCCAGTACTGGTTGGGTGAGGTGAACCTGGCCAAGGGCGACCTGCCCGCTGCCAGCCAGGCCTTCGCCCAGGTCGGCCAGAAGTACCCCAAGCACAGCAAGGTGCCTGATTCGCTGTACAAGCTGGCTGACGTCGAGCGCCGCATGGGCCACACCGACAAGGTCAAGGGCATCCTGCAGCAGGTCATCACCCAGTACCCCGGCACCTCCGCCGCGCAACTGGCGCAACGCGACCTGCAGAAGCTCTAAGCTGCACCTTTGCAAGAAACCCGCGCCTGTCGCGGGTTTTTTCGTTAGAATCACGGCCCTTTTTTTATAAACACGCTGTAGCGGATAACGCCATGTCGAGTCCGCGACAGTGCCTGACGGAGGCGGACAGCCTGTTTAGCTGTCACGCCCGTGGCGAGCATGCAAGACACATTACGCATTACCGAAGTCTTTTACTCTTTGCAGGGTGAAACACGAACGGCTGGGCTGCCCACGGTATTCGTGCGCCTGACCGGTTGCCCCCTGCGCTGCCAGTACTGCGACAGTGCCTACGCCTTCACGGGTGGCACCCTTCGCACCCTCGATTCGATCCTGGAGCAGGTGGCTGGCTTCAAGCCGCGTTATGTCTGCGTCACCGGCGGTGAGCCGTTGGCCCAGCCGAACGCCTTGCCGCTGCTGCAGCGCCTGTGCGATGCCGGTTACGAGGTTTCGCTGGAAACCAGCGGCGCCCTCGATATCTCGGGCACCGATGTGCGCGTCAGCCGTGTGGTCGACCTCAAGACCCCGGGGTCGGAAGAGTCGCACCGCAACCGCTACGAGAACATCGAGCAACTGACCCGCAACGACCAGGTCAAGTTCGTCATCTGTTCCCGCGAGGACTACGACTGGGCGGTTTCCAAGCTGATCCAGTACAACCTGGCCGAACGTGCGGGCGAAGTGCTGTTCTCGCCCAGCCACCACCAGGTGAGTGCTACCGATCTGGCCGACTGGATCGTCGCCGACAACCTGCCCGTACGCTTCCAGATGCAGCTGCACAAGCTGCTGTGGAACGACGAACCCGGACGTTGATTGAGGAGTGAAAGAGATGACTGAGAAACGCGCGGTAATCCTGCTGTCTGGCGGCCTCGATTCGGCAACGGTGGTGGCCATGGCCAAGGCCGAAGGCTACAGCTGCTACACCATGAGCTTCGACTATGGCCAGCGCCATCGCGCCGAGCTCAATGCCGCCGCCCGCGTTGCCCGTGACCTGGGCGTGGTCGAGCACAAGGTCATTGGCCTCAACCTCGATGGTATCGGCGGTTCGGCCCTGACCGACAGCAGCATCGATGTGCCGGAGACCCCGGGCGAGGGCATTCCGGTGACCTACGTACCGGCCCGCAACACCGTGTTCCTTTCGCTGGCCCTGGGTTGGGCGGAAGTGCTGGAAGCGCGCGACATCTTCATCGGCGTCAATGCCGTGGATTATTCCGGCTACCCGGATTGCCGCCCGGAGTTCGTCGAGGCGTTCGAGCGCATGGCCAACCTGGCCACCAAGGCGGGTGTCGAAGGGCAGGGCTTCCGCATCCAGGCGCCGCTGCAGAACATGAGCAAGGCGCAGATCGTGCAGGCGGGCATTGCCCGGGGCGTGGACTACAGCCTGACGGTTTCCTGCTACCAGGCCAACGATGAAGGCCAGGCCTGTGGCAAATGTGACAGTTGCCGCCTGCGTGCTGATGGTTTCAAGGCTGCAGGTGTAGAAGACCCGACTCGCTACTTCTGACAAAAGGTTGGCTCAGGTGTTGATTTCCCGTTAAAAATCAGTATTATACGCGCCATCCAACGGGTCGTTAGCTCAGTTGGTAGAGCAGTTGGCTTTTAACCAATTGGTCGTAGGTTCGAATCCTACACGACCCACCATATGCAGTAAGGCAAAGCCCGCAACCAGTCATGGCCGCGGGCTTTGTCGTTCATGGCTGGCCGGTGCCGGGGCGCAGGGCGCCCCTCCTGATTATTCAGCCCACTCCGGGTCCCCGGTAAACACCACGGTAATCCAGCGATCCGGCCCTTCGCCGCCTACCGCATCGCCGATTTCATTGCGCCACGCATCCCATTCATCGATGGTCTTTGCAGCCATGGTCTTCGGCACGATGAAATACAGTTCGATCTCCCGTGAGCGCCCGACCTTGGCCACATAGGCTCTGTATGACTGCAGGCCGTGCCGCGCCACGAAAGCGCGCGCCACTTCGTCCACATGCAGCTTCAGGTCGCCTGGTGTCACCAGGAAGATCTCCGACAGCGCCTGACGCACCACCGACAGCGGCAGCGGAATGATCACCAGGCACACCAATGCCAGTACCGCCGGGTCGATGTACGGCGATACCCACTCCCACTGTGTACCTTGCACCGCGTAGCCAAAGCAGAAGGCAATCAGCAGCGCGGCGGTGATGCTGGCCGACATCACCCAGCCTTTGACGTCCATGCGCACGAAGTCCGACTTCAGCTTGCGGTTGGCGCGGTTCTCGACCACGGCGATGGTCGCGCAGGCGACGACGGTCAGCAGCGCATAGACCATCGCGATGCCGAACTCCAGGTGGCGGCCGCCTTGCAGCAGGCTGCTCACCGCGTTGATCAGCGCGTATATGGCGACGCCGCTGAGCAGGATGCCATTGAGTGCCAGGACCATCGGTTCCAGGTGCCAGAAGCCCATGGTGAAGCGTTCGCGCAGCTTGCGCGAGAGTTGCAGGCTGGTGGCGTGGGAGGTGATCAGCTTGACCACTACCAGCGACAGGCCGCTCATGCTGGCATCGACCAGCGAGTAGACGCCGTCGAAGACGATCGAGAACGAGCCGGAGGCCAGGCCGAAGCCGATGCCGATGGTGGCGATGAACAGGGTGACGGCGATCGAGGTGCGTAACAACCCCTGTTCGCTGGTGATGTCAAAGAATGAGGTTCGGGTTGCAGTTTGCATGTGTTTTGCTCGGTAAATAACGATGTTGCTGTGTTGGCTATGCCGGCCTCTTCGCGGGCTTGACCCGCGAAGCAGGCGAATTGGCCCTTACAGGCTAGACGCGAAACTGTTCCATCAACGCCTGTTGCTGATTGGCCAGTCGGTTCAGGGCCTGGCTGATCCGCGCCGATTCATCGGCCTGGCCCGACAGCGACTCGGTCACGTCGCGAATCCCGGCCACATTGCGGTTCACTTCCTCGGCCACGGCACTCTGTTCCTCGGCCGCCGAGGCAATCTGCAGGTTCATGTCGCTGATCACCGCCACGGCCTCGCCAATGCGCTCCAGCGCGGGCAGTGCCTGCTCCATGCGCGTGGCGCTGGCCTGGGCCTGGCGCTGGCCTTCATGCATGGCGCCGACCACGTCCTGGGTGCCTTGCTGCAGCCCTTCGATCACCTGGCGAATCTCTTCCACCGACACCTGGGTGCGCTGGGCCAGGCTGCGCACTTCGTCGGCGACCACGGCAAAGCCACGCCCGGCCTCGCCTGCGCGTGCGGCTTCGATGGCGGCGTTGAGGGCCAGCAGGTTGGTCTGCTCGGCAATCGCGCGGATCACCTCGAGCACCGAACCGATCTGCTCGCTGCGGTGTTCCAGTGCGCGGGCCTCGTCCATGGCGGTGTTCATGCCGGTTGCCAGCTGGTCGATGGTCTGACGGGTGCTGGCGATCAGTTGCAAGCCCTCACGGCTGGCCTGGTCGGCGCCGCGTGCGGCTTGGGCCGCCTGGGCAGCGTTGTGGGCGACATCCTGGGCGGTGGCACTCATCTCGTTGGCGGCGGTGGCGACCTGTTCGATTTCCCGTTGCTGCTGCTGCATGCCATTACTGGTCTGGCTGGCGATGGCTGCGGACTGGTCGGCGGTGCCGCGGGCCTCGAGCAGTGAGCCTTTGACCTGGGCGATCACCGGCTGCAGCTTGTCGAGGAAGCGGTTGAACCAGCCCGTCAACTGGCCCAGTTCGTCCTGGCGGGCGTAGTCCAGGCGGCGGGTCAGGTCACCTTCGCCGCTGGCGATGTCTTCCAGGCGGGCGGCCACGGCCAGGATCGGCCGGGTAACGCCACGCGCGGTCAGCCAGACCAGCAGCAGGCCGATGATGGCGGCGCCCAGGCCGATCAACAGGCTGGTCAGGTTGGCGCTCTGGTTATGGCTGTCCAGGCGCTGGTTGAGGGCCAGGGCTGGCGCTTGCAGCACCGCTTCCGGCAGTTCCAGTTGTACTTGCCAAGGGGTGGCGTCAGGGATCGGCGCGAACGGCCGTGTCACGCGCAGCAGACCCTGATCCACCTCCTTGTCCAGCGGCTGGCCCAGCTTGCTGGCGTCACGGCTGTGGCCGGCGAGCAGGCCGGCTGCGCTGACGATGCTGACCTGGCCTTGGCCGTCGAAGAGTTCCTGGCGGCCATCCAGGCTCAGTTGCTGAAGGTTGTCCAGGCCGATGTCCAGGCCGACCACGCCGACGACCTTGCCGTTTTCCAGCAGGGGCAGGGCGATGCTGGTCATCAGTACCTGGCGGCCATTGACGTCGTCGAGGTAAGGCTCGAGCACGCAGGCCCTGGCGGTTTCCTGCGGGCAGGTCAGCCAACGGTTCCTGGCCAGGCCATTGGTGCCAGGGCTGTTGTCGTTCAGCATCGATTCGGGCATCGCCTCCAGCTCCAGGGTGCCTGGGCGAGGTTGCGACCAATACAGCGAGAAGCGCCCGCTTTCGTTGCTGCCACTGGTTTCCTGGCCGATGAACTGGTTATCCAGGTGGTCGAGCGCATCGGGCTGGAACACCAGGTACAGGCCGATCACGTCCGGGTTGCCGGCCAGGCTGGCGTGGGCCTGGCGGGTCAATTCGGCGCGCAGGTCGAGGCCGCCCTTGGCCTTGAGCACCTGTACCAGGCGGGCGAAGCCGTTGCCGTACTGGTAGGCGTCCATGAAGTAGCGCTGGATGCGCAGCGCCTGGGTCTCGGCGTGGGCCTGCAGGCGCAGGCGCGCGCTGTGTTCGAGCATTTCGGTACTGGCCTGGTTGACCAGGGCCGCGCTACGTCGGGCCTGGGTCAGCGAGGTGGCGACCAGCAGTGCGACGATGGCCAGCAGGCACAGGCCGGCCAGCAAGGTGATCTTCCATTGGATGGACAGGCGACGTAGCGGCATCGGGACGTTCCTTTTCGAACAAGGAACAACGCCCGCGTTCAGGCGCGGGCGTTGTCGGTGGCGAGTGTCATTCAGCGACGTAGTTCGGTGGCGCGACGCGGAAGGCCTTGGTCAGCCAGGCCAGGTGCAGCAGGCCCGCCAGTGCCCAGAGGCCGCCGAAGATCAGCGAATTCTCGTTGAGGTCGAGCCAGAGCTTGGCAATGATGCAGAAGCCGATGGTCGGCAGTACCAGGTACTTCATCTTGTTGGCCAGCCCCTGGCGATTGCCTTCGCGCAGGTAGCAGTGGTTGATCACCGACAGGTTGACGAAGCTGAACGCTACCAGCGCGCCGAAGTTGATGATCGAGGTGGCGGTTACCAGGTCGAAGAAAATTGCCGAAAGGGCGATCAGGCCGACCACGGCAATGTTCACGACCGGGGTCTTGTAGCGCGGATGCAGGCGGGCGAACACGCCGCTCGGGATCACATTGTCGCGGCCCATCACGTACAGCAGGCGCGACACGCTGGTTTGCGAAGCCAGGCCCGAGGCGATGGTGTTGATCACCGTGCAGGCAATGAAGATCGACTGGAACAGCTTGCCACCGACATACAGGGCGATTTCCGGCAGGGCCGCTTCCGGGTCGTGGAAGCGTGCATTGGTCGGGAAGTAGGCCTGCATGAAGTACGACACCAGGATGAACACCACGCCGCCGATCAGGGCCGTGAGGAAGATCGCACGGGGGATGATCTTGCCCGGGTCCTTGGTCTCTTCAGACAGGCAGGTGACTGCGTCGAAGCCCAGGAACGAGAAGCACAGGATGGTTGCGCCAGCCGCCAGGGCGCTGAGTTGCGTCTGCGAGTCTGCGAACGGCGTCAGGCTCCAGGTGGTGCCCAGCCCCTCGCCCTGGCCCAGGCCGCGGACGCAGAGGTAGATGAACACCGACATGATCATCAGCTGCACCACCACGAACAGCAGGTTGAAATGCGCTACCAGGTTGATGCTGCGCATGTTGATCACGCTGATCAGGGCGACGAAGCCAGTCACCCACACCCATGCCGGTACTTCGGGGAACATGGCCGAGAGGTAAAGCTTGGCCAGCAACGCGTTGACCATGGGCAGCAAGAGGTAATCGAGCAGCGATGACCAGCCGACCAGGAAGCCCGCATGCGGGTTGATGGCACGTTGGGTGTAGGTGTAGGCGGAGCCGGACTGCGGGAAACGGCGGACCAGCGTGCCGTAACTCACCGCGGTGAACAGAACGCCGGCCAGGGCCAGCAGGTAGGCGCTGGGAACGTGGCCGGAGGTCACGCCGGACACGATGCCGAACGTGTCGAACACGGTCATTGGCGTAAGGTACGCCAAGCCGATGATGACCACGTGCCAGAGGCGCAGGGATTTACGGAATTGGCCGTTGCCGGTGGCGTTGTGGTCAGGCTGCATGCTGGTGTGGCTCCATGTTGTTCACCTTTTTGTTTGGAGCAGAGATAGGCGCGTGCTAGGCGCCGACGTCAGGCTGGCAGTGCCTTGGCGAGGAGGTTGAAGCGTGCGGGCAGGGGCATCCGAGCATCATGACGGCGCGACTTTTTCTTCTTCGTGGATCGGGCGCTGGGCGAGGTGGTGAAAATAAAAAACGATTGATAGGGAGGCGTCAAGTTAAACATGACAAGATGTTGCGAAATTGAAATATTTATCGGTTAAAAGGCCTGAATGTTCGGTTTTTGCGCGTTTTTTTGCGGTTTCGATCGACTTGGATGTTCGTAAAAATTAACGATCTGATGGATTGTCGGACATTTCCCAAATCCGCCATTTCTGCCCAGGCGCCATCACCAGCCTGTCACCGCGGTGATATCCTTTTGCACCCCGCCCATATGGACATCGATCGGTTCTATTCATGAAGAAATCAGTAGGCATCCTTTCCGGCCTGGCCATCGCCATCGCCGTCGTGACCACCGCTGGCGCCTGGTACACCGGCAAGCAGCTGCCTGCGGAGCTGGACAACGCCGTCAGTCGCAGCAACGAACAGCTCAAGAAGGCCCTGACCAATTATGGCGGCAGCATGACCGTCGAGCTGGTTTCACTCGATCGGCAATTCTTCAGCAGTACTGCGCAGTACCGGCTCAAGGCCAGGGACATCAACCTTGGCCACGGCGAAGTGGTCAGTTTCGACCTCGGCATGACCGACCAGATCGAGCACGGCCCGTTCCCGTGGTCGCGGGTCAAGGCACTGAAACTGGTGCCGGTGCTGGCCGCGAGCAGCAGCAGCCTGCAGAAGGATGACCTCACTGCGCCGTGGTTCGCAGCCGCAGGAGAGCAGTCGCCGATCAGCGCACACACCAGCCTGGGCTTCTCGGGCAACGTCGACAGCAACATCACTGTGGCACCGCTCAAGCGCACCGAGGCCGACGGCAGTAGCCTGGATTTCTCGGGGATGTCGCTGGAGGTCAGCGGTGATCAGGATGGCAAGGCGTCGAAGTTCCACGGCAGCGCGGATCGCTTCGTGATGAAGCTGGTCGGTGAGGACCATGCGCCGGCCACCTTCGAGCTCTCGGGGTTGAAGGTGGGTGGCAACCTGGCGGCCAGCAAGCATGACGCGGTGTACGTCGGCAATGTCGACCTGCTGCTGGCCGAGGCCAGGGCGACCTTGGGTGACAAGCAGCAGGTGCTGGTGCTCAAGGGCCTTGAGCAGAACTTCCTGCAAACCCTCGATGGCCCGGACACCGTGGGTGGCCGCGTGGATTACCGGGTAGCAGACATCACCTGGGATGGCCGCGCAGTCGGTAACGCGCAGATGGGTGTGACCGTCAAGTCGCTCAATGCTCCGGCCTTGCAGTCGCTGTCGCAGTGGTACCAGGCCCACCTGCCGGAGTTCGAGGCGGCTCAGGCTGCCGGCCAGCCGGTGCCGGAAATCCCGATGGATGAGGCGGAAAAAGCCAGGTTCCACGGCGACCTTCAACAGCTGCTGGCCTCCAGGCCCAAGCTGGCCATCGAGAACCTGGCGTTCCGCACTGCCAATGGCGAGAGCCGTTTCGACCTGTCGATGGATTTCGCCAGCCCGACCTCGTTCGACCTGCCGCCTGACCAGCTGAGCAAGCAACTGATCACCGAGGTGAAGAGCAAGCTGTCGTTGTCCAAGCCGATGATCGGCGACCTGGCGACCTTGCAAGCGCTGCTGGAAGGGCAGACCGATGCCCAGGCAATTGCTTCGCAATCGAGCCAGGCAGGGGAGATGGTCGGCATGATGGCGGTGCAGAGCGGCATGGCCACCGTACAGGGCAACGATGTGGTGTCGAGCCTGCACTATGCCGATGGCATGGTCGACTTCAACGGCAAGAAGATGACCGTCGAAGAATTCGCCATGCTGTTGGCGGCGCATTTTGCCGCCATGCAGCCGCAAGGCTGATGTTCAGCCTGTGCTGGCCTCTTCGCGCCGGCACAGGCATCACAAAAACCGCTTTTGAATTCCCTTGATTGTCTGTAGCCTTCGGCGTCCGATAATAATCCGCGCCCGCAGAGGGCCGTGGCGGCACGCCTGCCGTCCGGCACCCCTAGCCGATCTGCCAGGGCCGGGTGATACACTCGATTTGACGCGCACGCGCGCCTGCAGGTCCAGCGATCATGACCCAGATTTCCGAACGCCTGTTGGTTCAGGCCCACCTTGACGCCAAGCAGCCCAATCCGCTGACCGCCGAGCAGGAGGCCGAATACCGTGCGGCCATCGCTGCCGAGCTGAAAGCGCAGAATGCCGTGCTGGTGGCCCACTATTACTGCGACCCGGTCATCCAGGCGCTGGCCGAAGAGACTGGCGGCTGCGTGTCCGACTCGCTGGAAATGGCTCGCTTCGGCAAGAACCACCCGGCCGAGACGGTGATCGTCGCCGGTGTGCGTTTCATGGGCGAAACCGCCAAGATCCTCACCCCGGAAAAGCGCGTGCTGATGCCGACCCTGGAGGCCACCTGCTCGCTCGACCTGGGCTGCCCGGTCGAAGAGTTCTCGGCCTTCTGCGACCAGCACCCCGAGCGTACCGTGGTGGTGTATGCCAACACCTCCGCTGCGGTGAAGGCGCGGGCGGACTGGGTGGTGACCTCGAGCTGCGCGCTGGAAATCGTCGAAAGCCTGATGGACAACGGTGAAACCATCATCTGGGGCCCGGACCAGCACCTGGGCCGCTACATCCAGAAGCAGACCGGTGCCGACATGCTGTTGTGGGACGGTGCCTGCATCGTTCACGAAGAGTTCAAGTCGCGCCAGCTGGCCGACATGAAGGCGCTGTATCCGGATGCCGCCATTCTGGTACACCCGGAGTCGCCGGAAGCGGTGATCGAGCTGGCCGACGCGGTGGGCTCCACCAGCCAGCTGATCAAGGCGGCGCAGACCCTGCCGAACAAGACCTTCATCGTCGCCACCGACCGCGGCATCTTCTACAAGATGCAGCAGCTGTGCCCGGACAAGGAATTCGTCGAAGCGCCGACCGCCGGTAACGGCGCGGCGTGTCGCAGCTGCGCGCACTGCCCGTGGATGGCGATGAATACCCTGGAGCGGGTGCTGGATTGCCTGCGTAACGGCAGCAACGAGATCTTCGTTGACCCGGCGCTGGTGCCGAAGGCGATCAAGCCGTTGAACCGCATGTTGGACTTTACCCAGGCTGCTCGCCTGAAGCTCTCCGGTAACGCCTGAAATCGCTGGGGCCGCTCCTACAGGCGATCGCGTCCCCTGGTAGGAGCGGCCTTGTGTCGCGAAAGGGGCGCAAAGCGCCCCCAAATTATCAGCGCCCCATCATTTCCTGAACCATGCGCTTCTGTTCCAGGATCTCGCGCTGGCGCTGGTCGATCTGCGACGCCAGCGGGAAGTTGCTGCCCGCACGGCGCTTGGCGTAATCCAGCTGCTGTACCGCCTGGTCGAAATCCCCCACCAGGGTGAAGTACTCCGCGCGCGCCCGGTGCAGGCCGATGGTGTTGCCCGACAACCCGCGCACTTCAGCCATGTCGTACCAGACGTCCGGGTCATCCGGCCGGCTCTTGAGCAGGTCGTCCAGCACCTTCTCCGCCTCGGCCGGCTTGTTCTGCTTGACCAGCAGGTCGGCACGCACCTGTTTCAGCGGGTAGTTGCCCGGGTACAGCCCCTGCATGCGCTCGGCGCGTTGCTGCGCGTCGGCCAGGCGGTTGTTGGTGATGTCCAGGTCGATCTGCGCCAGGTTGTAGGTGATGTCGTTGGGCGCCTTGGCCAGCAACGGCTTGAGGTTCTCCCGCGCTTCGTTGAGCTGGCCACCCTTGATCTGTGCCAGGGCCAGGCCATAGCGTGCAGCGTCCAGTTTCGGGTCTTCGTCGAGCTGGGCGCGGAAGCGCTTGGCTGCCAGGCCTGGGGTGCCCTCGTAAGTGAGTGCCACACGGGCGCGGATCAGCTGGTAGCGCTGGCTGTCCTCGACGCCGCCCTTGGGCGCCTGTTCGGCGCGGTTGCGGGTGTCGGCGATACGCGACTCGGTCACCGGGTGAGTCAGCAGGAATTCTGGCGGCTTGGCATCGTAGCGATACTGGCGCGCCAGGCGTTCGAACATGGTCGGCATGTTGCGCGGATCGTAGCCGGCCTTTTCCAGGTTCTGGATGCCGACGCGGTCGGCTTCCTGTTCGTTCTGCCGCGAGAAGCGCCGTTGCTCCTGGATGGCCGCTGCCTGGGTGCCGGCGATCATGCCGATGCCGGCATCGCCGGCACCCCCTGCCGCCAGCACGATACCGGTCAGCAGTGCCGCCATCATCGGCAGCTGCATGCGCTGCTGGGCCTCGACGCCACGGGCAAAGTGGCGTTGCGACAAGTGCGCGAGTTCGTGCGCCAGCACCGACGCATACTCGCCTTCGGTCTGGGCGTTGAGGAACAGGCCACCGTTGACCCCGACGATGCCGCCAGGTGCGGCAAAGGCGTTGAGCTCGCGGCTGTCGATAAGGATGAATTCCAGGCGCCGGTCCTGCAGCTGGCTGGTTTCGGCCAGCCGGTACACGGTGGTTTCGACGTAATCCTTGAGCTGTGGGTCGTTGAGCTGGTTGACCTGGCCGCGCAACAGGCTCAGCCAGGCGCGGCCGAGGTCGTGCTCCTGTTTCGGCGAGACGATTGCGGAGCTGGCGTCGCCCAGTGACGGCAGGTCGTCGGCATGACCGGGAAGGGCCATCAGGCAGGCCAGCGTCAGCAGGGTGGGGCGCAGTAGATTCATGCAGAAGCTCGCGTCGATCAAAAAGCCTTACTGTAGCCGGGTCGCGCGGAGCCGACCAGTGGCGGTATGCTACCGAGCTTTACCCAAGATTATCCGCCACGGCCTGGAGACGCGCCCGATGAGTGACACCCTGACCTGCGACGCTGAACTCGATGCCAGCGGGTTGAACTGCCCGTTGCCGCTGCTCAAGGCGAAGATGGAGCTCAACCGCCTGGCCAGCGGGGCGATATTGAAAGTCATCGCCACCGACGCCGGTTCGCAGCGCGATTTTCGCACTTTCGCCCAGCTTGCCGGTCATACCCTGCTGCAAGAAACGGCCGAGGCCGGTACCTATACCTACTGGCTCCGCAAGGCCTGAGCCAACCCAAGGATCGTCAATGTTCAAAGTGCTTCGCGACTGGATAGAGCGCTACTTCTCCGATGAGGAAGCAGTGGTGCTGGCGGTCCTGCTGTTCCTCGCCTTTACCGCGGTGCTCACCCTCGGAGGCATGCTCGCGCCGGTGCTGGCGGGCATGGTCCTGGCGTTTCTGATGCAGGGCCTGGTCAATGCCCTGGAGCGCGTGCGCGTGCCGACCCGGCTGGCGGTGACGCTGGTGTTCGCCCTGTTCATGGGGGCGCTGGCGGTGTTCCTGCTGGTGCTGGTGCCGCTGCTCTGGCACCAGCTGATTACCCTGTTCAACGAGCTGCCGGGGATGCTCGGCAAGTGGCAGTCGCTGCTCCTGCTGCTGCCTGAGCGTTATCCGCACCTGGTCTCGGACGAGCAGGTGCTGCATGCGATCGAGTCGGTACGAGGCGAAATCGGCAAGTTCGGCCAATGGGCGCTGACCTTCTCGCTGTCGAGCCTGCCGCTGCTGGTCAACGCGATGATCTACCTGGTGCTGGTGCCGATCCTGGTGTTCTTCTTCCTCAAGGACCGCGAGCTGATCGGGCGTTGGGTCAGTGGCTACCTGCCGCGTCAGCGCACCTTGTTGAACCGGGTGGGCAGCGAGATGAACCGGCAGATCGCCAACTACATCCGCGGCAAGGGCATCGAAATCCTGATCTGCGGGATTGCCACCTACATCGCCTTCATCAGTCTGGGGCTCAACTACGCCGCGTTGCTGGCGCTGCTGGTGGGATTGTCGGTGGTGGTGCCCTATGTGGGGGCCGTGGTAGTGACCGTGCCGGTAACGCTGATCGCGCTGTTCCAGTGGGGCTGGGGTGACCAGTTCATCTACCTGATGACGGTGTACGCGATCATCCAGGGGCTGGACGGCAACGTGCTGGTGCCGTTGCTGTTCTCCGAGGCAGTCAGCCTGCACCCGGTGGCGATCATCTGCGCAGTGCTGCTGTTTGGTGGGCTTTGGGGGTTCTGGGGGATCTTCTTCGCGATCCCGCTGGCGACCTTGATCAAGGCCGTGCTGGATGCCTGGCCCAGGCAGGAGCCTAGCGTCTCACCGATGCTTTGATGCAACTGGGGCTGCAAAGCAGCCCCAATCGATTTCAGCCTTTATTCAAGGCCTGTGCAGCCGCCAACACGGCATCCACATGCCCGGGCACCTTCACACCACGCCATTCCTGGCGCAGCACACCGTCCTTGTCGATCAGGAAGGTACTGCGGTCGACGCCCATGTATTCCTTGCCATACAGCTTCTTCAGCTTGATTACGTCGAACAGCTGGCACAGGGCCTCGTCCTTGTCGCTGATCAGCTCGAACGGGAAGGCTTGCTTGGCCTTGAAGTTCTCGTGCGACTTGATGCCGTCGCGCGACACGCCGAACACCACGGTATTGGCGGCGGCAAAGGCATCATGCTGGTCGCGGAAGCCCTGGCCTTCGGTGGTGCAGCCCGGGGTGCTGTCCTTCGGGTAGAAGTACACCACCACCTGCTGGCCCTTGAGTTCGGCCAGGCTGACGGTCTGGCCGCTGGTGGCCTGGGCCTGGAAGTCGGCGACGGGTTGGTCGAGTGCTACTGCCATGGTCGGTTTCCTTACATGGGGTTCTGTGGACGCCACGGCTCGATCAGTGCGTCGAGGTTCAAGGCATCGGCGAAGTCCAGGAACTGGTCGCGCAGCCAGCTGATCTGCGTGCCGGCCGGCAGGATCACGGTGAACTGGGCATTGAGCATGCTGCTGCCGGTCTGCGGCGCCAGGTAGGTGTCGCAGGTCATGGCTTCGAGCTCGACGCGGTGGTCGAGGAAGAACTGGCACAGTTCGTTGATGATGTCCGGGCGGTAGGCGGCGCTGACATAGGCCACGTAGGGCAGGGCCTGCGGGCGCACTTCCTGGTCGGCGCTGCGCACCACGTCGAGGGTCAGGCCGTGTTTCTTGCCCAGGCCCGGCAGCATGGCTTCGAGGCGCGCCAGGGCATCCCAGCTGCCGCCTACCTGCAGCACCAGGGCGCTGGTCTCGCCGTGGCGGCTCAGGCGCGAGGTGACCACCGCGCAGCGGTTTTCGAAGGCGGCGCGGCTGAGGACGTTGGCCAGCTCCATGGGGTTGGGGCCCAGGGCGCTGATGACAAGGAATTGTTCGCGGACGGTGGGGGTGGACATGCAGCATTCCTAAAGCGATGAGCGGTCGGTGCAGGACGGGCGAAAGCCTCCTGTCGGCAGGGCCCGGGGCTCGCATGCGAGGACGTGGACGCTGGCCGGGGAGCAGGGTCGACGGCCCGGCGGGCCGCGCTGCACCGATCAAAGGATCAAGGGTAGCGAAATAAGGCGCCGAGGGGAATGCTCCGCCCGCCTGCTTCGCTTGTGCAAGGCCGATGCCCCCAGTACCATTACCGCTCTCTTTTTCCGGCAGGAGCAGTTACATGATTGCGGGCAGTATGGTGGCGTTGGTCACACCCATGGATGCACAAGGGCGTCTGGACTGGGACAGCCTCGACAAACTTGTAGACTTCCACCTGGAAAACGGCACCCATGCGATCGTCGCTGTCGGCACCACCGGTGAGTCGGCCACGCTGGATGTCGAAGAACACATCCTGGTCATCAAGCATGTGGTCGAGCGCGTCAAGCACAGCAAGAAGCCGATCCCGGTCATCGCTGGCACCGGTGCGAACTCCACCACCGAAGCCGTGCACCTGACCCAGAACGCCAAGAACGCTGGCGCCGATGCCTGCCTGCTGGTGGTGCCGTACTACAACAAGCCGACCCAGGAAGGGCTGTACCAGCACTTCAAGCACATCGCCGAAGCCGTCGACATTCCGCAGATCCTCTACAACGTTCCTGGCCGCACCTCCTGCGACATGCAAGCCGAGACCGTGATCCGCCTGTCGAAGGTCAAGAACATCATCGGCATCAAGGAAGCCACCGGCGACCTGGCGCGCGCCAAGGCCATCCTGGATGGCGTCGACAAGGATTTCATCGTCCTGTCCGGCGATGACCCGACCGCCGTCGAGCTGATCCTGATGGGCGGCAAGGGCAACATCTCCGTCACGGCCAACGTCGCCCCGCGCGAAATGGCCGACCTGTGCGAGGCCGCCCTTGAGGGCAATGCCGAGAAGGCCCGCGCAATCAACGAAAAACTCATGCCGCTGCACAAGGACCTGTTCTGCGAAGCCAACCCGATCCCTGTGAAGTGGGCGCTGGTGGAAATGGGCCTGATGCACAAAGGCATTCGCCTGCCACTGACCTGGCTGAGCGAAGGTTGCCACGAAAAAGTCCGTACTGCCTTGCGCCAGTCCGGCGTACTGGTTTAAGAGGAAGTACACCGCATGAAGCGACTGGCTGGTCTTTCCGCACTCGCCCTGATCATTTCCAGCACCAGTGGGTGTGGCTGGCTGTGGGGCGAGGATGGCTATTTCCGCGACCGCGGCAGCGATTACCTGCAGGCGCACCCGACTGCGCCGATGCAGCTGCCGCCGGACGCCGGCAAGGCCAAGCGCCTTGACCCGTTGCTGCCGATCCCGCGCAATGTCGCCGACGATCACGCCACTGGCGAGTTCGAAGTGCCGCGCCCGCAACCGCTGACCGCCGGCGCCGAAGCCAGCGATTACACCCTGCAGCGCAGCGGCAGCAGCCGCTGGGTACTGGCCCAGCACTCGCCGGCCGAAGTGTGGCCGGTGGCGCACCAGTTCTTCGAGGACAACGGCTTCCGCATCGCTGAAGAGCGCCCGCAGACCGGTGAATTCAACACCACCTGGCAGCGCTTCGATGAACTGTCGGCATCGCTCGGTCAGCGTCTGTCGAGCACTGCCAGCAGTGGCGACAGCGAAGTGCGAGTGCGTGTGCGCATCGAGCCTGGCGTGCAGCGCAACACCTCCGAGGTGTACATCGTCAGCGTCGAGCGCCCGGCCGGCAGCACCGCCGATACCGCGTTCCCGTCCACTTCGGCCAACACCGGCGCCGACGCGCTGCTGGTCGACGAAATGCTGGCCAGCATGAGCCGTAGCGCCGAGAAGGGCGGTTCGGTATCGCTGTTGGCTGCGCGTGACTTCGACGCCCCTAGCCGTGTCAGCCTGAGCGAAGACGGCAGCGGCAACCCGGTGCTGTTCCTCGGTTCGGACCTGGACCGTGCCTGGTCCGGCGTGGGCCGTGCGCTGGAGCAGAGCGGCCAGTGGCGTGTCGAGGACATCAACCGCAGCCTGGGCCTGTACTACATCAACCTGTCGGAAAAGCCTGAAGACAAGCACAACGAGCCTGGCTTCTTCAGCCGCATGTTCGGCAGCGAGCCGACCAAGGAAGAGCGTGAGGCCCGTGCCGAGCGTTATCAGGTACGCCTGAGCAAGGTCGGCGAAAGCGTGCAGGTTACCGTCGAGAAGAACATCAACACCGTGGCCCCGGCCGATGTCGCCCGCCGCGTGCTGAGCGCCATTCAGGACCACCTGGGCTAAGTGCGCTTCGCGGTACTCGGAAGCGGCAGCCAGGGAAATGGCACGCTGATCGCCAGTGGTGACACCTTCGTCCTGGTCGATTGCGGCTTTTCACTGCGTGAAACCGAGCGGCGCCTGGCGCTGCTCGGGGTGTCGGCGGCACAACTGAGCGCCGTGCTGGTCACCCACGAACATGCCGACCACGTGCATGGGGTGGGGTTGCTGTCGCGGCGCTACAATGTACCGGTCTACCTCAGCCAAGGCACATTGCGCGGCATGCGCAAGCCGGTGGAGGTGGCCGGTTTTCTCGCTTGTGGCGAGCGGCTGCAGATCGGTGGCCTGGACGTGAGCGCGGCGCGGGTCGAACACGACGCCTATGAGCCGCTGCAGTACGTGTTCAGCGACGGCAAGCGGCGTTTTGGCATGCTCACCGACCTGGGTTCGTACGATGCGCTGCTGCTCGAGCGCTACCAGGGCCTGGACGCACTGCTGATCGAAGCCAACCACTGCCGCGACCTGCTCGCACGTGGCCACTACCCGGCTTTCCTCAAGCAGCGGGTGGGTGGCATGCAAGGGCATTTGAACAATCACCAGGCCGCGCGCCTGGTGCAAGAGTTGGGCTGGAACAACCTGCAGCATCTGGTGCTGGCCCACCTCAGCAGCAAGAACAACCTGCCACACTTGGCCCGCCAGTGCTTCGTCGACACCCTTGGGTGCGACCCGGACTGGCTCCAGGTGGCGAATCAGGAACACGGGCTCGACTGGCGCGAAATCGCCTAGCCCAACACCTCAGCAAGCGGAGCCCAATCATGGAAAAACGCGACGAACTCTACCGCGGCAAGGCCAAATCGGTTTACAAGACCGACGACGCCGACCGCTTGATCCTGCTGTTCCGTAACGACACTTCGGCGTTCGACGGCAAGCGCATCGAACAGCTGGACCGTAAAGGCATGGTGAACAACAAGTTCAACGCCTTCATCATGCAGAAGCTCGAAGAAGCTGGCGTGCCGACCCAGTTCGACAAGCTGCTGGGCGACAACGAGTGCCTGGTGAAGAAGCTGGACATGATCCCGGTCGAGTGCGTGGTGCGCAACTACGCCGCCGGCAGCCTGGTCAAACGCCTGGGCGTGGAGGAGGGCATCAAGCTGGAGCCGTCCACCTTCGAACTGTTCCTGAAGAACGACGAGAAGGGTGACCCGTTCATCAACGAATCCCACGTGGTTGCGTTCGGCTGGGGCACCGCCGAGCAGCTGGTCGAGATGAAGAAGCTGTCGCTGAAGGTCAACGAAGTGCTGAGCAAGCTGTTCGATGACGCCGGCCTGCTGCTGGTCGACTTCAAGCTGGAGTTCGGCGTATTCCACGGCCAGATCGTCCTGGGTGACGAGTTCAGCCCGGACGGCTGCCGCCTGTGGGACAAGGAAACCCGCAAGAAGATGGACAAGGACCGCTTCCGCCAGGGTCTGGGCGACGTGATCGAAGCCTACGAAGAAGTTGCCAAGCGCCTGGGCGTGCCGCTGTAAGCTGCGCGTTCACGCAAGCGCCTGATACCACGCGATTTTTTTTGAAAAAAAGTTTGCCTTTCAAGAAAACGCTGGTATGATGCGCGGCATTGGAGAGATGCCGGAGTGGTCGAACGGGACGGATTCGAAATCCGTTGTACTGGCAACAGTACCTAGGGTTCAAATCCCTATCTCTCCGCCATACAAGATGAAGCCCCGCAGATTAAAGTCTGCGGGGCTTTTTCGTTTCTGGTTCTTATTGCTCGCTCAAGCTCACCAAGGCGTTGGTTCCAGCGCGCCGACCCCGGTGGGGGTGGTGCTGCCTTCGCCATTGCGCAGGAACGGCAGGTGCCAGAAGTCATTGGGCACAACCTCGTCCCCTGGCTTGACGTTTTCCGGGAAGATGAACTCGAACACCGGTGCCACGTACTGGCCGGCAGTCAGCCCGTTGGCCACGGTCAGGCGGCCGGCGTTCTGCAGGCAGCTATCGACACCCGGTTGCGGGAGAGTGTTGGTGGGTACGCACAGTGAGCGAGCGACCACCCGCAAGGTACGGCTTGGCTGGCTGAGCAGGCCGGTCGGTGCCTTGGACGCGCGCAACCGTGCGCGCTGTGGCTGCGGGCCTACGTTTTGCGTGGTGATCCCGCCGGAAGCGCCGGCACAGGTGGCCGCCAGCACGGTGGCAGGGTCACATTCGCCGGTCATTTCAAACGGCGTGATCCAGCGGTTGCGTTGTACGCCGGTGGCAGGATCGACATCGATTAGGTAGATGTCCACCGGCGTCTTGACGTCGGTCGTCTCGGCTTCGAGGAAGATGCGGTCCTGGGTTTCCTGGGCTGCACCGTTTACCGCTGTTGCAGCCGGGTCAGCTGTGCCGACGCCGAACTCGCCAATGGCCAGGTAGCTGGGCTGACTGCCCGGCTGGGTATAGATGCCGACGTTGGCCTCGATGGTGTGGGCCGAAATGAAGTCCGGCACACCGGCAGTGGTCGATTTGAACAGCGTGCCGGAGTAGGTGATGAAGTCGCCGACTTCAAACGGTACCTGTTGCGTCGGGTCTGGGTCGGTTGCGGTCCGGGTCGGGTCACTGAAGCGCTTCATGACGAACTGGCTGCAATACAGTTGGCCTGCCTTCGGTGGTGTCAATTCGCCCGATGCAGGTAGCGCCACGCCGGCCTGGGCAAAGTTGCGGCAGTTGTTGGTGGTGGTCGGGGTGACCACTTTTGGCCGGTTTTTCTGTGGGCAGAGCGGATCGTCTCCGGTACGCGGGACGCACATCGGGTAACCCGTGGCCGAGTGAATGGTCGGGTTGGCGTCATCCACCGAGAAACGCGCATCGGGGCTCTGGGCCCGGCCGAAACGCCCGTTGGGGTCGTTGATCTGCAAGACGGTCGGTTGCGGCGAGTTGGTACTCGTCACTTCTATGTTCCCGGTGGTCTGGTCGATTCTGCTGATGTAACCGCTGCCGACCTGGGCCGATTGCTGGGAGACAAAGATCAACCCGGCAATTTGTTTGCCGGCGACGGTATTGCCGACAACATGCACTTCAAATGATGGGTAAGTGGCCGGTAGTTGTTTAAGACCCAGCGGGCCGCCCTGTACGAACTCTGCCCAGGTGAGTGTATTGGCGGGCATCTGGATGACCGAGTTGCAGGGCACGGTAATCGTTGTGCCGTTGACCACTACAGTACCGCCCAGGCGGTTCGGGTTACTGGTATTCGGGCAGTTGCTGTTGCTGCTGTCGACGCTCATGTCCTGAATGAAACCGGTGATGTCGAAGCCGTGAATGGCCAAGGGATCGACGAAAATCGGGTCAGGTAGCGTAGGCGTTGTAAACGGTGATGGCGTCCCCTTGACCGGCTTGTCGGTCCCGCCCTTGGCCCAGGCATCGCCAGGCCCGGCAATACCCAATGCCAGTGCAGCGACTACTGCCCCGGCAAGCAGTGCGGGGCGAGCGAACAGCGTGCCGAGCCGCGTTTGAGCGGGGACTGCTGCTGACGTTTTGAATCCTGCAGGTGTGCTCATAATGGTCTCCGAAATGCTGCCAGCCTCTTTGCAAGCATTCGATCTACCGACACAGGGCTCGTATTGCACAAAGGCCTGTGCAATAACTACGGAGCGATACGGATATCGAATAAACGGCTCGACCTGGAATACCGAACTACGGGATATCCATCGATCTCGAGCGGCGATGTACTGGCCGGTTCCGGACATGGTCGCGAGAGGGACTTCCTTGAGCCATAACGGTCAAAGCACGTGTTGTGCCAGTGCCAGGTTGTAATGGCGAGCCCCGGAAAACTGTTACCAATTGTAAAAAATATATTCACAACTTCAGTGCTCCCGAAATGGGCAGCCCAGTTTTGGGGATGCAACGCCAGAATTGGGGGGTGGCTCCGTGGCCAATCGGGGCCTTGGAGGCAGGGGATCTCCAAGGCAGCCTTTTCGCAATAAAAAAGCCCCTGGAAACGATCAGTTTCCAGGGGCTTTTACTGCTTTATTTACAGCGAGGAGCATCTTCAAGCGGGTGAGCATGGACAGTCCTTTCGATGGGGTGAATGCTCAGAGGAGAAGATTCCACTTCTCGCTGGTTTCAGCGCATCGCTGCCAGCTTGATGCCGAACCCGACCAGGCAAGCCCCAGCCAAGCGTTCGAACATGTTGGCGATCCGGGGATTGGCGCGCATGCGCTCCGCCAGCAAATGTGTCAGCACCACCGCGATCAACCCATACAGGAAGGTCACCACTGCCACGGTGGCGGCAAGGAAACCGAAGGTCAGAAGCCCCTGGTGCCTCACCGGGTCGACGAACAGCGGGAAGAAAGCCATGTAGAACATGATCGCCTTGGGGTTGAGCAGGGTGATCATCATGGTCTGGCGCAGGTAGTGGCCGTTGTCCATGCGGCTGGTGCGGGGAGCGCCGCCGGGTTTGCTCAGCAGCATGCGCAGGCCCAGGTAGGCCAGGTAGGCAGCGCCGGCCCACTGCACCACGTGGAAGGCGGCGGGGTAGGCGGCCAGCAGGGTGGCGACGCCGGCCACGGCCAGCCACAGCAGCACCTGGTCACCGAGGATCACCCCGCAGGTTGCCGCCATGCCGGCCTTGATGCCGCCCTTGCCGGTGGCGGTGATCAGGGCGAAGTTGCCTGGGCCGGGGATGGCCAGGACGATGATGAAGGCGATGACGAAAGCGCCGTAGTCGGTGACGCCGAGCATGGGGAACTCCTGTTGGGCAGTGCGAAGGCAGGCTCGTAGACTATCGCGCTTTACATGGCCGGTAAAAACATTGGGGCCGCACAGCGGCCCCAAGCACAGACTTGCCAGGTTATTCCTTGATCTCTCGGACAAGACGCGAAGACCAAGGGCACCAATGGCCACCCGGCAGGAAAGCACCACCGGCTTCATCCAGGTGATCTTCCAGGTACTGGGTGGTTGAGTCACACACCTCGATCGCCACTTCGAAGAAGTTGATGGTGTCCGGCTCCAGGTAGAAACTCCAGCGTGGGTTATAGGGTGCCTGGCGTTTGGTCAGGCGACCATGAACGTGGATCTTGTTCTTTTCCTCGCCGGACAGGATGCGTCGAGCCTCGGCGATGCGTGCTTCATCGGTCAGCTTGAAGATGAACTCCGGGGCTTGTTCGGCGGTGGTCAGTGCGAAATAAGCTTCCATGCAATGTCTCCTGAAAACTGAATGGGTGTCGAATTGGCGTGTTGCGTTCTCAGGTATAGAGGCCTGGCGGCCCATGGCAAATGCACCGCGCTGAGGAGTTCACGTTTTCAAAGCGTGGGTCACCCGTCGCTGTGAGGCAGTTCACGGGTACGGCGCATTTTGTCGATGGCGTGATGTGACTTGGATCCAATGCCTGGGTTCTGTATCATCCCGCCGCCATCAGAAAGATGGCGGAAGATGAAGCATTTAAAGGACTTAGTATGAAAAAGCTGTTCAAGGCCACTGTCGCCGTTGCTGTAGTATCCGGCGTCGCCCTGCTGTCGGGCTGCACTGGCCAAGTCTACAACCAGCAGAAAAACTGCTCGTACGACTACCTGTTCCACCCTTCGGTTTCCATCTCCAAGGTCATCGGTGGCTGCGGCCCGATCGATAAGCTGCCTCAGCAGCAGTAACCCTGGTGGTCCCCAGATCTCGCCGCTAGCGGCCTGATCCGAAGCCCCCGGTCATGCAAATGGCCGGGGGTTTTTGTTAACTGAAGCGCTTGCCCTGGGTGTAGAAGGGGATCGATTGCAGTCCCTCGACTGCCTTCAGCGTTTCCGGCGACCGCTCACGCAAGGTGGAGAACGCCAGGTAAGTACGCACACTGAGCTCCGGCGCAGCGGCCACTCCATGCAGGCGCCCCTCGGCTAGCAGGTCCTTGACCATGAACTGTGAGAAATACGCCGAACCGCCGTGCCTGAGGATGTAGTCGAGGGCAATGGTTTCCTGGGTGATCGACAGGCGATGACGCCTGGCTCCGGGGAAGGCCGCATTGTGCTGGTCGGTGAAAGAGCGGCCCCAGCTGATATACACGTACCCCTCGCCATGGCCCTCGAACACGGTGTCGGCCTGGGTCGACACCAGCTGCAGCGGCTCTTCGAGGAAGGGTTCGAGGGCCACGTCTGGCCAGTGGTGGGGTTCGTATAGAATCGCCAGGTCCAGCAAACCTTCTCGCAGTTCGTTCATCAGCAGGACCGAGTAGTCCGACTGCACCTGCGTGGCGACCCGTGGCTGATGCTGCTCCATCCACGCCACCCAGTCGGCAGTGATGTTGCCCCAGTGGTTCATTGGCAACCCCAGGCTGACCGAGCTGCGCACATCGGTAGGCAAGGCCACGTCATGCTGGGCGCGCTCCCAGGCACTGATCACCGACACCGCATGCCGGTAGAACAGATGGCCGCCGGAGGTCAGGGTGACGCCATGGCGGCTGCGGCTGAACAGCGGGCGGTTGAGGCGATCTTCAAGGGCCTTGATCCGTGCGCTGACCGAAGACTGGGTGATGTGCAGGCGTTCAGCGGCCTTGTGGAAGCTGCCGCTGGCGGCCACTTCGATGAAAGCGCGCAGGTGCTCGATGTTCATGAGAATGCGACCGTCGTCAGTGGGCGAGCCGGCTGGCCCGACTCGCCGATACTAGCGGCACTCAGGCCCAGATGTCGCCAATGGTGAAACCCTCCGGGAACGGGTCGTCGTGGTCGAGGACGAAGGTGTTCAGGCCGCAGATCCAGCTCTTGCCAGTGATGGTCGGCACTACGGCCGGGTTGCCGCCGATGCTGGTTTCGTCGATCAGGCGGCCGGTGTAGACATTGCCCAGCAGCCCCTGGTGGCGGAAGTCGCGGTGCAGCGGCAGCTCGCCCTTGGCGTGCAGCGTGGCCATCTTCGCCGAGGTGCCGGTGCCGCACGGGCAACGGTCCAGCGCACCGGTCCAGGTGGCCGGGTCATCCCAGGAAAACGCGCCACTGGCCATGGTCACGGCATTCTTCCAGTCGGCGTTGGGGTCTTCGCTGGGGCCGGACAGCTGGGAGATGGTGATGCCGATATCGGGGTAGTCAGGGTGGGCAACCGGCAGCTGCTCGATGGCGGCCTGGCGGATCATCGACGATACCCGGGCGATCTCGCCACCGTGCTCGGGGATCAGTTGCAAGCCCTTGAACTGGCGCACGTCGGCGATCACGTAGAACATCCCGCCCCAGCCCACGTCCACGCGGACCTTGCCCAGGTGCGGCACATCGATTTCGGCGTCGATATGCGCCGCGAACGCCGGCACGTTCTGGAAGGTGACCGCCTTGACCTTGCCACCCTCGCATTGCGCCTTGATGCGGATCAGCCCGGCCGGCGCTTCCAGCACCAGTTCAGTGAGCGGTTCGCGCATCGGCAGCATGCCCATTTCCAATAGCACGGTGACCACCGAGATGGTATTGCCGCCGGACATCACCGGGTACTCGATCTGCTCCATGATGATGTAGCCGGCGTCGGCCTCGGGGTGGCTGGGCGGGACAATCAGGTTGCAGCAGTGCGCCGGGTAGCCTCGGGGTTCGCGAAGCATCAGCTTGCGCAGTTGGTCGTCGTTGGCTTCGAGCCATTTCATCTTGGCGTGCACGCTGGCGCCGGGGATGTGCGGGATGCCGCCGGTGATCACGCGCATGGGCGTGCCGGCGTGGGTGTCGACGGCGTGGATGGTGCGTTTGTATGACATGCGGGGCGGCCCTCTATTGTGGTGTTTGAGCGGGGTCTGGGCCGCAGGATAAAGGGGCTGGGATGGCCTGTAAGGCGAATAATTCCGATCAGGTGATCGGTTTTCTGGATGGAGAAACAAACTGAGACAACCCGCCGCGTTGACCCCCGTCCGGCAATTTGTTTGTGCTGGCATTTCGGTTACAATCGGCGAAACGATTCAGCCTTGCCGGTCAATTCGACAAAAGCCTGGGTCGTTTTCTGGTTCTCTGGCTGCTGAACAATCATCAACAACAAGCCTGCGCTGAAGAACAAGGAATACTCTGGGCCAGCCACAGGCCCACCCTCCGTTCTACTGACTGGAAATGATCAATGTTCAAGAAAGCTGGCAAGACCTTGCTGGGTCTGGCTGTCGCTGCGAGCTTCATGCAAGCGCACGCCGCAGAAACCAAGAAAGTCGATGTGCTGCTGGTCGGCGGCGGCATCATGAGCTCCACCCTGGCCGTGTGGCTGCACGAGCTGGAGCCGAGCTGGTCGATGGAAATGGTCGAGCGCCTGGACGGCGTCGCCGAAGAAAGCTCCAACGGCTGGAACAACGCCGGTACCGGCCACTCCGCGCTGGCCGAGCTGAACTACACCCCTGAAGACAAAGACGGCAACGTCAACATCTCCAAGGCCATCGAAATCAATGAAGCCTTCCAGATCTCCCGCCAGTTCTGGTCGTGGCAGGTTCGCCAGGGCGTGCTGAAGAACCCGCACTCGTTCATCAACACCACCCCGCACATGAGCTTCGTCTGGGGCGATGACAACATCAAGTTCCTCAAGAAGCGTTACGAGGCGCTGCAGGCCAGCCCGCTGTTCCGCCCGATGCAGTACTCCGAGGACCACGCGCAGATCGCCAAGTGGGTCCCGCTGATGATGGAAGGCCGTGATCCGAAGCAGAAGCTGGCGGTCACCTGGACCCCCATCGGCACCGACGTCAACTTCGGCGAAATCACCCGCCAGTTCGTTGGCCACCTGCAGACCCAGAAAGGCTTCGACCTGAAGCTGTCCAGCGAAGTGCAGGACATCACCCGCAACGAAGACGGCTCCTGGCACGTCGAGTACAAGAACCTCAAGGACGGTACCGAATCGGCCACCGACGCCAAGTTCCTGTTCATCGGTGCCGGTGGCGGCGCGCTGAAGCTGCTGCAGAAGTCGGGCATTCCTGAAGCCAAGGAATATGCTGGCTTCCCGGTGGGCGGTTCGTTCCTGGTGACCGAGAACCCGACCATTGCCATGCAGCACATGGCCAAGGCCTACGGCATCGCCTCGACCGGTGCGCCACCCATGTCGGTACCGCACCTGGACACCCGCGTGCTGGACGGCAAGCGCGTGATCCTGTTCGGCCCATTCGCCACCTTCTCGACCAAGTTCCTGAAGAACGGTTCGTACCTGGACCTGCTGAGCAGCACCACCACCCACAACGTGTGGCCGATGACCAAGGTCGGTATCGACCAGTACCCACTGGTCGAGTACCTCGCCGGCCAGCTGATGCTGTCGGATGACGACCGCTTCGAAGCCCTGCGCACCTACTTCCCGAACGCCAAGAAGGAAGACTGGAAACTGTGGCAGGCTGGCCAGCGCGTGCAGATCATCAAGCGTGACGAAGAGAAGGGCGGCGTGCTGAAGCTGGGCACCGAAGTGGTGGCTTCCCAGGACCGCACCATCGCTGGCCTGCTGGGCGCCTCGCCAGGTGCTTCGACCGCCGCGCCGATCATGCTGAACGTGCTGGAAACCGTGTTCAAGGAAAAGGTCGCTACCCCTGAGTGGCAGGCCAAGATCAAGGAAATCGTACCAAGCTACGGTACCAAGCTGAACGACTCGGCCGCGGCCACCCAGAAAGAGTGGAACTACACCGCTGAAGTGCTGCAGCTGGAGAAGCCACCGGTGATCGACGACAGCGTCGGCACCACCGTGGCGCCGAGCAAGCCGGTTGAAAGCAAGCCAGAGAACGACATGGCACTGTAACCAGGCGATGTGGGTCAGAAAGAGCCACGGGTGAACCCCGTGGCTTTTTTTTATTGCTGTTTCGGCAAGAGGCTGTCGACGGCAAGTTCCTGCAGCACCTCGCTCAGGTCGAGGTCCACGGCCAGCGCCAGAAAACTTGCGTCACCTGCGTCGCTGACGGGGAACACCTTCGCCTCGGTGGCAGCCCTGAGCACCACCTGGTCGCCGTGCATGATGTGCAGTTGCGAGCCATCGGCCATTTCCAGCTTCAAGCTGCCCGAGGTGGCGAAGAGCAACAGGTCGTTGCCCGGGCTCAAGTGCGCAGCTGCATGCAGATGGCGATACTCGGCGATCCAGCCGTCGCGCAGAAACGTCTTGCTCAAGGCATAGGCCAACGAGCACTCCAGCGACAGGTCAGCCATTTCGTCGATCACCCGGTCACGTGGAACCTGGGGCATCAGGCGGGAAAACTCACTCAGGTTGGTCAGGGTGACTTTCCGGCGGGCAAGGCTCATAACGGTTTCCTTTTCAGATTCTGGCCTCAAGCCAGCAGCGTGATCGCCACGTGCCCGGCGACACCGGCACACACGCTGTAGATCAGGCTCCGCGACCAGTAGGCGACAATGACCACCGGAATCGCTGCCAGCAGGTCGGCATTCAGGCCCAGCAGCGAGCCGTCCTTGGCCACCAGCAGGGCGGGTACGGTGATGCTGGCGATGATTGCCACCGGCAGGTATTCAATGACGTCATTGAACCACTTGGGGGATTTCTCCATTTTCAGCAGAAACGGTGTCGCGCGGGTCAGGTAGGTGATGGCAGCCATCAGCATCACCGCGGCGATCAGGTAGTTCTTTTCAGGCATAACCCTGCTCCACAGCCAACGGCGGTTGCGATGAATACGTTCAAGGGCGAGGGCGCATACAGGTTCAACAGGCAGGTGGTGACGATCACCACCAGGGCGATGACGGCTTTGGTGAAGGTGCTGCACAGCGATATCAGCACGAAGATCATCATGGCCGTCAGGGCATAGTCCAGCTTGAACTGGGAAAACCGGTTCAAGGCATCCGACGCCACCGCGCCAAACACCGCGCCGGCAATCCAGCTGGCATGGCAATAGGTATTGAACTGCAGCAGATAGCCAGGCGAGGTCGGCCTGCCGTTCTCCAGGCGTTGGCTGTGAAAGGCAAAGGACTCATCGGTCAGGCCGAATGCGTAAAGCAACTTCTGCGGCTTGCTGATCGGCAGTTGCGCGGTGCGTTTGGACATGTACATCGCCATCAGCATGTGCCGCGAATTGATCAGCAACGTCGACAAGGCAATGGTGATCAGCGGCGCGCTGGTGGTCATCAGCGCCAGCGCGGCGAATTGCGCCGCCCCGGCATAGACGAACAGGCACATGGCAGCCGGCAGCCACAAGGGCAGGCCGGCATTGATGCACATGACGCCGAACACGAAGCTGACGACGAAGTAGCCGGTGACGATCGGCAGGGCGTCGACCAGGCTTTCCTTGCGCGAGGTGGTTAGCAGTACCGAAGAGGTCACAGGTCGACCTCGCAGGTGATTTCACCACGGGTTTGCAGGAAGCCTTGTTTCTGCCAGAAGCTCAATGCGTTGGCGTTGTCATTCTCAACGAACAGAAACACCCGGCGAATGCCGTGCTGGCGGAAATCGCTGAGAATCGAATTGGCCAGTGAAGTGCCGATCCGGCTCTGCCGATAGTCCGGCGCAACCGCCATGTGATTGATGGTGCCGCGTGTGCCCATCAAGCCCCCTGCGACCGCGCCGACGATGGTGCCGGCGTGGTTTTCGGCCATGTAGCAATAGGTATGCTCCGAGCCGAGCAAGCCTTTGAGCAGCCCTTCGTCCTGCCAGTCGCAGAACGAGGTCTCCTCGAAGCGACGGAAGAAGTCGACGATCTTGCGGGCATGGAAGGGCGTGGCTTTCTTGATGCTCAGGCCATTGATGTGTTCGCCCGGAAACAACTTCGGCACCGGGCCGATGTAACTAGTCGATAATGTCATGCTCGCTGCCCGGTCGAGAGAAGGAAATAGCAATGATTTGCCGATAGCCCATTTCCGAAGGGCTCGGGTTGATCGCCGGAGTGACATAGTGTTGCAGTTCGCGATCGAGGAAGTACGTGGTGTCGAGAATGTTCAGGTAGGTGCCGGAGTCGATCACATTCGACTGTTTGTCGTAGATATTGCTGGTAGCCCCCTCGACATTGTGACGGCCCCAGAAGTGCACGCCGCTGAACGGATAACCGTCGCAGTGAATACCTTCAGGGGTAATTTCGATCTGCGCTCCCGGTTTGATTTCGATACGGATCTGGTGCACCTGGCACTGCCAGCTGACCGTGTGCAGTTCTTCAGGCAATACCGCCTTGTACACGTCGAAATCCAGGCGGATCAACGCACGCAGTATCGGTGAGTTGAAGACATCGGCGGAGATGTCTTCGAAGTGGCGCGCCATGCCGCCGACATAGTTGTTGTGTGCCTCGGACTGTTCGTAGGCGCGGTGATTGAGTTGGCACAGTTCGCCGGTCACCGGGTTGAAGTCGAAGTCACTGTAACGGCGGTAACGCGTGCCCTTGTCGGCCTGGCCGTAATAGCGGTCGATACCCATGGTTTCCCAACTTTTGGAAAACTCGACAAACTCCTTGAAGCCGCCGTTCAACGCATAATCACTGCCCATGACATTGACCGTCTTGTTTTGTCGCAGGGCAGTATCGATGTTTCTGTTCAGTGTCAGCATGGCAAATCTCTTTTTATGTAAAAGCTGACAAAAATCTAACAGTTGAGTCGTCCGGCGAAACTTCACTTTTTTTTGACGTGCCTCAACCGTTGCTTGCTACCCAGACGGTGTGCACCGTTATCGGGCAGACAGTGCCGGCGGTTGTGCGATATCCTCATGCCCTTCGTTGACGGCCTGCGTCAACGGAACGGGGAGGGAGAGTGAATGGACATCAAGGTGCTTAAAAACATCGTGACCGTAGCCCGCACGGGCTCGATCACCGATGCGGCCGAACAGGTACACGTCACGGTCCAGGCCTTGGCTGCTCAGTTGAAAAAGCTCGAAGATCATTGCGGCTTCAAATTGTTCGACCGGACCAACAAAGGGGTATCGCTGACCCAGGAGGGCATGGGCATCCTGCCGCATGTCCTGGAAATCGTGCGTTCATCCGAGCGCATGCAGCTGAAGATCAATCAGTTGCGCCAGAGCCGCAACCAGCGCCTGCCGTTGCGGGTTGCCTTGAACAGTACGCTGTCGATGGAAATCAACCAGCAGATCATGGGCGCCGTGGTCAGCAAGTTGTCCGGCTACAATCCGATCTTCAGTTGCTCGGAGTCGCCCGACAACCTGGTTAAGCTGGCCAAGGACGAAGCGGACATGGTGGTGGTGCTGGGCGACAGCATTGGCGAAAACTACCATTCGGTGCCGCTGAAGGGCTTGCGCATCGAAGTCGTTGCCTCGTCATCCAGCAATGACCGCTCAGCGCCGTGCGCGGTGATCAAGCCTTTGCCGGAATGCCCGTATTCCTCGATCTTTACCCGCTTTGCCGAGCGCCGGCCAGGCATGCTGGACGCGGCAACCGTGTTCCATTCCGGCAGCGAGATCGTCAGCGTATCGATGATCAAGAGTTTTGGTGGGGTGGGCGTGCTGTCGCGGGCGGTTGCCGAGGCCAATGACCTGTTCATCTGGCCGGGTTTCTCCGACTTTCTCGATGTTTACCTGGTCATGAAAGAACCGTGGATCATCGAAGAGGAGTTCCCGCTGTTCTGCGCCGTCCCCACCCCCATCCGCAGCCTGGACGCCATCAGCGCCTGACCTTGCAGCGCCGGGCGCATAAGCCACGGGAAGCCTCCCGTGGCTGTTGTTTTCAATGGGCAAGCCATTGATCGGAATTCCGCCGCCGGCCGAATAAAAACATATTTTGATGCTTAAATTAATCTTGTCAGTCGATCCCCTCCAGGAGGGTGCCGTCATGAACATCAAGATTGCCGCCTTACTGCTGCTCGCCCTGTGCGCTCAGCCGGCATGGAGCCAAAGCTACTCGTACTCCTCCGCAACCCCCGCCGCGAAACCCGCCGAATCCGGCGCGATGACCACGCGCATGGCCTTGCGCGACCTGTGGGTCGAGCACATTTTCTGGGTTCGCAACTATGCCGTCGCCAACCAGGCCGGCAACGCCAAGCAGGCCGCAGTCGCGGCCAAAGAAGTGGTTGCCGACGCCACCAGGATCGCCAACAGCATCGCCCCGCTGTATGGCCAACCCGCCGCCGATCAGTTGCTCAAGCTGCTCGCCGGCCACTGGGGCGCGATCAAGCACTACAGCGATGCCACCGTGGCCAAGGACAAGAACGGGCAGCAAGCCGCCGTCAACGACCTGGGCAGCAATGCCAAGGCCATCGCCGCGTTCCTGGCCAAAGCCAACCCGAACTTGCCGGAGCAGACCCTGCTGACCTTGCTCAGCGCCCACGGTGGCCATCACGTGGCGCAGATCGATCAGCTGGCCGGCGGTGACTACGCGGGTGAGGCGCGTACCTGGGCGATGATGCGCGAGCATATCCTGACCTTGTCCGACGCCCTCACGGCGGCGCTGGTCAAGCAGTTCCCGGACAAATTCTGATGCTCGAAGGCCTTGGCCGTACCCAACAGGACCTGCTCCACGCGTTGCTGCATCAGCCGGCCGGCATGAGCATCGACGAGCTGGCGCAGGCCCTGGCCGTTACCCGCACGGCAGTGCGCCAGCACCTGGCCGCGCTGGAGCGTGACGGCCTGGTCAAGCGCGGCGCAACCCGGCCCACCGGGCGCCGGCCGGAGCAACTGCACCAGCTGACCGAACATGGCCGCGAACTGTTCCCTCGGCAGTATCCGCTGCTGGCCAACCTGCTGATTGCTGAAGTGGCGGGCTTGATGGGGCAGGAGGCGTTGCTGGCGCTGATGCGACAGCTGGGGCGCAAGCTGGCGGCGGACCTGGAGGCTGAGGTGGTGGATGAAGGGCGGATCGTCGAGCACATGAATGCGGCGGGGTATGAGGCCGAAGTGTTCTTCCGCTCTTCGGGTGAGCCGCAGATCGTGGCGCACAACTGCGTGTTCCATCACCTGGCCAAGGCGCATCCGGTGGTGTGTGAGCTGGACCTGGCGTTGATTGGCACGCTCGGCGGCGCCGAGGTCAGCCATGAGGAATGCATGTTGAGGGGCGGGCAGGTGTGCCGCTTTGCCCTGCGCAAGGAATGATGTTGCCTTCACTGACCTCTTCGCGGGTGAACCCGCGAAGAGGTCGGCCCAGGCTGAAATCAGCTCTGCTTCAGTATGCAGTCCAGCAACCCGGGAAACCGCTCGCCCAGCATCTCGCTGCGCAGCGAATTCATGTGGGTAGTCCCGACATTGCGGGTATGCACCAACCCCGCATCACGCAATACGCGGAAATGGTGCGACATGCTCGACTTTGGCCGCCCGCCATCGAGCTCGCCGCAGCTGGCCTCGGCCACGCCTGCCAGGTGGCGGACGATGGCCAGGCGCACCGGGTCGCTCAGCGCGTAGAGCACGCGCTCGAGAATCAGGTCTTCAGGGTTGGGGTGTTGGTAGGCTCGCATGGCCGACATGATAGCGGGGGTTTCATTAATTGCCATAGTTCGATTATGATCGAACAATCGTATCAAGTTGATCCGGAGCTGCCCATGTCTGCCCTGTTCCAGCCTTATACCCTCAAAGATGTCACCTTGCGCAACCGCATCGCCATTCCGCCGATGTGCCAGTACATGGCCGAGGACGGCATGATCAACGACTGGCACCATGTGCACCTGGCCGGCCTGGCCCGCGGCGGTGCCGGCCTGCTGGTGGTCGAGGCCACCGCCGTGGCGCCGGAAGGGCGCATTACCCCCGGTTGCGCCGGGATCTGGAGCGACGCCCACGCCCAGGCCTTCGTGCCGGTGGTGCAGGCGATCAAGGCTGCCGGCTCCGTGCCGGGTATCCAGATTGCCCACGCCGGGCGCAAGGCCAGCGCCAACCGCCCGTGGGAAGGGGATGACCACATCGCCGGCGACGATGCCCGCGGTTGGGACACCATCGCGCCGTCGGCCATCGCCTTTGGCGCGCACCTGCCCAAAGTGCCGCGCGAAATGACCCTGGACGACATCGCCCGGGTCAAGCAGGACTTCGTCGACGCCGCGCGCCGTGCGCGTGATGCCGGTTTCGAGTGGATCGAGCTGCACTTCGCCCATGGCTACCTCGGGCAGAGCTTCTTCTCCGAGCACTCCAACCAGCGCACCGATGCCTACGGTGGCAGCTTCGACAACCGCAGCCGCTTCCTGCTGGAGACCCTGGCCGCCGTGCGTGAGGTCTGGCCGGAGAACCTGCCGCTGACTGCGCGCTTTGGCGTGCTGGAATATGACGGTCGCGATGAGCAGACCCTGGAAGAATCGATTGAACTGGCGCGCCGCTTCAAGGCGGGCGGGCTGGACCTGCTGAGCGTCAGTGTCGGTTTCACCATTCCTGAAACCAACATTCCATGGGGCCCGGCATTCATGGGCCCGATTGCCGAGCGCGTGCGTCGTGAGGCAGGGCTGCCGGTGACTTCGGCGTGGGGCTTTGGTACGCCGCAGCTCGCCGAGGAAGCGCTGCAGTCACGTCAGCTTGACCTGGTATCGGTTGGGCGTGCGCACCTGGCCGACCCGCACTGGGCGTACTTCGCAGCCAAGGAGCTGGGCGTGGACAAGGCCTCCTGGACCTTGCCAGCACCGTATGCGCACTGGCTCGAGCGTTATCGCTGAGCCTTGATCCAGCCCCACAGGCACTGCCGCGCCAGTGGGGCGCATTGCGCTCAGCAAGCGTGGCGGTGATGGCGTGGAATTCACCGGGCAGGCCTTGGCCCAGGGGTGATACCAAGTTGACGAGCGCGCATGCCGACTTCATGAAAAACGTTGTGCACCGCGCCGGCTCCTCTGAAAAGGTGCCCTTGTGGCCGTTGCCAGCGCTGATGGCCGTAGTCGGCGCGGAATATCTGCTGCTCAGCGGGCTGCTTGTACGCCAAGCTGGATATCTCGTCGCAGCCAGAGCTGTTTTCATTGTTCCTGCAGTCATTGGGGCACGACCCGCAGCACCCTTGAATGCCGAGCGTGCCCCTGAGCATCAGAAGCGATCCAGCCGGTAGGCCCCCAGGTCGGCGGCACCGGCTTGCCCAGCCAGACGCCCCACCCATTCCGCCGTCACCGCGGCCTGGGTCAACCCCAGATGCTGATGCCCGAACGCCAGCAGCACCCGCCCATCACACACCCGGTCGATCACCGGCAACGAGTCCGGCAACGATGGCCTGAAGCCCATCCACGGCGTCGCGCCTTCAGTGCTCAGGTCCTGCTGGAACAGGCCCTTGCTCAACCGGTGCAACTGCCACGCCCGCTGCATGCTGGGCGGCGCATCGAGGCCGGCGAACTCCACCGTGCCGGCCAGGCGCAGCCCATCGGCCATGGGCGTCATGATGAACTTGCGCTCCAGTGAGGTGACTGCGAACGGCAGACGCTGCTGTTCCTGCGGCAGCATCAGGTGATAGCCGCGCTCGGTGTCCAGCGGTACGCACTTGCCGGTCAGCGCTGCCGTCAGTTGCGCAGAATGTGCGCCGCAACTGAGCAGTACCTGGCGAGCCTTGAACGTCCCCTGGTCACTGGCCAGGCTGACCCCGCCGCCGCGCAGTTGCCCACCCGCAACCCGCGCCTGGACGAAACGCACACCGCTGGCCTTGGCCGCTTCGAACAGCGCGCAGACCACCTGGTACGGGTCGATGAAGTGCCCGGTACGCGGGAAGAACAAACCGCCCAACAGCGCAGGGTTCAGCTGCGGTGCTGCCTCGCGCACGTGCTCGGCCGACCACAAGTCCACCGCCACGTCCTGTTGCTGCATGCGCGCCTGCAAGGCGTGCAGCGCCTGGCGCGACTCGGGCCGTTCGAACACCAGCAGCGAGCCATCTTCCTTGAACAGCTCGCTGCGCCCGATCGAGCCGAGCAAGCGCTGCCAGGCAGCCAGGCTGCCTTCGTTCAGCGCCCGGATACCGGCCACGCTGCGCTGGAATGGCGCCGGGCGCAGGTTGAGCAGCAGCCGGATGAACCACGGCATGGCCTTGGGCAGGTACTTCCAGTCCAGGCGCAGCGGGCCCATCGGGTCGAGCAGCATGCGCGGCAGGCGCTTGAGGATCGACAGGTCGGCGATCGGGAACACCTGCTCGGTGGCCAGGTGCCCGGCGTTGCCGTAGGAGGCACCCTGGCCGGGCGCCTGGTAGTCGAGCAGCAGCACCCGACGGCCCTGGCGGGCCAGTTGCAGGGCGCAGGTCACGCCGACGATACCGGCGCCGACCACGGCGATATCGGTTTCAGGGCTGTCGACCATGTTCACGCTTCCCGTTTACCGTCGAGCAAGCGCCGCAGCTGCAGCGGGTTGCCGTGCTTGAGCGCCTGCGGCAGCAGGGCATCGGGGAAGTCCTGGTAGCACACCGGGCGCAGGAAGCGCAGGATCGCCGCCGTGCCGACCGAGGTGGTGCGGGTATCGGAGGTGGCCGGGAACGGCCCGCCGTGGACCATCGCATCGCACACCTCGACACCGGTCGGCCAGCCGTTGACCAGGATGCGCCCGGCCTTGCGTTCCAGGGTCGGCAGCAGGGCGCGGGCGCTGTCGATGTCGGCAGCGTCCAGCTGCAGCGTGGCGGTCAGCTGGCCTTCAAGGTGCTCGGCCACTTGGCGGACCTGCTCGTCGCTGCTGCAGGCCACCACCAGTGAAGCAGCACCGAACACTTCGGCCTGCAATGCCGGGTCACTGAGAAACGCTTCGGCCTGAGTCACGAACAGCTGTGCCTGGCATTGGTTCGGCCCTTGCTGGGCCTGGCCGCTGGCTGCAACCGTAGCGTTGGCGTTGTTGGCCAAGGCGCCGACGCCAGTGGCATAGGCGCTGGCAATGCCCGGGGTGAGCATGGTCTGCGCGGCAGCCTGGCGCACATGTTCGCTGGCAGTCTCGATGAAGCGCTGCAGCGCTGGCCCCTGGCGGGCGATCACCAGCCCGGGGTTGGTGCAGAACTGCCCGGCGCCCTGGGTCAGCGAGGCGACGAAACCTTGCGCCAACGCTGCACAACGGGCCTGCAGCGCGGCGTCGAAGAGGAACACCGGGTTGATCGAGCTCATCTCGGCGTACACCGGAATCGGCTCCGGACGGGCCTGGGCCGCCTGGCACAGGGCAATGCCACCGCTGCGCGAGCCGGTGAAACCGACCGCCTTGATGCGTGGGTCGTTGACCAGGGCGATGCCGACTTCACGGCCGGCGCCGTACAGCAGCGAGAATACGCCTTCGGGCAGGCCGCAATGTTTGACCGCACGGGCCACGGCCTGGCCGACCAGCTCGCTGGTGCCGGGGTGCGCGGCGTGAGCCTTGACCACCACCGGGCAGCCGGCGGCCAGTGCCGAGGCGGTGTCGCCGCCAGCCACCGAGAAGGCCAGGGGGAAGTTGCTGGCACCGAACACGGCCACCGGGCCCAGGGCCACCTGGCGTTGACGCAGGTCGGCGCGTGGCAGCGGCTGGCGTTGTGGCAGGGCGTTGTCGACCCGCACATCGAGCCATTCGCCGCTGCGTACCACGCGGGCGAAGGTGCGCAGTTGCGTGCAGGTGCGGCCACGCTCGCCCTGGATGCGCGCCTTGGGCAGGCCGCTTTCGGCCACGGCGCGGTCGATCAGTACGTCGCCCAGCGCTTCGATTTCGCTGGCGATGGTTTCGAGGAAACTGGCGCGTTGTTCCAGCGAGGTTTCGCGGTAGCTGTCGAACGCCGCCCAGGCCAGTGCGCAGGCCTGGGCCACGTGTTCGCCGGTGCCGCCGGCGTAGGCGGGTTCGAGGGCCTGGTTGGTGGCCGGGTCGATGGCGCGGATCGCGTCGCGGCTGCCGGGTACGGCGCGCTGGCCGATCAGCAGGTTGCCTGTCAGGGTCATGGGGCGTCCTTTGGAATTGAATTCAGTACAAGGGCTGCGAAGCAGCCCCAGGGATCAGGCCAGGTTCTGCTCGGCCGACCAGCTGGCGTACCACTTGCGGAACAGCGCGTACTGCTGCTCGGTATAGTTGCGCTGGGCATCGGTGAGCACGTCGGTTTCGTTGAAGTGCAGGCTGTACTCGGTGTCGCCGTTGAGCACCATCAGGTGCTTGTAGTACAGCACCAGGTCGCAGCCTTCATCGAACGACGACAGCACCGCCAGCGCCGCTTCCAGCTCACGCGCCAGGCGGCGGGCCTTGGCGTCGCCCTTGGCGGCCTGCTTGCTCAGGCTCACCAGCTGCAGCACTTCACGCGGCAAGGCGTTGCCGATACCGGTGATGGCACCGGTGGCGGCGCAGTTGACGAAACCATGCACCACCTGGGTGTCGACGCCGACCATCAAGGTCACGTCATCATCCTTGGAGGTGATGTGCTCGGCGGCGTAGCGCAGGTCAGCACCACCGCCGAACTCTTTGAAACCGATCAGGTTGGGGAATTCGCGACGCAGTTCGAAGAACAGGTCGGCGCGGGTGGCGAAGCCGTAGTAGGGACTGTTGTAGATTACCGCCGGGAGCTTCGGCGCTGCGGCGAGAATGGCCGAGAAGTGGTGTTTCTGGGCGATCAGCGAAGCACCGCGGCTGAGCACGCGGGGGATGACCATCAGGCCGGCAGCGCCCACCTTGGCGGCGTGGGCCGCGTGGGAAACGGCTTCGCGAGTGTTCACCGCACCGGTGCCGACGATGGTCGGGATGCCGGCGGCCACCAGGCGGGCCACGCCTTCCTGGCGTTCGGCTTCGGTCAGCAGCGGCCAGTCGCCCATGGAGCCGCAGTAGACCACGGCGCTCATGCCGGCTTCGATCAGCTCGCGACCCTTGCGCACCAGGGCGTCGAAGTCCGGCTTGCGCGCGGCGGTGCACGGGGTCATCAGGGCAGGCATGGTGCCGGTGAAGATGTTGTCAGTCATTGTTGTCACTCCTGGCGATATTCAGTGGTTTAAAAAGCCGGGGTCAGATGCCCCAGGCGAAGGGATCCTGTTCGTCGATCAGCAGGGTGCTGTCGGCGGTCATGTATGCGCGGCCGGTGATGAACGGGCGAATGCGCTCGCCGTCGCGCGCGTAGCGGCCGTGGAACTGGCTGCCGGTGATGCTGG
The DNA here is from genome assembly GCF_044749405.1 of Pseudomonas sp. NPDC089422. Lineage (NCBI taxonomy): Bacteria > Pseudomonadati > Pseudomonadota > Gammaproteobacteria > Pseudomonadales > Pseudomonadaceae > Pseudomonas > Pseudomonas sp. NPDC089422. The sequence goes on from NZ_JBIVHW010000010.1 coordinate 123,235, forward strand.
CCTGGGCCCAGGTCTGGCCTTCTTCGAGCTTGCCGTCGGCGGCCAGGCACGCCAGCTTGGCGCTGGTGCCGGTGCCGCAGGGCGAGCGGTCGTAGGCTTTGCCCGGGCACATGACGAAGTTGCGGCTGTCGGCATGGGCGTCGTCGGCGAACAGCTCGACATGGTCGATCGGCGCACCGTGCTCGCCGGTGATGCCCTGGGCTTCGAGGGCCTTGAGCATGGCCCAGGTGTAGTCGGTGAGGGCTTCGCGGTTGTCCAGTTCGATGCGCTGGCCGTGTTCGGAGACCAGGAAGAACCAGTTGCCGCCCCAAGCGATGTCGCCACGCACCAAGCCATGCCCGGGCACATCCACTGCCACCTGCTGGCGGTAGCGGTAGGAGGGCACGTTGCCGACGGTGATGGCACCGTCTTCATGCAAGGTGGCACTGACTTGGCCGACCGGCGTGTCGATCTTGTGCTCGCCGGGCTCGATCAGGCCCAGGTGCTGCAGCGAGGCGACCAGGCCGATGGTGCCGTGGCCACACATGTTCAGGTAGCCGGCGTTGTTGAAGAAGATCACCCCGCAGGTGGCGTCGGCCGATACCGGTGGGCAATACAATGCACCGACCAGCACATCGTTGCCGCGTGGTTCCAGCAGGCAGGCGCGGCGCCATTGATCGTGCAGCTCGCGCAGTTCGTCGCGCTGCTCGGCCATGCTGCGCCCCTCAAGCTGCGGGAAGCCTTTCATCACCAGGCGGGTCGGTTCGCCGCCGGTATGCGAGTCGATGACGTGAATCTGTTTCAAGGGCTTGTCCATTGCTAAGAGGATCAGGAGGCGACGGCGGGGCGGCCGCTGTAGGGTTCAGCCGAGGCTTCGCTTTCGTCCTCGCCTTCCAGGCGCACCAGGTGAGCCGGCACGCCGGTGGCCGCGCCCCAGTAGTAGATGCCCAGGGCGCAGGCGGCCACGGCCAGGGTGTCGAACGGGTGGCCGAGCACGCCCAGGCCGCCGAAGCTGCCCAGCCAGGACAGCAGGATGGTCACGGCGTAGAAGCCGATCAGCCAGGCCGACGAACGCACTTGCTGGGCCAGCGACAGGTGCTGGGTCGGGACGAAGCGGCCGCACAGCAGGTACAGCACGAACATCACGATCTGCAGGGCCAGCAGCCAGGACACGGTGCTCCAGCCGGACCAATAGACGATCAGTGCGGCGATGATGAACGACAGCGGGCCGAGCACGCCCATGCCCTTGACCCGGAACGGGCGCGGCATGTCCGGCGCATTGCGGCGCAGGGCGGCGACGGTGACCGGGGCCACGGCGTAGCTCAGTACCAGGGCGGCAGACACCACGTTGATCAGCGCTTCCCAGGAGGGGAACGGCAGGGTCCAGAACACCGACAGGCCGAAGGTCAGCCACAGCGCCGGGCGCGGGATGCCGGACTCGGCGTCGATGCGGGTGAAGTACTTGAAGAAGGTACCGGTCTGTGCCCAGCCATAGACCACGCGCGGGGTGGCGTTCATGTAGATGTTGCCGCAGCCGCTGGGCGAGATCACCGCGTCGGCCACCACCAGGTAGGCCAGCCAGCCCACACCCAGGGCCAGGGCGATGTCACGGTAGGGCAGGGCCAGTTCCTTGGTCACAGCGGCCCAGCCGTTGCTCAGCATCTCGGTCGGCACGCTGCCGAGGAAGGCCAGTTGCAGCAGGGCGTAGATCGCGGTGGACAACAGCACCGAGAGGATCAGCGCGATCGGGATGGTGCGCTGCGGGTTCTTCACTTCGCTGGCCACCGAGATGATCGGCGTCAGGCCCAGGTAGGCGAAGATGATGCCTCCGGCCGACACTGCCATTTCCACGCCGGACAGGCCGAACGGGGCGAAGCCCTGGACTTCGAAGTTCTCCGGCTTGAAAAAGGTGAACAGCACGCCGATCACCAGCAGCGGCACGATGAACTTGAACACGCTGACCAGGTTGTTGGCCTTGGCGAAGGTCTTCACGCTGCGGTAGTTGAGGAAGAAGAACAGCCCCAGCAAGGCGAATTGCACCAGCCAGCCGAGCACCGTCGGGTCGCTGGAGCCGGCCTTGGTCAGCCCGGGGAACCAGGCTGCGGCGTACTGGCGCGAGGCGACCACTTCGATGGCGATCAGGCTGGAGAAGGCGATCAGGGTGATGAAGCCCATCAGGTAGCCGAGCAGCGGGCCGTGGGAGTACACCGGGTAGCGCACCACGCCACCGGCACGCGGCAGGGCGGCACCGAGTTCGCAGTAGACGATGCCCAGCAGCAGCACGGCGAAGCCGCCGAGGAACCAGGAGAGGATACCGGCCGGGCCGGCGATGGCCGAGACGTGGCTGGCGGCGAACAGCCAGCCGGAGCCAAAGATGGCGCCGAGGCCGATGAAGGTGAGGTCGAGCAATGACAGCTGTTTCTTGAATTTGCCTGACATGGGGGCGCCTTTTTGTAGGTTTTGGATAGGCAGGTCTGATGTCACGTGATGCGGCTTGCGTGGGGCATAGAGTGGACCCGATCGGGGCGGGGGTTCTTGATGGTTTTCTGCAGGGGGTATGACGAAATCGGCACAGTTGCAAAAAAGCAGTGGCGAGGTCGAAGGGGGCAGTTATAGGCTGAAAACCTGTGCTGGCAGCCTGAGCACGCACTTTGTAGGAGCGGCCTTGTGTCGCGAAAGGGCCGCAAAGCGGCCCCGGCAATCTTGCATGAAGGCGCAGATCCCGGGGCTGCTGTGCAGCCCTTTCGCGACACAAGGCCGCTCCTACAAAAAGCATGTGCATACCCGGCCGATGCAGCCAGCAGAGATCCGACAGATGACCGATACTTCCCTGGCAACCCTGTACCAGTCCTTCGACCAGCACCGCCCGGCCACCCTCGAGGCCCTGCTGGCGGGTGTGTCGCTGCTGCTACCGATCCTCGACGCCATCCCCAACGCCGCGATCTTCATCAAGGACCCGGCCGCCCGCTATGTACTGGCCAACACCACCCTGGTGCAGCGCTGTGGCCTCAAGCGCCTGCAACCGCTGCTGGGCAAGACCAGCGCCGAGGTGTTCCCGGCGCAACTGGGCCCCGGCTATACCGAGCAGGATCGCCGCGTACTCGAGGATGGGCTGGTGCTGGAAGACCAGCTTGAACTGCACCTGTACGGCAGTCGTGAGCCGGGCTGGTGCCTGACCCACAAGCGCCCGCTGCGCAACCCGGCGGGCGAGATCATCGGCCTGGTGGGCATCTCCGTCGACCTGCAGTCAGCCGCCGACACCCACCCCGCCTACCAGCGCCTGGCTGCCGTGGACGAGCACATCCGCCGCCATTTCCACCAGCCCATCAGCATGCATGAATTGACCCGCATCGCCGGCATCTCCGTGGCGCAGTTGGAGCGTTACTGCAAGCGGGTGTTCCACCTCACGCCGCGGCAGATGATCCACAAGGCACGCCTGGAGCACGCCCACCGGCTGCTGCATTCTGAATTGCCGATCACCGAGGTGGCGCTGCGCTGTGGCTACACCGACCACAGCGCGTTCAGCCGCCAGTTCAAGCAACTGACCGGCTTTACCCCGCGCCAGTACCGCCAGGCAACGGCGAATCAGGCCGGTTGAAACAGCCGCTTGGCTTCGTCGAAGCACTGCTCGGCAATCGCCGAGCGCGGCTCGCTGCGGCGCAGCAGCAGGCCGACCGGGCTGTGGATGCTGGCGTCGGCGATGGGGATGATGCGCATGTGCTCGCTGAGGTCTTCCAGGCCGCAGCCCAGCGGCATGATCGCGCAGCACACGCCGGTGTTGATGGCCTGCACCAGCTGGAAGGTCGAGTCGCTTTCCAGCACGGCGTTGGGCTCGAGGCCGCGGCTGCGGAAACTCAGGTCCAGTGACTGGCGGTAGTGCATGCCCTTGCTCAGCAGGCCCAGGGGAATGTTGCCGAGCTCGTCCCAGCGCAGGCTGTCGGTGTCGAACTGGAAGTGCTGGGTGTCGAACAGCAGGCCCATGGTGGTGGTGCCCAGTTCGATCACTTCGAAGAAGCTGGCGTTGACCTGGTCGAGGTAGCAGATACCCAGGTCGAGCTGGTTGCGGCTCAGGCCGTCCATGATCTGCTCGGTGCTGTGCGAGCTGAGCTGGAACTGCAGCTCGGGGTACTTCTCGCGCAGCGGCAGCAGCAGGTGCATGGGGTTGAAGCTGGCCAGCGGCACGGTGCCCAGGCGCAGGCTGCCGACCACCTGGCCACGGCAACTGGCGGCCTCGGCCTGCAGGCCGTCATGGGCGGCGAGCAGGGTGCGGGCCCAGGCCAGGATGCGCTCGCCCGCTTCGGTGAAGCCTTCGAAGCGCTGGCCGCGCTTGACCAGCACCAGGTCCAGTTCGTCCTCCAGGTTGCGCAGGCGCATGGACAGGGTCGGCTGGGTGATATGGCACAGCGCCGCGGCCTGGCCGAAGTGGCGGGTCTGGTCGAGGGCGATGAGGAACTTGAGCTGCTTGATGTCCATGGAAATGCCTGGCGTCTGGTTGTGCAGACCTTAACCCACGTCTGCGATAGATGTCATTGATCGGCCGGTTCGCCATTTCGATTGGACGCTTGTCAGGCTTGCCTCTAGCGTGACGACAATGCCATTCAAGGAGTTTCACCGTGCGCGTCCAATCCGATGCGGTCTTCGTACCGCTGAACATCGCCGTGCTGACCGTCAGCGACACCCGTACCTACGACAACGACACCTCCGGCCAGCTGCTGGCCAGCCGCTCGGTGGAGGTTGGCCATCGCCTGGTGGCGCGGGCGCTGCTCAAGGACGACCTGTACAAGATCCGCGCCCAGGTGGCGACCTGGATCGCCGATGACGACGTGCAGGTGGTGCTGATCACCGGCGGCACCGGCTTTACCGGGCGTGACAGCACGCCGGAAGCGGTGCAGTGCCTGCTGGACCGGAGCATCGATGGCTTTGGCGAACTGTTCCGCGCCTTGTCCATTCTCGATATCGGCAGCTCGACGGTGCAGAGCAGGGCGCTGGCGGGGATTTCCAACGGCACCCTGGTGTGCTGCCTGCCCGGCTCCACCGGCGCTTGCCGTACTGCCTGGGAGGGCATTCTGGTGGAGCAGCTGGATGCGCGGCATCGGCCCTGCAACTTTGTGAAGCATCTTAAGCCTATCGAAGCCTGCGAGAGCCGCGGTTAGCCTGCCCCGCGAAGAGGCCATCAGCTCAACACATAGTCCACCGGCAGCAATACCGGTGGCAGCGGTTCCACGCCCAAAGCCCCCAGCACATCCCGCTCCACGGTCCTCACCATGGCATCCATCGGCAGGTCGTTTTCATCCCGCCCGAACGGATCTTCCAGCTCGTTCCCAATCGCATCCAGGCCGAAGAAGGTGTAGCCGACAATGGTGGTGAACAGCGGCGCCAGCCAGCCCAGCGGCTCGGCCAGGGCAAACGGCAGCAGCAGGCAGAAGATGTAGATGGTGCGGTGCAGCAGCAGGGTATAGGGGAACGGCAGCGGCGAACCCTTGATCCGCTCGCAGGTGGCCTGTACCTCGGTCAGCCCGGCCAGGCGTTGTTCCAGCAGGGTATAACGCCATTCGCTGATCTGCCCTTGCTCTGCCAGCCGCGAGCAGTGGCTGCCAATGTCGCGCAGGATGCCATCGCACACGTTGTAGTCAGCCACCGGGGCCGCCGCGTTCAGCCACGGGCGTGTGGCGTTCGCTTCGTTTTCGTTGCGCAACCGTGCATTCAGCCCATGGGCAAACCCGCACAGGCTGCGCAGCAGCTCGGCGCGCAGTGTCGGGTCGGTGATCACCAGGCTTTCGCGGATGAACGAGCGGGTTTCGATGATCAGCTTGCCCCAGGCCTTGCGCCCCTCCCACCAACGGTCGTAGCAGGCGTTGTTGCGAAAGCTCATGAAGATCGACAGTGACAGGCCAAGCAGGGTGAACGGCGTGGCGCTGACCGGGTAGAAGAAGGCCGGAAAGTGCCGCTCGACCAGCACGATCAGCGCAGCCAGCAAGGTCACCATCAGGCAGCGCAGGGCAATACGCTTGACGATCGAGCCCTTGAGGGTGAACAGCACGCGCAGCACATCGGGGCGAGGGTGGACGATCATGGAAATCCAGAGGCGGCCGATCAGCCGCCGGTCATGTTCATGAAGCGCAGGATCTGCACCTCGCCACCGACCTCGAAGTGATGCCGGTAGGGCTTGAGGTGCAGCGAGTCGCGGATGGCCTTCTCCAGCCGTTCAGCATCGCCAGGGTGGGCACGCAGCACCTGCTTGAGGTCCATCGAGTGTTCGTTGCCCAGGCACAGCAGCAGGCGGCCTTCGACCGTCAGGCGCACACGGTTGCAAGTGGCGCAGAAATTGTGGCTGTGCGGCGAGATGAAGCCGACGCGAGTATGCGCCGCTTCGGCCAGGCGCCAGTAGCGCGCCGGGCCCTGGGAGGATTCGGTGGATTCGATCAGGCTGAAGTGCCCGGCCAGGCGCTCACGCACTTCATCGCTGGAGCAGAACGACTCGCCGCGTTCATGTTCGTTGATCACCCCCAGCGGCATCTCCTCGATGAAGGTGATGTCCAGCTCGCGGTCGATGGCGAAGCGCACCAGGTCGACCAGTTCGTGGTCATTGCGGCCCTTGAGCACCACGCAGTTGAGCTTGGTGCGCTGAAAGCCGGCCTGGCGCGCGGCGTCGATGCCGGCGATCACCTGGTTGAGGTCGCCGGTGCGGGTCAGCTGCTTGAAACGCTCGGCGTCGAGGCTGTCGAGGCTGATGTTCAGGCGCGTGACGCCGGCGTCGAACAGCGGCTGGGCCAGGCGCCCGAGCTGCGAGCCGTTGCTGGTCATGCACAGTTCGCGCAGGCCGGGCAGGGCGGCAATGCGCCCGCACAGGTCGACGATGCCCTGGCGTACCAGCGGCTCGCCACCGGTCAGGCGGATCTTGCGGGTGCCGAGGGCGACGAAGCGCTCGGCCACCTGGAACAGTTCTTCAAGGCTGAGGATCTGCTGGCGCGGCAGGAACTGCATGTCTTCGGCCATGCAGTACACGCAGCGGAAGTCGCAGCGGTCTGTGACCGACATCCGCAGGTAGTCGATTTTCCGGTTGAAGCCGTCGATCAGGGCCCGGCTGTTCTGTTCCACGTTGGCGCTCGATAGGAAATGGGGGCTACAGGATCCAAGCTATAGCCTGTGGCCAGCCCCGTCAAATCGCTTTCCCTGACTGCTTGATCAATGCCCTCTATCATGGCTGCAGGCCAGGCGCGGCAAGGGCTGCAGGGCATGATCGAGAGCGCTTATCGTGCCGTAAGGTATTTCGATTGGACGGCTCTGGGGCGGGCTCCATAGGCTGGAAAAAACGCCGGGCAGATCGATTCGGTGAACATTTCCATGCCGCGTGAGGATTGACCGCATGAGCCAGGACCAACACATCAGGGACTACAAGGGCCCCGCCGCCGGCTGGGGCGCGCTGAAGAGCGTGACCAAGAGCTGGCTGGGCAGCGACAACGCCTTCAAGAACCTGCGGGCCATGCTCAAGACCAACCAGAACGGTGGCTTCGACTGCCCAGGCTGCGCCTGGGGCGAGTCGCCGGAAAGCGACATGGTCAAGTTCTGCGAAAACGGTGCCAAGGCGGTGAACTGGGAGGCCACCGGTCGCTCGGTGGACCCGGCATTCTTTGCCAAGTACAGCGTCAGCGCGTTGCTCGACCAGACCGACTACTGGCTTGAATACCAAGGCCGCCTGACCCACCCGATGCGCTACGATGCGGCCACCGACCACTACGTCGAAACCACCTGGCAAGAAGCCTTCGAGCTGATTGCCCGGCACCTGCGCGCGCTCGACTCGCCCGACCAGGCCGAGTTCTATACTTCGGGCCGGGCCAGCAACGAGGCGGCGTTCCTCTACCAGCTGTTCGTTCGCGCCTACGGCACCAACAACTTCCCCGACTGCTCGAACATGTGCCACGAAGCCAGCGGCGCCGGCATGTCGGAAACCCTCGGGGTGGGCAAGGGCACCGTGGTGTTCCATGACCTGGAGCTGGCCGATGCGATCTTCGTCATCGGCCAGAACCCCGGAACCAACCACCCGCGCATGCTCGAACCGCTGCGCGAGGCGGTCAAGCGCGGGGCCCAGGTGGTGTGCTTCAACCCGCTCAAGGAGCGTGGCCTGGAACGCTTCCAGCACCCGCAGCACCCGTTCGAGATGCTCAGCAACGGTTCCGAGCCGACCACCAGTGCCTACTTCCGCCCGGCCCTGGGCGGCGACATGGCGGCCATGCGCGGTATCGCCAAGTTCCTCTTGCAGTGGGAGCGCGAAGCCCAGGCCAAGGGCGAGCCGGCGGTGTTCGACCATGCCTTCATCGCCGAGCACACCAGTGGCGTCGATGACTACCTGGCGGCGGTGGATGCCACCTCCTGGGAGCACATCGTCAAGCAGTCGGGCCTGACCCTGGCCGAGATCGAACTGGCCGCACGGATGTACCGCAAGGCCGAACGGGTGATCATGTGCTGGGCCATGGGCGTCACCCAGCATCGCCATTCGGTGCCGACCGTGCAGGAAATCGTCAACCTGCAGCTGCTGCGCGGCAACGTCGGCAAACCCGGTGCCGGGCTGTCGCCGGTGCGCGGCCACAGCAACGTGCAGGGTGACCGCACCATGGGCATCGACGAGAAGCCTAAGGCAGCTTTGCTCGATGCCATCGAGAAACGCTTCAAGTTCCGTGTGCCGCGGGCCCACGGGCACAACGCGGTGCTGGCGATCAAGGCCATGGAAGAGGGGCTGGCCAAGGTGTTCATCGGCCTGGGCGGCAACTTCGCCCAAGCCACCCCGGATACCCCGCGCACCCACGCGGCGCTGCGCAACTGCGCGCTGACCGTGCAGATTTCCACCAAGCTCAACCGCTCGCACCTGGTCACCGGGCGCGATGCCCTGATCCTGCCGTGCCTGGGCCGTACCGAGATCGACATGCAGGCCGAAGGGCCGCAAGGCGTGACGGTGGAAGACACCTTCAGCATGGTGCATATCTCCAACGGCCAGCTGCGCCCGCGCTCGGCGCACATGCGTTCGGAGCCGTGGATCATCGCCGGCATGGCCAAGGCGACCTTGGGCAACCAGCCGATCGACTGGGAGTATGCGGTCGCCGACTACAGCCGCATTCGCAGCATGATCGCCGACGTTATCCCGGGCTTCGCCGACTTCAACCAGCGCCTGCAGCACCCGGGTGGCTTCCACCTGGGCAACAACGCGGCTGATCGCAACTTCCGCACGGCCACCGGCAAGGCACGCTTCATGCCCCATGCGCTGCCGGAGGAGTTGGTCAACGCCAAGGTGCTGGCGCGGGGCGACAAGCCGGACCTGATCCTGCAGACCATGCGTTCGCACGACCAGTACAACACCACGCTGTACGGGCTTGATGACCGTTATCGCGGGGTGTTCGGCCTGCGCGAAGTGGTGTTTGTCAGTGAAGCGGATATCCGCCGCCTGGGGTTCGAGCCGGGCGAGCAGGTGGACCTGGTGTCGCTGTGGGAGGATGGTATCGAGCGGCGGGTGTCGGGCTTCCGCCTGGTGGCTTACGACATTCCGGATGGCCAGGCAGCGGCGTATTACCCGGAGACCAACCCGCTGGTACCGCTGGAGAGTTATGGCGAAGGGACGTATACGCCGACGTCCAAGTTCATTGCGATCAAGCTGGAGAAGGCCAAGGCCGGGAACCGGATCGAGGCGGTGCTCGCTTCGGATTGAGTGGAGACTGCTGGGGCCGCAAAGCGGCCCCAGCTATCGGTGCACCGGCAAGGCCGTGGTGTATTTCATCTGCTCCATGGCGAAACTGGAGGTGATGTTCGACAGCCCCTCGGTGCTGGTAATCAGCTTCTTGTAGAAGCGGTCATACGCCGCGATGTCGCCCACCACCACCCGCAGCATGTAATCCCAGTCCCCGGACATGCGGTAGAACTCCATCACCTCCTCGAAGCCTTTCACCGTCGCCGCGAACTGCTCCAGCCAGGCGCTGTCGTGGCGCTGGGTCTTGAGCTGGACGAACACCGTCAGCCCCAGCCCCAGGCGCTCGGGGTCGAGCAGGGCGACACGGCCGAGGATGTAGCCGTCTTCCTCAAGTCGCTTGACCCGCTTCCAGCACGGCGTGGTCGACAGGTTGACCGCTTCGGCCAGGTCCTTGAGCGAGATCGAGGCATCGCGCTGCAACAGGGTGAGGATGTGTTGGTCGAAACTGTCCATGGCAGGGTTAGAGCCCACGAGAAAAATTTTCCCCAGATTAACCCAGGCCTAGGAAAATTTCCCGCGTTGAGTCTGATTTGCTGCCGCGCCAGGTTGTTGCCATAGTTGCAGCCTTGAATCCTGCCAATGGGCCCGACCATGTCCGACAAGCCGCGTAACTTCGCCACCCGTACCATCCACGCCGGCGAGCAGCACAGCGTTGCCGATAACGCCATCTTCCCGCCCATCTACACTGCCAGTTCCTACATCAAGCGCAGCCTCGACGATCACCCCGAGTACGCCTACAGCCGCGTCGGCAACCCAACCCGCCACGCCTATGAAAGCTGTGTTGCCGCGCTGGAGGAGGGCGTCGGTGCGGTGGCGTGCGCATCGGGTGTGAATGCCACCGCCACGGTGCTGGAGCTGCTGCCCAAGGATGCCCACGTGGTGGTGATGAATGGCGTCTACGGCGGCACCTTCCGCATCCTTGAAGACTACCGCGGGCGCACCTCAGGCCTGAGCACCACCTATGTCGACCTCAACGACATCGAGGCGGTGGCGGCAGCGATCAAGCCAGAGACCCAGCTGATCTGGATCGAGTCACCGACCAACCCGCTGCTGCACCTGGTGGACATCAAGGCGGTGTGCGAGCTGGCCCGTGCCCGCGGCATCCTCACCTGCATCGACAACACCTTCTGCTCGCCATGGAACCAGCGCCCGATCACCCTCGGCGTGGACCTGGTCATGCATTCGGCGAGCAAGTACATCGGCGGCCATTCCGACCTCACCGGTGGCGTGGTGGTCGCAGCCAATGACCAACTGCTGGCGCGGTTGCGCAAGATCAGCATGGCGGTAGGCGCGATCCAGGGGCCGTTCGACTGCTACCTGGCCCTGCGCGGGCTGAAGACCCTGGATGTGCGCATGGAGCGCCAGTGCGCTAACGCGCTGCAGGTGGCGCGCTTCCTCGAAGGCCACCCGCAGGTCGAGCAGGTGTTCTACCCAGGGCTGGAAAGCCACCCGCAGCACGACCTGTGCACGCGGCAGATGCGCGCTGGCGGAGCGGTGGTGGCGATGAAGGTCAAGGGCGCTGACCGGGCGGCGCTCAACCGGTTGGTCGAGGCGTTGCAGATCTTCGTGCTGGCCGACTCGCTGGGCGGGGTGGAGAGCATGATCAACCATTCCTGGAGCATGTCGCACAACTCGTTGAGCCCGGCGCAGAAGGGCGAGATGGGGATCAGCGAGAACCTGCTGCGGTTGTCGGTAGGGATCGAGGATTACCGCGACCTGATCGAGGACCTGGATGGCGCCTTGAAGGCTTCGGCTGCGGTGTAAGGGCTGCTGGCCTCTTCGCGGCTAAAGCCGCTCCTACAGGATCTGCACATAACCTGTAGGAGCGGCTTTAGCCGCGAAGGGCCAGTGAATTCAATGAAGGACTATCAGGACTTCGGCGGATGAATGATCCGTTCGATCTTGTCCTTGAGCAGCAGCCTTTCCTTGCGCAGGCGGTTGACCGCCTCGTCGTTGGTGCCATTGGCCTCGGCGGCCAGCACCTCCTTGTCCTTGGTGTTGTATTCCTTGTGCAGCTTGTGAAGGTCCTGGTCCTTGTCTATGAGCGCCTGGAATGCGTCAGCGGTAACGTGCAGGTCAGCGAGCAGATCATGCGGAACTGGCATTTCTTCACCTCTGTCAGGGTTGTCGGTAAGGTCCTGACCTTTGAGGATAGCCGCCTTTGCGCAGGTAGGGGACTGGGGTAGGCTGTCGCATCCTTTCCCGAGCCTGGAACCTGCGCCATGCCTCACCTGAACCTGGAATACAGCGACAACCTGCGCGAGCTCAACGTCGATGTGCTGTTGCTGCGCCTGAACCACGCCCTGGTCGGCAGTGGCCAGTTCGCCGACGAGGCCGACATCAAGAGCCGTGCCGAGGCCTTCAGGCAATACCGGGTCGGCATTGCGCCGGGTGAGCGTGCCTTCGCCCATGTGCGGCTGGCCATCCTCAGCGGGCGTTCACCCGAGGTGAAGCAGCAGTTGTCGAACGGCCTGCTCGAGGTGTTGCGCGAAGCCATCCCGGCCCAGGCCGGCGTGGACATCCAGCTGTGCGTCGAAGTGCTCGACATCGACCGCGAACCCTATGCCAAGGCGCGTCTGCCCGGCTGAACGAATGCTGAATGAAGTTAATTTAATGTAAAAAAATGCATCGGCTTACGAATTTGTTACCGTCTTTTTCACGAAAAATTGATGGTGTGCTTTCTAGAGTTCGCCCGACTTTCCCACGGTGCCATCCGGCCTGGGGGGTTGATAACCACTCTTGACTGCGAATGCCGATGCTCAACTTCAAATCCCTGCGGACTGAATGGGTCACGCTGTTGGCCAGCGTTTACCTGCTGGTCGGTCTCAACATGTTCCTCTGGAAGCACCTGCAAGAGGTGGTGCCCGCCGGGGTATCGGGGCTTTGGCTGAGCCTGGCGTTCGCCGTGCTGATGTTGTTCGCGTTCAACCTGGTGTTGACGCTGTTCGCCTTCCGTTATGTATTGAAGCCGCTATTGATCGTGCTGTTCGTGAGTGGTGCAAGTGCCGCTTACTTCATGAACCAGTATGGCGTGCTTATTGATGCCGGCATGTTCCGCAACATGGCCGAGACCAATGTTTCGGAAGTGCGCGACCTGATGTCGTTCAAGTTCGCTGCCTATATTCTCTTGCTCGGCGTATTGCCCTCGGTATTGCTGTGGAAAGCGCAGATCGCCTACCGCCCGTGGCACCGTGAGCTGCTGGGCAAAGTGGTGGTCAGCGGGGCCTGCGTGGTGGCACTGGGCTCGGTGGCCCTGGTCAACTATCAAGGGCTGTCGTCGCTGTTTCGCAACCACCACGAACTGCGCCTGATGCTCACCCCGAGCAATGTCGTCGGCGCAACCATCGGTTATGTCAACGAGCGCGTCGGTACCGCTGCGCGACCATTCCAGAACTATGGCGAAGATGCCAAGCGCGATGCCGCCTGGCAGAAACACGAGCGCAAATCGCTGACCGTGCTGGTGGTCGGTGAAAGTGCACGGGCCGATCACTTCGGCGTGCTGGGCTATGACCGCGATACCACCCCGAACCTTGCCAAGGAACAGGGCTTGGTGAAGTTCTCCGATGTGCATTCCTGCGGTACCGAAACCGCCGTCTCGGTGCCGTGCATGTTCTCCGGCATGAAGCGCAAGGAATACGACGCCCGTGTGGCGAAGAACCGCGAAGGGCTGCTGGATATCCTTCAGCGTGCCGGCCTGGCGGTGCAGTGGCGCGACAACCAGTCGGGCTGCAAAGGTACCTGCGACCGCGTGCAGTTCATCGACGTCAGCAACCTCAAGGACCCGCAACTGTGCGCCGGCGGCGAATGCCATGACGAAATCCTGTTGCAGGGCCTGGGCGAACTGATCGACAACCTCGACAAGGACACCGTGCTGGTGCTGCACCAGATGGGCAGCCACGGCCCCGAGTACTTCAAGCGCTACCCCCAAGGCGGCGAGCGCTTCACCCCGGTATGCCAGAGCAACGCGCTGAACCAGTGCAGCGAGCAGGAAATCATCAACGGCTACGACAACACCCTGGCCTACACTGACAAAGTGCTGTCCTCGCTGATCGATACCCTGCGCAGCAAGCAGGACAAGGTCGACACGGCCATGATCTACCTGTCCGACCATGGCGAGTCGCTGGGCGAGTACAACCTGTTCCTGCACGGCACCCCGTATGCCATAGCCCCGGAACAACAGAAGCATGTGCCATTGCTGACCTGGTTCTCCGACAGCTACAAGGAGGACTTCGGCATCGACACCGACTGCCTGGCCAAGCTCAGCGATGCGCCGCTGTCGCAGGACAACCTGTTCCACTCGATGCTGGGCCTGCTGCAGGTGCACACCGAGGTCTACCAGCAGTCGCTGGACATGTTTGCCAGCTGCCGGCCATGGCTGGCAGCCCAGCGTTGAGGCCGTTCATCTAATCCAGGGATGGCGCAGGTTTCACCAGCAGGGCCCGCGCCGTATATACTGCGCGCCAATGTTTGTGGGAGAGCCTTGTGGCCATCGAAATTCACTGGATCCGTGACGACCAGACCCTGGCCGAACACTGCCGCAAGTGGCGCGAACTGCCCTTCGTGGCGCTCGACACCGAGTTCATGCGGGTCGACACCTTCTACCCGAAAGCCGGCCTGGTTCAGGTCGGTGACGGGCAGCGGGCTTTCCTCATCGACCCGCTGCTGATCGGCGACTGGCAGCCGCTGGGCGAACTGCTCGACGACAGCAGCGTGGTCAAGGTGCTGCACGCCTGCAGCGAAGACCTCGAAGTGCTGCTGCGCCTGACCGGCAAGCTGCCGCAACCGTTGTTCGACACCCAGTTGGCGGCCGGTTACCTGAACCTGGGCTTCTCCATGGGTTATTCGCGTCTGGTGCAGGAAGTGCTGGGCATCGAGCTGCCCAAGGGCGAAACCCGGTCTGACTGGTTGCAGCGCCCGCTGTCGGAAACCCAGGTCAGCTACGCCGCCGAAGATGCCGTGCACCTGGCCGAACTGTTCGCTGCCCTGCAGCCGCGCCTGTCCGACGACAAGTACGCCTGGGTGCTGGACGACGGTGCCGAGCTGGTGGCCGCCCTGCGCCGTGAGGTCGAACCCGAGGTCCTGTATCGCGACGTCAAGCTCGCCTGGAAGCTGGGCCGCCAGCAACTGGCGGTGCTGCGTGAGCTGTGCGCCTGGCGCGAGCGCGAAGCACGCAGCCGCGACGTGCCACGCAACCGCATCCTCAAGGAACACTCGCTGTGGCCCATGGCCAAGGGCCAGCCGGACAACCTTTCGGCCCTGGCCAAGATCGAAGAAATGCACCCGCGCACCATCCGCCAGGACGGCGCCTTCCTGCTCGAGCTGATCAAGCGCGCCGGCAGCCTGCCGCCCGAGCAGTGGCCACAGCCGCTGCCTGAGCCGCTGCCGATCGAAGCCGCCGGTATCCTCAAGCGCCTGCGCGCCATCGGCCAGGCCGAAGGCGAGCGCCTGGGGATCGCCCCGGAGCTGATGCTGCGCAAGAAAGCCCTGGAAGCCCTGCTCAAGAGCGGCTATCCCAACGGCCCCTACCAACTGCCCGATTCGCTGCGCGGCTGGCGCCGTGAGCGGATGGGCCAGGCCCTGCTCGACGACCTCGCAGGCGCCGGAGACAAGCAATGAAGCGTATCTGCTCGATCTACAAGAGCCCCCGCAAGAACGAAATGTACCTCTACGTGCTCAAGGCCGAAGGCCTGGAGCGGGTGCCAGAAGCGCTGCTGCCCTTCTTTGGCAAGCCGGTGCATGCCTTCGACCTGGTGTTGACCCCGGAGCGCCAACTGGCCCGCGAGGACATCGCCAAGGTGCTGGAAAACCTCGATACCCAGGGTTATCACTTGCAGATGCCACCGGCCGAGGACGAGTACATCGAGCACTTGCCCGAAGAGCTGCTGCGCCGTAACGACCCGGTCTGACCATGCGTGTACTGATCGCTGAGCATGATCATGCTCGATACGCCGAGCTATTGCGCGAGGCAGCGCCGCAGCTGGAAATCCTGACCAGCAGCGACTCCGCCGAACTGGCCCGCCAGGCACCGCAGTGCCCGGTCTGGCTGGGCCAGCCGGACTTGCTGGCGAGCCTGCTGCGCCAGGGCCACAAGCCGCAATGGATGCAATCGACCTGGGCCGGCATCACGCCGTTGCTGGCCGAGGGCCTGCCGCGTGACTACCGCCTGACCCGCGCCGTGGGCATCTTCGGCCAGGTGATGGCCGAGTACATGCTGACCTACATGCTCGGCCACGAGCGCGAAGTACTGTCGCGCCTGGTCAGCCAGGTCGAGCGACGCTGGGATGACCGCCCGGGGCGCACCCTGGAAGGGCGCAAGGTGCTGATCGTCGGTACTGGGGATATCGGTCAGCGGGTGGCGGAGTTCCTCGTGCCGTTTGGCGTGAGCCTTTTTGGCATCGCCAGCAGCGCCCGTGAACAGGCGCCGTTCGTCGAGGTTGCGGGGCTGGCGGATTTGCCGCGCATGGTCGGGCAGGTGGATTACGTGCTCAACCTGCTGCCGGACACGCCGGCTACCCATGACCTGTATGACGCGGCGTTGTTCCGGTGCTTCCAGCCCACGGCGCTGTTCATCAACGCTGGGCGCGGCGCGGCGGTGGTCGATGCCGACCTGGTCGAGGCATTGAAGGAGGGGCACCTGGCCGGGGCGGTGATCGACGTGTGCCGGCAGGAGCCGCTGCCACAACGGCATCCGTTCTGGACCGCCTGGGGCCTGTTGCTGACCGGGCACAGCTCGGCGCCGACCTCGCCGGCGGCGATGGTGCGGTTGTTTGCCGAGAATGTGCGGGCATATGCCGAGGGGCAGGGGTTGCGCGGCGAAGTCGATTTCGCCCGCGGTTACTGATCTCTTTTGCCTGTGCTGGCCTCTCGCGGATAAATCCGCTCCTACAGGGGCGCGTTCCTTGTAGGAGCGGATTTATCCGCGAGAGGCCAGCACAGGCGACGCAAGCATTACAGGCTGAAATCACCCTCAGCCGCCAGCTCGCTTAACGGCCGACGCGGGCTCGGCACTTCACGCGCCTGCAGCGCCTCGTCCAGGCTGGCCTTGTCGCCCAGCTTGCCGATCGCCACCATTGCATGCAGCTCATAACCTTCCGGAATCTTCAGCTCCTGGCGCGCCAGTGCCTGGTCGAACCCGGCCATGCCGTGGGTGTGCCAGCCGCTGATGCTGGCCTGCAGCGCCAGATGGCCCCAGGCGGAACCGGTGTCGAAGGTATGCCACAGCGCCGGCTTTTCTTCCGTGGCGCCAGGTGCCGCGAAGGTGGTCTTGGAAATGATCAGCACCAGCGCCGAGGCCTGCTGCGCCCAGCTGCGGTTGAACGGTACCAGCAGGTTCAGGTAACGCTCCCAGCTCGGCGTGTCGCGGCGCGCATAGAGGAAGCGCCAAGGCTGCGAGTTGTAGGCCGACGGCGCCCAGCGTGCCGCTTCGAGGAAGCTCAGCAGGGTCGCTTCGCTGATCGGTTCGGCGGTGAACGCGCGTGGCGACCAGCGGTTGATGAACTGCTCGTTGATGGCGTAATCGGCAATGCGGGGGTTGGCGCTCATGGCGGCTCCTGCAAGTGGATGGCAAAGCACGCACGCTACTGCGTCCGCCTGGCACTGACAAGCGGTCTGGCGTTGCCGAAGGCCAGGCTCTAGACTGGCGCCGCCGCGCATCGCGGCCACCAAGATGACTGCAGGAAACCCGTGTGATGATCGCTGACAGCGCGCCGTTCTGGCGGCGCAAGACCCTTGAACAACTCAGCCCACAAGAGTGGGAGTCGCTGTGTGACGGCTGCGGCCTTTGCTGCCTGCAAAAGCTCGAGGATGAAGACGACAACAGCGTCTATTACACGCGCATCGCCTGCAAGCTGCTCGACCGCGATACCTGCCAGTGCAGCGACTACCCCAATCGTTTCGCCCATGTGCCCGATTGCATCCAGCTCACCCCGGGCAAGGCCGACCAGTTCAAATGGCTGCCGAGCACCTGTGGCTACCGCCTGGTCAGCGAGGGCAAGGACTTGCCCGAGTGGCATCACCTGGTGTGCGGTGACCGCCAGCAGGTGCATGAACAGCGCATCTCGCAATCGGGGCGTATGCTCAGTGAACATGATGTGGACGAAGACGACTGGGAAGACCACCTGATTTTCCGCGCCAGCTGAACGGCGCACCCCGTCGCCTCTGAGGAACAAGGAGTTTCGCTATGCGTTGCCAGTGGTTGTTGCTCCTAGGGCTGGTGGCCTGTTCGCCGGCCTGGGCGAAAAAAGTCGACCTCGATTACCAGGTGCGCCTGCTGCCCGCCAACGGCCAGGCCGAAGTTCGCCTGACCCTGGCCGAAGGCAGTGCCGTGCGCAGCCTGGATTTCGACCTGGGCAAGGCTGGCGCCTACAGTGGCTTCCAGGCCGATGGCCAGTGGCAGCAGCAGGGCGAGCGTGGCGTGTGGCACCCGGCGACGGGCAAGACCAGCCTGAGTTACCGGGTGAAGCTGGACCAGAAACTGCGCAGCGGCGCCTACTCCTCGCGCATCACCCCGCATTGGGCGCTGTTCCTCGGCGATCAGCTGGTGCCGCCTGCGCGTCTCGACCAGCAGGACGGTACCGAGCTGGTGGCACGCCTGACGGTCGATCTGCCCGAAGGCTGGAAGAGCATCGAAACGTCCTGGCCACGCATCGGCAAGGACAAGTTCCGTATCGACAACGTGTCCCGCCTGTTCGACCGCCCGACCGGCTGGATGCTCGCGGGCGACCTGGGTAGCCGCCGCGCCCGCCTTGGTGAGACCGACGTTACCGTGGCTGCGCCAGTGGGGCAGGGCATGCGGCGGATGGACAGCCTGACCTTGCTGACCTTCGTCTGGCCGCAATTGCAGGCGGTGTTCCCGCGCAACCCGGCCAAACTGCTGCTGGTGGGGGCCCGTGATGGCATGTGGCGCGGAGCGATGGCTGGCGACGGTTCGATCTACCTGCACAGCAGCCGGCCGATGGTCAGCGAGAATGGCAGCAGCCCGCTGCTGCGCGAGCTGGTGCAGCTGTTTGCGCAGATTCGTGTACGGGACAACAGCGACTGGCTGGGCCAGGGCCTGACCGAGTACTACGCCACCGAGCTGTTGCGCCGTGCCGGAGGCATCAGCGACGACCGTTACGAGGTCTGGCAGGCACGCTTGCAGAAGCAGGGCGGCCAGGTCACCCAACTGCGCGCCGAGCACGCCAGCCCGGCCCAGGTCGCCCGTGGGGTGATGGTGTTGCAGGCGCTGGACAAGGAAATCCGCATCCATACCCAGGCCAAGCGCTCGCTGGATGATGTGACCCGGGCGCTGATGCGCCTGCCCAGCGTGAGCACCGAAGAGTTCGTGCAGATCAGCGAGAATGTGCTGGGGCGCCGCTCCGAAGTGTTGCAGAGCAAGGCCCTGCGCTAGCCAGTACCGGCCTCTTCGCGGGCAAGCCCGCTGACCCCGAGGCGGAGTGGATATCGAGCATCGCAAGTCCTCCTTGTGGAATGTAACTAGCTGACCCGCCTGATGCGGCTGGCGTTCATTGGCTGTGCCGGGTGGTCGCGAAGGCTCTGCAACGGGCATTCCGCCCGTCCTGATGTCCGGTCTGGTCAAGTGCCTGGCGGATACGGGCAACTGAAGCGCGCTCATGCAGGATTAACTTGTCCCCGCGCGAAGCTCATCCACGCTGGGTTTCGACCCAGGAGCTTCACGTCCCCCTCCACAAAAAAACAACAGCAGGGATCAGGATGACAATGACAAGCGCGAGTGGCGCCGGCAATCAGCTGGCGCAAGGCTTCAAGCAACGCCACGTGACCATGCTTTCCATCGCCGGGGTCATCGGCGCCGGGCTGTTCATCGGCTCCGGGCACGCCATCGCTGCCGCAGGCCCTTCAGCCATCATCGCCTATGCACTGGCCGGTGCCCTGGTGGTACTGGTAATGCGCATGCTCGGCGAAATGGCGGTCGCCAGCCCCGACACAGGCTCCTTCTCCACCTATGCCGACCGCGCCATCGGGCGCTGGGCCGGGTTCACCATCGGATGGCTGTACTGGTGGTTCTGGGTACTGGTCATCCCCATCGAAGCCATCGCCGCCGGCGTGGTGCTCAACAACTGGTTCCCGCACATCGATGCCTGGTTCTTCGCCCTGAGCATGACCGTGCTGCTGACCGCCACCAACCTGTTCAGCGTGGCCAAGTACGGTGAATTCGAGTTCTGGTTCGCCATGCTCAAGGTCATCGCCATCGTCGCCTTCATCGCCCTGGGTGCCGCCGCATTGGCCGGCGTGTTGCCGGGCCGTGAAGTCAGCGGCCTGCCGCGCCTGCTGGAAGCGCAGGGCGGGTTCATGCCCAACGGCTGGACGGCGATCATCGGCGCCTTGCTCACCACCATGTTCAGCTACCTGGGTACCGAAGCGGTAACCATCGCCGCGTCGGAATCCAAGGACCCGGCACGCAACATCGCCAAGGCCACTCGCTCGGTGATCTGGCGCATCAGCGTGTTCTACCTGCTGTCGATCTTCGTGATCATCTCGGTAGTGCCGTGGAACGACCCGCTGCTGCCGGTGCAGGGTTCCTATCAGCGTGCGCTGGAAATCATGCACATCCCGTATGCCAAGCTGCTGGTGGACATGGTGGTGCTGGTGGCGGTGGCCAGCTGCCTGAACTCGTCGATCTACATTTCCTCGCGCATGCTCTATTCGCTGAGCAAGCGCGGTGACGCCCCGGGCTTCATCCAGCGCACCTCCAAGGTTGGCGTGCCCCGCGCGGCCGTGATCGGCAGCACGCTGATCGGCATGCTGGCGACCATCGTCAACTACTTCGCACCGGCCGAGGTGTTCGCCTTCCTGCTGGCCAGCTCCGGCTCGATCGCCTTGCTGGTGTACCTGGCCATCGCCTTCTCGCAGCTGCGCATGCGCGCCATCCTGCAGCGGCAGAACGTCGAGATCGCCTTCAAGATGTGGCTGTATCCGTGGCTGACCTATGCGGTGATCGGCTTCATCGTGTTCGCCCTGGGCACCATGTTCGTGATGCCGCAACACCGCATGGAGGTGTCGTTGACCTTGGCCCTGGCGCTGGTGATCCTGGTGCTGGGCGTGATTACCAGCAAGCGGCATGAGCGGCGGGAGGCATTGGCTGCTGTGTAGTACGACGAACGTTTTCTGCTGCCTGTGAAATCGAGCGCCGCCCGCGCGGCGCATCGCAGGCAAGCCTGCTCCTACATCTGTTTCGGGCCAATCCATCCTGAAGAATTGGCGCGCGGCCCCATGTGCAAAGGGTACGCACGCCAATGGCACAGGCATTACTGGCCCGAAACAGATGTAGGAGCAGGCTTGCCTGCGATGCGCCGCGCGGGCGGCGCTCGGTCGTACAGACGCTGAAAATCTAAGATCTGTCTGGTCTGGATAATTACCTGTCCGGTTTGGCAATGCAGCCTCGAGGGTGTTTAATCTCACCCCTGCAAAGCCCTAAAACCCTTTGAAACAAGGGCCCCGAGAGATTTCACCGTTCATCGAAAATGCTGTAGACACATTGTCTAACAGTGCCCTATAGTCGTTATACAAATAGTAGACATAGCGCTATGACAACAAAGAAGGCCGCCATGAAAGCCACCGTCCAACCACTCGCTGCAGAAGTGCCGCAGGACCGCAAAGCCGTCCTGGCCGAAGCGCTGCGCCGCCGGATCCTGAGCATGGAACTGGCCCCGGGCGCCGTGGTGGACGAACTGGCCCTGTGCGATGAGTTTGGCTTGTCGCGCCCCCCGGTCCGTGAGCTGCTGCGCCAGATTGCCGCCGAAGGCTACATCGAGCTGGAAGCCAACCGCGCGCCACGTGTCGCCGCCATGAACCACGAGTCGCTGCACAGCTTCTACGTTGCCGCGCCGCTGATCTACGTGGCCACCACCCAGTTGGCCGCGACGTACGCGAGCGAGGCGGAAATCGAAGTGCTCAAGGGCATCCAGGCCCAGTTCCGCCAGGCCATCGAGGAGCGCGACGTGGAAAACCGCGTGCTCTACAACGACGCCTTTCACCTGGAAATCGGCAAGATGGCGCACAACGACTACCTGCTGCCGAGCCTGCGCCGCCTGCTGATCGACCATACCCGCCTGGGCAAGATCTTCTACCGCCACCCGACCACTGACGACATGCAGCGTGACCTCGAAGTCGCCTGCGAACAGCACGAGCAGATGATCGAGGCGATCGAGCGCCGCGACCCACAGGCCGCCGGTCATCTGGTGCGCGAGCACTTCGAGCTGTCGCGTCGGCGCATGGCCGAATACGCCGCACCGCAAGGGCTGGATGTGCCGATTCAGATATGAATTACCCGGTCGTCGCCACCGGCGCTGACCACCAGTCGAAAACAAGAACCAGGTTAGTGACATGACAAGAATAAGTTCGTTACCTGCCGATGATGCCACCTGTGGCTGGTATCACCTGAGCAAACCTCGCACGCCAAGGCCGGCCCACAGTGGCCACAGCCAGGCGCGCTGGGTGGTGGTCGGCGCCGGTTTCACCGGCCTGGCGGCTGCACGCCAGCTGGCAACGAACTTCCCCAACGACGAGGTCGTGCTGATCGAGGCCCAGGAGGTCGGTTTCGGCACCTCCGGGCGCAACGCCGGTTTCGCCATCGACCTGCCGCACGACATTGGTGCCGAGGACTACATCGGCGACATCGACATCGCCAAGACCATCCTCAAGCTCAACCTGGGTGGCCAGTCGTACCTCAAGGAACTGATCGAGCGCTACGACATCGAGTGCCAGTTCCGCCATTGCGGCAAGTACCAGGCCGCCATCGAAGACCGTGGCATTGCCGTGCTGGATGCCTATCGCCGTGGCCTGGACAAGCTTGGCCAGCCCTACGAAGTGATCGAAGGTCGCGACCTGCCCGAGCACATCGGCACCCACTTCTACCGCAAGGGCCTGTTCACGCCCGGCACTGCATTGCTGCAGCCTTCGGCACTGGTGAAGGGCCTGGCCGACAGCCTGCCAAGCAACGTCTCCCTCTACGAACACACACCGATCACCGACGTCGAGTACGGCGACAAGGTCGTGCTGCGCCACGCCAATGGCTCGATCACCGCCGACAAGCTGGTACTCACCACCAATGCCTTCGGCATGAGCTTCGGCTTCCTCAAGGGCCGCATGCTGCCAGTGTTCACCTACGGCAGCATCACCCGCCCGCTGACCGAGGACGAGCAGGCGCGCCTGGGCGGCAAGCCCTACTGGGGCGTGATCCCGGCCGACCCGTTCGGCACCACCATGCGCCGTACCGTCGACAACCGCCTGCTGATCCGTAACAGCTTCAGCTACAACCCGGACGGGCGCAGCAATCGCAAATACCTGGAACGCTTCGTCGAGCGCCACCGCGAATCCTTTGCCCGGCGCTTTCCGATGTTGCCCGGGGTGAACTTCGAATATACCTGGGGTGGTGCGCTGGCCTTGTCGCGCAACCACATGGGGTTCTTCGGCAAGTTGGCGCCGAATGTGGTGGGCGCATTGTGCTGCAACGGCCTGGGCGTTACCCGTGGCACGGTCACCGGCAAGTTGCTGGCCGACTGGCTGGCCGGTGACAAGAACGAACTGATCGAGTTTCTGCTCAATGCCCCCGGGCCTTGTGCGAACCCGCCGCAGCCCCTGGTTTCCCTGGGCTTGAACGCTAACCTTATGTGGGGGCAGTTCCGCGCTGGCAAGGAAAGCTGACCGTTATTTGAGTTAGACCCAAGAACTTTTCAAGCCGGTCGTATTTAACCGGCACGGGCTCGCTTTGCCCGAAATCGATGATCGAGCCGAGTAGTCCGATCACCCGGGGCTGAAGGTTGTTTTCAGTTTCGCGGGCGCGCTCGCCTTGAATATGTGCACGCAGAAGAAGTGGCAGGAACAACAATGACAAGTCCGAATATTTCGATTGAAGATGTACCGATCAACAACTTCCACCAGTTGCTGACCTTGCGTTCCGGTGGCGGTTCGTTCGTCGATGGCTATGTGCTGAGCATCATTGGCGTGGCCATGGTGCAGATGTCCGCAGGCCTCAACCTGACCAGCTTCTGGCAGGGCATGATCGCCGCCTCGGCGTTGATCGGCATCTTCTTCGGTGGCTTCTTTGGCGGCTGGCTGACCGACCGCCTGGGCCGCAAACGGGTGTTCTTCGTCGGCCCGGTCCTGTTCATGCTGGCTTCGGTCGCGCAGTTCTGGGTGGAGTCGGCGCTGACCTTGTTCCTGTTGCGCTTCGTCATCGGCATCGCGGTGGGCATCGAGTATCCGGTGGCGACTTCGCTGCTGGTCGAGTTCCTGCCCAAGAAAAACCGCGGCCCGCGCCTGGCCACCCTGACCGTGCTGTGGTTCGCCGGTGCCGCCACGGCCTACATGGTCGGTGAAGCCATCCTGCGCCACGGTGGCGATGATGCCTGGCGCCTGGTGCTGGCCAGTGCTGCGGTGATTGGTGCGCTGCTGTTCGCCATCCGCCTGGGCACCCCGGAATCGCCGCGCTGGCTGATCAGCAAGGGCCGTTCGGCCGAGGCCGAGCAGGTGATCAAGCAGGTGTATGGCAACGGCTTCAGCCTGAACAACCTGCCTGAGGAACCGAAGACCCGCAAGCTGTCGTTCCTCAGCCTGCTGCACTCCGGCTACGGCAAGCGCATGCTGTTCGTCACCATGTTCTGGACTTGCTCTGTGATCCCGGTGTTCGCCGTCTACGCTTTCGCTCCGAAAGTACTGGGAGCGCTGAACCTGAAAGGGGACTGGGCGGCGATCGGTTCGGTGGCCATCACCTGCCTGTTCGTGGTCGGCTGCATCATCGGCACTCGCCTGCTGAACACCCTCGGTCGGCGCACCACGCTGTTGCACAGCTTCTTCTGGTCGGGGCTGGCACTGCTTGGCCTGGGTGCCTTCAGCAACGGCAACGAGATGCTCATCCTCGTGCTGTTCGGCGCCTACGCCTTGTTCATTGGTGGTGCCCAGGTGCTGCAACTGGTTTACCCGAACGAACTGTTCCCCACCGAAATTCGTGCTGGTGCCGTGGGCGTAGGCACCTCGATGTCGCGGATCGGTGCCGCCGTCGGCACCTGGCTGGTCCCTATCGCCCTGGATAGCTATGGCATCGGCGCAACCATGTATGCCGCTGCCGCCGTGACCTTCGTCGGCCTGGCCTTCTCGGTCGCGCTGGCCCCGGAAACCCGTTCGCTGAACCTGCAACAGGCCGCTTCGCTGGGCTGAGTTGACTGACAACCCGCCACGGCGTCGATCCGTCGTGGCCTTTACAACACTGATCAACGCACTGGAGAACCTACCGTGAAATTCGAAGGCATCTACACCCCGGCAATCACTCCGCTGGCTGCGGACGGCTCGATCGACAAGGCGGCGTTCGCCGAAGTGCTCGAATACCTGGTCGAGTCGAAGATCCACGGCGTCATCATCGGCGGCTCCACCGGCGAGTACTACGCCCACACCACCCAGGAGCGCATCGAACTGGCCGCCCAGGCCAAGGACGTGCTCAACGGCCGCCTGCCACTGATCGTCGGCACCGGTGGTATCCGCACCGAAGACGCCGTGGCCTTCGCCCAGCACGCCAAGGAAATCAAGGCTGACGCGCTGCTGGTCGGCACCCCGCCGTACGCGCTGCCGACCCAGCAGGAAATCGCCCTGCACGTCAAAGCCGTCGACGCCGCCGCCGGCTTGCCGATCATGCTCTACAACTACCCGGGCCGCATGAGCGTGAGCATGGGTGAAGAGTTCTTCGACGCCGTGGCCGACGTGAAGAACATCGTCGCCATCAAGGAAAGCTCCGGTGACATGGCCCAGCTGCACCGCCTGGCCATCAAGCGCCCGAACATCCAGCTGTCGTGCGGCTGGGACGACCAGGCCCTGGAATTCTTCGCCTGGGGCGCCAAGAGCTGGGTCTGCGCCGGCTCCAACTTCATCCCGCGCGAGCACGTGGCTCTGTACGAGGCCTGCGTGATCGAGAAGGACTTCGACAAGGGCCGCAAGATCATGGCTGCCATGATGCCGCTGATGGACTTCCTCGAAGGTGGCAAGTTCGTCCAGTCGATCAAGTACGGCTGCGCCCTCAACGGCCTGAGCACCGGCGGCGTACGCAAGCCGCTGTACGACCTCGACGCTGCCGAGAAGCAGGAGCTGCAGCGCGTGGTCAGCGAACTGAAGGCCACCATCGCCCAGATCAAATAAGGAGGCTGGAAAAATGGCTGAATTGCTGAGCAAGGAACAATACGCGGCCATCGCCGCCGACCTGCAATTGCGCACCAAGGCATTCATCGACGGTGAATTCCGCGATGCCATCTCGGGGCGCACTTTCGTCACCACCAACCCGGCCACCGGCAAGCAGCTGGCCGAGGTCGCCGCCTGCGACGTGAACGACGTCAATGTCGCCGTGGCCGCAGCCAAGCGCGTGTTCGAAGAGGGCACCTGGTCGAAGATGCAGCCGAACGACCGCAAGCACGTGCTGCAGAAGTTCGCCCAGCTGCTGGAAGACAACGCCCACGAGCTGGCGGTGCTGGAAGCCCTGGACAGCGGCAAGCCGGTCAGCGAGTGCCAGACCGTCGACGTGCCGGAGACCATCCACACCATTCGCTGGCACGCCGAGCTGATCGACAAGATCTACGACGCCACCGCCCCGACCGGCAATGCCGCCGTGACCATGGTGGTACGTGAAGCCATCGGCGTGGTCGGCCTGGTGCTGCCATGGAACTTCCCGCTGCTGATGCTGGCCTGGAAGATCGCCCCGTCGCTGGCCGCCGGTTGCTCGATCGTGGTCAAGCCGGCCAAGGAAACCACCCTCAGCGCCCTGCGCGTGGCCGAGCTGGCCCATGAAGCCGGCATCCCGGCGGGTGTTTTCAACCTGGTGCCTGGCGGCGGTCGCGAAGTGGGCGAAGCCATCGGTCGTCACATGGACATCCCGATGGTCAGCTTCACCGGTTCGACCGATACCGGTCGCCTGTTCCTGAAGTACGCTGCCGAGTCCAACCTCAAGCGCATCGTCCTGGAGCTGGGTGGCAAGAACCCGGCCGTGGTCATGAACGACTGCGAAGACCTCGACGAAGTGGCCCAGTTCGTCACCGCCGGTGCGTTCTGGAACATGGGCGAGAACTGCTCCGCCTCGTCGCGCCTGATCGTGCACAAGGACGTGAAGGACGAGCTGCTGGGTCTGATCGCCAAGCACCTGAAGGACTGGAAGCTGGGCGACCCGCTCGACCCGGACAATCGCCTGGGCGCCATGGTCAGCAAGTCGCATTTCGAGAAGGTCAAGTCGTACCTGGAATACGCTGCCGAGCAGAAACTCAGCATCGTTCAGGGCGGCGAGACCGAAGATGGCGTGTTCGTGCAGCCGACCATCGTCGACAACGTTGGCCGCGACAACAAGCTGTTCGTCGAGGAAATCTTTGGCCCGGTGCTGAGCGTGACCAGCTTCGAGACCATCGACGAAGCGATCGAGCTGGCCAACGACACCGTCTACGGCCTGGCCGCTTCGGCCTACACCGGCAGCCTGCGCAATGCGCTGCGCCTGTCGCGTGAAATCCGCGCGGGCGTGGTGACGGTCAACTGCTTCGGTGAGGGTGATGTCACCACGCCGTTCGGTGGCTACAAGGAGTCTGGTTTTGGTGGGCGCGACAAGTCCATCTGGGCCCATGACCAGTACACGGAGCTGAAGACCATCTGGATCAACGCTTCGTGATCTGAGCAAGACCGGTGCTGTTCTGACGGAGCTCAGCACCTGGCCGCCCTTGCAGTTTTACTGCATGGGCGGCTTTTTTATTTGTCTTTCATTTGAATTTGGGGCCCGAACGGGTATTCAGCCCCTTGGCCATGCGGTCATACAGCACCACATTCACCGTCGCCGCCAGGTTCATGCAGCCTTCGGTGGGGATGTAGATGGTCTCTTCGCACCACCCGCGCACATCCTCGCTCAACGAGCCATCCTCAGGCCCGAAGATATAGATCGCCCGATCGGGGTGGGTGTATTCCGGCAGCGGCCGGGCGCCGTCCACCAGCTCCACCGCCACTGGCGTGCAGCCCAGGGGAATGATGCGTTGCAGGTCGTCGATGCCGATCAGCGGAATGTCGTAGTGCACGCGCTTGGTGTCGGTGACGAAGTCACGCGCGCGTTCATAGCGTTTGCCGGTGTAGAACACCGAGTTGACGCCGTAGCAACCCGCTGCGCGCATCACCGAACCGACGTTCTCGGCAGACTTGGGGTTGAACAGGCCGATGCAGCTGTACCGTTTGTTTGCCACGTGCCGGGGCCCTTCGCGAAAAAAAAGAGCGCGATTATACGGGCTTGCCGGCGGGGGTGGGGATTTGCACCGACAGGAGTCGCGACGATCAGTCCTTTTTCAGCATGCCCGCCAGCCCGGCGAACGGGTTGTGGGTGGCCTTGGCGATGCTCGGGGTGCTGGTCGAGCCTTCGCTGAAGTACTGCTGGTCGGTGTAGCGCGAGTGTTCATTGTCGTGGCAGTACAGGCACAGCAGCTCCCAGTTGGAGCCGTCCTGCGGGTTGTTGTCGTGGTTGTGGTCACGGTGGTGCACGGTCAGCTCGCTCAGGCGCTTGCCGGAGAACTCACGGGCGCAGCGGCCGCACACGTGCGGGTACATTTTCAGGGCTTTGTCGCGGTAGCCCATCTCCTTGTCGCGCTTGGCGTCGGCGAGGATGCGATCGAGGCGGGCGGTGGCGGCGGAGGTGGAAGCCGAACTCATGGTGTTTCCTTTGTTCTGATCAGGCAGATGACGGTTATGCCATTGAGTCTAGCGCGCTTGCGGGGCAGGCGGACAGGCGAAAACTCGAATATCGGCGTAGCCTGTACAGAGGTTCCCGACAGGAGGTTGCTGATGTTCCATGCGATCCTCGCCGCGCTGCTTGTCGCCGCCATGCCCCTGGCCGAAGCGGCAGGCACGCCACCCCGGCTGAACACCCCGGTGCCCGGTGCGCCGGGCACGCCGACGCCCACGCCTTACCCGCAGATCACCCCGAGCACGCCGCCCAAGGCCTACGACAGTACGCCGGGTGCGCCGCTGTTGCCGCCGATGCCGGTGCCGGGGCCGCCGAAGGACCAGGATTTGCCGGGCCTGCACCAGGAACCGGTGAAGGCGCCTGCGCAGGATGATTAGGGCTATAAGGTTCGCCTTTGGTTCTTCGGCGGCTGTGAGACCGAGCGCCGCCCGCGCGGCGCATCGCAGGCAAGCCTGCTCCTACATCTGTTTCGGGCCAGTGAGTCCTGTGGCATCGGCGCGCGTACCCCTTAGCGTATGACTCGATATCGCGCCGTACAAACAAGAGCCCGCGCGCCAATGGCTCAGGATTGATTGGCCCGAAACAGATGTAGGAGCAGGCTTGCCTGCGATGCGCCGCGCGGGCGGCGCTCGGTCTCGCAGGCGCTGAAAACCTAACGGCGAACCCTTTGAAACCTCACACCACCCCCAACTCACCAAACACGAACGCATACTCAAGCGCCACATCGCGCAGCCCCTGGTACCGCCCGCTCATCCCGCCATGCCCCGCACCCATCTCGGTCTTGAGCAGCAGCAGGTTGTCGTCGGTCTTGCGCGTGCGCAGGCGCGCTACCCACTTGGCCGCCTCCCAGTACTGCACGCGGCTGTCGTTGTAGCCGGCCACCACCAGCATGGCCGGGTAGGCCTGGGCGCTGACGTTCTCGTAAGGTGCATAGCCCTTGATGCGCGCATACACCTCGGGCTCCTCGGGGTTGCCCCATTCGTCGTACTCGGTGACGGTCAGCGGCAGCTCGGGGTCGAGCATGGTATTGAGCACGTCGACGAACGGTACCTCGGCGATGGCGCAGCGGAACAGTTCAGGGCGCAGGTTGAGCACCGCGCCCATCAGCAGGCCGCCGGCGCTGCCGCCGCTGATGGCCAGGCGCTCTGGCGCGGTCACACCCTGGGCGATCAGGTGTTCGGCACAGGCGATGAAGTCGCTGAACGTGTTGTGCTTGTGTTCCTGCTTGCCGGCGCGGTACCAGGCTTCCCCCAGCTCGCCGCCGCCGCGCACGTGGGCGATGGCGAAGGCCACGCCGCGTTGCAGCAGGCTCAGGCGGGCATGGGAGAACCACGGGTCGAGGCTTTCGCCGTAGGCGCCATAGCCATACAGGTAGAGCGGCACGGTCTTGCCCTGGTCTTCGCGGCGGCGCACCAGGCTGATCGGTACCTGGGTACCGTCCGGCGCGGTGGCCCACAGGCGCTGGCTGACGTAGTCGTCGGCGTCGAACTGGCCGAGCACCGGGGTCTGCTTGAGAACTTCCTGGGCGCCCGTGGCCAGCTCCAGCTGGCGCACCTGGGCCGGGCGATTGAGCGCCTCATAGCGCAGGCGCACACGGCGGCTGGCGAACTCCAGGCTGTCCTGCACGTACAGGCTGTAGGCCGCATCGGGCAATTCGACCCGGTAGGGTGCCAGGCCCTGCGGGCGCACTTCGATGATCGGCAGGCCACCTTCGCGCAGGCTCAGGGTCAGCGCGTCGGCATTCAGGCTCAGGCCCTCGAGCATGATGTCGTCGCGGTGCGGCACCAGCACCTGCCACTGGTCGCGGCCGGGTACAGGGGTGGCCGGGGCATGGCAGAGGGCGAAGTTGATGCCGTCCTGATTGGTGCGGATGAACCAGCGCCACTGGCCGTCGAGCTGGCCGTGGTCGGGGAAGTACTCGTGGCCCTCGACCCGTGGCGCCAGGCAGGTGAATGCCGCCTGTGGCGTTTCGGCGTCGAGCACCCAGGCCTCGCTGGTGGTCTTGCAGTTGAGCAGCAGCACCAGCTGACGCTCGGAGCTGGTGCGATAGCAGTGCAGGAAGAAGCGCCCGTCGGTCTCTTCGAACACCGTGGTCGCGTCGGCCTCGCCGAGGGTATGGCGACGCAGGCGCCAGGGGCGGTGGGTATCGTCCAGTTCGGCGAAGAACAGCGTCTGGCTGTCGTTGGCCCAGGTCATGCTGCCGTCGCAGTCATCGAAGGGCAGGGCAGTCAGGTTGCCGCTGGTCAGGTCCTTGACGTACAGGCTGTAGATTTCGTCGCCGCTGGTATCGAGGCTGTAGGCCAGCAGGCGGTGGTCGGGGCTGACACTGAACGCGCCCAGCGACAGGAAGCCGCCGTTGGCCAGGGCGTTGGGGTCGAGCAGCAGTTGTTCCTGGCTTTCATCGACCGTGTTGGAGTCGTCCGCCGGGCGTGGGCAGCGGTAGTGGCGCGGGTACTCGTCGCCTGCGGTGGTGCGGGTGTAATAGAGGTACGGGCCCCAGGGCGAGGGCAGCGAGAGGTCGGTTTCGAGGATGCGGCCCTTGATCTCTTCGAACAACTGCTCGCGCAGCCCGGCCTGGTCGGCCAGGCAGGCCTCCTGGTAGGCGTTTTCCGCCTGCAGGTAATCGAGCACTTCCTGGGTGTCGCGCTGCTGCAGCCAGGCATAGGGATCGGCGGCCTGGTCCTGGCGGGCAATGGGGGGCTGGGGCTTGATTGGCATCGGGGATCTCTTGACCGGGACAGGGAGACGCTGTCTGCGCCCTGAAAAGTGTTTATCATAGGCATCTCTTTGCCTGGCTTGCACGAACACCATGATCGAGAACGACTACACCTTCGCCTGGGGCCTCTACGCTGTCGCCGCCCTGGGCTGCCTGCTGGTGGGCTTCAAGCTCACCGGCTGGATGTGGCGCTGGCTGCGTGAACCGCTGCGGGTGATCCTGGCGGTGCTGCTGCTGACCCCGACCATCGTCGACCCGGTCAAGGACAGCTTCGCCCCGGCGATCGCCATCACCGCCCTGGACCTTGCGTTCAAGGTCGGCAACAACGCCTGGCGGGCGATCTCCGATTTCGCCATGTACGGCATGATCGCCTTCGCCTTGTACATCGTCTTCGTGCTGATCCGCTGGCCGCTGGAGAAGCGCGCCCGCGAGCGCCGCGCGCAGGCCGAAGCCGCCGCCCAGCGCCGTGCCGCCGAGGACAATGCAGTCACCACTGGCGCGCCCATGGCAGCCGAGCGCCATGACCGTTACCGCGACGACCCGCCACCTGCCGCACCGAGTGGCGGCCGCGGCCGGGTCGAGCCACGCCTGTAAGCGGAGACACCCCCATGTGCGAACTGCTGGGCATGAGTGCCAACGTCCCCACCGACATCGTCTTCAGCTTCACCGGCCTGATGCAGCGCGGTGGGCGGACCGGCCCGCACCGCGACGGCTGGGGCATCGGTTTCTACGAAGGGCGCGGCCTGCGCCTGTTCCAGGACCCGGCCGCGAGCAGTGAATCGGAAGTCGCCAACCTGGTGCAGCGCTACCCGATCAAGAGCGAAGTGGTGATCGGCCATATCCGCCAGGCCAACGTCGGGCGCGTGTGCCTGTCCAACACGCACCCGTTCGTCCGCGAAATGTGGGGTCGCAATTGGTGCTTCGCGCACAACGGCCAGCTCGGTGACTTCAAAGGCGAAGCGACCTTCTATCGCCCGGTGGGCGATACCGACAGCGAGGTAGCCTTCTGCGACCTGCTCAACCGCATCCGCGCGGCCTTCCCCGAGCCGGTCGAGGTGGAACAGCTGCTGCCGGTGCTGGTCGAAGCCTGTGCCGAGTATCGCGGCAAGGGCGTGTTCAACTGCCTGCTCAGCGACGGCGACTGGCTGTTCTGCTTCTGCTCGACCAAGCTGGTACACATTACCCGGCGTGCGCCGTTTGGTGCTGCGCGCTTGAAAGATGTCGACCTGATCGTCGATTTTCACACCGAGACCACCCCCAATGACGTAGTCACGGTGATCGCCACCGAGGCTTTGACCGAGAACGAGACCTGGCGGCGCTACGAACCCGGTCAATGGGGCCTATGGCGACACGGCGAGTGCGTCGTGCAAGGCCAGAGCTAAGGACGCTGCATGTTCAGAAGTTACCTGCGGTTGCTGCTGTTCACCTTCGGCCTGCTGGCCGGTATCCAGGTGCCTGGGCTGGTCAAGGACTACAGCCAGCGGGCCGAGGCGCACCTGTTCGAATCGCGCCAGGCGCTGGATGGTTTCAAGCAGACCGCCGAGCGCTTCTTCAACGGCGACCTGCAGGCGCTGGTGCGGCATTACCGGACCAGTGATGACCCGGTGTTCCTCAGCGACGCCAACAGCATCGAAAGCCTGCTGATTCGCAATCAGCTGCTGGAAGACGAATGGCAGGCGCTGCAAGGCTCCTGGGTGAGCCGGACCTGGCATGTGCTGGTGCAGCCGGAGCCACAGTTGCGCGAAGAGACGCTCAAGGGGTACAGCTACCAGATTCTGCTGGTGCCCGAGGCGATCGGCTGGGGCGTTGGGGCCGGGTTTGTGCTGGCTTTCGTGGTCGAGAGCCTGTTGCTGGGGATTGGCTGGGTGATCCTGGGTGGGCGGCGCAAGGCGGTGAAAGAGAGCTGGCGCTGATGGGTTCGCCTTCAGGTTTTCTGCGCCTGTGAGATCGAGCGCCGCCCGCGCGGCGCATCGCAGGCAAGCCTGCTCCTACATCTGTTTCGGGCCAATTATTCCTGAGGCAATGGCGCGCGGGCCCTTGTTTGCACGATGCGATATCGAGCCATACACCAAGGGTGCGCGCGCGAATGGCACAGAACTCACTGGCCCGAAACAGATGTAGGAGCAGGCTTGCCTGCGATGCGCCGCGCGGGCGGCGCTCGATCTCACAGGCGCAGAAAACCCAACGGCGAACCCTAAGAAACCAGCACAATCCGCTGCCCACCCACATCCCGGGCATACCGCTCCAGCACCTGCCGACACACCCCGACCACCTCATCCACCAACGCCACCCCGGTCTGCCAGGCCACCACCAGCTCCAGGCTCGGCGGTGGCTGCAAGCCTTCCAGCAGCACCAGTTCACCTCGGCTCAACTCTGCATCCACCAAGGCCGGTGGTAAGGCGCCAACCCCGAAGCCGTCACGCAACAAGCGGGTGATAGCCGCCACCGAGTTCACGCAGTTCAACCGCGGTGTCTCGGCCCCGGCCACCTGCAGCAGGCTGAGTACCTCCTGGTGCGGCCGTGAGTTCTTTGAAAAGGTGACAATCCGCTCGCGCCCCAGCTCGGCCAGCGAGGCAAAGTCGCGGTGGTACACCGAACCTGCCGCCACCACCCAACCCATCGGGTAGCGCGCCAGGTCCTGGCTGCGGATCGATTGCTCGCGCAGCAGGTCGGTCTGCAGGATCACGTCGAGAAAGCCCTTCTGCAGCTGCTCGCGCAGGTTCAGCGCGGTGTCGGCGACCAGTTCGATCTCCACCTGCGGGTAGCGCTCGGTCAGCTCCGCCACCAGCGCGCTCATCCAGGTGTGGATCACCGTGTCCATCACCCCGACGCGAATGCGCCCGACCTTGGCCCGGTCGCTGTCCAGCGACTGCTTCATGGCCTTGGCCGTGTCGAGCATGCGCTCGGCGTACTCCAGCACCTTGCTGCCTTCCGGCGTCAGGCTGACACCTCGGGAGTCGCGCAGCAGCAGTTTCACCCCAAGGTCGGCCTCCAGCGCGGCAATGCGACTGGACACCGAGGCCTGGGTGGTGAACAGCTTCTCGGCGGTAAGGCGGAAGCTTTTGAGGCGGGCGACCCAGACAAAGGTTTCGAGGAAGCGAAGGTTCATGATCAGTTTTTCTTGTTCCAGACCGGCGGTTTTTCTCGTTGGACTCAGGCAGCAGGGCCTTTGAACATGACGCTCAGGCCGCGACACCCGACGTCGCCCATAAAACAATACCAACAAGCCGAGGCAAGCATGAACCCAAGCGGCGTGCAGCAGCAGGTGCAATCCCCTCCTTCGACCGGGCCGTTCGCCTGGTACCGCGGCATCGACCAACAGCAACGGCGCACATTCTGGAGCTGCAAGATCGGCTATGGCCTGGACGGCATGGACACGCAGATGCTCAGCTTCGTCATCCCGACGCTGATCATGCTGTGGGGCATCAGCACCGCAGAAGCCGGGCTGATCCACACCAGCACCTTGATCGCCTCGGCCGTCGGCGGCTGGATCGCCGGCATCCTCTCCGACCGCATTGGCCGCGTGCGCACCCTGCAACTGACGGTACTGTGGTTCGCCTTCTTCACCTTCCTCTGCGGTTTCGCCCAGAACTATGAGCAGCTGCTGATCGCCCGCACTTTGATGGGCTTCGGTTTTGGCGGCGAGTGGACCGCCGGCGCAGTGCTGATCGGCGAGGTGATCCGTGCCCAGGACCGCGGCAAGGCGGTGGGCATGGTGCAGTCGGGCTGGGCCATTGGCTGGGGGCTGACGGCGATCCTGTATGCGCTGCTGTTCTCCTGGCTGCCGGCAGAGCAGGCCTGGCGCGCGCTGTTCCTGCTGGGCCTGGTGCCGGCGATCTTCGTGATCTTCGTCCGCCGCCTGGTCAAGGACCCGGAGGTGTATCGCCAGGCCAAGGCCGGGGAAACCGCCGAAGCGCCGTCGCATTTCTACGAGATCTTCGCCCCCGGCATGCTCTGGACCACCGTACGCGCCTCACTGCTGACCACCGGTGCGCTGGGCGGTTACTACGCCATCACCTCGTGGCTGCCGACCTTCCTCAAGAACGAGCGCGGCCTGAGCGTGCTGGGCACCGGCGGCTACCTGGCCATGGTGATCGTCGGCTCCTACATCGGTTATGTGGTCAGCGCGTACCTGTCCGACCTGCTGGGGCGCAAGAAGAACTTCATCCTGTTCGCCGTGGGCTCGTTCATCATCGTGCTGCTGTACACGCAGCTGCCGGTCAGTGACGGCGTGATGCTGTGGCTGGGCTTCCCGCTGGGCTTCTTCGCCTCGGGCATCTTCAGCGGCATGGGCGCGTTCCTGACCGAACTGTTCCCGACCCGGGTGCGTGGCTCGGGGCAGGGCTTCTGCTACAACATCGGCAAGGTCATCGCTGCCTTGTTCCCGCTGCTGATCGGCCTGCTTGGCGAGAAGATCCCCCTGGGCCTGGGTATCGGCGTGTTCTCTGCGGTGTCCTATGGCGTGGTGATCGTGGCGGCGCTGAGCCTGCCGGAAACACGCGGCAAACAACTTCAGGCGCGCTAAGGTAGGCCTATGAACATCGACACGGGAGCACGTCAGGTGAAACCCCTGCTACTCAATTGCGACATGGGCGAGAGTTACGGCAGCTGGCGCATGGGCCTGGATGCCGAGGTGATGCCCTACATCGACTGCGCCAACATCGCCTGTGGCTATCACGCCGGCGACCCGAGCATCATGCGCCGCACCGTGGCCCTGGCACTGGAGCACGGCGTGACCATTGGCGCGCACCCGGCCTATCCGGACCTGGTCGGCTTCGGCCGCCGTTCCATGGCCTGCAGCCCTGAAGAGATCCGCGACCTGCTGCATTACCAGATCGGTGCCCTGGACGGCATCTGCAAGGTGCTCGGCGGCCGGGTGGCCTATGTGAAGCCCCACGGCGCGCTGTACAACGACATGATGGCCGACCCGCTCAAGCTGCGCACCGTGCTGGAAGCCGTGGCGGCCTATGGCAATGGCCTGCCGCTGATGCTCATGGCCACGGCCGACAACCGCGCGGCCCAGGCCCTGGGCGATGAAATCGGCGTGCCGCTGTGGTTCGAAGCCTTCGCCGACCGCGCCTACACCGCCAGCGGCCACCTGGTCTCGCGGCGCCTGCCGGGCGCGGTGCACCATGACCCGGCGCTGGTGGTCGAACAGGCCCTGCGCCTGGCCCGCGGTGAAACCCTGGTGGCGGATGACGGAAGCGCGTTGCAGCTGGCCGCCAGCACCCTCTGCGTGCATGGCGACAACGACAGCTCGGTAGCGGCCGTGCGGCAGATCCGCCAGGCCCTCGATGCGCAGGAGGCGCGATGAAGCTGCGTATCGAAGTCGTGGCCATCGACAGCCTGATGGTGCGCCTGTTCGACCGTATCGACGAAGCCAACATGCCGTGGATGCTCGCCGCCAGCCAGCGCCTGAGCGCGGCGTTCGGCGCGCACCTGGTGGATCTGGTGCCGTCCTACACCACGCTGATGGTGCAGTTCGACCTGCCACCGGGTGAGGCGAGGGTGTTGATCACTCAGGCGCTGGAGGGCTTGCAGCCGGACACCGGCAGCGGGGGCCGACGACATGAAATCCCGGTGTGGTACGACGCCAGCGTCGGCCCGGAACTGCCCGTGCTCGCAGCTCGCAGCGGGCTGAGTGAAGCCGAAGTGGTCCGTCTGCACAGTGAGCGTGAATACCCGGTATTCGCCCTTGGTTTTGCACCCGGTTTCGGTTTTATGGGGCTGGTCGACGAACGCCTGGCCAGCCCGCGCCTGAGCACCCCACGCAAGCGTGTGGCGGCCGGCAGCGTCGGTATCGCCGAACGCCAGACTGCGGCTTACCCTGCAGTGTCGCCGGGTGGCTGGAACCTGATCGGGCGCACCCCGGTGCGCCTGTTCGACCGCGAACGCGAGGGCTACAGCCTGCTGCAACCGGGTGACCGGGTGCGCTTCGTGGCGGTATCGCGTGAGGAATTCCTGGCCCTGGGCGGCGATGTGGAGGCGCAAGGATGAAGCAGTTGAAGATCGAGGCCAGCACCGCATTGTGCCAGTTGCAGGACGCCGGGCGCTTTGGCGTGCGGCACCTGGGCGTGACACAGGGTGGGGCGCTGGATTGGGTAGCGATGCATTGGGCCAACTGGCTGCTTGGCAACCCTCTTGGGGCGCCCGTGGTCGAGGTGGCGCTGGGCGGCTTTGCGCTGGTGGCCGAGCAGGATTGCGTGCTGGCGCTGGCCGGGGCTGACCTGGAGGCACGAGTGGATGATCAGCCACTGCTGCCATGGCGCAGCTTCACGCTGGCCAAAGGGCAGCGCTTGACCCTGAAGCAGCCAAAGCAGGGTGTGCGGGCCTACCTGGCGGCGCCGGGCGGGTTCCTAGGTGAAGATGTGCTGGGCAGCTGTGCTACGGTCGTGCGCGAGGAACTGGGGGGTATCGATGGGCGCGGTTCAGCGCTTGGCAAAGGGCAAACGCTCACCTTTGTCGGGGATTCGCCGGCCTTGCGCGAAGTACCTGCGGCCCTGTGCCCGAGCTATGTGGCCAAGCCCATGCTCGACCTGGTGATGGGCGCACAGATCGGTGATTTCAGCGGGACCAGTCTGTTTGAAGCGTTCAACCGTGACTGGACACTAGACAGCCGGGCCGACCGCATGGGTATCCGCTTGCTGGGGCCAGAGCTGGTCTATCAGGGTGCGCCGATGATTTCCGAAGGGATCCCGCTGGGGGCGGTGCAGGTGCCACCGGACGGGCAACCGATCGTGCTGCTCAATGACCGGCAGACCATTGGCGGCTATCCGCGGCTGGGGGCGTTGACGCCGTTGGCGTTGGCGCGGCTGGCGCAGTGCATGCCGGGGGCGGTGGTGCGGTTCAGGGCGGTGGTGCAGGAGGAGGCGTGGCAGGTACACCAACGTCTTATGTTTAGTTGGCGCCGTGAGCCATGAATGCTCAAAGAAGACAGTTCCAGGGTCATGTGCGTATTTGAGTGAGACGTTTATTTAAATGCTCTTCATACTCAAGTAGTTCTTCTTTTATTGATGAAAAGCGCTTTGTCCAATTACTGTTATCTTTATGCATTATGTTGTTGGTGAAGTAGTGTTCGTTTAGTTGTTTGAGGCGCTTTGAATCTTTGCTTAGAACGCCTGAGGTGTTCAGGGTTTTTAACTTTCCCAGTCTGTCTTCCTTGATGAGTTTTAGTGCTGTTGTGAGGGATTGGGTTTTAATTGTTTTGCTGTGTTCAGGGTGGGCATTTTTAAAGTTATCAAGGCTTTTGCCTGATAAGTGGCTGGATATATTTTTAATGATTTGAGGCATTGAGGCGAGCTCGGAAATTCTATTTCGAGTTTGGGGTTGGCGGTTAAAGAATCGTGCGCCCGGAAACCAGCTTGGAAGACGCACATGGCCAGATGGGTCACGGTAGTTAACCGGGTCACCATTGCAATATGAGTACGAATTCATGGTGTCGGCAATGAACGGGCTAAAGGAATCAGAACTACAAAAGCGCCTCATGGATGGGCTGTAAATTCTGTAACCCAGGCCTAAAATGTAGCAATTTGTCGCGAGATCGAACAATGCTCCATGGTAGGCAACGAATAGACTGCATGGCTCAGCCGAGTATCCATAGATAGAATAAGCTGCGGGGCAGGCTTTAATTTGGGATATCGAGGCCAATAGTGTGCGATTGCCATCTGTCGCCAGCAATGATGCTCTATCGTTCAAGTGAGGAAATGGTGGCTGATGTCTTGTTGGCTCGTAGGTGAATTGGGGTGTATCATGATTTTTGCTTTTTGAGTTTTGAACGGGCCGTTTCATGTCACCTCCGCAAGCGGTGTTTTTTGATGAGACACCTGTTCGCAGAAAAAAACAACTATCACAATTGATAGTTGTTTTATAAGCGTGCGCGGTTAGGCGTTACTTCGAAAGATAGCGCATACCGTCCTCCAACCCCTGCAAGGTCAGCGGGTACATCTTGTCCTCGATCAAATCCCGCACCAAATGGGTCGAAGCCGTGTAGTCCCAGGCCTGCTTGGGATACGGGTTGATCCAGATGATCTTCCTGAATTTCTCCATGAAGCGCTGCATCCACAGATACCCGGCCTCTTCGTTCCAGTGCTCGACACTACCTCCCGGCTGGGTGATCTCGTACGGCGCCATGGCCGCATCGCCGACGAACACCACCTTGTAGTCATCGCCGTACTTGTGCAGCAGGTCGAAGGTGGAGAAGCGCTCCGAGGTGCGGCGCAGGTTGTTCTTCCACACCGACTCGTACACGAAGTTGTGGAAGTAGTAGTACTCCAGGTGCTTGAACTCGGTCTTGCAGGCTGAGAACAGCTCTTCGCAGACCTTGACGTGGGCGTCCATCGAGCCGCCGATGTCGAACAGCAACAGCAGCTTCACCGTGTTGCGCCGTTCCGGGCGCATCTGGATGTTCAGCAGGCCGGCGTCACGCGCGGTGTGGTCGATGGTGCCGTCGATGTCGAGCTCTTCGGCGGCGCCTTCGCGGGCGAACTTGCGCAGCCGGCGCAGGGCCAGCTTGATGTTGCGCGTGCCCAGTTCGACCTGGTCGTCGAGGTTCTTGTACTCGCGCTGGTCCCAGACTTTTACCGCCTTGCCCTGGCGCTTGCCGGCCTCGCCGACGCGGATGCCTTCCGGGTTGAAGCCGCCCGAGCCGAACGGGCTGGTGCCGCCGGTGCCGATCCACTTGTTGCCACCGGCGTGGCGTTCCTTCTGCTCTTCGAGGCGCTTCTTGAACTCCTCGATGAGTTTGTCCAGGCCACCCAGCGACTGGATCTGCGCGCGCTCCTCGTCGGTGAGCGAGCGTTCGAATTCCTTGCGCAGCCACTCATCGGGGATCAGCGCCTCGATGTGCCGGTCAAGGTTTTCCAGGCCCTTGAAGTAGGCGGCGAATGCACGGTCGAACTTGTCGAAGTGGCGCTCGTCCTTCACCAGGATGGCGCGGGCCAGGTAGTAGAAGGCGTCCATGTCGGCGAACACCACGCCTTTTTGCAGGGCGTGGTGCAGGTCGAGCAGCTCGCGCACCGATACCGGCACCTTGGCCGCGCGCATTTCATTGAATAGGTTGAGCAGCATGGCCCGGCTCCTGTCAGCGGTTGCCGCGCCGGCTCATGAAGGCCAGGCGCTCGAGCAGTTGCACGTCCTGCTCGTTCTTGACCAGGGCGCCAGCCAATGGCGGGATGGCCTTGGTCGGGTCGCGTTCGCGCAGCACGGCTTCGCCGATGTTGTCGGCCATCAGCAGCTTGAGCCAGTCGACCAGCTCGGAGGTGGACGGCTTTTTCTTCAGGCCCGGTACCTTGCGCACGTCGAAGAACACGTCCAGCGCCTCGCTGACCAGCGACTGGCTGATGTTCGGGTAGTGCACGTCGACGATCTGCTGCAGGGTGCCGCGGTCAGGGAAGGCGATGTAGTGGAAGAAGCAGCGGCGCAGGAAGGCGTCGGGCAGCTCCTTTTCGTTGTTGGAGGTGATGATGATGATCGGGCGCTGTTTGGCCTTGATGGTCTCGTCGATTTCGTAGACGTAGAACTCCATCTTGTCGAGTTCCTGCAGCAGGTCATTGGGGAACTCGATGTCGGCCTTGTCGATTTCGTCGATCAGCAGGATCACCCGCTCGTCGGCCTCGAATGCCTCCCACAGCTTGCCTTTCTTCAGGTAGTTGCGCACGTCGTGGACCTTGTCCACACCCAGCTGCGAGTCGCGCAGGCGGCTGACCGCGTCGTACTCGTAGAGGCCCTGGTGGGCCTTGGTGGTGGACTTGATGTGCCAGGTAATCAGGCGTGCGCCGAACGAGGCGGCGAGCTGCTCGGCGAGCATGGTCTTGCCGGTGCCGGGCTCGCCCTTGACCAGCAGCGGGCGTTCGAGGGTGATGGCCGCGTTGACCGCCAGCTTCAGGTCGTCTGTGGCGACGTAGTCGCGGGTGCCTTCGAACTTCATGGGTCTGTCCTCTGCGGGGTGCCTATAGTTTGCCAACGACTATAACGCGGGCCCAGGCAGCTGGAAACGCAGACCGGGTATTCAGTCCCTGAATGGCTCGTCACGCACGCTCAGTCGGAACTGGGCGGGGACTGCTCATAACGTGCATTGAACGCCTGGATGAAGCCATTGCGCAGGATCTGCAGGAACGCTTCGAAAGCACTGATATTCTGCTGGTGCACGCTCCCGCTCAGCTCCACCCGGGTGGCGAACTGGTTCTTCGGCTGGTTCTTCAGCACCGTCTCACTGGCCCCCACCAGCGCCTCCCAGACCGAGCGGAAAGTGCCCTTGTTCCTGTTCTCCACGTCCTGTTGCCAGTCGAACACATCGACATCGCGCAACAACGGCTTGATGTAGCCGTGCAGCCGGCCTTGGTCGGCCTGGGCCTCGATGACCAGGTCGCCGTGCCCGGCATTGAAGTCGAACTTGCCGTAAGCGCTGGAAAAGTCGTTGAGCCTGCGCAGCTCGATGCCGGTGGTACGCAGGCGGAACTCGAAATCGTCGAAATCACTGAACGGGTCGAAGGTGGCGCGGCTTTCGACCTTGGCATCGCCCAGCAGCAGGGCGGTGGCGTCAAGGCTGGCATCGCGGCGGCCCTTCTTGTCGCGCACATTGGTCAGGTTGCGAATGTCTGCATCGAGCTGCGTGGCCTTGAGGGCGACCGGCGGCTTGGAATTGAAGTTGTGGAAGGTGAGGGTACCGTTTTCGATATGCACTTCGTTAAGGGTGATCGGCAGAAGTTTTTCCAGCTGCTGGCGCCAGTCGGTCCCCCGACCGGTCTGCGAGGCCTGCTTGCTGCCGCCGTCGACGAAGTTGAACTCGGGGCGCTTGAAGGTCACCTTGGCCACCACGGCCTTGTCGTAGATCAGTGAATGCCAGCTCACCGACAGGTCGATCAGCGGCGCATCCAGCAACGGCACCGGTAACTTGCCAGTGGTCTTGACGATTTTCAGGCCGTTGATCTGGTAGGCGCCGCGCCACCAGGCCAGGTCGACGTCGGCCACCTGGCCACGGTATTCGCCCAAGTGGGCAAGCTTGTCGTTCAGGTAATCGCGCACCAGGTAGGGCAGGGCCACCTGCAGGGCCACCAGCAGCACGATCAGGCTGGCCAGGCCAATCATCGGCCAGCGATAGCGAGCTTTCATCGCAAGGCTCTCCGCAGCGGGTTGCACGGTTGACCGCAGGCAAAGCCCGGGAGTTCTAACAGGCTTTACTGGCCACCGGGGCGGGCTTACCCTTTAAGTCTTTCCCTGCTGTTTCTCATGTTCAAGGACCCTGCCATGAGCCGTATCTACGCAGACAACGCCCACTCCATCGGCAACACGCCGCTGGTACAGATCAACCGCATCGCCCCGCGTGGGGTGACCATCCTGGCCAAGATCGAAGGGCGCAACCCGGGCTATTCGGTCAAGTGCCGGATCGGCGCGAACATGGTCTGGGACGCCGAGAGCAGCGGCAAACTCAAGCCAGGCATGACCATCGTCGAGCCGACCTCGGGCAACACCGGTATCGGCCTGGCGTTCGTTGCCGCCGCCCGTGGCTACAAGCTGATCCTGACCATGCCGGCCTCGATGAGCCTGGAGCGCCGCAAGGTGCTCAAGGCGCTGGGCGCAGAGCTGGTGCTGACCGAGCCGGCCAAGGGCATGAAGGGCGCCATCGAGAAGGCCAACGAAATCGTCGCCTCCGACCCTGCCCAGTACTTCCTGCCGGGCCAGTTCGACAACCCGGCCAACCCGGCGATCCACGAGAAGACCACCGGGCCGGAGATCTGGAACGACACCGACGGCGCGGTCGATGTGCTGGTTGCAGGTGTTGGTACCGGCGGCACCATTACCGGCGTGTCGCGCTACATCAAGCACACCCAGGGCAAGTCGATCCTCTCGGTGGCGGTCGAGCCGCTGGCGTCGCCGCTGATCAGCCAGACCCTGGCCGGTGAAGAGCTCAAGCCCAGCCCGCACAAGATCCAGGGCATTGGCGCCGGTTTCGTGCCGAAAAACCTCGACCTGTCGATCGTCGACCAGGTCGAGACCGTGACCGACGAAGAGTCCAAGGCCATGGCCATTCGCCTGATGCAGGAAGAAGGCATTCTCTGCGGCATTTCCTGTGGCGCGGCGATGGCAGCAGCGGTGCGCCTGGCCGAGAAACCGGAAATGCAAGGTAAGACCATCGTCGTAATCCTGCCCGACTCGGGCGAGCGTTATCTGTCCAGCATGCTGTTCAGCGACCTGTTCAGCGAGCAGGAAAACCAGCAGTAATCAGCCCGGCCGCTGATCCGGCGCAACATTCGGCGGCCTGGTTTATTGCAAAATCTTCATGAGTGAGATCCCGCCCAGGCTGTTTTTACCGGGGCGGGATGGGTTTATGATGGCCGGATGATTTTTCCGGGAGCAGGCAGCGCTGGCCTGGCTCCCTTCAAAGGAGTGTTGCATGACCTTTTCCTTCCTCGCCAAGGCGGGTGTCCTGCTGGTGTTCTTCGGCAGTGTGCTGTTCGTGCACCTGCGCGGCAAGGCACGGCTGCCGGTTCTGCGCCAGTTCGTCAACCATTCGGCGCTGTTCGCTCCTTATAACAGCCTGATGTACCTGTTCTCCAACGTGCCGTCCAAGCCTTACCTGGACCGCCAGCGCTTCCCCGAGTTGGATGTGCTCAAGGACAACTGGCAGGTGATCCGCGAGGAGGCCATGCGCCTGTTCGACGAGGGGTACATTCGTGCCGCCGAAAAGGACAACGACGCCGGCTTCGGTTCGTTCTTCAAGAAGGGCTGGAAGCGCTTCTACCTGAAGTGGTACGACAAGCCGCTGCCGTCTGCCGAAGCCCTGTGCCCGAAAACCGTCGAGCTGGTCAGCAGCATTCCCAACGTCAAGGGTGCGATGTTTGCCCTGCTGCCCGGTGGCAGCCACCTGAACCCGCACCGTGACCCGTTTGCCGGTTCGCTGCGCTACCACCTGGGCCTGTCGACCCCCAACTCCGACGCCTGCCGCATCTACGTCGATGGCGAGGAATACGCCTGGCGTGACGGCGAGGACGTGATGTTCGACGAGACCTACGTGCACTGGGTCAAGAACGAAACCGACGTGACCCGGGTGATCCTGTTCTGCGACATCGAGCGCCCGTTGAGCAGCCCGCTGATGACCCGCATCAACCGTAAGGTCAGTGCCTTCCTCGGCCGCGCCACCGCGCCGCAGAACACCGATGACGAGCGGGTGGGCGGGATCAACCAGGCGTATGCCTGGAGCAAGCGCTTCAGCAATAAAATCAGCAGCCGCATGAAGCAGTTCAAGCGCGCCAACCCCAAG
Organism: Pseudomonas sp. NPDC089422; assembly: GCF_044749405.1. Taxonomy (NCBI): domain Bacteria; kingdom Pseudomonadati; phylum Pseudomonadota; class Gammaproteobacteria; order Pseudomonadales; family Pseudomonadaceae; genus Pseudomonas; species Pseudomonas sp. NPDC089422. The sequence continues at coordinate 167,624 of NZ_JBIVHW010000010.1, forward strand.
GCCTATCGCATCCTGCGGCCGGTGCTGGCAGTGGTGGTGGCTTACTTCCTGTACCGCTGGTTGTTCTGATAGCAGGGCCGGCCTCTTCGCGGGCTTGCCCGCGAAGAGGCCGGAACAGGCTATTGCCCAACCCAGCATTCACCGCTATATTCCGAAACACTTCTCTTCTTCGAAGACCGACCCGATCATGCCAGCCATCCCTTCCACCACCAGCTTTGCCCTCGCGCCAGTCGCGGGCAGGGTCGTGCGTGGCAGCCAGCAGCCGGCCATGATCAGTCACTATCCACCACCACCTGTCAGTGGCGTCGTAGGCGGCGTAGCTCCGCCTCCTTGCGTGGTCGTGCTGGGCTGATCGGCTTCTGGCCGCATCCCTTCGCACCCGCAACCTACTGAACACGGTCGGCACCTTCCCTCGCTGAAGTTCACGCCCGCCGTCTGGCTTTTTCGCCTTATATCAGGTGGCAATACATGTCTGTCTTCAACAAAGCATCCGTGGCCTCGGCGGCCACCACCAGCCTGTTCGTCCTGCTCTGGAGCAGTGGCGCGATCGTTTCCAAGCTCGGCCTGGCCCATGCCAGCCCCTTTGCCTTCCTGCTGCTGCGCTCGGCGCTGGCCCTGACCGGCCTGCTGCTGATCGGCCCATTGCTGGGCCTGCGCTGGCCGCGTACCCGGGGGGCGATCCTGCGGGCCCTGGGCACCGGCTGTGTGCTGCTCGGCGCCTACCAGATCTTCTACCTGCTGGCGCTCAACACCCATGTCACCCCAGGCGTGATGGCCACGGTGATGGGGGTGCAACCGATCCTCACCGTGGTGCTGATGGAGCGCCAGCGTTCCTGGAGCCGTTTGTTCGGCCTGGGCCTGGGGCTTGGCGGGCTGGTGATGGTGGTCTACCAGGGCATCAACCTGGGCGGCGTGTCGCTGCTGGGCATGCTGTTCGCCCTGCTGGCGCTGGCCAGCATGACCTTTGGTTCAATCCTGCAGAAGCGCATCACCGACAACCCCATGGGCACACTGCCGCTGCAGTACATCGCCGGCTTCGCCATGTGCGCCGTGTTCGCGCCGCTGCAACCGCTGCATGTGGAATGGGCCGGCGGCTTCATCGGCGCGCTGCTGTGGATGGGGCTGGTGGTGTCGCTGCTGGCGACCCTGCTGCTGTATCGGCTGATCGCCAAAGGTAACCTGGTCAATGTCACCAGCCTGTTCTACCTGGTGCCGGCAGTGACTGCGGTGATGGACTTCCTGATCTTCGGCAACCGCCTGGCGCCGTTGAGCCTGCTGGGCATGGGGCTGATCGTGGTCGGCCTGCTGTTCGTGTTCCGCAAGCCGGTGGCGCGGCTGGCCGAGGCGTAGGGCCTAGCGGAACTCTTCGGGGATGGCGTGGCGCAACACGCCTTCCTCGAAGTCCAGGGTGCCGGCTTCGCGCTGGGTCAGCAGGTAGTACAGCAGGGTGTCGGCCGATTGCATTGCCGGCACTTCGACCGCCAGCATCCTCACCGCCTTTTCCACCTCGCACGTGCAGCCGAATTCGGCCAGGGCCGCGTGCACCTGCTCCAGGGTTTCCGGTGGCTTGACGACGACCCGGAACACCGACGCCCCGGCGCTCTGCTGCAAGGCGTCGAACCAGGCCTGGTCGCCCTCGTGACGGATGCTGATGATGTCGCCGGGGGCGATGCCGTAGACGTGGAAGGGGATGCTGTCGACCCGATAGCCCCCTGCGACCTCCTGTGTCCACAAGCCTTCCACCGAGGCTGGCGGGTAGCCGCTCGCGTCCTGCTCCAGGCGGAACAGCACCTTCCTGAATGTGTCGCTCATGGTCCGCATCGCCTCACGTGCGCGCCGGGCGCAGTACCAGCCACAGCGCCAGGGCAATCAGCACACCGCCATACACATGGGCCATCGACAAGGGCTCGTCGAGCAGCCATGCCCCCCACAATACACCGAATACCGGGATCAGGAAGGTCACGGTGCTGGCCTTGACCGGGCCGATTTCGGCCAGCAGGCGGAAGTACAGGATGTAGGCGAAGGCGGTGCACAGCAGGCCCAGGCCCAGCAGCGACAGCCATACCTGCCAGCCACCCCAGCTTGCCGGTGGCTGGGTCAGGGCGCTCCAGGCGAACAGCGGGCTCAGCATCAAGGTGGCGCCGAGCATGCTGCCCAGGGCCGACAGGCGGCTGTCCAGGCCGCTGATCCAGCGCCGTGCAAGGAAGCCGGCGAAGCCGTAGCAGGTGGTGGCCGCCAGGCACGCCAGGGCACCTTGCACCAGGGCCATGTCCAGCGCTACCGGGCCGGCGCCGCTGAGGATGCCGACACCAAACAGGCCGAGGAAAATACCGCCGAGCTTGGGCAGGGTCATGGCCTCGCGGAAGAACAGCGCGCCGATCAGTACGCCCATCAGCGGTGTGGTGGCGTTGAAAATCGCCGAATAGCCGGCGGGCAGCACTTGCGCGGCCACGGAATAGAAGGTGGCCGGGATGCCCGAGTTGATCATGCCCAGCACCAGGCAGGCGCCGAGCTTGCCGTCGAAGTTCCAGCGCACCCGGGTGGCGGCGAGGATGGCGATCAGGCCCAGGCAGGCGATGGCGACGCGGAAGAACGCGGTAGGGACGGTACCCAGCTCCGGGGCGATAATGCGCATGAACAGGAAACTCGCCCCCCAGACAGCGGCAAGGGTCAGCAGGCGGGCTAGGGCAATGGGGCTCACAACGGTCTCCGGGGACGGGGCAGGGCGCGAGTGTACGTGACTGGCTTGGGCGATTCTTGTGCTTTCTTGCGCTGTATACCTGTACCGGCCTTTTCGCGGGCTAAGCTCATAGCTCACCCAGCCCCGAGGTGTTGTGCATGACCCAGCATTGGCCCGCCGGCGAGATCGCGCGGATGATCCTCGACGGCTTCGATGACTACCGCGAGCACTTTCGCCGTATCACCCTTGGCGCCCGCGAGCGCTTCGAGCAGGCGCGCTGGCAGGACATCCAGCGGGCGTCGGCAGTGCGGATCAACCTGTATGAACAGAAAGTCGGCGAGGTCAACGCCTGGCTGCGCGATGGTTTCGACGAAGAGGTGCTGCTGGATGTGGAACAGTGGCCACTGGTGAAAAACGCCTACATCCGCCTGATCGACCCACGGCTGGACGACGAGCTGGCGGAGACCTGGTACAACTCGCTGTTCTGCAGCCTGTTCAGCCATGACCAGATCAGCGACGGCTGCATGTTCATCCACACCACCCGGCCGTCGATCCGCACCCATGAGCGCGCTGCGCAGACCCGCACCTACACGCCCGGCGGTAGCCTCAAGGGGCTGTTGCGGGCCATTTTCGCTGACTATGCCTTTGCCTATGGCGATCTCGAAGGCGATGTGGCACGCCTTGAAGAACAACTGAAGGAGTGCCTGCCGGACTGGGTGTGCAAGGACCCGGCCCTGGCCGTGGAACTGTTCGTACCGGTGCTGTACCGCAACAAGGGTGCTTATCTGGTCGGCCGCCTGTACAACGCTGACGAGCAGTGGCCGCTGGCGATCGCACTGCTGCACCGGGAAGGCCATGGCATCGAGGCCGATGCGCTGATCACCGACGAGGCCGAGGTGTCGATCATCTTCTCGTTCACCCGTTCGTACTTCATGGCCGACGTGCCGGTGCCGGCGGAGTTCGTCAACTTCCTCAAGCGCATCCTGCCGGGCAAGCACGTTGCCGAGCTGTACACCTCGATCGGTTTCTACAAGCAAGGCAAGTCGGAGTTCTATCGCGCCCTGATCAACCACCTGGCCAGCAGCGACGACCGTTTCGTCATGGCCCCCGGGGTACGCGGCATGGTCATGAGCGTGTTCACCCTGCCGGGCTTCAATACCGTGTTCAAGATCATCAAGGACCGCTTCTCGCCGTCCAAGACCGTCGACCGCGCCACGGTGATCGACAAGTACCGGCTGGTGAAAAGTGTCGACCGGGTGGGGCGCATGGCCGATACCCAGGAGTTTGCCGACTTCCGTTTCCCGCGTGGAAAGTTCGAGCCCGAATGCCTGGCCGAGTTGCTGGAAGTGGCGCCCTCGACCGTGGCCCTGGAGGGCGACACGGTGCTGGTCCGCCACTGCTGGACCGAGCGGCGCATGACCCCGCTCAACCTGTACCTGGAGCACGCCAGCGAAGGGCAGGTGCTCGAAGCGCTGGAGGACTACGGGCTGGCGATCAAGCAACTGGCAGCGGCGAACATCTTCCCGGGTGACATGCTGCTGAAGAACTTCGGCGTGACCCGGCATGGGCGGGTGGTGTTCTATGACTATGACGAGATCAGCTTCCTGACCGAGGTGAACTTCAGGCACATCCCGCCGCCGCGTTACCCGGAGGACGAGATGTCCGGCGAGCCGTGGTATTCGATCGGGCCGCACGATGTGTTCCCCGAGGAGTTCCCGCCGTTCCTGTTTGCCGATATCGGCCAGCGCCGGCTGTTCAGCCGCTTGCACGGCGAGTTGTATGACGCGGACTACTGGAAGGGGCTGCAGGCGGCAATCCGGGAAGGCAAGGTGATCGATGTGTTTCCTTATCGGCGCAAGGGGCGCTGAATGCGGGTTTCCAGGCCCGGCCTCTCAACATTCAACCCTTCAAACACTTCATCTCACTGAAGTCCGTCCTCACCTTGGCCAGCCGCTCCTGCAGGAACTGCCGCTGCGCCGGGCTGCTCAAGTGCACCAGGTCCACAATCAAACTGCGCGCCTGCTGCTCGGTATTCTGGTAGGCAGCACGGTACTCCGGCGTCCACAGGCTTTCCTTGCGTTGCAGCAAGGTCGCCAGGCGCGGCTCGAAGCTGGCGTCGTTGCGCTGGTTCATGGCCAGCATCAGCTGTTGCTGCCAGTGCTGGCGGTTGGCGATCCACTGGCGGTTCTGGTCACCCAGCGCCTGCGACCAGGCCTGCACACGCTGGCGCTGGGTGGCATTGAGCTCACCGAACCAGTTGGTCAGGCGCTTCTCCATTCGCTCGGTGCGGCGGGCGATCTGCTTGGCCACGGGCGTGTCGACGTATTCCCTCTGCCGCTCGTTGATATCGTCGCGGAAGGCATCGCGCATTTCCGCGACCTGCGCATCGCTCATGCCACGCAGGAGTTCGGTGGCCGAGGGGGTGATTTCCTCGGCCACCCGGCCAATCGCCTGGCGGGCCTCGACGGTGCGTTGCTGCAGGGTCTGGTCGGTCACCTGGTCGTCGGCGACCATGTCGCGCACCCGGTCGAGCCAGTCGAGGTAGCCGGGCAGCTGGGTCTTGCAGTGCCAGGCCAGGTGCTGCTTGAGCCGTTCGTCGAGCAATGCCTTCTGCTCACGGTTCATCGCCAGGTAGTCGCCCAGCGACCAGGGCACCAGGCGGTCGAGGTTGCGATAGGCCAGGTCGATGCGGTTGCAGGCCGCCAGTGCCATGGCGCAGGCAATGGCGATGAACAGGGCTTTGGACAGGCGTACAGGCATGTTCAGGTCCTGGCGGTGGCTGGGCACTCGGTAGACGCAAAGGGCGCCGGGGCGGTTCCGCAGAATCAGCGATCAGGCAGCGCAGTGGCTTCAGGTGTAGAATAGCCGCCTTGTCTTGAGGAACATCGGAAATGGCTCTGCTTGGGCGTTACAACAGTTTGCAAATCGTGAAACACGTGGAATTCGGCCTGTACCTGGATGGCGGCGCCGACGGCGAAATCCTGCTGCCCGGGCGCTACATCCCGAAGGACGCCGAAACCGAGGTCGACGACTGGCTGAACGTGTTCATCTACCTGGACAGCGAAGACCAGCTGATTGCCACCACCGAGAAGCCCAAGGTGCAGGTCGGCGAGTTCGCCAGCCTGAAGGTCAAGGACATCAACGGTGCCGGTATCTTCCTCGACTGGGGCCTGTCCAAGGACCTGCTCATGCCGTATTCGGAAGAATCACGCCAGCTGAAGATCGGCGACTACTGCGTGGTGCATGCCTACCTCGACAAGCGCACCCGCCGCATTACCGCGACTTCGCGCCTGGACCGCTACCTCGACCGCGCCCCGGCCGACTACTCGGTTGGCCAGCCCGTCCAGCTGCTGGTGGCCGGTGAGACGCCGATGGGCTTCAAGGCCATCATCAACAACCGCCACTGGGGCCTGATCCACAAGAACGAGGTGTTCAAGTTCCTGCGTTCGGGCATGCATGTGGATGGCTTCATCAAGGAACTGCGCCATGACGGCAAGATTGCCCTGAGCCTGCAGCCGGTCGGCCAGGCGCTGGGCGATGACCTGCAGGCGCGCATCATGGCGCGCCTGGAGGCCGAAGGTGGGGTGCTGGCGGTGAGCGACAAGAGCGCCCCTGAAGTGATCAGCCAGATGTTCAACGTCAGCAAGGGCAACTTCAAGAAGGCCATTGGCGGGTTGTTCAAGCAGGGCCGCATCGTCATCCATGACGATCGCATCGAAAAGGCCTGATCAGGCCTGCACGAAGGTCCGGAAATCCAGCTGCTCGCCACCCGGGCGGGTGTCGCGCAGCAGCGAGTCACGGTCGGCGCTCAGGGCCAGGCTGATGGTCGAGCGGCGCTTGCCGGGGTTGCGCACTTCCATCTGCTCCTGGTGAGCACGGAGGAAGTTGACCGGCACCTTCAGGTGCTGCAGCTCGTCGCTTTCCGGGGTGTGCAGCAACAGGTTGACCCAATCGGGCTGGCCCTTGCGCAGCAGCGCCACCGGCACCTCGAACCACCACAGGTTGCGTTTGCGGTCGAGGATGGCGAACAGGGTGTTGGCGCTGGTCAGCACCGGGTTGGCCAAGGCCTGGTTGCGGCGGGCGATGGCGGCGGGTTTGTCGAGTTTCATGCAGGTTCCTGCGGGTTGACGCTTGATTAGGGCTGCATTGTGAGGGGTGGCAGAGGGCGCGGCAAGGTTTGACGGCCCTTTCGCGGGTAAACCGCGAAGAGGCCATCAGCTTTAACGACGGATAGGCCTGCTCAACTCGGAAGTAGCCCCGTCCGCAGTGGTCACCGTCGCCGTAAAGCTCTTCAAATCGCCGATATTCTCCAGCACCTGGGCAAACCGCGCCTGCCCCTTGGCATCGCTGTTAACCAACAGATCACCCAGATACTGCTCCGCCTCGGTCCCATCCGCCTGAGCATTGCCAAACACCTCGATGCGCAACAGGCTCGACACTGGCCCCTGCACCTCGCCCCGCAGCACATTGCCGTCCAGCGCGATCAGCCGTGGCGGCTGCTGGTTGTGGTTGGGCAGCGGCTGGCACGGCTTGGGCTCGCCCTTGGCGTCACAGATGATCGCCTGGTCCTTCTTTGGCAAATCCGCGCCGACGCCACGCGAGCCTACATACAAGGCATGGGCCTGGGCCGGAACGCCGAACACGATGGCGCCGGTCCGCTGGTTCGGCACGCACGAACCCCCGGCCTCGCAGCGGCGGATGTCCTGGCTGTTGCCCCAGACGCGGTTGCCGCTCAGGCGCGTGGCGGTGAGCTCCGGCTCCGGGCGCAAGGCTACGCCGATGCGGTTGCCGTGGATCAGGTTGCCGTCGAGGATGTTGCCTTCGCCGGTGACGCTGACGCCGATCGAGTTGCCGCTGAAGGTGTTGGCGCCGAGGTAGTTGCGCTTGCCCCAGTTGATCTGCAGGCCGTCGGAATAGTTTTCGAAGCGGTTGCGCACCACGCTGTTGTCGTTGCCCAGCAGGATCTCGATGCCCTGGGACGGCTCGGGGTTGGCCGGGGTGGAGCGGAACAGGTTGTCGGCCACCAGGTTGAAGGCCGCGCCGCGGGTCAGCTCAAGGCCATCGCCGTTGTCGATCAGCTGGTTGCGCAGCACCTTGTTGTTGACCGTGGTGGTGGCGGTCGGGTTGCCGGCACCATCGTCGCCCGTGAGCATGATGCCGGCGCCGCCTTTGTTGGCGACGATGCGGTTGTCTTCGATGACGTTGCCGCTGGCGCGGTTGACCAGGATGCCGATGCAGAAGTTGCGCACTTCCAGGCCACTCAGGTGCACGCCCTGGGTATCACGCAGTACCAGCCCGGGGTTGGTGGTGGTGCGCACGTTGGTGCCGAACTGGCCCGGCAAGGCGCCGGGGCAGGTGCGCACGCCCTGGTCCTTGATGTAGCCCGAGCCATCGATGGCGATGTACTGGCCGTCACGCGCCCAGGGCAGGCCGGTGATCTGTACAGGGCCCTTGATTTCCGGCAGCGCGTGGGTCGGGCGAATCACGTAGGGCGGTTTACCCTCCGCAGCGATCTCGATGCGGTAGTGGCCGGGGTTCTGGTTGCTGGTTTCGATGGCCCAGCGCAAGGTGCCGGGTTGGCCATCGTCGGCATAACGCTCGACCTTCAGGGTTTCGCTGGCCGGTGCGGCAGCCAGGGCAGGCAAGGGCAACAACGGCAACAAAGCCGCAAGCAGGGGCATCAGACGCATGGGGCAAATATCCGGAAACTGTTGTTTTTATACGCAGGTTGGCAGCGATTTTAGGGCAGCCGTCGGGCCTTGAGCAGTGAGCTTGGCCTAATCGGTGCGGTATTCGCCCGCTGATTCGCCGTTCGGCTTGGGCCAGGCAAATTGATTGAAACTCTTTCGCAAGGTCCCCAGTCCACCGACTGTCGACACGGTCCACGTGTCTCCATTTGCAGGAGATTTGCCATGAGCGGCACCAAAGACAAAGCAAAAGGCCTGGCCAACGAAGCAATTGGTAACGTCAAGCAGGGCATCGGCAAGGTCACCGATAACGACAAGCTGCGGGCAGAAGGCAAGGCCCAGGAACTCAAGGGCGAAGCGCAGCAGATCAAGGGTAACGTGAAGGATGCGGTGAAGAAGCCTTGATGTGAAACGGCCTGTTCCTGCCTCTTCCCGGGGCCGGAACAGGTTCAGGCATTTTCTTCTGGTATGTCCGGGAGCAGTACATCACCGGCGTGGTCTATTAGACTTACCCGTTGTACTCAAGAATCAAGCGGCGAAAGGAGACGCTATGATTTTCCCCGACCTGCGCGGCCTGCCCCTGCACCGCGTGCTGGTACGCACCGTCAAGGAATTCCTCGACGACGAGATGTCGACCTATGCGTCCGCGCTGGCCTACCAGATGCTGTTTTCGCTGTTCCCTTTCCTGCTGTTCCTGATCGCCCTGATCGGCTTCCTGCACCTGCCGGACTTCTTCTCCTGGTTGCGCCTGCAATCGGAACTGGTGCTGCCGCCTCAGGCGCTGGAGCAGGTGAACCCGGTCATCGACCAGTTGCAGCAGTCCAAGGGCGGGCTGCTGTCGGTGGGTATCGTCATCGCCCTGTGGACCGCCTCGGCCGGCGTGCGCCTGATGATGAGCGCCATGAATGCCGCCTATGACGTGCCTGAGGGGCGCCCGGTGTGGAAGCGTATTCCGCTGTCGATCATCTACACCGTCGGTATCGCCGGCATGCTGCTGGCAGCGGCCGCGTTGATGGTGCTGGGGCCGCAGGTGATGGAGTGGATCGCCTCCCAGGTCGGCCTGCAGGAAGTGATCGTCACTGTATGGACCGTGCTGCGCTGGCCGGCGATCATCATCCTGATGATGGTCGCGGTGGCGTTGATCTACTACGTGATGCCGGACGTGAAGCAGAAGTTTCGCTTCATCACCCCCGGTTCGGTGCTGGCGGTAGTAGTATGGATCATCGCCTCCCTGGGCTTTGCCTACTACGTCAAGACCTTTGCCGACTACAACGCCATGTATGGCAGCATCGGTGCGATCATCGTGCTGTTGCTGTATTTCTACATCTCTGCCGCCGTGCTGTTGCTGGGCGCGGAAATGAATGCAGTGATCGAGCACATGTCGAGCGAGGGCAAGAACCCGGGCGAGAAGGATTTCAAGGGCGCCAGACCCCAGGAAACCATCACCGTGCTCGGCCATGAACACCCGGTCGAGCCTGAACCGACCGAGCCGAACCCGCGATGATCCGTGACATTCTCAAGATGGGCGACGAGCGCTTGCTGCGCATCGCACCACCGGTGCCTGAACATCTGATCGGCAGCAGCGAACTGCAGCAGTTGATCGACGACATGTTCGAAACCATGCACCACGTCGGTGGCGTAGGCCTGGCCGCGCCGCAGATCGGTATCGACCTGCAACTGGTGATCTTCGGCTTCGAGCGCAGCGAGCGTTACCCGGATGCCGAGCCGGTGCCGCAGACCATCCTGCTCAACCCGGTGATCACGCCGCTGACCACCGAAGTCGAGGACGGTTGGGAGGGCTGCCTGTCGGTGCCCGGCCTGCGTGGTGTGGTGCCGCGCTTCAAACACATCAGCTACGAAGGCATCGACCCGCAGGGTAATCCGATCAACCGCTTTGCCGATGGCTTTCATGCGCGGGTGGTGCAGCACGAGTGCGACCACCTGATCGGCCGCCTGTACCCCTCGCGTATCCAGGACTTTGCCCGGTTCGGCTACACCGATGTGCTGTTCCCCGGGCTGGATGACAGCGACGACTGAGGCCGCACCATGGCCAGCAGGTTTTTGCTGCGCTGGTAGCGTTGCAGGCGCGAGGCCAGGGCTTCGGGCAGGTGCTCAGTGATGCTGAAGCCAAGGCGCTGGTAGTAGGCCGTGAGGTCGGGGTGGCAGAACAGCCAGGTCGGGCCACTGTGCCCGGCCAGCGCCGCCTTGACCAACTGCGCGGCAATGCCACGCTTGCGCTGCTGCGGGGCGACGAACAGGCCGGTGAGCCAGTGGCCGTCGGCGATGGCACTGAGGCAAAGGCCGGCAACGATGCCGTCGCTGCGTGCCACCCACGATTCACCATCATTGGCTGCGCGCATGCGCGAACCCTGCTGTTTGTAGAAGTGCTCGAGCAATCGGCGTTCGGGGCCGGTGAGCAGGGCGCAATGCAAGGAATTCATGGGGTATACCTGGAACGGATGGCTCTAGCCCGGTAATTTCAGGCCATCGAGCCGTTTGGCTTTGTCGCAGATTGTTGCAAATCCTGCAAGGGTGAATGTCCGAGTTCAGGGTTCAACTATTCCCGGCCAGGAGTAGAATTTTACCTATTCCCACTGGCAGTAGACGAAGCGGGATCGGTACTTCGTGTCATCTTCGCAGTTGATGACAACTTCTCCGCGCCATTGACGGCATCAGAAGTCACGCGATCAGCTGGATTGCTTTAAAGGCCAAACCCCATGAAACCATTACTGATTCTTGCACTGGTCGGTATGTCCTCGTTCGCCCTCGCCGATGAGGCCAAGCCGGTCTCCAGCGAGCCTGTGGCCCAGCAGTACGACTATTCCATGAACCTCGACATCAAACGGGTGATCAACCTGTCGACCATCCCCAATGTCTGTGAAGTGGTGCCTGCGACCATGACCTATGAAGACCATCATGGCCAGGTGCATACCATTCAGTACCGGGCGATGGGCGAAGGTTGCCAGCAGGGTTGATCGTCCTACGTCAGCGGCCTCTTCGCGTTGAGCCGTAGCGAAGAAGCTGCTTTCGTCCCGCCGGTTCAGCGGCCCGACAATACCTTCTGTACTACCTCCAGGCCTTGTTTCAGTTCAGCCCGGCTACCTGCTGCCGACAGGCTGATGCGCACGGCCTGCACTTCGATCGCGCCAATGGCAAACACACTGGCCGGGACGATTTCCACACCTTGCTCGCGACATTGCCTGACCACCGCCTCGGCCCCCTGCGGCGTGCCCAGCCACGCGTGGGGCGAAGGTTGCCCGGTATTGTGCAATCCATCACCCAGCAGTCTGCGTGCCAGGCGCCATCGCTCGGTAATTTCCGTTTTCTGCCAGGCAAGCCGCTGCGCAGCGGTGCCGTCCTCGATCCATTGGCACGCGATATCCAGGCTCAATGGCGACACCGACCAGTGGCTGGCCTGGGCATGCGGGTCAACCTGTGCCAGCAGCTTCGGGTTGGCCGCAATCCATCCCAAGCGCAAGCCAGCAGCCACCGTCTTGGACAGGCTATTGATGTAGACCGCTTGATCGCCCAGTAGCGGATAGAGCGGCGCTTGGTCGCTGAATGCGCCATACACATCATCCTCGATCAGCAACAGCCCCAGGCGTTTGACTACCTCAGCAATGGCCGCGCGGCGAGTATCCGTCATGCAGGCACCTGTGGGGTTGTGCAGGGTCGGTGTGGTCACCAGCACGCGGGCACCGCTGGCGCGCGCCACACGGTCCAGGTCATCGGGCCGCAGGCCTTGGTTGTCCAGTGCCACACCATGCACGGGCAGACGCAGTTGCCGACAGGCCGCCTTGATACCCGGTGCGGTCAGGGCCTCGAGCATGACCGGCTCGCCAGCCTGACAGAACGACTGCAGCACCAGTGCCAGCGCTTGCTGGGCTCCGCCACACAGCAACAGCTCGTCCGCTGAAAGAGCCAGGCCGCGGTTGGCCATCCACTGGGCGCCGCGAATCCGCCCTTGCAGCAACTGCTCGGGGCCCAGGTAATGATCGAGCAAGTTGCTATCGGGGCGTTTCAGCAGGCTGCGCAAGCTGTCTTGCAAGTCATGATTATGCGGATCGGCTACCGGAACGTTGGTCGACAGGTCGATCAGCGGGCGCTGCCCGTCGTGATGCTTGATGCGAAACAAGGTCGCTTCCTTGCTGCCCGCCAGCACGTAAGTGCCTCGGCCCACTTCGCCAGCCACAAGGTGGCGCGCGGCCGCTTCGCGGTAGGCCTGCTGGGTGGTACTCGGGTTGAGGCCCAGTTTCCAGGCCAGCCGGCGTTGCGGGGGCAGGCGGTCACCCACCTTGAGGACGCCGCTTTCGATGGCGTGGGCAATCGCATCGACCAAGGCCAGGTATCGGGGTTGGTCATCGTCGACCAGCTGCGGGATCCACACGAAATTGCTACCCATGCAATATAAGGTTGTACCCATACAATGCCCGGCGCTTAGGATCGGATCAACCACCTACCGAAGAGGGATGATCGCCATGTTCGACCTTGTTGCCCTGCGCGAAGCCGCCGATTTCGTTCACCAGCACGTGCCGCCGACACCTCAGCGCATCTGGCCGCTGCTGGCCGAGCGGGTGGGCTGCAAGCTTTGGGTCAAGCACGAAAACCACGCCCCCACCGGCGCCTTCAAGGTGCGCGGCGGGTTGGTGTATGTGCGTTCGCTGCTGGCCGCCGGCAAGCCCCCGCGCGGGCTGGTCACCGCCACCCGTGGCAATCACGGCCAGAGCATGGCGCTGGCTGCGAGCCAGGCCGGTGTGCCGCTGGTGATCGTGGTGCCCGAAGGCAACTCGAAAGAGAAGAACGCCGCCATGCGCGCGCTTGGCGCCGAGCTGGTGGAGCATGGTGTCGACTTCGACGTGGCCCGGGAAGAGGCGGCCCGCCTGGCGGATGAGCTGGGCTATGACATGGTGCCGTCGTTTCATCCTGAACTGGTGCGCGGCGTGGCCACCTATGCCCTGGAGCTGTTCGAGGCCGTGGCCGACCTGGATTGCGTGTACGTGCCGATCGGCATGGGCTCGGGCATCTGCGGGCTGATTCAGGCGCGCAACCTGCTGGGGCTGAAGACCGAAATCGTCGGCGTGGTGTCCAGTGCGGCCGATGCCTATGCGCAGAGTTTCGAGCAGGGCCGCATCGTCACCACGGCCACCGCCGATACCTTTGCCGACGGCATGGCCTGCCGGGTCCCGCACCCGGATGCCTTTGCCCTCGTTCGCGAGCATGCCGCGCGCATCGTGAGGGTCACCGACAGCGAAGTGGCAGCGGCCATGCGCATCTATCATGAAACCACCCATAACACCGCTGAAGGTGCCGGTGCTGCGGCGCTGGCGGCGTTGCTGCAGGAGCGCGAGCGCCAGGCCGGCAAGCGCGTGGCCGTGGTGTTGAGCGGAGCAAATGTGGATCGCGAGCGTTATGCGCAGGTGCTGGCAAACAGCAACTAACTTGAGGCGTTGCCCTTCCAATCCCTGGATTACTCGTGGCAGGCTCTACGGCGCCAGTTAGCCTGCCATGAGTAGTCCATGCCATTTTCCAACGGTTTCCTCCTCAGCCTGTCGTTGTGCCTCGATATCGGCGTGGCCAACATCGCCATGATCACCCTGGCCATGCAGCGTGGCTTCCTCCAGGGTTTCTGGCTCGGCCTGGGGACTTGCGTGGGCGACCTGATCTACGCCATTGCGGCGCTTGCCGGCATGACCGTGCTGCTGCAGTTCGACAGCGTGCGCTGGACCTTGTGGCTTGGCGGTTCGGCGTTGCTGGTGTGGTTCGCCATCAAGATGCTGCTGGCCGCCTGGCGTGGCGGGCATATGCAGGCCAGCGCGCAGGTGGTGGTGGAGTCGGGCTGGCGCGAGTTTCTGCGGGGCATCTTCCTGGCCATGTCGTCGCCCAGCGCCATCCTCTGGTTCGCCGCGGTCGGCGGCGTGCTGATATCCCGCGCTGGCGGTGGCAGCCTGCTGGACGCCGGGCTGTTCCTGGGTGGCTTTTTCGCCGCCGGGATGCTCTGGTGCATGGGCATTTGTGGCATCGCCAGCCATGGCGGGCGCTTGCTGGGGGACCGTCTGCTGACCTGGTCGTACCTGCTGTCGGCGGCGATTTTCTGCTATTTCGCGGTGTATGTGATCATCTCGGGCTACCGTGAATTCATTCTCGCCAGCGCACCGCTTACCTGAGGCAACGGTCATGACCCTGCAACCCATCTCCCCAGTGCGTTACGAAGACGGCCGCAGGCTCAACCTGGCCGGTTTTGCCGAACGTTTCAGCATGAGTGACCTGAGCGGGTTGCCGTTGCTCTGGCAACGCTTCGCTCCGCACCTTGGGCATGTGCCCGGGCAGCACGATCATGACAGTTACGGTGTCTGCTACAACCCCGACGCGCAGGGCGGGTTCGACTACCTGGCAGGTGTGGAAGTCCATGCCGGCCAACCCTTGCCCGACGGGTTCAGTGCCTTGACGCTGGCCCCGCAGCATTACGCAGTGTTCGAGCACCATGGCAGTTTGCAGTGCCTGAAGGCAACCTTCGATGGCATTTTCCGGTGGCTGCCACAGTCGGGTGAGCAGCAGGCCGATGCGGCCCTGTTCGAGCGCTACCCGGCAGGGTTCGATCCTGCCGACCCTCAGGCGGTCATGGAGATCTGGATTCCTCTGCAGCGGAAATAATTCCGCCAGCCTGTCGATCTATGCGACTACCGTTCGACCATGAGCTGAAGGTACACGACATCCTTGTACCGAAACGCTCATGAGCGATCGGAGGAACACCCGATGAACACGGCAGCCGAAAACGAAATCCGTCAGCTGATCGAACGCTGGATGCAGGCCGTGCGTGACCGTGACATCCCGGCCATCACCGCGCCCTACGCCGACGACATCGTCGCCTTCGATGCCATCCAGTCACTGCAGTTCAAGGGCAAGGCCGCCTACCAGGCCCATTGGGAAATGTGCATGAGCATGTGCCCCGGGCCCATGGTCTTCGAGCTCGCCCAGCTGACCGTGCATGCTGACGGTGAGCTGGGCCTGGCTCACTGGCTGAACCGCTGTGGCCCTGGCGATGACGAAAGCCAGTGCGGCTTCATGCGCGCCACCGTCGGTTACCGCAAGGTCGGCGGCCGGTGGCAGGTGATCCACGAACACTGGTCGGCGCCCTTCGACATGGAAACCCAGAAAGCACTGTTCGATCTCAAGCCTTGATCGGCTATCGCCAAATGCACGTTGCCAACGCCTGGAGACGACCATGAAATACCTGTGCCTGGTCTATTGTGACGAAGGGCTGCTGCACAGCCTGCCCGACAGCCCGGAAGACGCCGAATGCATGGCCTACGCCGAATCGCTGCAGAACTCCGGGCGCATCATCGCGGCCGAGGCGCTGAAAACCGTGCAGACCGCCACCACCGTGCGCATGCGCGGTGGGCGAATGAGCATCACCGATGGTCCGTTCGCCGAAACCAAAGAGCAGCTCGCCGGTTTCTACCTGGTCGATGCCCGTGACCTCAACGAGGCGCTGACCATCGCCAAGGGCATTCCGGCGGCGCGGGTCGGCAGCGTGGAAGTGCGGCCGGTGCGCGAACTGCAACCCTGACAGCAACGGAGAACAACAAGCATGACCCTTGCCCAACCCGCGCACGCGCAGCACGAGCTGTCCATCAGCCGCCTGATCGATGCCCCGCCTGCCAAGGTGTTCCGTGCCTGGACCGAGCCCGAATGGCTGATGCAGTGGTGGGGGCCGCACGGCATGACCACCCCGGAATGCGAGATGCAGCTGTGGGTCGGCGGCCTTTTCCGCACCCTCATGCGTGCCCCGGATGGCTCCGAGTACCCGACCCAGGGCGTGTTCCTGGACATTGCCGCCCCGCGCCGGCTGGTGTTCACCGATGCCTTCGGGCCGGGGTGGGTGCCGTCGGACAAGGCCTTCATGACTGCAGTGATCAGCTTTGATGAAGAGCACGGCAAGACCCGCTACACCGCCCGTGCCTGGCACTGGAACGCTGCCGACAGCCGCGCCCATGAAGAAATGGGCTTCCATCAGGGCTGGGGGGAGAGCCTGGACCGCCTGGTGGAGGTCGTGACCCAGCGGATGCCTGACTGATGGCGGAGCTGGCGCAGGTACGTGCCGAAGTCGAAGCGGTGTACCGGCGTGATTCGCGGCGCATCCTGGCGACGCTGATCCGCCTGCTGGGGGATTTCGACCTGGCAGAGGAGGCCCTGCACGATGCCTTCTTCATCGCCGTCGAGCGCTGGCAGCGCGATGGCATCCCGGACAACCCGCGGGCCTGGCTGGTCTCCACCGGGCGGTTCAAGGCGATTGACGCATTGCGCCGGCGTGCCCGCTTCGACCGCTCCCAGGCTGACCTGATCATGTTGATCGAAGGCCAGGGGCAGGACCCCAGCAAAGAAGAATTGCTCGCCGACGATCGCCTGCGGCTGATCTTCACCTGCTGCCACCCGGCCCTGGCGGCCGATGCCCAGGTGCCACTGACCTTGCGCGAAGTCTGCGACCTGACCACCGAGCAGATCGCCCGGGCCTTTCTGCAAAGCCCCGCGACCATCGCCCAGCGCATCGTCCGCGCCAAGGCCAAGATTCGTGATGCCGGCATTCCCTATCAGGTCCCGGAGCTGCATGAGCTGCCCGAGCGCCTGGAGAGCGTGCTGCGGGTGATCTACCTGGTTTTCAACGAAGGCTATTCGGCGTCTTCGGGCGAGGCATTGCTGCAGCAGGAGCTGAGTGACGAGGCGATCCGCCTCGGGCGCCTGCTGGTGCAACTGCTACCGGATGCCGAGGCGGTGGGTTTGCTGGCGTTGATGCTGTTGCAGGCATCGCGGCAGCGCGCGCGCAGCGATGCCGAAGGCAATCTGGTGCTGCTTGACCAGCAGGATCGCAGCCTGTGGGACCGTGAGCAGATCGCCGAAGGTTGCGAGCTGGTGCGCCTGGCCTTGGGCAGCCGGGCTTTTGGTGCCTACACCGTGCAGGCGGCGATCGCGGCGGTGCATGCCGAGGCAGCGACGGCTGAAGAGACCGATTGGGCGGAAATTGTCGGGCTGTACGATGTGCTGCAGCGGCACTGGCCGTCAGCCGTGGTGGCGCTCAACCGGGCGGTGGCGCTGGCCAAGCGCGACGGGGTGCAGGCGGGGCTGGACGCGGTGGAGGGGATTCTGGCGGCGGGGGAGTTGCGCGACTATCACCTGGCCCATGCGGCGAGGGCAGAGATGCATCAGCAGTTGGGGAATGTCGATGAGGCACGGGTGGCCTGGCAACAGGCGCTGGAGTTGACCCGGCAGGAGCCGGAGCGGCGGCATATCGAGCGGCGGTTACGCGAACTGAAGTGATAGCTTTTTGCGGCCCATTCGCGGGCAAGTCGGATCGCCGAACCGCCGCTCCGACTTGCCCGCGATGAATCCAGCGCCAATGTCAGCTGGCGACGAAGTTCGGCGGCGATACCAGCTCGACGGTCTGTTGCTTGCGCGGCGCCAGGATCTCGGCCACGCCCTCGACCACCAGCTCATCGTTCTGGTTGTACACGTTGGTGGCGATACGCACCTTGAACTTAGGCAGTTTCTCGAGGATTTCCAGGCGCACGGTCAGGGTGTCGCCGATCTTCACTGGCTTCTGGAAGCTCATCTGCTGGCCCAGGTAGATGGTGCCAGGGCCAGGCAGGGTGCAGGCCACTGCGGCGCTGATCAGGGCGCCGCTGAACATGCCGTGGGCGATGCGCTCGCGGAACATGCTCTTGGCGGCAAATTCGGCATCCAGGTGCACCGGGTTGTGGTCACCGGACATGGCGGCGAACAGCTGGATGTCACGTTCTTCGACGGATTTCTCGTAGGTGGCCTTCTGGCCGACTTCAAGGGCTTCGTAAGGCGTGTTGGTGACCTGGGTCATCGGGGCTTCCTTAAGGGGCGGGCGAGGGCGCCTATCATTCACTGCGAGCAGGGCGGCCAAGGGCCAGTGCTTGCTCCAGCCAAGCGAGGATATCAGCGGTGACCTCGTCGCGGTTGAGTTCGTTGAGTACTTCGTGCCGGGCCTCAGGATAGACGCGCAGCTGTACATGTCGATTGCCGGTCGCGCGAAGGGCGTCGGCCAGATGGGTGAGACGCTTGCCGGCACTCACCGGATCACATTCACCGCCAATCACCAGCATGGGCAGGTTCGGGTCGATCTGCGCGAGGTTGTGCGCCTGGCTGATTTGCGTCAGCCCGTGCAGCAGGTCGAGCCACAGCTGGTTGCTGCAGCGAAAGCCGCACAGCGGATCGTTGACGTACTTGTCCACTTGCGCCGGGTCACGGCTGAGCCAGTCGAACGCCGTGCGGGTGGGCTTGAAGGCGTTGTTGAACGAGCCGAACGACAGCCACTCGATCAGTGCGCTCTTGCCCAGTGGCCCCTGGCGCCAGGCTTCCAGCCGGGCAATCAGGCGCGCCGCCCGATACAACGTGGCGGGTTGGAAGTTGGAGCCGCTGAGGATCGCCCCCTGCAGGCTGGCGCTGTGGTGGGTGAGGTAGGCCTGGGCAATGTAGCTGCCCATGCTGTGGCCGAACAGGAACAGCGGTGTGCAAGGAAACTGCTGGCCGATGTGCTGGGCCAGCAGGCCAAGGTCGTTGACCACGGCATTCCAGCCATGTTGCCGGGCGAACAGGCCGAGGCTGCCTTGCTCGGCGGTGCGCCCGTGGCCGCGCAGGTCCGGGGCCAGCAGGGCGTAGCCGGCATCGCTGAGGGCCTGGCCCAGACGCTGGTAGCGCCCGGCATGCTCGGCCATGCCATGGGCCAGCAACACCACGGCCTTGACCGGTGTGGCCGGCAACCATTGGTGCACGTACAGCCTGCAATGCTCGCTGGCAGGCAGCCAGAAGGCGTCATGGGGCATGGCGAATCCTTTGCGCGAAGGTGACCCGCACAGTGTATGCACAACCGGTCGAATTGCAGGAAGGGCACAAATAAGATTCACAATGTTAATGGCGGCACTTGGCGTATATGCCACCTCGGGCATACCTGCTAACGTCGGTTCAACGCCTTTTTGCCATCAGGCAAACGGGACAAGGAATTCGTACGGGCTCAGGCAGAGGAACAATAATAAATGCAAGCCGACTTCTGGAATGACAAGCGCCCCGAAGGCGTGCCTTCCACCATCGACCTTCACGCATACGCTTCGGTCGTCGAGGTGTTCGAACGCTCCTGCAAACGCTTTGCCGAGCGTCCGGCGTTCAGCAACCTGGGCCTGACCCTGAGCTACGCCGAGCTCGAACGCCACTCGGCAGCTTTCGCCGCCTGGCTGCAGCAGCACACCGACCTCAAACCGGGTGACCGCATCGCGGTGCAGATGCCCAACGTCCTGCAATACCCCATCGCCGTGTTTGGCGCCCTGCGTGCCGGGCTGATCGTGGTCAACACCAACCCGTTGTACACCGAGCGCGAAATGCGCCACCAGTTCAAGGATGCCGGGGCCCGGGCACTGGTGTACCTGAACATGTTCGGCAAGCGCGTGCAGGAAGTGCTGCCCGATACCGGCATCGAGTACCTGATCGAGGCGAAGATGGGCGACCTGCTGCCCGCAGCCAAGGGCTGGCTGGTCAATACCGTGGTCGACAAGGTCAAGAAGATGGTCCCGGCCTACCATCTGCCCCAGGCCATCCCGTTCAAGCAGGTACTGCGTGAAGGCCGCAGCCTGGTGCACAAGCCGGTGCCGCTCTCGCTCGATGACATCGCCGTGCTGCAGTACACCGGCGGTACCACGGGCCTGGCCAAGGGGGCCATGCTCACGCACGGCAACCTGGTGGCCAACATGCTGCAGGTGCTGGCCTGCTTCTCCCAGCACGGCCCGGACGGGCAGCGGCTGATCAAGGAAGGCCAGGAGGTGATGATTGCACCGCTGCCGCTGTACCACATCTATGCCTTCACCGCGAACTGCATGTGCATGATGGTCACCGGCAACCACAACGTGCTGATCACCAACCCGCGCGACATCCCGGGCTTCATCAAGGAGCTGGGCAAGTGGCGTTTTTCGGCATTGCTGGGCTTGAACACCTTGTTCGTCGCGCTGATGGACCATCCAGGTTTCCGTCAGCTGGACTTTTCGGCACTGAAAGTCACCAACTCCGGCGGCACGGCGCTGGTCAAGGCCACTGCCGAGCGTTGGGAAGCACTCACCGGCTGCCGTATCGTCGAGGGCTATGGCCTGACCGAAACCTCGCCGGTGGCCAGCACCAACCCCTACGGCAAGCTGGCGCGGCTGGGTACCGTGGGCATCCCGGTGGCGGGCACGGCATTCAAGGTCATCGATGACGACGGCAATGAACAGCCACTGGGTGAGCGCGGCGAGTTGTGCATCAAGGGCCCGCAAGTGATGAAGGGCTATTGGCAGCAGCCGGAGGCCACGGCGCAAGCGCTGGATGGCGAGGGCTGGTTCAAGACCGGCGATATCGCGGTGATCGACCCGGACGGCTTCACCCGCATCGTCGACCGCAAGAAGGACATGATCATCGTCTCCGGCTTCAATGTGTATCCCAACGAAATCGAGGATGTGGTGATGGGCCATCCGCAGGTGGCCAACTGTGCGGCCATCGGCGTGCCGGACGCGCGTTCGGGGGAAGCGGTGAAGCTGTTCGTGGTAGCGCGTGAGGGTGGGGTGAGCGTCGAAGATCTGAAGGCATACTGCAAGGCCAACTTCACCGGCTACAAGGTGCCCAAGCACATCGTGGTGCGCGAGTCGCTGCCGATGACACCGGTGGGCAAGATCTTGCGGCGCGAGTTGCGCGATATCGCTTGATGACGGGTCTGCTTCTTCGCGGGCTTGCCCGCGAATGCCTTGAACAGCTCTAACGTGTGATTTACAGCCCGACTTGCGACATTTTGGTCAATTACTCTAAAAATGACTTGTATCGTTCATTGAGTCATTTTAGTGACTAAGAGGACTGTTTTGGCCCCTAGGCGACCCCAATCAAAGCTGTTACTCTCGGCGCGCTTCCAGATGATTCGGTTTGCAACGAACCGCCATCGCATATCAATAATAAGCGCATCGACGCGTGAATCGAACTTCGCTGTTGCTGAAGGAGTGGGCTTCCATGATCGAAAATTTTTGGAAGGATAAATACCCAGCCGGGATTACGGCGGAAATCAATCCTGACGAATTCCCCAATATCCAGGCGGTACTCAAGCAATCCTGCCAACGCTTTGCCAATAAACCGGCCTTTAGCAACCTGGGCAAGACCATCACCTACGGCGAGCTCTACGCGCTGTCAGGCGCTTTCGCGGCCTGGCTGCAGCAGCACACCGACCTCAAGCCGGGTGACCGCATTGCCGTCCAGCTGCCCAATGTCCTGCAATACCCGGTAGCCGTATTTGGTGCCATGCGCGCCGGCCTGATCGTGGTCAACACCAACCCGCTGTACACCGTGCGGGAGATGGAGCACCAGTTCAACGACTCCGGCGCCAAGGCCCTGGTGTGCCTGGCCAACATGGCGCACCTGGCCGAGAAGGTGGTGCCCAAGACCCAGGTCAGGCACGTCATCGTCACCGAAGTGGCCGACCTGCTGCCGCCGCTCAAACGCCTGCTGATCAACAGCGTGATCAAGTACGTGAAGAAAATGGTGCCGGCCTACAACCTGCCGCGCGCCGTGCGCTTCAACGATACCCTGGCGCTGGGCAAGGGCCAGCCGGTCACCGAAGCCAATCCGCAAGCCAACGACGTGGCGGTGCTGCAGTATACCGGCGGTACCACCGGCGTGGCCAAGGGCGCGATGCTGACCCATCGCAACCTGGTGGCCAACATGCTGCAGTGCCGGGCACTGATGGGCTCCAATCTGCAGGAAGGCTGCGAGATCCTCATCACCCCGCTGCCGCTGTACCACATCTATGCCTTTACCTTCCATTGCATGGCGATGATGCTGATCGGTAACCACAACGTGCTGATCAGCAACCCACGCGACCTGCCGGCCATGGTCAAGGAACTGGGCAAGTGGAAGTTCAGTGGTTTCGTCGGCCTCAACACGCTGTTCGTTGCGCTGTGCAACAACGAGGCATTCCGCGCCCTGGATTTCTCGGCGCTGAAGATCACCCTGTCCGGTGGCATGGCCCTGCAGCTGAGCGTGGCCGAGCGCTGGAAGAGCGTCACCGGCTGCGCCATCTGCGAAGGCTACGGCATGACCGAGACCAGCCCGGTGGCGGCGGTGAACCCGGCCGAGGCCAACCAGGTGGGCACCATCGGCATCCCGGTGCCATCGACCCTGTGCAAGGTCATCGACGACGCAGGCAACGAGCTGCCGCTGGGCGAAACCGGCGAGCTGTGCGTCAAGGGCCCGCAGGTCATGAAGGGCTACTGGCAGCGTGAAGACGCCACTCGCGAGATCCTCGACAGCGAAGGCTGGCTGAAGACCGGCGACATTGCGCTGATCCAGCCAGATGGCTATATGCGCATCGTCGACCGCAAGAAGGACATGATCCTGGTCTCGGGCTTCAACGTGTACCCCAACGAGCTGGAAGACGTGCTCGCTGCCTTGCCGGGTGTGCTGCAGTGCGCGGCCATCGGTGTGCCGGACGAGAAGTCGGGTGAAGTGATCAAGGTGTTCATCGTGGTCAAGCCGGGCATGACCGTGACCAAGGAGCAGGTGATGGAGCACATGCGTGCCAACGTCACCGGCTACAAGGTGCCGCGTTACATCGAGTTCCGCGACGCGTTGCCGACCACCAACGTCGGCAAGATCCTGCGCCGTGAACTGCGTGATGAAGAGCTGAAGAAACAGGGCTTGAAGAAGATCGCCTGAACAAAGCCTGCGCTGTCGTTGTAGGAGCGCCCCGGCAAGGCCGCTCCTACAGAGACCGCGCTATCAGCGCAGTTTTTCCAGCATCTGGTAGTACCACATCCCCGCCGCCAGCAGCGGATTGCCCAGCAAGTCCCCCATCGGCACTCGCACGTGCTTGCACTGCGCGAAGGTGTCGAACTTCTCCAGCGTGCCGGTCAGTGCCTCAGCCATGATCTCGCCCATGATGTGGCTGGTGGCGATGCCGTGCCCGGAATAGCCCTGGCAGTACCACACGTTGTCCGACAGCTTGCCCAGTTGCGGGATGCGGTTGACCACGATGCCCATCGCGCAGCTCCACTGGAACTCGATCGGCACGCCCTTGAGCGCCGGGAAGGTGCGCTCGATGCACGGGCGCAGCTCGCCTTCGATATCACGCGAATCCTTGCCCGAGTAGTTGGCGCCGCCGCCGAACAGCAAGCGCTTGTCGGCCGTCAGGCGGTAGTAGTCGAGGACGAAGCGGCAGTCGTACACCGCCAGGTCCTGCGGGTTGATCTGCTCCGCCAGTTCGCCCAGCGGGGCGGTGGTGACGATGCCGCCCATGGCCGGGAAGATCTTGCCCTTGAGCTGGCGCTTTTCCAGCTTGTGGTAGACGTCACCGGCGAGCATCACCTGGCGTGCTTCGACCCGACCGTGGGCGGTGACGACCGCCGGGCGCGGGCCATGGACGATGTCCAGCACTTCGGAGTTCTCGAAGATCAACGCGCCCAGGCTGTGGGCGGCGCGCGCTTCGCCCAGGCACAGGTTGAGCGGGTGCAGGTGCAGGTTACGCAGGTTCTTCAGCGCGCCCAGGTACAGCGGGCTTTGCAGGTGCTCGGCGACACCGTTGCGGTCGAGCAACTGTACCTGGTCGCCCATTCCTCGGCGTTCGGCTTCGGCCTGGAAACTGCGCAACTCCTCCATGTGTGAAGGTTTCATCGCCGCGTGCAGGTGGCCGCGCTTGAGGTCGCAGTCGATGCCATAGCGCTCGACCCTTTGCTCGATGACCTGGTGGCCACGCCAGCGCAGGTGCCAGATGAAATCATCGACCTCGGCGCCCAGGTGGTTGCGCATCTGCGTGCGCATGGCCTCGTCACCCGACAGGCTACCGGTGACCTGCCCGCCGTTGCGCCCGCTGGCACCCCAGCCGATACGGTTGGTCTCGACGATCGCCACCTTCAGGCCGCGCTCGGCCAACTCCACCGCAGTGGCCACGCCGGTGAAACCACCGCCGATGATCGCCACGTCGACCTGCACTGTGCCCTTGAGCTGCGGGTACTCGGTGTGGTCGTTCAGCGAGGCGCTGTAATAGGACGGCGCGCGCTGGGCCAGGCCGTTGTTCAATGCTGCGTTCATGGGTGTTCCTTGTTCTGAATGGGGTAAGGCTCAGGCCTGGTGCAGGTACCAGCGCCAGTCCTGTTCACTGACTTCGGCCATGAACTGGCGGTACTCGGCGCGCTTGACCTTCAGGTAGACGCCGAGGAACGCCTCGCCGAGCGCTTCCCGCGCCCACTGCGAACGCTCCAGTGCATCGAGGGCGGTCAGCCAGTCGGTGGGCAGGTGCTCGGTGGCCTGGGCATAGCCGTTGCCTTCGACCGGCGCACCTGGGTCCAGCTGCTCGCGGATGCCACGATGGCTGGCGGCCAGGATGGCAGCGGCAGCCAGGTACGGGTTGGCATCGGCGCCACAGATGCGGTGCTCGACATGCCGGCTGTTGGCCGGGCCGCCGGGGACGCGCAGGCTGACGGTGCGGTTGTCGACACCCCAGGTCGGCGCCAGCGGGGCATAGCTGTTGGCCTGGAAGCGACGGAACGAGTTGGCGTTGGGGCAGAACAGCAACAGCGAGTCGCGCAGGTGGCGGAGCATGCCGGCAACCGCCTGGCGCAGCAGTGGCGTGCCCGCTTTGTCTTCGCTGGCGAACAGGTTGTTGCCGGCGCTGTCGGCCAGGCTCAGGTGCATGTGCATGCCGGTGCCGGCCAGTTGTGCGAACGGCTTGGCCATGAAGCAGGCCTGCATGCCGTGGGCATGGGCCACGCCCTTGACCAGGCGCTTGTAGCGCACAGCCTGGTCCATTGCTTCGAGGGCATCGCCATGCTCCAGGGTGATTTCCACCTGGCCCGGGGCGTATTCCGAGATCGCCGTGCGTGCCGGAATGCCTTGGGCCTTGCAGGCGGCATACAGGTCGGCGAGGAAGGGTTCGATCTGTTCCAGTTCGCGCAGGCCGTAGACCTGGGTAGTGCGCGGCCGGCCACCGTCGTTGTCCAGTGCCGGTTGCGGACGGCCCTGGGCATCGCGCTGCTGGTCGAGCAGGTAGAACTCCAGCTCGCAGGCCATCACCGGGTGGTAGCCGTCAGCCTTCAGCGCTTCGATGGTGCGCAGCAATACATGGCGCGGGTCGGCGACACTGGCTGGCAGGCCTTCGCTCGGGTGCATGCTGACCTGCACGGCGGCCGTTGGCACACGGCGCCAGGGCAGGCGCACCAGGCTGCCTTCCAGCGGGTAGGCGCGGCAGTCGATATCGCCGACATCCCAGACCAGGCCGGAGTTTTCCACGTCGTCGCCATTGAGGGTGAGGCCGAGGATGGTGCTGGGCAGCGGGCGGCCGCTCTGGTACACCGCCAGCAGTTCCTCGCGATGCAGCAGCTTGCCGCGTGGCACACCGTTGGCGTCGAGGATGAACAGTTCGAACAGTTCGATATCAGGGTTTTCTGCCAGGAAACGGCTGGCGTGTTCTACAGGTGCAAAGTGCATGATGGATTCGCTCACAGGCGCACGGGACCGGCGCGCAGGCGCGGTCCAGCTGAGTCAAACGGCCGTACGGCGGCCGGGTCTGGTCACAAAGGCGTGAGCGGGAAATCCGGTGGGCGTGCGTGGCGGCAGTGCCACAGGGCCCAGAAGGCGAGAATGACATGGACCAGCGGATTTTCACCGGCGCGGGACCGGGCCTTCGCTAGCGAAGGGCGGGACGACGGTGGGGCGATGGTCTGGACGGGAGTCATGCCTTTGATACTCACATGCGGCGTAAGGTTGATTAAAGCAGTGAATGGCAACGTTCACATCGCTCCTGGCTAAACATTTGTCCAGCCAGCAGAGAGCCGGCAAATCTGCGACAATCGCGCATCCTTCGAATGCCGATCATGAAAAAGCAGGCCCACCTGCATCACTAAAAAGCCCCATGACTGACCAAGCCATCGACAAACTGCTGCAAAACCTCGACCACGCCATGATCGCCGAGCGCCATCGCCTGCGCCGGCAGCTGCATGAGCTGCGCAAGCGCCCCGACGAGGCCAAGCTGGCGCAATGGGTGGAAAAGGTCCAGGCATCCTGTGCCCAGGTCACCGCACGCCAGAACAGCGTGCCGCAGATCCGCTACGACGACAGCCTGCCGATCGCCGCCAAGCGCGACGAGATCAAGAAAGCCCTGGCGGAAAACCAGGTACTGGTGATCGCTGGCGAAACCGGTTCGGGCAAGACCACCCAGTTGCCGAAGATCTGCCTGGAACTGGGCCGCGGCAGCCATGGCCTGATCGCCCATACCCAGCCGCGGCGGATCGCCGCCCGCAGCGTTGCCGCCCGGGTTGCCGAAGAACTCGGCACGCCGCTGGGCGGGCTGGTCGGCTACCAGGTGCGTTTCGAAGACCAGAGCGATGCCAACACCCTGGTCAAGCTGATGACCGACGGCATCCTGCTGGCCGAAACCCAGCACGACCGCTTCCTCGAACGCTACGACACGATCATTGTCGACGAAGCCCACGAGCGCAGCCTGAACATCGATTTCCTGCTCGGCTACCTGAAAACCCTGCTGCACCGGCGCCCGGACCTGAAGCTGATCATCACCTCGGCGACCATCGACCTGGAGCGTTTTTCCAAGCACTTCGACAATGCGCCGATCATCGAGGTGTCCGGCCGTACCTTCCCGGTGGAAACCTGGTACCGCCCGCTGACCAGCGAGCAGGACGAGGAGGGCAACCAGGTCGAGGATGACCTGACCGTCGACCAGGCGATTCTCGCCTCCCTCGACGAGATCGCCCAGCACGAACGCAGCGTGGGCAAAGGCCCCGGCGATGTGCTGGTGTTCCTCCCCGGCGAGCGGGAAATCCGCGATGCCGCAGAGATCCTGCGCAAGGCGCAACTGCGCCACACCGAGATCCTGCCGCTGTATGCGCGCCTGTCGCCGGCCGAGCAGCAGCGTATCTTCCAGTCGCACACCGGGCGCCGCGTGGTGCTCGCCACCAACGTTGCGGAAACATCGCTGACCGTGCCCGGCATCCGTTATGTGATCGACACCGGTACCGCGCGCATCAGCCGCTACAGCTACCGCGCCAAGGTCCAGCGCCTGCCGATCGAAGCCGTGTCCCAGGCCAGTGCCAACCAGCGCAAGGGCCGCTGCGGCCGGGTCGAGCCGGGTATCTGCATTCGGCTGTACAGCGAAGAAGACTTCAACGGCCGCCCGGCCTTCACCGACCCCGAGATCCTGCGCACCAACCTGGCGGCGGTGATCCTGCAGATGCTGCACTTGCGCCTGGGCTCGATCGACGCCTTCCCGTTCATCGAGCCGCCGGATGGCAAGGCCATCAGCGACGGCTTCAACCTGTTGCAGGAACTCTCGGCGGTCAACCGCGAGAATCAGCTGACGCCGATCGGGCGCCAGCTGGCGCGCCTGCCGATTGACCCGCGGCTGGGCCGTATGCTGCTCGAGGGCGCCCGTCAGGGCAGCCTGCAGGAGGTGCTGATCGTCACCAGCGCATTGTCGGTGCAGGACCCACGCGAGCGCCCGCCGGAGCGCCAGCAGGCTGCCGACCAGGCCCATGCCCAGTGGAAGGACGCCGATACCGACTTCGCCGCGCTGGTCAATCTGTGGCGGGGTTTCGAAGAGCAGCGCCAGGCGCTGACGGCCAGCCCGCTGCGCAACTGGTGCCGCAAGAATTTCCTGAACTATCTTCGCCTGCGCGAGTGGCGCGATGCCCATCGCCAGCTGTCGCTGATCTGCCGTGAGTTGCAGCTGCCGGTCAACAAAGAGCCGTCCGACTATCAGAAGGTGCACAAGGCGATCCTCAGCGGCCTGCTCAGCCAGATCGGCCAGAAAACCGAAGAGGGCGATTACCAGGGAGCCCGCCAGCGGCGCTTCTGGGTGCATCCGTCTTCGGGCATTGGCCGCAAGCGCCCGCAGTGGGTGATGGCCGCCGAGCTGGTGGAAACCACCAAGCTGTATGCACGCATGGTCGCCAAGATCGAGCCTGACTGGATCGAGCCGCTGGCGACCCACCTGATCAAGAAGAACCACTTCGAGCCGCACTGGGAGAAGAAGCGCGGGCAAGTGGTGGCCTATGAGCAGATCACCCTCTACGGCCTGATCCTGGTCGGCCGTCGCCCAGTGCACTTTGGCCCGATCGACCCGGTTACCTCGCGTGAGCTGTTCATTCGCGAGGGCCTGGTTGGCGGTGAAATCCAGTCGAAGGCCAAATGCCTGGCCGCGAACAAGCGCCTGCTCGAAGCGCTCGACGAACTGGAGGCCAAGGCCCGTCGGCGCGACATTCTGGCCGATGAAGAAACCCTCTACGCCTTCTACGAAGCACGCCTGCCGGCGGAAATCCATCAGACCGCGACCTTCGATGCCTGGTACCGCATGACCAGCCAGAAGGACCCGAACCTGCTGATCATGCGCGAGGAAGACGTGCTGGCCCGCGAGGCCAGCGAAGTCACTGCCGCGCAGTACCCGGACAGCATGCAGGTGGGCGAACTGCGCCTGCCGCTGACCTACCACTTCGAGCCGGGTCACCCGCGTGACGGGGTGACCGTGCGGGTGCCGGCGCCGCTGTTGCCGAACCTGCCTGGCGAGCGCCTGGAATGGCTGGTGCCGGGCCTGCTGGAGGCCAAGTGCGTGGCCCTGGTACGCAACCTGCCCAAGGCGCTGCGCAAGAACTTCGTGCCGGTGCCCGACTTCGTCAAGGCCTCGCTGGCGCGCATGACCTTCGGCCAGGGCGCGCTGCCCCAGGCCTTGGGCCAGGAGTTGCTGCGCATGACTGGCGCGCGGGTTTCCGATGAGGCCTGGGCCGAGTCGGTCAACCTGGTCGAAGGCCACCTGCGCATGAACATCGAAGTGGTCGATGGCCAAGGCAAGTTCCTCGGCGAAGGCCGCGACCTGGCCGAGCTGACCGCGCGCTTTGCTGCCGCCAGCCAGGCGGCGTTGGCCGTGCCGCGTACCGAGAAGAGCGAGCAGCCGGTGCAGGCCAAGGCCTTCAGTGAGGTCAAGCAGACCGCCCAACAGAAGATCGCCGGCCTGTCGATGACCGTGTACCCGGCGCTGGTCGAAGAAAACGGCACCGTGCGCGAAGGGCGTTTCTCGACCCAGGCCGAAGCCGAGTTCCAGCACCGTCGCGCCTTGCAGCGCCTGTTGTTGCAGCAGCTGGCGGAGCCCGCCAAGTTCCTGCGTGGCAAGCTGCCGGGGTTGACCGAGCTGGGCCTGTTGTACCGTGAACTGGGCCGGATCGAAGCACTGGTCGAAGACATCCTGTTGGCCAGCCTCGACAGCTGCATCCTCGACGGTGAAGCCACGTTGCCGCGTGACGGTGCAGCCCTGGCCGGGCTGGCCGAGCGCAAGCGTGGCAGCTGGGCCGAGCATGCCGAACGCCTGGCCCGCCAGACGCTGGAAGTGCTGAAGCTGTGGCACGGTTTGCAGAAGCGCTTCAAGGGCAAGATCGACCTGAGCCAGGCGGTGGCGCTGAACGACATCAAGCAGCAGCTGGCCAACCTGGTCTATCCGGGCTTCGTGCGCGAGACCCCTGCCGTGTGGTTCAAGGAGTTGCCGCGCTACCTCAAGGCGGTGGAATTGCGCCTGGAAAAACTGGGCGCCCAGGTGCAGAAGGACCGCGTGTGGAGCGGCGAGCTGGGCAACCTGTGGGCGCAGTACAAGGCGCGGGCCGACAAGCATGCCCAGGAAGGCAAGCGC
Source organism: Pseudomonas sp. NPDC089422 (assembly GCF_044749405.1). Classification (NCBI taxonomy): domain Bacteria; kingdom Pseudomonadati; phylum Pseudomonadota; class Gammaproteobacteria; order Pseudomonadales; family Pseudomonadaceae; genus Pseudomonas; species Pseudomonas sp. NPDC089422. Next base: position 197,691 of record NZ_JBIVHW010000010.1, read on the forward strand.
GATGAGCAGCTGGCCTTGTACCGCTGGTTGCTGGAGGAGTATCGGGTGTCGCTGTTTGCCCAGCAGCTGGGCACCAAGATGCCGATTTCCGACAAGAGATTGAGCAAGCAGTGGAGCCAGGTGGAAGGATAAACTTCCGCAGATGTGGCAATATTGATGCAATTTGAGCCGCTTTGCGGCTCATCGCGGGTAAACCCGCTCCTACAGGGATTGCACACGTCCGTAGGAGCGGATTTATCCGCGATCGAGGGCACAGCCCTCGCCGTGAAATTGGTACTAAAGTGCCATTATTCTGTCATATTCCCAGCCAGCGCCTATGGCGATGGCCTTTGAGCAGAGGATCGATCGTGCATAACGTCGTGATCAGCGGCACCGGCCTGTATACCCCGGCCCAGAGCATTTCCAACGAAGAACTGGTGGCCTCCTTCAACGCCTGGTCGCAGCAGTACAACCAGGACAACGCCGCCGCCATCGAGCGTGGCGAGATCGAGGCGGCACCGCTGTCCGACGCCGCCTTCATCGAGAAGGCCTCGGGCATCAAGAGCCGCTTCGTGATGGACAAGGCCGGCATCCTCGACCCGCAACGCATGAAGCCACGCCTGCCGGAGCGTTCCAATGACGAGCAGTCGATCCTCTGCGAAATGGGCGTGGCCGCTGCACGCCAGGCGCTGGAACGCGCCGGTCGTACTCCGGCGGATGTCGACGGCGTGATCGTGGCCTGCTCCAACCTGCAGCGCCCTTACCCGGCCATCGCCATCGAAGTGCAGCAGGCGCTGGGTATCGACGGCTTCGCCTTCGACATGAACGTGGCTTGCTCGTCGGCCACCTTCGGCATCCAGACCGCTGCCAACAGCGTGCAGCTGGGCCAGGCCCGGGCGGTGCTGGTGGTCAGCCCGGAGATCTGCACCGGGCACCTGAACTTCCGTGATCGCGACAGCCACTTCATCTTTGGTGATGCGGCCACTGCAGTGCTGGTCGAACGTGCCGACCTGGCCACTTCGGCACACCAGTTCGACATCGTGGGCACCAAGTTGCAGACCTCGTTCTCCAACAACATCCGCAACAATTTCGGCTTCCTCAACCGTGCGGCGGAAGAGGGGATCGGTGCGCCGGACAAGCTGTTCGTGCAGGAAGGGCGCAAGGTGTTCCGCGAAGTCTGCCCGATGGTCGCCGAGCTGATCGGCAAGCACCTGGGCGAGAACGAGCTGCAACCTGCTGACGTCAAGCGCTTCTGGCTGCACCAGGCCAACCTGAGCATGAACCACCTGATCGTCAAGAAGCTGATGGGGCGTGAGGTGAGCGAAGAAGAGGCACCGGTGATTCTCGACCGTTATGCCAATACCAGCTCGGCAGGGTCGGTGATTGCCTTCCACCTGTACCAGGATGACCTGGCGCAGGGGTCGCTAGGGGTGTTGAGCTCCTTTGGTGCCGGGTATTCGATTGGTAGTGTGATTCTGCGCAAGCGCTGATCTCTAGATTGCTGGGGCTGCAAGGCAGCCCCAGCTTTCTAACAGGCAAAAAAAGGCGGGAAATGCCGGATGGGGTCGGCATTTCCCGCCTCAGCGTGAAGCAGAGGAGTGTGTCGCTTAGAACTTGGCTTCCAGGTCCACCTGCAGGGTGTCTACGCTGGCGTTGCTGTCCGGCAGGTTGGAGTAGTCGGTCTTGGCCATCATGTAGGCCGCACCGAGGGTGAAGTTCTTGTCGATTTCGTAACCGACCTTGAACTTGTGGCCGCGCGAACCGGTGAAGCCGTTACCGAAGTCAGAGTCGGTGAACAGGCTGACTACGCCGTTACGCTGCACGTCGCGGTAGTTGTAGTCCAGGCTCCAGGCGCCGATCTTGGATTTCAGGCCGGCCAGCCAGGCGGTGTCCATGCCATCGGTGCTTTCGGTGTTCTTGACGTACTGGCCGTAAGCCGACAGTGGGAGGGCGAAGCCGGTGAAGTCGACTTGGCCGAAACCTTCAACCAGGTTGAACTCGTCGGTGGTGTTACCCAGCGAACGCAGCAGTGCCGAGGCCTTGTCGTTGTCGTAGCCGTAGAGGCTGGCACCGACGGTGACCTTGACGGTGTCAGCCGCGTTGAACTTGGTACCCAGCTGGGCCGCGTACAGCTGTGCGTCGTGCTTGTACTGCACGCCGTCGCCGTCGACGTTGTCCTTCAGGTTGTAGTGGCCGATGCTGCCGAACACTTCGGCCGGGCCGGCGTTGGTCTTGTAGGTGACGGCCACGCCTTCCGGGTTGATGTCGCTATCCCAGATGATGTCGCCCATGCTCACCCATGGCTGCAGCATCTTGCCGCCGATCAGGTGCAGGTTAGGCACGGCAGTCGGGTGCCAGTCGAGGTAGGCCAGGTCGACCCACAGGGCTTTCTTCTCGAAGTAGTTGTCCAGGCTCTGGTTGGTCGAGCGGGCGTCGGCGCTGCTGCCGGTGGCCACACGCACGCCAGCATCAACCTGCGGGTTGATCTCGCTGTAGAAGCCGACACGGGCACGAACGCGCTCGCGGTCCTGGTTAGGGCTGCGGGAGATCGGGTTGTCGACGTTGACGTCTTCGTAACGCAGGCGCACATCACCCTTGATCTGGGTCTTGGCGGCCCATGCCACTTTTTGTTCGAAGGAGCTCATCCGGTCGGACTGAGCTTTCTGAGCGGCCTTTTCCTTGGTTTCCTGAGCCAGGTCGCCCTGCAGTTCGTTGTACTGCGCCTGGTTGATCGAGCCATTGGCGCGGAGCATTTCGAGCAGCTTGGCGTCGACGGCAGCACTGGCCGGAGTACTCATAGCCAGCATCATGCCGGTGAGGCTCACTCCGGTAAGTGTAGAAACAAGACGCATAAGGTTCTCCCTACTTGAAAGATTTGGGGAGGCTCAGCGCCCGCCCCCATGTTGGCATGTCTTCGGAAAGGGCCTGACTAGACAGGTTCTGGGGTTCCGGAAAACAGGCGCAAGTATTGCGGGGGCCAATGACAGATTAATGTCTAATTAGTGGCACTGCTGTTAAGTAATTGAGAATGAAAGGCGAAACGGGCCGATCCGCATTTGAGCGACGGGCCTCTGTTCGCCGATACTGATGGCCTTGAACAGCGAGTCGAAAACGTGACCAGTCTCTACAGCCTTGCCCACTTGCGTGACCTGCCAGCGGCGACCTGGGATGCCCTGGTCCCCCCCGGCCAACCGTTCCTGCGCCATGCTTTTCTCAGCGCCATGGAAGACAGCGGCAGTGTTGCCCGCAACACCGGCTGGGCATCCGAACACCTGGTGCTGGAGCGCGACGGGCAGGTACGTGCGCTGCTGCCGGCGTATCGAAAATGGCATTCGTATGGCGAGTACGTGTTCGACCACGGCTGGGCCGATGCCTGCGAACGCGCCGGCATCGCCTACTACCCCAAGCTGCTCGGTGCCGTGCCGTTCAGCCCGGTCAGCGGGCCGCGCCTGCTGGCGGCCGACCCTGCCGATGGCCTGCTGGTGCTGCAGGCATTGCCCGAGTATCTGGGCAAAGCCGGGCTGTCCGGGGCGCACATCAATTTCACCGACCCACAACTGGATGCGCAGATGGCGGGTTTGCCGGGCTGGATGGAGCGATTGGGTTGTCAGTTCCACTGGCGCAATCACGGTTATCGCGACTTCCAGGACTTTCTCGACAGCCTCAGCTCACGCAAGCGCAAGCAAATGCGCAAGGAACGTGAGCAGGTGGCCGGGCAGGGCATCGATTTTCGCTGGTATCGCGGTGATGAGCTGGACGAGGCGCAGTGGGACTTTGTTTTCCTCTGTTATGCCAACACCTATGCGGTGCGCAGGCGCTCCCCCTATCTGACCCGGGAATTCTTCAGCCTGCTGGCCGAGCGCATGCCCGAGGCGATACGGGTGGTGATGGCGCGCCAGGGCGGGCGTGATGTGGCCATGGCCTTGAGCCTGGTCGGCGGCGACAGCCTGTTTGGCCGCTACTGGGGCTGCCTCGATGAGTTCGACCGGCTGCATTTCGAGACCTGCTTCTACCAAGGCATGGACTTCGCGATTGCCGAAGGGCTGCAGCGTTTCGATGCCGGGGCGCAGGGCGAACACAAGCTGATTCGCGGGTTCGAGCCGGTGCTGACGCGCTCGTGGCATTACCTGCTGCACCCGGGTTTGCGGCGGGCGGTGGAGGATTTTCTGCAGCAGGAGCGGGAAGGGGTAAGGGGGTATGCCGAGGAGGCCAAGGGGATGCTGCCTTACCGCAAGGATTGAGATCTCCGATAGCTGTTCCGGCCTCTTAGCGGGTTTACCCGCGAAGAGGCCGGAACAGGACTCAGTCGACCCCGACAAAGCCTCCGGTCTGGTGATGCCACAAGCGGGCATACAACCCCCGCTGTTCCAGCAGCTCACTGTGGCTGCCACTCTCGACGATCCGCCCCTTGTCCAGCACCACCAGGCGGTCCATCCGGGCGATGGTCGACAGTCGGTGGGCGATGGCGATCACCGTCTTGCCCTGCATCAAGGTCTCCAGGCTTTCCTGAATGGCCGCCTCGACCTCCGAGTCCAGCGCCGACGTGGCTTCGTCCATGATCAGGATTGGCGCATTCTTCAGCAGCACCCGGGCAATCGCGATGCGCTGGCGCTGGCCGCCTGACAGTTTCACACCACGCTCGCCGACATGGGCATCGAAGCCGGTGCGGCCCTGGGCATCCGACAACTGCGGAATGAACTCGTCGGCCCGCGCCCGGCGCACGGCTTCGCGCAGCGCCGCGTCACTGGCGCCAGGGCGGCCATACAGCAGGTTGTCGCGGATCGAACGGTGCAGCAGCGAGGTGTCCTGGGTGATCATGCCGATCTGTGCGCGCAGGCTGGCCTGGCTGACCTCGGCGATGTCCTGGCCGTCGATCAGGATGCGCCCGCCCTGCACGTCGTACAGGCGCAGCAGCAGGTTGACCAGAGTCGACTTGCCGGCGCCGGACGGGCCGATCAGGCCGATCTTCTCACCCGGGCGGATGTCCAGGTTGAGCCCTTCGATCACGTTGGCGGCCTTGCCATAGTGGAAGTCCACGTCATCGAAGCGCACGGCGCCGCGGCTGACCTTGAGGGGCGGCGCCTGGGGCTTGTCGGTGACGGTGACCGGCTGGGCGATGGTCTGCAGGCCGTCCTGGACCATGCCGATGTTCTCGAAGATGCCGTTGACCACCCACATGATCCAGCCCGACATGTTGACGATGCGGATCACCAGGCCGGTGGCCAGGGCGATGGCACCGACGGTGATCAGCGACTGGCTCCACAGCCACAGCGCAAGGCCCGTGGTGGTGACCACCAACAGGCCGTTGAGGGTGGTGATGACCACGTCCATGCTGGTGACCACGCGCGAGGCCAGCTGGGTTTTCTCGGTCTGTTCGCGGATCGCTTCGCGGGCGTACTGCTGTTCATGGTCGGTGTGGGCGAACAGCTTGAGGGTGGCGATGTTGGTGTAGCCATCGACGATCCGCCCCATCAGTTTGGAGCGGGCGTCGGAGGAAATCACCGAGCGCTCCTTCACCCGCGGCACGAAGTAGTACAGCGCGGCGATGTAGCCGACGATCCACACCAGCAGCGGCAGCATCAGGCGCCAGTCGGCCTCGGCGAACAGCACCAGCGAGGTGATGGCGTAGATCAGCACATGCCACAGCGCATCCACCGCCTGCACGGCAGAGTCGCGCAGCGAGTTGCCGGTCTGCATGATGCGTTGGGCGATGCGCCCGGCGAAGTCGCTCTGGAAGAAATTCAGGCTCTGCTTGAGCACATAGGTGTGGTTTTGCCAGCGGATCAGGCTGGTCATGCCGGGGTTGATGGTCTGGTGCACCAGCAGGTCGTGCAGGCCGAAGAACACCGGCCGCAGCAGCAGGATCACCACCAGCATCCAGATCAGCTCGCCGCTGTGTTCGCTGAAGAAGTTGGCGTTGGGTGTGCCCTGGGCCAGGTCGATGATGCGGCTCAGGTAGCTGAACATCGCCACTTCGATCAGCGAGGCGAACAGGCCCACCACCAGCAGGGCGAGAAAGCTCGGCCAGACCTGGCGCAGGTAGTACAGGTAGAACGGCCAGACCTGGCCGGGCGGCGACTCGCTGGGCGCGTCGCGGAAGATGTCGATCAGTTGCTCGAAACGGCGGTACAGCATGGGTGACAAGACTCCTGTGCTACCCGACCCCGGAAGGTTTCACGTCCCTGTGAAACCGGCGGTCAGTCGATGCGTTTGGCGGACTTGATGAACACCGGGTCGGTCGGCACGTCGCGCATGCCCTTCTTCACGGTGGTAGGCGAGTTGACGATCTGGTCGACCACTTCCATGCCCTTGGTCACTTTGCCGAACACGGCGTAACCGGCGTCGCGGCCCGGGTTGAGGAAGTCGTTGTCGGCGACGTTGATGAAGAACTGGCTGGTGGCCGAGTTCGGGTTGGAGGTGCGCGCCATCGACAGGGTGCCGCGGGTGTTCTGCAGGCCGTTGCTGGCCTCGTTCTTGATCGGGTCCTGGGTGTCTTTCTGCACCATCTGGTCAGTAAAACCGCCGCCCTGGACCATGAACCCCGGGATCACCCGGTGGAAGATGGTGTTGTTGTAGAAGCCGCTGTCGACGTACTGCAGGAAGTTCTTGGTGCTGATCGGTGCCTTCTCGGCGTTGAGCTCGATTTCGACCTGGCCGAAGCTGGTGTCCAGCAGAACGTGCGGGGTCTTGTCGGAGGCCATGACGCTGGTGGCGAAGGCGACCGAGCAGGCGGTGAGCAGGAGTTTTTTCAGCATGGGCTCAATGATCCTTGAGAGGTGGAAGCGGCTGCGAGGAACTGCAGCAGTGTCTGGTTGAAGACCTCGGGTTGATCGAGGGGTGTAGCGTGCCGGGAATCGTCGATGACCACCAGCCTGGCGTGGGGCATCAGGGCGACGTAGCGCTCTTTAAGGTGTATCGGGGTGTAATCGTGGTCTGCGGCAATCACCAGCGTGGGACAGCGGATCTGCCCGATGCGTTCCTGCACGCCCCAGTCGACGATGGCGTCGAAGCTCTTGAGGTAGGCGGGCTTGTCGTTGCGTGCCCAGCGTTCGGCCATCTTCTTGCGCAGCTCGGCTTGTTCGGGCTTGGGGAACAGCCTGGCAGCCAGGCCCTGGCCGACGGTCTCGACGCTGAGGATGCGCGCCAGGCCCCAGCGCTTGAGCCACCACAGCCAGTCGCTGCGGGTACGGCGCTTGACCTCGGGGGCGCTGTTGACGATGCACAGGCTGCGCAGCCAGTGCGGGTGGTCCACGGCGAACTGGAACCCGACCATGCCGCCCATGGACAGGCCGACGAAGTGCACCGGGCCGGTCTGCAGGTGTTCGAGCAGGGCCAGCAGGTCTTCGCTGAAGGTGGCGATCTGGTAACCGTCGCGGGGCTTGTCGGAGCGGCCGTGGCCGCGGATGTCCATGAGGATCACCCGATAGTGGCGGCTCAGCTCGGGTACCTGCAGCTCCCAGTCCTGGCTGCTGGAGCCGAGACCGTGCAGCAGCACCAAGGGTTCGCCCTGGCCATATTCCTGATAATGCAGCGAGCATCCTTCATGTTCGAAATAGGCCATGGGCGCGGTCCTCTCAGGCTTGTGGGGGGGCTGCGAAGGGCACGTCCAGTGGCGCGGTGTCGAAATTGCGCAGCAGGTCGATGAGAATCTGCGTGGCCGGGCCCAGGGTCTTCTCTTTGCTCGAATAAAGGTAGAACAGTGGGTGGCGACTGCCACCCTGATCGAGCGGCAGCGGCTTCAGCACGCCGTCGCGCAGCTCGCGCTCGATCATGTGCCGTGGCAACCAGGCAAAGCCCAGGCCGCTGCCGACGAAGGTGGCGGCGGTGCCCAGGCTGCCGACCGTCCAGCGCTGCTCGGCGCCTAGCCAGCCGACATCGCGTGGCTGGGCGCGGCCGGAGTCGCGGATCACCACCTGCAGCTGGCTTTCCAGGTCCTGGAAGGTGATCTCCCGGCCCAGGCGGTGCAGGCTGTGCTCGGGGTGGGCGACGGCGACGAACTCCACCGAACTCAGCTCGGTGCCCAGGTAACCGCCGATGCTGTAGCTGCTGATGGCAAGGTCGGCAATGCCTTCGTGCATCACTTCCTCGACGCCCGACAGCACCTCTTCACGCAGGCGCACCCGACAACCGCGGCTCTGCGGCATGAACGCAGCCAGGGCGCGCACAAGGCGGGCACTGGGATAGGCGGCATCGACCACCAGGCGTACCTCGGCCTCCCAGCCTTGCTCCATGTGATGCGCCAGGTCTTCCAGCTGGCTGGCCTGCTTGACCAGGTGCCGCGAGCGGCGCAGTAGCACATTGCCGGCTTCGGTCAGCACGGCCTTGCGGCCATCGATGCGCAACAGCGGCACGCCCAGTTGCTCCTGCATGCGCGCCACGGTGTAGCTGACCGAAGACTGCGAGCGGTGCAGGGCTTCGGCGGCCTGGGCAAACCCGCCATGGTCGACCACTGCTTGCAGGGTCCGCCATTGATCCAGGGTCACGCGCGGCGCTTTCATGTTTGGCTCCTGTTGTCCTAAGCTGCGCTCTTTCAAGGAGAGCGCCCATGAAGAAATGTTGTGCGGCAATTTTGCTGTGCCTGCCCCTTGGGGCCATGGCTTACCCCATCGACGTGGAGAAGGAACTGACCGGGGTCAAGCTGGACTACACCACCTATGACACGGCCTACGACATCGGCTCCATTACCCTGAACAACTATGGGCAAGTGCCGGCAGCCTGCAAGGTGACCTTCCGTAACGGGCCCGAGGCGCCTCGGGTGCGCCGGGTCAACGTGCCGGCTGGCAAACGCGTCGATGTGACGGCCAATTTCAATCGGCAGATCATCAAGCTGCGCATCGCGCTGGACTGCAAAGCGCAATAAAACGGATTAATCGATAGATTGAACCCACTTTTTACGCTTTTTTATCGATAGGTCAAGCCTTAATCTCACCTCCATCGAATCGCAACCCTTTTTGCCGATGGAGGCACCTCATGTCCCGCGTACTGATCATCGAAAGCAGCGCCCGCCAACAGGATTCCGTTTCTCGTCAATTGACCCGTGACTTCATCCAGCAGTGGCAAGCGGCGCACCCGGCTGACGCGATCACCGTGCGTGATTTGGCGGTGAACCCTGTGCCACACCTGGATGCCAACCTGCTCGGCGGCTGGATGAAGCCTGAAGAACAGCGCAGCGCCGCCGAACTGGAGGCCCTGGCCCGTTCCAACGAGTTGACTGATGAAGTGTTGGCAGCCGACGTGCTGGTGATGGCCGCGCCGATGTACAACTTCACCATCCCCAGCACCCTCAAGGCCTGGCTGGACCACGTGCTGCGCGCCGGCATCACCTTCAAGTACACCCCGACCGGCCCGCAAGGCCTGCTCACTGGCAAGCGCGCCATTGTCCTGACTGCCCGTGGCGGCATCCATGCCGGTGCCACCAGCGACCACCAGGAACCGTACCTGCGCCAGGTGATGGCCTTCATCGGTATTCACGATGTCGACTTCATCCATGCCGAAGGCCTGAACATGAGCGGCGAGTTCCACGAAAAGGGCCTTAACCAGGCCAAGGCCAAGCTGGCTGCGGTGGCCTGAGGGTCAACGAATTCCCATCCCTGACACCTGTTCTTGCTCCTTTGGGTGTACCTGCCCGGCCTGATGGCCGGGCTTTTTTATGCCTGGTTTTCTTGTGTTGCCTGTGCCGGCCCCACATTCCTCATGGTTGAACTCACTTGCCGCAACCCGCTAAGGTCGCGCCCTTGATCCACGAGAGGCAACCATGGGCTACCTGATAATCGTCGCGCTGATCCAGGCGTTTTCCTTCAGCCTGATCGGCGAGTACCTGGCCGGGCACGTCGACAGCTATTTCGCCGTGCTCGCGCGCGTGGTGCTGGCCGGCCTGGTGTTCCTGCCGCTGACCCGCTGGCGCCAGGTCGAGCCGCGCTTCCTGCGCTCGATGCTGCTGATCGGCGCGCTGCAATACGGCATCACCTACGTCTGCCTGTACCTGAGCTTCCGCGTGCTGACCGTGCCGGAAGTGCTGCTGTTCACCATCCTCACGCCACTGCACGTGACCTTGATCGAAGATGCCCTGAACCGCCGCTTCAACCCCTGGGCGCTGCTCGCGGCCCTGGTGGCCGTGGCGGGAGCCGGGGTGATCCGCTTCGACAGCATCAGCGGCGATTTCTTCATCGGCTTCCTGCTGCTGCAACTGGCCAACTTCACCTACGCCGCCGGCCAAGTGCTGTATCGCCACCTGGTCGCCCGCAACCCCAGCGACCTGCCGCACTACAAGCGTTTCGGCTACTTCTACCTGGGCGCGCTGATCGTGGTGCTGCCGGCCTTCCTGCTGTTCGGCAATGCCCAGCACTTGCCGAGCACCGACGTGCAGTGGCTGGTGCTGCTGTTCCTCGGCCTGTGCCCGACGGCCCTGGGCCTCTACTGGTGGAACAAGGGCGCGTGCCTGGTCTCTGGCGCCACGCTGGCGGTGATGAACAACCTGCATGTGCCGGTCGGGTTGCTGCTCAATTTGCTGATCTGGAACCAGCACGAGCCATTGGGCAGGCTGCTCATCGGCGGGGCGGTGATCCTGGCGTCGGTGTGGATGAGCCGCCTGGGTAGCCTGACGTTATCAGGCAAGGCATGGCGCAGCTAGCTAAGACGCGTTCGTTAATGAACCCAAACTTGGCCGATGCCTACCCGATAATCATGAAAATAAAATCGGGAGACCGGCGTGAAGCTAGAAACGCGAAGTATCGAATTCGTCCCACACGCTGAGCGTTATGGCACGCCTAAACGATTGTTCACCATCTGGTTCAGCTCCAATTTCCAGATAACCGCACTGATGGTCGGCACCCTGGGCGTTGCGTCGGGGCTGAGTTTTGCCTGGACCTTGCTGGGCCTGTTGGTGGGGAACCTGATCGGCACTGTGTTCATGGCCGCGCACTCCGCCCAGGGGCCGCATCTGGGCGTGCCACAGATGATCCAGAGCCGGGCCCAGTTCGGGGTCCATGGTGCGGCGCTGCCTTTGCTGGTGATGGTCACGGCCGCTGTACTGTTCCTCGCCGCCAGCGGCGTGCTGATGCGCAATGCCGTGCAGGCGCTGGTGCCCATGAGCGACGACCAGGCCATCGTGGTGGTCGGTGTGCTGACCTTCCTCATCGGTTTTGTCGGTTACGAACTGATCCACCGTCTGGGGGCGTGGATGAGCCTGCTGTCCACGCTGGTGTTTGCCGGCGCCCTGGTGCTGATTCTGCTGCACCCCGGCGACATGGCTGGCACAACGGCAGTGACTACCGGCTTTTCATTCACCGCCTTCAACCTGATCGTGGCGCAGGCCGCCTCCTGGACGTTGGGCTATGGCCCCTATGTGGCGGATTATTCGCGCTACCTACCGGCCAGCGTCAACCCGCGTGCCACGTTCTGGGCCACCTATTGCGGTTGCGCGCTGGGCTCCTTCGCCATGATGGCGTTGGGCGCGCTGGTGGCCGTGCAATTGCCCTCGGCACTGGGGCATGACCCTGCGACGGCGATTGCCGGGTTGTTTGGCCCGTGGGCCCCGTTGGCACTGGCCGTGATTGCGCTGGGGGTGATCCAGTACAACGTCCTGTGCCTGTACAGCGCCTACATGTCGTCGGTCACGATCTTCGGTGCCTTCAGGACCATCAGGCGCGTGACCGCAACTGCCAAAGCGCTGGTGATGGCTGGCTTGACTGCTGTGGCAACGCTGATTGCCATCGCGACTCAATACAATTTCGATACGTTCTTTGCCGACATCCTGATCGGCCAGCTGTACCTGTTGATCCCCTGGAGCGCGATCAACCTGGTGGATTACTACTGGGTGTGCCGGGGCCAGTATGACGTGGGAGCGTTGTACGACGCCAAGGGGCGTTACGGCTGCTTCAATCGTCGAAGCCTGGCGGTGTATGCCGTGTCGATCATCGGCACCATCCCGTTCATGAAACTGTCGTTCTACACGGGCTTCGTGGCCGAGTGGCTGGGGGCGGATATCAGCTGGGCGATGGGCTTGATCCTGGCCGGCGCGCTGTACTGCATGGTCAATGCCCGCGAAAGCAAACCGCTTTTGGCAAGCTAGGCAGCTGAAGCGGATTATGAGAGGGGAAGGGGCTGCAACGCAGCCCCGGTAATCTCAAGCTTCGTTCATTGCCTCAAGGCGACGCGGCATTGGCTCGGGGGCCGCACGCTCCGCCAGCCCTGCGCGCATGTCACTGCCACTCGGCTGCTGGTACAGGCTCAAGCCGAATTCCGGCAACACCGCCAGCAGATAATCGAAGATATCCCCCTGAATCCGCTCGTACTCCGCCCACACCGTGGTGGTGGTAAAGCAATAGATCTCGAGCGGCACACCTTCAGCCGTGGTCTGCATCTGCCGCACCATGCAGGTCATGTTCGGGTGCACATTCGGGTGGTTCTTCAGGTAAGCCAGGGCAAACGCCCGGAACGTGCCGATATTGGTCAGCTTGCGGCGGTTGGCCGACAGCTCGGGCACTGGCCCTAGCGCCTCGTTCCAGGCCAGCAGTTCCTGGCGCTTGCCGGCCAGATAATCGCCCAGCAGGCTCACCTGAGTCAGGCGCTGCTCTTCGTCCGGGGTGAGAAAGCGCACGCCAGCGGCGTCGATGAACAGGCTGCGCTTGATCCGTCGCCCGCCGGACTGCTGCATGCCGCGGTAGTTGCGGAACGACTCGCTCATCAGGCGCCAGGTGGGGATCGAGACAATGGTCTTGTCGAAGTTCTGCACCTTGACCGTGTGCAGGGTGATATCGACCACATCACCATCGGCGCCCACCTGCGGCATCTCGATCCAGTCGCCCACGTGCAGCATGTCGTTGCTGGTCAGCTGCACACTGGCAACGAACGACAGCAGTGTGTCCTTGTACACCAACAGCAGCACCGCCGACATCGCACCCAGGCCCGACAGCAGCAACAGCGGCGAGCGGTCGATCAGGGTGGCGACGATGACGATCGAGGCGAAGATCCACAGCATCATCTTGGCCAGCTGCACGTAGCCCTTGATCGAGCGGGTGCGGGCGTGTTCGGTGCGCGCGTAGATGTCCAGCAGGGCATCGAGCAGGCACGACAGGGCCATGGTCATGAACAGCAGGGTAAAGGCCAGGGCGACGTTGCCGAGGAAGTGCTGGGCGGTGTCGGACAGTTCCGGCACCAGTTTCAGGCCGAACTGGATCACCAGCGACGGGATGGTCTGGGCCAGGCGGTGGAACACCTTGTTGTGGCGCAGGTCGTCGAGCCACTTCAGTGCCGTCTGCCGGGCCAGCAGGCGGGCGCTGTGCAGCACCAGAAAGCGCGCCAGGCGGCCGAGTACCAGGGAAATCAGCAGCAGCACGGCCAGGCCGATCGAGGCATGCAGGAGTGGATGTTGGTCGAGGGTGCCCCACAGGTCGAGGCTGTCACGCCAGATGCGTTGGATGTCCATAAGCTTGAAACCGGTCTTTTACAGCGAAACGAGGTGCCATTAGAGCGCGGAAGCCGACAAAGTTGCCAAAAGAAATTCGGCTAAGGCGGCAGAAAACGTTACCCTATGCAACTGAATTTCCCGCACTTGCCTGAGGTTACCTCCGTGTTCTCCCAATTCGCCCTGCATGAACGCCTGCTTAAAGCCGTGGCCGAGCTTAAATTTGTCGAGCCAACCCCGGTGCAGGCCGCGGCCATCCCCCTGGCCCTGCAAGGGCGCGACCTGCGTGTGACCGCGCAGACCGGCAGCGGCAAGACCGCGGCGTTCGTCCTGCCGCTGCTCAACCGCCTGGTCGACCTGAAAGGCGGGCGCGTCGAGATCCGCTCGTTGATCCTGCTGCCGACCCGCGAGCTGGCCCAGCAGACCCTCAAGCAAGTGCAGCTGTTCTCGCAGTTCACCTACATCAAGGCGGGCCTGGTCACCGGCGGTGAAGACTTCAAGGAACAGGCCGCCATGCTGCGCAAGGTGCCGGACGTGCTGATCGGCACCCCGGGCCGCCTGCTCGAGCATCTCAACGCCGGCAACCTCGACCTGTCCCACGTGCAGGTGATGATCCTCGACGAAGCCGACCGCATGCTCGACATGGGCTTCGCCGAAGACATGGAGCGCCTGTGCAAGGAGTGCGAGAACCGCGAACAAACCCTGCTGTTCTCTGCCACCACGGGTGGCGCGGCCTTGCGCGACATCATCGGCAAGGTCCTGAAAGACCCTGAGCACCTGATGCTCAACAGCGTCTCGCAGCTGGCCGAAGGCACCCGCCAGCAGATCATCACCGCTGACCATGATCAGCATAAAGAAGCCATCGTGCAGTGGCTGCTGGCCAACGAGACCTTCGACAAGGCAATCATCTTCACCAACACCCGCGCCCTGGCTGATCGCATCTACGGCCACCTGGTGGCCAAGGACGTGAAAGCCTTCGTGCTGCACGGCGAGAAGGACCAGAAGGACCGCAAGCTGGCTATCGAGCGCTTCAAGCAGGGCAGCTCCAAGGTGCTGGTGGCCACCGACGTGGCGGCCCGCGGCCTGGACATCGACGGCCTGGACCTGGTGATCAACTTCGACATGCCACGCAGCGGCGACGAATACGTGCACCGCGTCGGCCGTACCGGCCGTGCCGGCGGCGAAGGCCTGGCGATCTCGCTGATCACCCACAATGACTGGAACCTGATGTCCAGCATCGAGCGCTACCTCAAGCAGCAGTTCGAGCGCCGGGTGATCAAGGAAGTGAAGGGCACTTACAGCGGGCCGAAGAAGGTCAAGGCTTCGGGCAAGGCGGTGGGTGCCAAGAAGAAGAAGGTCGACAAGAAGACTGGCGATAAAAAGGCCGCTGCCAAGCGCAAGCCGACCGCCAAACCACGGCCGAATGCACCATTGGCCAGCTCCGATGGCCTGGCGCCGCTGAAGAAGCGCAAGCCGGCTGCTGAATAAGCTTGACGCAGATCCTGTAGGAGCGGCCTTGTGCCGCGAAAGGGCCGCAATGCGGACCCCTGCCAGATATGTCATTGCGAATATCGCGGGGCTGCTTTGCAGCCCTTTCGCGACACAAGGCCGCTCCTACAAGGCGAGCGCCAGCCGGAAGCACATCATTCCGCTTTTTTCTCCGCTTCCTTCAAATCTTTGATCCGCTTGTCGATCAGCTGACACTTGTCGGGCAAGTCCTTGCTTGCCGTCCCCAGCTCCATCCCCTGGAGCTCATCATTGATCTCCTTGGCCTTCTGCGGGTTCTGTTCGGTCAGCTGACTGGCCAACCCGGCCAGCTCCTCTCTTTTCTGTGTCGCTTCCTCCGGTGTGCAGGCCCAGGCGGGCAGGGCACAGCACAGGGCGGTGGCACAGGCGATGCGCAGCAGCGGTTTCATCCTTTCTACCTCCGGCGGTATTGATGCCCGGTGGAGACGCGCGCGCGGCGGTTGGTTCAGCGTCTGCGACCGGCGGCTATACCCCTGGGTATATTTACCGCAGCCATCCTCGGCTCTAGTTTGAGGCCACAACCACAACAACCGAGGAACACACCCATGGATCGATTGAAAGGCAAGGTGGCACTGATTACCGGCGGCGCAGGCGGTTGTGGCCTGGCTGCTTCGGAGCTTTTCGCCGCCGAGGGTGCCAAGGTGGTGATCCTCGACTTGCCCACCAGCCAAGGCGAAGCCGTGGCTGCACGCATCAATGAAGGTGGCGGTCAGGCACTGTTCGTCGCCGCCGATGTGTCGCAGGCCGACCAGGTGCACCGTGCCGTGGCCCAAGGCCAGGCGCATTTCGGGCCGATCACCGTGCTGATGAACCACGCTGGCATCATCGCCGCTGGCCCGTTCCTGGAAACCAGCGAAGCCGACTGGGACCGGCTGATGAGCATCAACGTCAAAAGCATGTTCCTGGTCACCAAGGCCGTATTGCCGGGCATGCTTGCCGCCGGTGGAGGCAGCGTGATCTGCACCTCGTCGATTTCCGCCGTTGTCGGCACGCCGATGGAGGTGCTGTATTGCACCACCAAGGGCGCCTGCCACATGTTCGCCCGCGCCCTGGCCGTGGAGTACCGCGACCAGAACATCCGCAGCAACGCCATTTGCCCGGGCTTCATCGGCACCGCCCATGGTCGCCGCGAGCTCGACCTGCTGCGCGGTTATGGCGTGGATGCCTCCGATGAGGCGATCAAGACCATGCAGGGGCGTTTGTGCGACCCGAGCGAAGTGGCCAACGCCGCGTTGTTCCTGGCCAGCGACGAGTCGAGCTTCGTCAGTGGCTCGCACCTGTTCGTCGACAACGCCTACACCGCCATGTGATGCCCGGCCGGCAGCCCGCTGCCGGCCTTCAACAAGAACGATATGCAGCACCCTTCAATTCTGCCCCCAAGCCAATTCCAACAAGACAGAGGCAGCAGATGGAAAACATAGGCACTTACGTCATCTACGTGATCATGGTGTGCGCCGTGATCGGCGCGATCGCCTCGATCGTCAACGCAGAATCCGAGCTGGCCAAGGAATTTACGGCCGGCCTGCACAGCATCGGCCCGATCTTCATCCCGGTGGCCGGGATCATGGCCGCCATCCCGTTCATTTCCAGCTTCATCAGCCACGTCATCGGCCCACTGTTCCTGGCCATGGGCGCCGACGCCGGTATCGCCGGGCCGATCTTCATCGCTTCGGACCTGGGCGGTTACCAGCTGGCCCAGGCGCTGTCGCACAGCCCGGAGGACTGGATCCTCGGCCTGATCACCGGCTTCCAGTGCGGTTCGACGGTGATCTTCGTCATTCCGGTGGGCCTGGCCATGCTCAACAAGGCCGACCACAAGTACATGGCCCTGGGCATCATGGCCGGGTTGCTGAGCATCCCGATCAGCATCGTGTTCATCGCCATGGGCATGCAGGCCATGGGCCTGGGCGTGCGCCCGGACATCGCCACGGCTGGCGCCGCGACCCAGGCGCTGCACTTCACCTTGCCGACCCTGCTGCGCAACCTTTCGCCGCTGATCCTGTTCTGCGTGGCGCTGGCGGCAGCATTGCGCTACTTCCCCAACCTGATGGTCAGCCTGTTCCTCAAGCTGGGGCAATTGATGTACGCGGCAGTGACGCTGGTGCTGGTGGCCTCGATCGTCGAGTACTTCACCGGTGCGTTCACCTCGCTGTTCGGTGGCTGGGGCTTTGCGCCGATCATTGCCGACAAGGCCGACCAGTTCCGGGCGCTGGAGATCGCCGGTTATGTCGGCATCATGCTTTGCGGCGCGTTCCCGATGGTCTACCTGATCAAGCGCTTCCTGTCGCGGCCGATCGAGAAAGTGGCGTCGAAACTGGGCCTGTCGCCTGTGGGGGCCGCCGGTATCCTCGCGGCTTCGGCCAACATCCTGGCGATGTTCCGTCTGGTGGCCGACATGCCGCCGAAGGACAAGGTGCTGGTGATCGCCTTCGCCGTATGCGCAGCCTTCACCTTCGGTGACCACCTGGCCTACTCGGCCAACTTCCAGCCGACGCTGATCGGGCCGCTGATCATCGGCAAGCTCGCCGGCGGCCTGCTGGGCATGGCGCTGGCTTACTGGCTGGCGGTGCCCAAGGCGCTGGAACTGGGCCGCCAGGAGGAAGACGCCGGCCTGCTGCCTGCCAGCCCAGCGTTGCACTGACAAGTCCTGTCGTCGTTCAATGCCGCTCGGGCTTTCAAAGCCGGGCGGCATTCGCGTTTTCCTCCCACTCCGCACAGGCCTTTGCAATGAACAGCGACAACGCCGACCGCCTGGGTGCGGTCATCCGCAGCATCGGTAGCGACACCCTGGGTCCGGCCCTCGACGCTGCGCTCAAGGGCGTGGTCGATTTCGACATGAGCTGTGCCTACCTGTTCCGCTTCAACCAGCCGGCGCTGCTGATTCACGACGGCTACTACCAGCGCGTGGCCGAGCGCACGCTCAAGGCTTATTTGCGCGGTGGTTACCTGCTCGACCCGTTCTATGTCGCCTGTACCAACAACCACCCGTCCGGCTTGTGGCGCATGAGTGAACTGGCCCCGGACAGCTTCTTCGCCTCGGGCTTTTCCATCTCCCATGACATCCACCCCTGCGTCTCCTCGCACCACGGCAGCCTGATCGAGGAAATCGGCTTCATCGTCCCGGTGCGGCCACGTACCGCGCTGGTGTACTCGCTGATGCGCGGCCTGGACAAGGGCGCGTTCGAGGTTGAAGAAGCGCAGCGCCTGGCGGCATTGACACCGGTGATCGATGCCATTTTCAGCCAGCACCTGCGCCTGGCCCACGCCGATGACCTGGCCGACCCGCAGGAGTCGGACAGCCAGCTGGAAGATGCCTTCGTCGACATCCTTCAGGGCCAGCTGACCGAAACCCAGCGGCATGTGGCCAAGCTGATCCTGCAGGGGCACAGCAGCCAGTCGATATCCCGTGAGCTGGGAATCTCCGAAGGCACAGTGAAGGTGCATCGGCACAACATCTGGCAGCGGTTGGGGATTGCCGGGAATGCGGAGTTGTTCAGGTTGTTCATCAATTATCTGGTCAAGCAGTGACGGGGTCGCCCCAGCCGGTTCGTTAGGCTGCTTCCGCTTCATGTTGTAGTCCTTTTCCCAAAGCCTCCTGGCGCTGTTGAAGGGCGAGCGATTGCCCTCTAGTCTCGCCCTCAAACAGGAGGTATCGTATGTACAGATGTAAATACGGAGCGTCCCATGTTCTTTGAGTGGGACGAAGCGAAGAACCAGATCAACATCCGCAAGCACGGCATCGATTTCTGCGATGTTCCGGATATGTTCAATCACCCGATGCTGATTCGTCGGGATGATCGTCCGGACCACGATGAAGAGCGCTGGGTCAGCCTTGGCTGGTTGAAGTGCCTGATAGGCGTTGTCGTGTACACGGAAAGGCAGGGTGATGTCATTCGCATCATCTCCGCGCGAAAAGCCACCAGATGGGAGGCCAAACATTATGACCAAAGCATCGAAAACTGACTGGGGTCGCCTGGCTCGACAGAGCGACAAGGATATCGATACCTCTGATATCCCCGAGCTGGGAGAAGATTTTTTCCGCGAGGCCGAACTGCGAGTTCCAGCCAAGCAGACGGTTACCATTCGCCTGGACTCCGATGTTCTTGCCTGGTTCAAGGAGCAGGGCGCGGGTTACCAGACACGGATCAACCAGTTGCTGCGGCAATACATGCAGGCGCAACAACGCCAGCGCTGAGTTCTTTCTGAACGCTCGACACTTTCAGCGGGTCCCAACCTGTGTACCCCCTTCGTCCACAGCAGGAGGCCATCTCCATGAGCAGCACCTACGACTGGGACCTGATCGAGCGTTTGCTGCACGAGGTGCAGAACGGCGCCGGTCACAGCTTCACGCCACGCCCCTATGCCGAGCAGCACGCTGCGGCGCTGGCCGCCAAGGGCCAGCCAGTGGGTGACATTGACCACCTGAAAACCCGCGCCTGCGAGTACGAAAAGCTGCTGTTCGAGCGCGGCTTCATCGAGAGCCGACCGCAGGAGGATGGCGGCAACGGCGAGAATTTCGTGCTCACCGAGCGCGGCTCGCGTTTGCTCAGCCTGATCGACAGCAGCATCCCGGGCTTCGAGCACCCGCGTCAGGTGCTGGATGACCAGGAAGATGCGCTGGACGAAACGACCTTCGACCAGGTGTCGGCCAAGGCGCAGATCGCTTGAGGTCGTTTTGAGGCTGGCAAGGGCAGGCCAGGAAACCCGATAATCGGTTTTCCTTGACCACTGCCGAGCCCTTGCCGATGCCCTTCACCACCCCAAAGGCCCGCCCATGAGCGCGGCCCGCAAGAACCCCGACGCCTTTGCCTTCCAGGTGATGCTGGGCCTGTGCCTGATCTGGGGCTGCCAGCAGGTGCTGATCAAGACCGCGGCGGTGGATATCGCGCCGGTGATGCAGGCCGCCCTGCGCAATTGCATCGCTGCTGTGCTGGTGGGATTGATGATCTGCTGGCGTGGTGGCTGGGAACAGGTGGGGAACACCTGGCGGGCCGGGCTCGTGGCCGGCGGGTTGTTCGGGCTGGAATTCCTGTTCATCGCCGAGGGCCTGAAGCTGACCTCGGCGGCGCACATGTCGGTGTTCCTCTACACGGCGCCGGTGTTCACCGCACTTGGCTTGCACTTCATGCTACCCAGCGAACGGCTGCGGATGCTGCAGTGGCTGGGGATCTTGCTGGCCTTTGCCGGGATTGCGATGGCATTCGCGGGGGGTATGTCGTTCGCCGAGATGGATGGGCGCATGCTGCTGGGCGATGCCTTTGGCGTGCTCGCCGGGCTGGCCTGGGGCGCGACCACGGTGGTGGTACGTGGCTCGCGCCTTTCCGAAGCACCGGCGACCCTGACCTTGTTCTATCAACTGGCGGTGGGGTTTGCCGGGTTGCTGTTGATCGCCCTGCTCAGCGGGCAGATCGGCGATGTGACCTTGACGCCGCTGGCGGTGGGTAGCGTGCTGTTCCAGGGGATCGTGGTGTCGTTCGTCAGTTACCTGACCTGGTTCTGGTTGTTGCGCAAGTACCTGGCCTCCAACCTGGCGGTGTTTTCGTTCATCACGCCGCTGTTCGGGGTGACGTTCGGCGTGGTGTTGCTGGGTGAGCCGTTGAGTGCGAATTTCGTGATCGGTGCATTGATGGTATTGCTCGGCGTGATTCTGGTAAGTGCCGAGCCCTGGGTGAAGCAGCAACTGCGCAAGTGGGTAGGTTAAGCGGTGGTCTGCGGTGCAGCCTGGCAACCCTGAAGGCTGCGCCCGCCGGTCAGCACAAGCATGCCCGCCACTCCCAGGCCGATGGCAGCCAGCACCAGTGCGGGTTGCAAACTCCCGCTGTAATGGTTGCTCAACGCCGCCAGCAACGGCCCACTCAGCTGCCCCAGGGCAAAGCACGCGGTCAGCAGCCCGGCATTGCGCTGCGTGGCATGGGGCGCCAGTTCCCGCGAGCGTTGCATCACCAGCTGCATGCAAGCCAGAAAGGGCCCGCCGCACAGCACGACGCCCAGTGCCAGGCCAACACCCCCGCCCATCAGGCAGGCCAGTACGCCCAAGCCTTGCAACCACAGGGTAACCGTCAACCAGGCCGAAGTGCGGCCTGCCCGGCGCAGGCTCACCAGCACCACACCGAGCGCCGCGGCCAGGCCGAACGCTGGCCAGAACAGGTCGGCCATCCAGTTGCCGCGAAACTGCTGGTTGGCCATCTGCGACAGGAAGGTCGCCGGCAGGATGTAGCCCACGCCGTAGAGGGCATAGACCAGGCCCAGGCGACCAATGCCGACGCTGCGGGTCGAGCCCTGCTGTGAGGCGACAGCGGGCACCACGGCAGGTTGCAGGGCACGAGGTAGCCAAGGGCGCACGGCCAGCAGCATGACCAGGGCCGCAACGGCATAGACCAGCCAGAGTGCCGCCGAGCCGAGGCCGAGCAGATGCGCAATCAGTGCCAGCAAACCGGTCAGCGCAATGCCCAGCCCAGGCCCGGCGAACACCATCGCCCCAAGGCGCTGGCGGTTGTGGGCATTGGCCACTTGCTGGCTGAGGCTGGTGATCATCACCAGCACCCAGGCACTGGCCACACCGGTCCCGAAGCGCAGCAGCAAATGGCTCCAGAAGCCGTCCGCAGCCCAGGAGGCCAAGGTCAGCAGCACGCACAACCACAGGCCCCCGTGCAGGCGCAGTTTCACCTGGTTCGGCCGACGGGCGTACATGGCGTCCACCGCGCCGAGTAAGTAGCCCAGGTAGTTGGCTGCCGCCACCAGCCCGGCGGCGGTCAGGTCGAACTGGCCTTCGGCGATCAGTTGCGGCAGTTGTGGGGTAAGGGCGAAGCGGCCAATGCCCATGGCCATCATCAGGGCTAAGGCGCTGGCCAGCAATTGAGCGAACGGCGACATGAGGACTCTCCTGCGCGAATCAATGCGATGGATGGCAGGTTATGGCGAGTTGACTTTCAATAAAATTGAATAATGATGATCAAGTTGTTCTGTTTTGGAGAATGTCATGGAGTTCAGTCAACTGCGCATCTTCCAGGCGGTCGCCGAGGAGGGCTCGGTAACCCGCGCCGCCGAGCGGCTGCACCGGGTGCCGTCGAACCTGTCGACGCGCCTGCGCCAGCTCGAGGAGCAACTGGGGGTGGAACTGTTCCTGCGCGAGCGCCAGCGCCTGCAGCTGTCACCCGCCGGCAAGGTGCTGCTGGATTACGCCAGCCGTCTATCGGCACTGCGTGACGAGGCCGTGGCGGCGGTGCAGGGCGGCCAGCCGGCCGGCGACTTCGTGCTGGGCACCATGTACAGCACTGCCGCGATCCACTTGCCGGCGCTGCTGGCGCGCTATCACCAGCAGTACCCGGCCGTGAGCCTGCAGGTACAGGCGGCACCCAGCGGCGACCTGCTCGAGGGCCTGCTCAGCCATCGCCTGGATGCGGCACTGGTGGATGGCCCGCCAAGCCTGGCCGGGCTGGATGGTGTGCCGCTGTGCGATGAAGTGCTGGTCTTGATCACCAGCCCGGAGCACCCGCCGGTGCGCAGTGCCAGGGACGTGGCGGGCAAGGCAGTGTTCACCTTCCGCCAAGGCTGTTCCTACCGGATGCGTCTGGAGGCCTGGTATGCCCATGACCACACGCCGATGGGGCGAGTGATGGAGATCGAGTCGTACCAGAGCATGCTGGCCTGCGTGATTGCCGGCGCGGGGGTGGCCTTGATGGCGCAATCGATGCTCGATAGCCTTCCTGGGCGTGACCGCGTGCACGCTCATCGCTTGCAGACGCCCTTCGATCACGCGGAAACCTGGTTGATGTGGCGACAGGGGATGCGTGGGGCGAATTTGCAGGCCTGGATCGACATGCAACAAAGCGAAACGATTAACCAGTCGTCGGAATGCGCCGTTTCCGCTTGATCCGCGTCAAACTAGCCCATATCTGTAGGAACAAGAGCATGCGTAGTACAGGACATAGGGCTATGATCTGTATGAAACATCGCAGGATTGAATTGCCGTGAGGCTGACCCGTCAAGGGGGCATTATGAAAAACCAAATGTTCAACTGGCTCCACGACCTGGCCGTCGCTTTGGGGCTGATTCCACCACCCTTGCAGCCGGTGCCGATCCCGACTGATGAAGAGCAGCGCAAGCGCCAGCCGCGTCGTCGCTGAAATGCAAAAGGCCGCAGCATCTGTCAGATGCTGCGGCCTTCTTGTTTCTGCTTATGTGGGCTGATCAGGCCAGCTTCACTTCAGCCACTGGCTTGCGCGACAGCACGCTCACCAGCACGAAGCTCACCAGGCCAACCGCCAGGCTGTAGTAGATCGGCGTGTTGGCATCCAGCCCGTCCTTGAACATGAAGAACAGTGCGGTGGCAAAGCCCAGCGACATGCTGGCGATGGCGCCTGCGGTGGTGGCGCGCTTCCAGAAGATCGCACCGATCAGCGGGATCAGCATGCCGCCAACCAGCAGGTTGTAGGCCAGGGTCAGGGCACTGATCACATCGTTCACCGCCAGGGCGATGCCCAGCACCGCCAGGCCGGTGAGCAGGGTGAACAGGCGGCTGACGCCCAGGCTCGACTGCTTGCCGCCACGCAGCTTGGGCAGCAGGTCTTCGGTCAGGGTGGTCGAGGCCGCCAGCAGGCCGGCACTGGCAGTCGACATCATGGCCGCCAGGGCTGCCGCCATCAGCAGGCCACGAATGCCTTCCGGCAGCTGGCCTTTGATCATTTCGGCAAAGGCATTGTTCGGGTTGGCCAGGTCCGGCATCAGCACATGCGCAGACATGCCGATCAGGGCGCACGCCAGACCGTACAGGACGCAGTACACACCTGCGGTGGTGCCGGCGCGCTGGCAGACCTTCTCGTCACGGGCAGTGAACACCCGCTGCCAGATGTCCTGGCCGATCAGGATGCCGAAGAAGTAGATCAGGAAGTAGGTGATGATGGTGTCCCAGCCGATGGTGGTCCAGCTGAAGCTGGCCGCCGGCAGCTTGGCTACCAGGGTGTCCCAGCCACCGGCCTTGTACAGGCACACCGGCAGCAGGATGAACATCAGGCCAACGGTCTTGATGACGAACTGGACGATGTCGGTGAGGGTCAGCGACCACATGCCGCCGATGGTCGAATACACCACCACCACACCGCCGCCGAGCAGCAGCGACGCCCAGAACGGCAGGTCGAGCAGCACTTGCAGGACGGTGGCCATGGCCAGGGTCGAGGTCACGCCGATCATCAGCGCATAGGCCAGCATGATGGCCGCGCTGGCCTGGCGGGCCATGGGGTTGTAACGGCGTTCCAGCACCTGGGTGACGGTGAAGATCTTCAGGCGCAGCAACGGTTTGGCGAGGAACAGGTTGAGGGCGATAATGCCCAGGCCCAGGGCTGCGCACAGCCAGAAACCAGAGATGCCGTGGACGTAGCCGAGGCGTACGGTGCCGACGGTGGAGGCGCCGCCGAGCACGGTGGTAGCCATGGTGCCCATGTACAGGGTCGGGCCGAGGTTACGCCCGGCCACCAGGTAGTCTTCCTGGGTTTTCGCGCGCCGCATGCCATACCAGCCCAGCCCTAGCATGCCGACGGTATAGATCATTACAACAATGATGTCCAAGGCCATTGGGGGTCTCCCGATTATCTTTATTATGGCGAGATCGACCGCCCAGGCGTGTTCACGGCGCCCGGCGGTCTTGTCTTGTGTTGGCGGGCCTCTATGGCCCTCCCTCATGGCTCCTGCCGGGGTGCAGCGGTATCAGCGACGCACGACGCCCGGCAGCACGCAGAGCATCTCGAACAGCAGGTTGGCGCCGAGCAGCGAGGTATTGCCGGTGGTGTCGTAAGGCGGGGAGACTTCGACCAGGTCACAGCCGATCAGGTCCAGGCCGTGGCAGCCGCGAATGATCTCCATCGCCTGGATGGTGGTCAAGCCGCCAATTTCCGGGGTGCCGGTGCCTGGGGCCCAGGCCGGGTCGATGCCGTCGATGTCGAACGACAGGTACACCGGGCCACCGCCGACCTTTTCGCGTACTTCGGCCATCAGCGGTTCCAGCGACTTGTGCCAGCACTCTTCGGCCTGCACCACGCGGAAGCCCTGACGGCGGCTCCAGTTGAAGTCGTCGGCGGTATAGCCCTGGGCGCGCAGGCCGATCTGCACCACACGGTCGCAATCGAGCAGGCCTTCTTCCACGGCGCGGCGGAAGGTAGTGCCGTGGGCGATCTTCTCGCCGAACATGTGGTCGTTGACGTCAGCGTGGGCGTCGATGTGCACCAGGCCGATCTTGCCGTGCTTCTTGTGCAGGGCGCGCAGGATCGGCAGGGTGATGGTGTGGTCGCCACCCAGGGTCATCGGGATGACGTTGTGTTCGAGGATCTCGTCGTAGGCTTCTTCGATGATGCGCACGGCGTCGAGCAGGTTGAAGGTGTTGATCGCCACGTCACCGATGTCGGCCACCGACAGCGAGTCGAACGGGGCGGCACCGGTGGCCATGTTGTACGGGCGGATCATCACCGATTCGGCGCGGATCTGGCGCGGGCCGAAACGGGTGCCGGAGCGCAGCGAGGTGCCGATGTCCAGCGGTACGCCGATGAACGCGGCGTCCAGGCCTTGGGCACTTTGCAGGTGGGGGAGACGGAGCATGGTGGCGATGCCGCCGAAACGCGGCATTTCGTTGCCGCCCAGTGGTTGGTGGAGAACTTTGTCCACGGTGGGCCTCATCAGTCGGTCGATTGTTCTGTTTGTTCGAACCTGTGCCGCCGCACGCCTTTGAAGTCTGGATACGCTGGCGGGCAGGGACATTTCGGCCAAGTCTGCGCAAGGTAGTGCGTGGAAAGAATCGCTACCGGCAAATACTTACTTCAGGAATTTCTGAACTAAAGGCGGCAGGAGCGGTTAGACTGCGCGCCAATACCCCTGCGGAACCGTTGCATCATGGCCTCGACCTTGCCCGACCTGAAACTGCTGCGCATCTTCGTCAGCGTGGTGCGCCACCAGGGGTTCGCCAATGCCCAGCGCGAGCTCAACCTGTCGACCTCGGCCATCAGTACCTACATGAGCCAGCTCGAAGGCACCTTGGGTATCGTCTTGTGCCACCGCGGCCGCGGCGGCTTCAGCCTGACCAGCAAGGGCGAGCTGTTCCACCAGGAGACGCTGCGCCTGCTGGCCGAGCTGGATGGTTTCGAACAGTACGCCGCAGCGCTCAAGGGTGAATTGCGCGGCACCCTCAACCTCGGCGTGATCGACTCCACCGTAGGCGATCAGGCTCTGCCCTTGGCCGAGGCCATCGGGGCCTATAGCCAGGAACACCCGGCGGTGCACCTGCACCTGTCGGTGTCCAGCCCCTACGAGCTGCAGCTCGGTGTGCAGGACAACCGTCTGGACCTGGCCATAGGTGCGTTTTCCTCGCGCATGAGTGGCTTGCTTTATCAGCCGCTTTACCGCGAGCAGCATTGGCTGTACTGCAGCAGTCGCCACCCGTTGTTCGCCGAGCGGCGCATCCCCGAGCAGGTTGTGACCCAGCAGCGCATGGTGGGGCGGGGCTACTGGAGCCAGGCCGAACTGGCCAGGCATGGCTTCAAGCACAGTGCGGCCACGGTGGAGAGCATGGAGGCGCAACTGATCCTGATTCTCTCGGGCGCCTACATTGGCTACCTGCCGGAGCACTACGCCCAGGCTTGGGTCGACAAGGGTGACCTCAGGGTGCTATCGCCGGCCACTTTCGGTTATCAGGCGCCTTTCTCGTTGATCATCCGCAGGGGGCGTAGTCGTGAGCCGCTGATTCAAACATTCCGGGACTTGCTCAAGAGCCAGTTGTATGTCGGTTGACGGTTACACTTTTGTAGGACAATCCGACTGGGTGCTCTAAATTAATTTTCCTTTTGGCCGCTAACCTCCCCACGCTCTGCTAGATATTTAGTTGCGCTGATCCTAACTCCCATCTTCGAAGGACCGTTCAAGATGCGCATGAACTTGCCCGTCACTGAGCACGAAAGAACTTTTTCCGGCGATCAGCGCCTGATTTCCACCACGGACCTCAACAGCCGCATCACCTACTGCAACGATGCCTTCGTGGCGATCAGCGGCTTCACCTATGACGAACTGGTCGGCCAGCCGCACAATCTGGTGCGTCATCCCGACATGCCTGCGGCGGTTTTCGGGCATATGTGGGAGACCATCAAGCAAGGCAAACCCTGGATGGGCGTGGTCAAGAACCGCGCCAAGAACGGCGATTACTACTGGGTCAGCGCCTATGTCACGGCGATCTACGAAAATGGCCGTATCAGCGGCTACGAGTCGGTGCGCTCGGTACCGACCTGCGAGCAGATCCGCCGTGCCGAGGCACTTTACGCGCGCCTGCGCGCAGGCAAGTCCCCGGCGCCCTGGGCGGCCCGGTTCGGGCGCGGCCTGGGCCGTGGCGGGCCATTGATCGGCGCGGGGCTGCTGGCGGCTGCCGGTTACCTCTGGCTACCACCCTACGCGGCGCTGGGCCTGTTGATGGCCAGCTTGCTGGTGGCCTGGTACCTGATCGAACAGCGGCAGGATCGGGCGATCCGGCGCACCCTCGACGAACACCCCAAGGCGTTCACCAGTCCCCTGGTGGCCCTGACCTACAGTGACAACCCTGGCCTGCAGGGCCAGCTGGACCTGGCCATCATCAGCGAAGAGGCGCGCCTGCAGACCGCGCTCACCCGCCTGGTGGATGCCGGCGTCGGGGTGAAGTCGCGCGCCGCGCAATCGGCCGACTTGTCCGATGCCCAGGCACAGATGCTCGACCGTCAGCGCAGCGAGACCGACCAGTCGGCCACGGCCATCGCGCAGATGGCCGCGACCATCCAGGAGGTCACCCACAACGTGCAAAGCACCGCCCATGCTGCAGGTGATGCCGACCAGCTGGCCCAGCAAGGCAGCGAGCTGGCGCAGCAGAGCCTGAAGGCCATGGGCAGCATGAGCGAGGCAGTCAACGACATCGGCCAGGCGGTCAACGCCCTGGCCGAGCAGACCCAGTCGATCGGCAGCGTGGTCGATGTGATCACTTCGATTGCCGAGCAGACCAACCTGCTGGCGCTCAACGCCGCCATCGAGGCGGCCCGGGCCGGCGAGCAGGGCAGGGGCTTTGCCGTGGTCGCCGACGAGGTGCGCTCGCTGGCTCAGCGCACACGCTCTTCCACCGACGAGATCCACCAGATCATCGCCTCGCTGCGTGCCGGCGCCGAGCGGGCGGTGAGCACCGCAAGCCGCGGCGAGCAGATCTCGCGGGACAGCGTGCACAGCGTCGAGGCGGTGCAGGCAGCGCTGGCCGGGATCGCCCAGGCGGTCAGCCGCATCACCGGCATGAGCCAGCAGATGGCCACGGCGTCGGAGCAGCAGAGCCATGTGGCCGAGGACATCAACCAGCAGATCGTGCGCATTGCCCAGCTGTGCGACCAGAGCGCAGGGCAGGCCAAGCAGGGGGCCGAGATCAGCCAGGACCTGGAGCGGATGGCCGAGTACCTGCATAGCCTGGCAGAGCGGTTTAACCGTTGAGGCCGTTGGGGCTGCTTCGCAGCCCATCGCCGCGGTTCATCGCCACGACAAGCGCGGCTCCTAACCTGTGGGAGCCGCGCTTGCCGGCGATGGCCCGCAAAGCGGGCCCAAACTTCCGGCCTGTGGCAAAATTCTCCCACCAACGGAGAACCCCATGCCCAGACCCCGCTGCGAGCGCTGCCAGCGCCCGCTCGACCATTGCCTCTGCCCACTGATCCCCAGCCTCGACAGCCGCACCCGCGTGGTCCTGCTGCAGCACCCCAGTGAGACCGCACACGCGCTCAATACCGCACGCCTGGCTGCCTTGGGCCTGGTCAATGCCGAGCTGCGGGTTGGCGAAGTGTTCGCTGATCTTGCCGAGCTGTTGGCGACTCCAGGCTATCGTCCCGTACTGCTGTTCCCCGGCGAGCAGGCACAAGCGCTGACAGCCTACGGCGAAACGGACGACAAGCCGTTGATGTTGATCGTCCCCGACGGCACCTGGCGCAAGGCACGCAAGTTGCTGTACCTGAACCCGCTGCTGGAGGCGCTGCCCAGGGTGACACTGGCGCAAGTGGCACCCTCACGCTACCGCTTGCGCAAGGCGCCGGAGCCGGGGGCGGTATCGACCATCGAGGCAGTGGTGCAAGCGTTGAACGTGATGGAGCAGCCATCGAACTTCGATGATTTGCTGAAACCGTTCGAGGTATTGATCGAAGGGCAGATCAAGGCCATGGGCGCCGAGACCTTCAACCGAAATCATGGTAAAGGCTGAGGCCAGCACAGGATACTCACCTTTCCCTCAGTGCCTCGGTCCGTGCCTTGAGCACCGGCTTGAGCAGATAATCCAGCACACTCTTCTGCCCGGTGATGATATCCACCGTGGCCACCATCCCGGGGATGATAAGCAACGGCTTGTTGTCTCCACCCAGGTGGTTCTTCTCGGTCCGCACCTGGATCAGGTAGAACGCATTGCCTTTGTCATCGGTGACGGTGTCGGCGCTGATCAGTTCCAGCTTGGCCTTGAGCCCGCCGTAGATGGTGTAGTCATAGGCACTGAACTTGACCATCGCCGGTTGCCCCGGGTGCAGGAAGGCCACGTCCTGCGGGCGCACCTTGGCCTCGATCAGCAAGTTGTCCTCGATCGGCACGATCTCCACCAGATCGCTGCCGGGCTGCACCACGCCACCGATGGTATTGACCTTGAGCAGCTTGACGATGCCGCGCACTGGTGACACGACGGTGGTACGGTTGACCCGGTCGTCGATGGCGATGCTGGTGGCGGTGATCTTGGACAGCTCGGTGCGCTTGTCATTCAGTTCCTTGGCCGCGTCCGAGCGGAAACTGGCATCGGACTCTTCGATCTTGCTCTTGATCTCGGCGATCGCCGCCTCGGCGCGGGGGATGGCCAGGCTGGTGGCATTGAGCTGGCCGCGGGCTTCCACGGTGCGTTGCTTGAGGCGCAGGATCTCCACCGGGGAAATGGCGCCTTTGCTCACCAGCGGCGCCGACATGTCCGTCTCCTGCTGCAACAGCGCCACGGCCGAGCGGTACTGATCGACCTTGGAGCGGAACTCGGCGAGCTCCTGGTTCTTCTGCCGCAGCTGTTCGTTGAGGGTCTGTTTTTCGCTGGCCAGGCGCCGTTGGCGCGAGCCGTACAGGGCGATCTCGTCTTCGGCGACCTGGGGCGCCTTGGCGCGCACTTCGTCCGAGAGCACGAACGGGCGGCCTTCGGCTTCCGCCGACAGGCGCTCGACCTGGGCGGTCAGGGCATAGCGGTCGGCTTCGCTTTCGCCTTTGTTGGACTTGAACCGGGTGTCGTCCAGGCGCAGCAGGGTAGCGCCTTTCTCGACCATCTGGCCTTCACGCACGAAGATCTCGGTGACGATACCGCCTTCGAGGTTCTGCACCACCTGTACCTTGCTTGACGGGATCGCCTTGCCTTCACCGACCGTCACTTCGTCGAGCACCGCCAGGCTGGCCCAGACCAGCGCCACCAGCAGCAGCGCCGCGGCCAGCCACACGGTCAGGCGCGACAGGCGCGGCGAGTCCTGCAAGGTGGCGCCGGCCAGTTCCGGCATGTAGTCGCGTTCGGCCCGTTTGTCGGCGCCATGGCTGCTGCGTACGCTTTGCATGAGAGGCATGGTGAGCTCCTACAGGGCCGAGCCGATACGGCCCTTGCGCAGGGCGTCGACAACCGCATCCTTCGGCCCGTCGGCGACGATCTTGCCGTTGTCGAGCACCACCAGCCGGTCGACCAGGCTGAGCATCGAAGTGCGGTGGGTGACCAGCAGCACGGTCTTGCCCGGCACCCAACTCAGCAGGCGCTGGCGCAGTTGCTCTTCGCTGCTGTTGTCCATGTGGCTGGTGGGTTCGTCGAGGATCAGGATCGGCGGCTCCAGCAGCAGCGCGCGAGCCAGCAGCACCGCCTGGCGCTGGCCGCCGGAGAGCAACTGGCCGCGCTCGCCCACCGGGCGGTCGAAACCGTTCGGGTGTTGCCGGGCCAGTTCGCTGACGCCGGTCAGTTCGGCCACTTCGAGCATGCGCGCATCGCTGATGTGGCGCGCGCCCAGGGTCAGGTTGTCGCGCAGGCTGCCAGCCAGCAGTGGCAGGTCGTGGGCCACGTAGCCGATCTGGCTGCGCAGGTCGGCGATGTCCAGCTGGCGCAGGTCGAGGTTGTCGAGCAGCACCTGACCTTCGTCGGGGTGATGGAACCCCATCAGCAGGCGCCCGAGGGTGCTCTTGCCCGAGCCGCTGCGGCCGATGATGCCGATACGTTCGCCAGGGGTAATGGCCAGGTTCACATCCTGCAGCGCCGGGCTGGTCTGCCCCGGGTAGCGGAAGCTGACATGGCTCAGGGCCAGGGCGCCTTTAAGCGTGGTGTGCTCCAGCGCCTGTTGATCGAGCTGACGCTCCTGAGGCAGGGCCATCAGCGCGTCGGTGCTGCGCATGGTCAGCTGCGCCTGTTGGTAGCGAGTGATCAGCCCGGCGATCTGGCCGAGCGGGGCGAGCACCCGGCTGCCGAGCATGTAGCTGGCGACCAGGGCACCGACGCTGAGGTTGCCGGCGATGATGCTGTACACCCCGGCAACGATGGTCGCCATGCCGCAGAACTGCTGGATGAACAGCGTGCCGTTGCTGGCCAGCGAGGACAGGTTGCGGGCGTGGGCATCGAGGCGGGCGATGGCGGCGTTGGTGTGCTCCCACTGATACTGGCGTTCGCTTTCGGCGCCGCAGGCTTTGAGGGTTTCCAGCCCGCCCAGGGTTTCGATCAGCAAGGCCTGGCGCACGGCACCGAGGCTCAGGCTTTTCTGCACGGTGTCGCGCAGGCGGGCCTGGATGATCAGGGCAAAACCCACGGCCAGCGGGAAGGCGATCAGCGGGATCAGTACCAGCCAGCCACCGAGCAGGCCGATCACCAGCAGCATCAGGGCCACGAAGGGCAGGTCGATGATGCTGGTCAGGGTAACGGCGGTGAGAAATTCACGCAGGCCCTGGAAGTCGTGGATGCTCTGGGCGAAACCACCGATGGTGGCGGGCTTGGCCTTCATGGCCATGCCGGTGATGCGCTCGAACAGGGTGGCGGAGAGGATCAGGTCGGTCTTCTTGCCGGCCTGGTCCAACAGGTGGGCGCGGACCATGCGCAGCACCAGCTCGAAGGCGGTGCCGATGAACAGGCCGGCGACCAGCACCCACAAGGTCGACAGCGCCTGGTTGGGCACCACGCGGTCGTAGGTCTGCATGACGAACAGCGGCACCATCAGGCCGAGCAGGTTGATCAGCAGGCTGGCCAGCAGGGCGTCGCCATACAACCAGCGGGAATGGCGCAGGGTGTCGCGGAACCAGGCGTTGACCCGCGGCAACAGCGGTGAGCGCACGTCTTCCAGGGTATGCCGTGGGCGGGCGAACAAGGCATGGCCGCTGTAGGCTTGCTGCAGCGCTTCACGCTCGACCCATTGCTCGCCCCCTTCGGCTTCGCAGGGCAGGATCAGCGCACGGCCATCATCGCCCCAGCGTTGCAACACCGCGCTGCGGCCATTGTCGAGCAACAGCAGCACGGGCAGGTTGAGCGCCGAGATGTCCTCCAGCGCCCGCACCAGCACCCGCGCTTGCAGGCCGGCGCGGGCTGCGGCCCGGGGCAGCAGGTCGGCGCCCAGGCGCTGCTGGGCCAGGGGCAGCCCGCTGCACAGGCTGGCGCGGCTGGCCGGGCGGCCGTGCAGCCGGCACAGGATCAGCAGGCCATCAAGCAGCGGGTCATCGACATCCGGGCGCGGTTGCGCGCTTTGCATACTGGTCACGATGGCCTACTCCCGCCAGGGTGAATGGGTTGCTGTGCAGGCGATCCGTGCCAGTGCGTGCGACGTTCAGCGCATGTCGGGCAATCTGGCTTCGTTGCGGACCTCGTTGTTGGCGATAGCCTCTGGTGGGAGTGAAATGCGTTGCTTGCTCAACAGTTCACCCATGGTCGCCAGTACCCGGTACATCGAAAACTCTTCGGTGTAACGCACTTCGGTGTAGCGGCGGTTGGCGTTGTACAGCTCGTTTTCACTGTCGAGCACGTCGAGCAGTGTGCGCTGACCCAGGCCGAACTGGTCCTGATAGGCCGCGCGCACACGCTGGGTGGTTTCGGCGTACTCACGTGCGGTCGGGGTCTGCTTGCGGGCGTTGTTCATGGCGTTCCAGGACAGGCTGAGGTTTTCGGTCAGCTCGCGCAGCGCATTGTTGCGGATGTCCAGGGCCTGGTTGATCTTGTGCGCGTCGGATTGCAGCCGGGCCTTGTCACTGCCGCCACGGAAAAGGTTGTAACTGAGCTCGACGCCGGCCTGCCAGTCGTTGTTGGCGTGGCCTTTTTCACCGCCGATGTTGTTGTTGGCGCCGGTGGCCAGCACCGCGTCCAGGCGCGGGTAGAACGGCGACTTGGCCACTTCGTATTGCTGTTCGGCGGCGTTGACGTCGGCCTGGGCCGACTTGAGGTAAGGGTTGTTCTGGCGCATGCCTTCGCGTGCTTCATCGAGCGTGCCTGGCATGTCCACCTTGACCGATCGAGGCCCTTCCAGCTCGTCAGGCACCCGGCCGACCACGCTGTAGAAGTTGGCTTCGGCATCGGCGAGGTCGACTTCGGCGGTATCCAGGTTGTTTTCCGCGAGGGCGCGACGGGCGCGGGACTGGTCGAGGTCGGCGGTGCTGCCAACACCGCGCTCGCTGCGCAGGCCGATCTGGTCGTTGACGCGCAAGTGTGCCTGCAGGTTGTTCTTGGCCAGGTCCACCAGCTCTCGACGCTTGAGCACCTCCAGATACACCTCGACGGTACGCAGGGCGACATCCTGGGCAATGGCCTGGGTGTAGTAGGCCCGAGACGTCGCGACCGCTTCGGTGCGGCCCACTTCATTGGCGGTGTTGAAACCGTCGAAGATCATCTGCCGCAGGCGCAGTTCCGACTGTGTGTAGTTCAGGGTTTCCTTGTTGTGGTTGGTCGTGCCGTCCGGGTTCAGGCCGCGAGTATTGAGGTTGTCCGAGCGTTGGCGTCCATAACCTGCCACCAGATCAACTGTCGGGTAGTAGCCACCACGGGCGAATTTGACATCCTCATCTGCCGAAAGCTTGCTGTTGCGATTCGAGCTGATCTGCGGGTGGTAATCCACGGCAATCTGGATGGCTTCGTTGAGGGACATCGCCTCGACGTTCGTGCATGCCATGGCCACCAGTATTGCGCTGGCGAGGGGGGTAAAAACGCGCATGGGGCTACTTCTCCCTGGTCACAAAAAATTCCTGCTTTTCGCCAATAAAATGACGAAATTTATAGTTCAAACCGTTTCATGTTTGTAACAAGAGCTAAGAACATTTAACGCGCGAGCTAAGAAGATTTTTTCATAACACTTATGCGAAAAAAAACTTATGCGGTCTATGCAAAGCAAGACATTGTTTCATCCAAGCGATTTCGCGAACCGTTGCAAGGCTTGACTTACAAGCACTTCAGCAAGTTCCGGATTTTTTACAGCTAAGGACGCGGAACGGATAGGTGAATGCAGTATTTGGCGACAAAAAATTGGCATGAATTGATGGCCAACTTACATTATTACTATCGCCAAAGTAGTGCCTGAGAGAACGATTCTCACCGTTGAGATTTTTCGGACTCCATGCCCCCACCTGCCTGCGCAATGTCATTGGCTGATGTAGCCGATCAGTAAGGGGAGGTGTTCGCTCATGGCTAAGTTAGTCGGTGTGGTCAGCAAGGTAGTTGGCCAGGTATTCGCAGTCGCCAGCGATGGTAGTCGGCGCCCCCTGATCGAAGGTGATCGCCTGTTTGCTGGCGAGCAACTGGAGACCGGTGCTGCGGGAGCCGTGGCCGTGCACCTGCAGAACGGTGCCGAGTTGACCCTGGGCCGCGACAGCAGCCTGGCGATGACGCCGGACCTGCTCGCCAACCAGGCACACCATGCGCCGGCCCACGAGGTGGCGCCGAGCGACGCGCAACTGAGTGATGTGGAGCGTATCCAGCAGGCGATTGCCGCTGGCGACGACCCGACCCAGAGCGCTGAGGCGACTGCCGCCGGGTCAGGCAGTCCTAGCGCTTCCGGGGCGCTGGGAGGTGGCCACAGTTTCGTCTTGCTCGATGAAGTCGGCGCCCGTGTCGATCCAGTGGTGGGCTTTCCGACGGCAGGCTTCAATGGCTTTCCCGAGCTTGCCAACCGCGAAGTGGGCGGCCTCGACCCCAGCAATGGCAATTCGCTCAACGGTCGGCCAGTGGGTGGCGGCGATGGCGGCACGGGGCCTACGGAGCCGTCCATCCCGACGGTAGACGAAAATCATCCAGTCACGTTGCTGGGCCTGGATATCGCCCCTGGTGAGCTGAGCCTGAACGAGGCGAATCTGCCGCTGGGCTCTGCCAGTGATGCGGCGGCCTTGATCCGGCACGGCAGCTTTACCGTGGTGGCGCAGGATGGCGTGTTCAACCTCAGTGTCGGTGGCATCAACGTGGTGACGGGCGGAGTGGTGACCGGCATTGGCCAGTCGACCACCACCGGGCTGGGCAACATCCTGACGATTACCGGCTACAACCCGAGCACTGGCGAGGTGAGTTACAGCTATACGCTGACGGCATCCGGGCAACATATCGAGAACGATGGGGCCAAGGCGCTGACCGAGCACTTGCCGGTGCTGGTCAGTGACAGCGACGGTGATGTTGCCCAGGGCTCGCTGGATATCATCATTCACGATGATGCTCCGCAGGCTTTCGATGATGGCAACGGGGTCAAGGCGACCGAGGAACATGTCGAGCTGACCGGCAATGTGTTGACCAACGACATTCAGGGCGCCGACCGCGTGGCCGGCGGCCCAGTGATCGCCGGCACTTACACCGGCGCCTACGGCACGCTGGTCCTGGCTGCGGACGGCTCCTACACCTACACGCTCAACCCCAATGCCCCAGGCTTCAAGAACCTGGGCGGTGGCGGCAATGGCGTGGAGAACTTCACCTACACGATCAAGGACGCTGACGGCGACACCAGCACGGCGACCCTGACGCTGAACATCAGCAACCTCAACGACCCGGTGACCCTCGACGGCCTGGGCGTGCAGAACGGCGAGCTGACCGTCTACGAAAAGCACCTGAGCGACGGCGCCGCGCCGGATGCCAATGCACTGACTCAGCAAGGCACCTTCAAGGTCACAGCGGCTGACGGCCTGCAAAGCCTGACGGTGGGCGGCATCGCCGTGGTCACTGGCGGCGTGGCCGCCGGCTTCCCGCAATCGGTGATCACGCCGGCAGGCAACACCCTGACCATCACCGGCTACAACTCTGCCACT
Organism: Pseudomonas sp. NPDC089422; assembly: GCF_044749405.1. Classification (NCBI taxonomy): domain Bacteria; kingdom Pseudomonadati; phylum Pseudomonadota; class Gammaproteobacteria; order Pseudomonadales; family Pseudomonadaceae; genus Pseudomonas; species Pseudomonas sp. NPDC089422. Next base: position 233,857 of record NZ_JBIVHW010000010.1, read on the forward strand.
GGGGTGGTGAGCTACAGCTACACGCTGACCGACAACGGCGGCCACCCCGACGGTGCGGGCACCAACAGCATCAGCGAACACTTCGACGTGGTCGCCAAGGATGTCGACGGCAGCACCGCCACCGGCAGCCTGGACGTGAACATCGTCGATGATGTGCCGAAAGCAGTGGATGACAGCAACGCTGTGACGGCAACCGAGCAACACACAGAATTGACCGGCAATGTGTTGACCAACGACATTCAGGGCGCCGACCGCGTGGCCGGTGGCCCGGTCATTGCCGGCACTTACACGGGCACCTACGGCACGCTGGTCCTGGCTGCGGACGGCTCCTACACCTACACGCTCAACCCCAACGCCCCAGGCTTCAAGAACCTGGGCGGTGGCGGCAATGGTGTGGAGAACTTCACCTACACGATCAAGGACGCTGACGGCGACACCAGCACGGCGACCCTGACGC
>NZ_JBIVHW010000011.1:0-229521 GCF_044749405.1 Pseudomonas sp. NPDC089422
TTGTCGTTCCGATGTCGCTGGAAGTGGGGCGCATTATAAGGGGATTCGAAAGCGCGTCAACCCTTAATTTCAAGAAACTTTAATATCGCTGAAAAGCAAAGCGGGGAGGCCTGACGGCCTCCCCGCTTTTCAATTGCTCTATATAGCATCAAAGAACGCCAGCGCTGCGCAGCCGCCCTATAGCATCGGCATCCAGCCCCAGGACATCGCCCAGCACCGCCTCGGTATGCTCGCCCAACAGCGGCGGCGCCCGCCGATACTCCACAGGCGTTTCGGACAGCCGAATCGGGCTGGCCACCTGCGGCACACTTCCCGCCAGCCCATGGGGCATGGTTACCGCCAACCCCCGAGCCAGCACCTGTGGATCCTGGAACATCTGCGCCAGATCGTTGATCGGCCCGCACGGCACCCCGGCAGCCTCCAGCTGGCTCACCCATTCAGCAGTGGTCTTGAATACCGTCGCCTGGCGAATCAACGGGATCAGCTCGGCGCGGTTCGCCACCCGCTGCTTGTTAGTAGCGAAACGTGGGTCATCCGCCCACTGCGGCTGCCCAGCCACCTCCGCGAACTTGCGGAACTGGCCATCGTTACCCACGGTAAGGATGAAATCGCCATCCGCCGTCGGGAAGTCCTGGTAGGGGACGATATTCGGGTGAGCATTGCCCAGCCGCCGCGGTGGATTACCCGTAGTCAGGTAGTTCATTGCCTGGTTGGCCAGGCAAGCCACCTGCACATCGAGCAGCGCCATGTCGATGTGCTGACCAACGCCATGCTGATCGCGGTAGGCGAGGGCAGCCAGAATCGCTACGGTCGAGTAGAGCCCGGTGAGAATGTCGGTCAGGGCAACACCTACCTTCACCGGCCCGGCACCTTCTTCTCCATCCGGGCGCCCCGTCAGGCTCATCAGCCCACCCAAGCCCTGGATCATGAAGTCATACCCCGCGCGCTTGGCGTACGGCCCCGTCTGGCCGAAGCCAGTTATCGAGCAATAGATAAGCTTGGGGTTGATCGCCTTCAGGCTCAGGTAATCCAGCCCATAAGCCGCCAGCCCACCGACCTTGAAGTTCTCGATGACAATATCCGACCTGGCCGCCAGCTCGCGCACCAGGCGCTGGCCTTCAGGCTGGGTGAAGTCGATGGTCACCGAGCGCTTGTTGCGGTTTGCCGACAGGTAATAAGCCGCTTCGCTGGTGTTCTCACCCTCGGCATCCCTGAGGAAGGGCGGCCCCCAGGAGCGTGTGTCGTCGCCGCTGCCAGGGCGCTCGACCTTGATCACGTCAGCCCCCAGGTCCGCCAGGATCTGGCCCGACCAAGGCCCCGCCAGCACACGGGAGAGGTCCAGCACCCGCAGATGAGATAGCGCGCCCATGGACTGGCTCCTTATCAGTAGAAGGCCTGGATGCCGGTTTGTGCACGCCCGAGGATCAGCGCATGCACGTCATGGGTACCCTCATAGGTGTTGACCACCTCAAGGTTGACCAGGTGGCGCGCCACGCCGAACTCGTCGGAGATGCCGTTGCCACCCAGCATGTCGCGGGCCATGCGGGCAATATCGAGGGCCTTGCCGCAGGAGTTGCGCTTCATGATCGAGGTGATTTCCACCGCCGCAGTGCCTTCATCCTTCATGCGGCCCAGGCGCAGGCAGCCTTGCAGGGCCAGGGTGATCTCGGTCTGCATGTCTGCCAGTTTCTTCTGGATCAGCTGATTGGCAGCCAGTGGGCGACCGAACTGCTGACGATCCAGGGTGTACTGGCGAGCGGTGTGCCAGCAGGCTTCGGCCGCACCCAGCGCACCCCAGGAGATGCCATAACGCGCCGAGTTCAGGCAGGTGAACGGGCCCTTGAGGCCACGCACATCCGGGAAGATGTTCTCTTCCGGGACGAACACGTTGTCCATGACGATTTCACCGGTGATGGATGCCCGCAGGCCAACCTTGCCGTGGATCGCCGGGGCGCTGAGGCCTTGCCAGCCTTTCTCCAGCACAAACCCGCGGATATCGCCGGCATCATCCTTGGCCCAGACCACGAACACATCGGCGATCGGGCTGTTGGTGATCCACATCTTGCTGCCGCTCAGGCGGTAGCCGCCATCGACCTTCCTGGCACGGGTGATCATCGAGCCCGGGTCGGAGCCATGGTTAGGCTCGGTCAGGCCAAAGCAGCCAATCCACTCACCAGAAGCCAGCTTGGGCAGGTATTTCTGCTTCTGCGCTTCGGTACCGAATTCGTTGATCGGCACCATCACCAGCGAAGACTGCACGCTCATCATCGAACGGTAGCCGGAGTCGATGCGCTCCACTTCACGAGCAATCAGGCCGTAGCACACATAGTTCAGGCCACTGCCACCGTATTGCTCGGGGATGGTCGCACCGAGCAGGCCGACTTCACCCATCTCGCGGAAGATCGCCGGGTCGGTCTGTTCGTGACGGAAAGCTTCCAGCACGCGCGGGGCCAGCTTGTCCTGGGCGAACTGATAAGCGCTGTCACGCACCATGCGCTCTTCTTCAGTGAGCTGCTGATCCAGCAGCAGCGGGTCGATCCAGTTGAAGCTTGCTTTACCGGCCATGAGCGAAATCCTCGAAATAGGGGAGCGGTTTCTTGTGCCATTGATCCTAGGCCTGATCTGGCACCACGACAAACGAGGATTGCGCACGCATCAGTGATATTTTATCACTTCGATATGCTCGAAAACGCCATATTCAAGCCACCATCAGTGAGGTTGCCGTACATGCGCCGCAAGATCCCCAGCACCACCGCACTGGTCTGCTTCGAAGCGGCCGCACGCCACGAGAGCTTTACCAAGGCCGCCCAGGAGCTGGCCCTGACCCAGGGCGCCGTCTGTCGCCAGATCGGTGGGCTGGAAGCCTTCCTCAACGTCGAACTGTTCAGGCGCTCACGTCGCGGCGTGAAGCTTACTGAGGCCGGACTGTCCTATAGCCGCCAGGTGGCCACGCAACTGGATGCGGTGGAGCGCGACACGCTGTCGGTGATGCGCCAGCAGGGCGCCAACGTAATCGAACTCGCCGTGGTGCCGACCTTCGGCACTCAATGGCTGTTGCCACGGCTCAAGGACTTCCAGCAACGTCACCCCGAGGTCACCGTCAACCTGACCAACCGCACCCGCCCATTCCTGTTCGCCGACACCCCGTTCGATGCCGCCATCTACTTTGGTGATGCCGACTGGTCCGGCACCCAGTCCCATCGCCTGATGGGCGAGAACCCCGTGCCGGTGTGCAGCCCGGTGTTGCTGGACGGGCAGGGCATGCTCGATGCCCAGCGCATCGCCAGCCTGCCATTGCTACAGCAGACCACCCGGCCTTATGCCTGGCGCCAGTGGTTCAATGGCCTGGGCCTGAATATCGCGGGCGACATGACAGGCCCGCGCTATGAACTATTCTCCATGCTGGCTCAGGCGGCCATGCACGAGATGGGCATCGCGCTGATCCCGCCATTCCTGATCCAGCGCGAGCTGGAGGAGGGGAGGCTGGTAGTCGCTAACAGGTACGCGCTCTCCAGCGACAAGGCCTACTATCTGATGATTCCCGAACGCAAGGTGGAATCCGCCTCGCTCCGGGCCTTCCGTGACTGGCTGGTGGGGCAGGCGCAGCTCTATACCGCCTCACACAAGGGCGAAAGCGCTGACCTACCCTTGTAGTCAATTATTTTAAACACCTACAGATGTAAGTTTTTGTCGCCTCAACGAAAACTGTTCAGGTGAATCGAAAAACCCCATCGAGACCGCTAAACACGCGGCTTTCAGAGGGTTTTACGACATTCACGAGCCCATCCGCGAAATCATCGCAAAAAATTTCGATTTTTCCCCTAATCTGCGAATAGCCCATGGTTGACGGGCTGTAGCCCACTGCTTGCGACATACGGTCACAGGGTGACTTGTAGTTTTAACTTCGTTTCGCTCCAGAACCGGTTGAAGGCCCCTGGGTTCGTCTGCAAAATGCTTCGCCCGCCCTGGATTCGGCGGGCCCGGCGCTCAACAGCCGCCCCAGCGCGCCATCCGCAGTGTGCTGGCTCTTACAAAGACAAAAGGTCACCGCAGGAGAAATAGTCGTGCACATTGGTGTTCCTCTCGAGACGCAGACCGGTGAGACAAGGGTCGCTGCGACCCCGGAAACCATCAAGAAACTGATTGGCCAGGGCCATCAGGTCACCGTCCAACGGGGGGCAGGGCTCAACGCCAGCATTCCGGACAGTGCCTATGAGGCTGTGGGGGCTTCCCTGGGAAGCGCAGCCGATGCCTACGGCGCCCAATTGGTGCTAAAGGTGGTCGCTCCCAACGACCAGGAACTGGCCCTGATCAACAGTGGCAGCCTCCTGGTAGGCATGCTCAACCCCTTCAACAGCGAGCTCATCGGCAAGATGGCCGAACGCGGTATCACCGCATTCGCCCTGGAAGCCGCGCCACGTACCTCGCGGGCCCAGAGCCTGGACGTGCTGTCGTCGCAGGCCAACATCGCCGGTTACAAAGCCGTGCTGCTGGCGGCCCACCACTATCCTCGCTTCATGCCCATGCTGATGACCGCCGCCGGTACCGTCAAAGCCGCGCGCGTACTGATCCTGGGGGCGGGCGTTGCCGGCCTGCAGGCCATCGCCACGGCCAAGCGCCTGGGTGCGGTGATCGAGGCGTCCGACGTACGCCCGGCAGTGAAGGAGCAGATCGAGTCGCTGGGCGCCAAGTTCATCGACGTGCCCTACGAGACCGACGAAGAGCGTGAGTGCGCCGAAGGTGTCGGCGGCTATGCCCGGCCAATGCCAGCCAGCTGGATGCAACGCCAGGCCCAGGCCGTGCACGAGCGCGCCAAGCAGGCGGATATCGTCATCACCACCGCGCTGATCCCCGGCCGCAAGGCACCGACCCTGCTCAGCGCCGAGACCGTGGCGCAGATGAAGCCCGGCTCGGTGGTCATCGACCTCGCGGCAGCCCAGGGCGGCAACTGCCCGCTGACCGTGGCCGACCAGGTGGTACAGGAGAACGGCGTGATCATCGTCGGCCCGACCAACCTGCCAGCCCAGGTGGGTGCCGATGCCTCGGCGCTGTATGCACGCAACCTGCTGGACTTCATGAAGCTGCTGTTCGACAAGGACGGCGCGCTGGTCATCAACCTCGAAGACGACATCGTCGCGGCCTGCCTGATGTGCCGCGACGGCCAGGTCGTCCGCAAGAACGGCTAAGGAGCACGACAATGGAAGACATGCTGATTTCCCATGGCATCTACAACCTGATCATCTTCGTGCTGGCCATCTATGTGGGCTACCACGTGGTGTGGAACGTCACCCCGGCGCTGCACACGCCGCTGATGGCGGTTACCAACGCCATTTCGGCGATCGTCATCGTCGGCGCCATGCTGGCGGCGGCCCTGACCGTGACCCCGGCCGGCAAGCTGATGGGCACCCTGGCGGTGGCCCTGGCTGCGGTCAACGTGTTCGGTGGCTTCCTGGTCACCCGTCGCATGCTTGAGATGTTCAAGAAGAAAACCAAGAACGAGGCGCAGAAGTAAGCATGAGCATGAATCTGGTAACGCTCCTCTACCTCGTCGCCTCGGTGTGTTTCATCCAGGCGCTCAAGGGCCTGTCGCACCCGACCACCTCGCGGCGCGGCAACCTGTTCGGCATGATCGGCATGGGGATCGCCATCCTCACCACGGTTGGCCTCATCTATAAGCTGGGGGCTGAGCTGGCCACGGCCGGTATCGGCTATGTGATCGTCGGCCTGCTGGTCGGTGGTACCGCTGGCTCGATCATGGCCAAGCGCGTCGAGATGACCAAGATGCCCGAGCTGGTCGCCTTCATGCACAGCATGATCGGCCTGGCAGCGGTGTTCATCGCCATTGCCGCCGTGCTCGAGCCGCAGTCGATGGGCATCGTCGCCGCCATCAGCGACCCGATCCCCACCGGCAACCGCCTGGAACTGTTCCTGGGTGCAGCCATCGGCGCCATCACCTTCTCCGGTTCCGTGATCGCCTTCGGCAAGCTGTCGGGCAAGTACAAGTTCCGCCTGTTCCAGGGAGCACCGGTACAGTTTGCCGGTCAGCACAAGCTGAACCTGATCCTCGGCCTGACCACCATCGCCCTGGGCCTGCTGTTCACCTTCACCGGCCACTACAGTGCCTTCACCCTGATGCTGGTCCTGGCCTTCATCATGGGCGTGCTGATCATTATTCCGATCGGGGGGGCCGACATGCCGGTGGTGGTGTCGATGCTCAACAGCTATTCGGGCTGGGCAGCGGCCGGTATCGGCTTCTCGCTGAACAACTCGATGCTGATCATTGCAGGCTCCCTGGTCGGTTCGTCCGGTGCCATCCTCTCGTACATCATGTGCAAGGCGATGAACCGCTCGTTCTTCAATGTGATCCTCGGCGGCTTCGGCGGCGACACCGATGCCGGCGCAGCACAAGGCTCTAAAGAGCAGCGCCCGGTGAAGTCCGGCTCGGCCGACGACGCCACCTTCCTGCTGAGCAACGCCGACAGCGTGATCATCGTCCCGGGTTACGGCCTGGCGGTGGCTCGTGCCCAGCACGCGCTGAAGGAACTGACCGAGAAGCTGAGCCACAACGGCGTGACCGTGAAGTACGCGATCCACCCGGTGGCAGGGCGCATGCCTGGCCACATGAACGTACTGCTGGCCGAAGCCGAAGTGCCGTACGACCAGGTGTTCGAGATGGAAGACATCAACGCCGAGTTCGGCCAGGCTGACGTGGTGCTGGTGCTGGGTGCCAACGACGTGGTCAACCCGGCGGCGAAGAACGATCCGAAGTCGCCCATCGCCGGCATGCCGATCCTCGAAGCCTTCAAGGCCAAGACCATCATCGTCAACAAGCGCTCGATGGCCAGCGGCTATGCCGGCCTGGACAACGAACTGTTCTACCTGGACAAGACCATGATGGTGTTCGGTGACGCGAAGAAGGTCATCGAAGACATGGTGAAGGCGGTGGAGTGACAACCGCCGCTGCAAACCCGCTGATATAAAGGAAGCCCCGGTCAGAATCTGCCGGGGCTTTTCTTTTGTTGATCCGGATCAACGGCTCTATTTCAGTGCTTCTCATACGACCATGGTCGTGGGACGGCAATGGGCGAAATCTCTAGACTGCGCTTCAGTAGTTTCAGTAGCCCGAGATAACAATCCATGTACCGTGATCGTATCCGCTTGTCCTCCCTGCACAGCAAGGTAATGAGTGCGGCTGATGCCGCTGGCCTGATCGAGGACGGCATGACCGTCGGCATGAGCGGTTTCACCCGCGCCGGCGAAGCCAAGGCTGTGCCGCATGCCCTGGCCGAACGCGCCAAGCAGTCGCCACTGAAAATCAGCCTGATGACCGGCGCCAGCCTGGGCAACGACCTCGACAAGCAGCTGACCGAAGCCGGCGTGCTGGCCCGCCGCATGCCGTTCCAGGTCGACAGCACCCTGCGCAAGGCCATCAACGACGGCCAGGTGATGTTCATCGACCAGCACCTGTCGGAAACCGTCGAGCAGCTGCGCAACCAGCAGCTCAAGCTGCCGGATATCGCGGTCATCGAAGCCGTGGCCATCACCGAGCAGGGCCACATCGTGCCAACCACCTCGGTAGGTAACTCGGCCAGCTTTGCGATCTTCGCCAAACAAGTGATCGTCGAGATCAACCTGTCGCACAACGCCAACCTCGAAGGCCTGCACGACATCTATATCCCGACCTATCGCCCAACCCGCACGCCAATCCCGCTGGTCAAGGTCGACGACCGCATTGGCAGCACCGCGATCCCGATCGACCCGGCCAAAATCGTCGGTATCGTCATCAGCGACCAGCCGGATTCGCCATCCACCGTGCTGCCGCCGGATGACGAAACCCAGGGCATCGCCGACCACCTGATCAACTTCCTGAAGCAGGAAGTGGAAGCTGGCCGCATGACCAACAAGCTCGGCCCGCTGCAGGCAGGTATCGGCAGCATCGCCAACGCGGTGATGTGTGGCCTGATCGAGTCGCCGTTCGAAGACCTGACCATGTACTCCGAAGTGCTGCAGGACTCGACCTTCGACCTGATCGACGCCGGCAAGCTGAGCTTTGCCTCGGGCAGCTCGATCACCCTGTCGACCCGTCGCAATGCCGACGTGTTCGGCAACCTGGAGCGCTACAAGGACAAGTTGGTCCTGCGCCCGCAGGAGATCTCCAACCACCCCGAAGTGGTCCGCCGCCTGGGCATCATCGGCATCAACACGGCGCTGGAGTTCGACATCTACGGCAACGTCAACTCGACCCACGTCTGTGGCACCAAGATGATGAACGGCATCGGCGGTTCGGGTGACTTCGCCCGCAACGCCCACCTGGCGGTATTCGTCACCAAGTCGATCGCCAAAGGCGGTGCGATTTCCAGCGTGGTGCCAATGGTCAGCCACGTTGACCATACCGAACACGACGTCGACATCCTGGTCACCGAGCAAGGCCTGGCCGACTTGCGTGGCCTGGCACCGCGTGAGCGGGCGCGGGCGATCATCGACAACTGTGTGCACCCGGACTACCGCGCAGCGCTGAACGATTACTTCGATCGCGCCTGCCAGCGTGGTGGCCACACCCCGCACATCCTGCGTGAAGCCCTGAGCTGGCACGAAAATCTCGAAGAAACCGGGCGCATGCTCGCCAGCTGATCCTGCCGCCTCAACTGTTCTGGCCCGGTCGTCGCCACGCCGCCGACCGGGCCAGAACAGTCAAACCACCCCGCCTGAACACTTCTCTCAATTTGCCGATTAAAACTGTACTACTGTACTGCTAGTTTCAGACCTTCCTGACCTTCAAATCTCCGAAGCCGAGCAAAAATGCACCACCACAGTGCAGACCGGTACAGTTGTGCCGATTTCGAGTGCAACAGTAGGGTTAAACAGTTAACTGGCCTATCGCATTACTGTTGAACTGTATCTACTGTTATGGACAGCAGAGGAGGATCATTGGCATCAGTTAAATCACTACCTAATCCCGCCATAAGCGGAAGGATGAAGCATCATGGAACGTACCCTCAGTTCCGGTCTGGTTTTTGAAAGCAACGCCCAGCAGTCCCAGGCTTCCCTGCCACTGCGCGCTATCTCCACCCTGCTGCTGTGGCAGCGTCGCATGGCCAGCCGCCGTCAACTGGCTCGCCTGGATGCCCGCCTGCTGGCCGACGCCGGTATCAGCGAGTCGCAGCGTTACGAAGAGCTGAGCAAGCCGTTCTGGCGCTAAGCTCCGGTTCGCCGGCTGCGGCCGGCACCGCGAATTCCCAACCCGTTGCGGGCGACTGCAGCGGGTTTTTTATTGCCTGCAAGGTGCGTCCCAGAGCCGCTTCACGAAAGACCTGTACAGTTATTTAAAATCAAATATCGACCACAACAGTTACCCGCTTCCGCTCTCATTAACATCCAGAAACAGCAGCGCGTGATACGCTTCGCTCAGCAGTCTGGTAGAACCCGTTGTCAAATACGTACCGCGACGAACTGTGCAAGCGTCCGATAAAGCAGAACCCTATCCAGGAGTCCAAGAACATGTCCCGTAAATACCTGATTGGTGCCGCCCTGCTGCTCGGCCTGGCCAGCACCGCCCAAGCGAGCAGTTTTGTTGTCACTACCGATGCCGTGGTACGCGCCTTCGCCGCCTCCACCGACGCCACCTCCGACCTGACCTCATCGTTCCGCGATGACAAGATCGTACAGGCCGCACGTGATGACGCCGCCAGCTTCGTCGGCACCCAAGGCGCCATTCGTGGTGCGCGACTGGAAAGTGCCTTCCTGCACATCCGTTCGAACATGCCGCAGCTGCAAGCCAGTGATGCACAGCTGGCCCAGGCCATTCTGGCAATCTGATCAAGGCCATGCACAGCAGGTGCGTTGGCTAGCGGCCTCGCACCTGAGGTAGCCTTCGCCGTTCACTTCCCCTGCCGTCAAGAAAGCTCATGCGTTATCTGTTGCCGTTGCTGTTCAGCGCCACTGCCATGGCCAGTGCCCACGCCATGGACACCACCACACAAGGCCTGGTCATCACGGGCTACGTTACCAGCCAGGTCACCGCCGCCCCCTTCGACCGCAAACTGGTCAGGCAGGCCCGCGACGATGCGGCGGCATACGTTGCCAGCGATGGCGTGATTCGCGGTGCACGCCTGGAAGCGGCACTCGACTCGCTGCGCCACAACTGCGCACGGCACTCCGTCGGCGACCTTGAACTGGCAGAAGCAATTCTCGTCCAATAACTACATCTGACTCCCTGTATTTTTCGGAGATGCTCCATGCGTAAACCGCTGATTGCCGCTTCCCTCGGCATGTTGCTGCTGGCCGACCTGGCCCATGCACAGACCCTGGTGGCCACCAGCAACATCATCGTGCGCGCCTTTGGCCGTTCGATCGATTTCACCTCTGACACCACCACTTCGATCCGCGACGCCAAAGTGGTGCGCGAAGCCCATGACGACGCCGCCAGCTTCGTCGCCAGCAATGGCGATATCCGTGGCGCGCAACTCGAAGCCGCGTTCAGCACCCTGCGCGAGCGCGTACCCGAAGCGCGTGACGCCAGCGACCAAGTACTGGCCGAAGCCATCCTCGCGCTGTGAACCACGTGCGTGCCTGGCTGCTCGGCTGCGCCCTGACGCTGCTGGGTACGCCCGCCCTGGCCGACCTGCAGCTCGAACTGCAGGCGGCAGGCCTCGACCCGCAACAGACCCAAGCCAGCCAGGCCCTGCTCGACGAGGCCATGGCCAAGCTGCCGCCACGCTTCAAGCAACGGCTGGACCGGCGCGTCACGGTCAGCTGGAGCGACAAGATGCCGGCCGATGCCTATGGCCAGGCTTCGCTGGTATCGACCCTCGAACTCAACCGTCGCCTGCTGCCCAGCCTGGCTGACGGCAGTGCTGCCAACGAGCGCACCAACCGCCCCCATGGCACGGTGCGAGAAGAGCTGCTGGCCACCGTCCTGCACGAGCTCACCCATATTTATGACCGTGCCCGCCTGTGGCCCAGCACCGAGCGCTCGCTGATTGCCCGCTGCGCGCGCCAGCAGGGCACGCTGGGCAAGATCGGCCAGCTGGAAGCGTGCCGCGGTCAAACCGAACGCCGCTTTACCCTCAGCGACGACCCGCGCCTGCTCGACCTGGCTGGCTGGCCACAATACGTCGGTCGCCGCGGCGAACGTGAGCAACACAACGCCCAACTCATGCGCAGCCCCGACAGTTACGAGCTGAGCAGTCCCAAGGAATACATCGCGGTCAACATGGAGTATTTCCTCCTCGACCCGAGCTACGGCTGCCGTCGACCGGCGCTCAACCAGTACCTGCGCGACCATTTCGGCTGGGCGCCGCCGCAGAACACCTGCGCCAAAGGCCTGCCATTCATCAATGCCGGCAGCGACTTCGCCCGCCAGCCACTGGGCGAGATCGACCCCGAACGGGTCTACGAAGTCGACTTCCTGCTGGCTGAGGCCAACCAGAACCTGGTCAGCCGCTGGGGCCACAGCATGCTGCGCCTGGTGATCTGCAAACCCGGCCGTCCACGAGGCCCGGACTGCCGCCTGGACCTCGACCAGAGCCTGGTGCTGTCTTACCGTGCGTTCGTCAACGACGTGCAGCTGTCCAGCTGGGACGGCCTGGTCGGCGTCTACCCCTCACGGCTGTTCGTGCTGCCGCTGGGCCAGGTGATCGATGAATACACCAAGACCGAACTGCGCAGCCTGGCCTCGGTGCCGCTCAAGCTCAACCGCGACGAAATTGAAAACCTGGTGCGCCAGGCCGCCGAGATGCACTGGAGCTACGACGGCAACTATTGGTTCCTGTCCAACAACTGCGCGGTGGAATCGTTGAAGCTGCTGCGCAGCGGCACTGCCAACCCACGCCTGAATGACCTCGACAGCATCATGCCCAATGGTTTGCTGGCTGTGCTCAAGGGCAGGGGGCTGGCCGATACCAGCGTGCTCGACGACCCGCGAGAGGCCCTGCGCCTGGGTTACCGCTTCGACTCCTATCGCGACCGTTACCAGGCCATGTTCGATGTACTGAGGAAGCAACTGCCGATCAAGCAGACCGCGGTCGAGGACTGGCTGGCGCTGGATGCAGAGCAAAGGCGCCCCTGGTTCGACAAGGCCGACCTGCGCACCAGCGCGGCCTTGCTGCTGCTCGAGCAGGCCAGCCTGCGCCGGCAGTTGCTGCTGGCTCAGGACGAAGTGAAACAGCGCTACCTGAACGCTGCCGCGCTGAAGGACGGTAGCATCAACAAAGCCGACGAAACCCTGAAGCAGATGCTCGCCAACAGCGGCTTCCTCAGCCGCCCGGCCGAGTTGCTCGACGCCAAGGGCTATGGGCTACCACAGCCAGAGGAGCGCAAGCAGCTGGAGCAGGTCAGTACCGAGCGGCAGGCCAAGCTGCTGCGTCTGAGCAGCGACCTGGACAAGGAGGTGAGGGCACTGCTGGAGCCGTCGCGGGCCAGGGAAATTGCGGCGGTCGAGGCCAACGTGAAGCAGATTGGTGTGCATTTGCGGGCCCTGCACAAGGCAGCGGGCGGCCTGCAATTGCCTTGATACCTGCACCGGCCTCATCGCGGCTAAAGCCGCTCCTACAGACGGCGCGATCCCTGTAGGAGCGGCTTCAGCCGCGATGAGGCCGGTACAGGCAACACAAGGCTTACAGACTTTCCTCCGCCTCCCCAGGCAACTCCTCATCCAGATGCAACCAAGGCAACCGGCTGCCAATCCAGATATGCCGCCTGGCCGGCACCCGTTCCGGGTGGTCCAGCGTCGCCACGGTCACATCGATGCTTCCCGGGCTATGTTCGGTCACCAGTGCCACATGCGCCCCGCATTCCCCACAGAAATACCGCTTGCAACTGGCCGGTGCCACATAGCACTGAGGCCTTCCAGCCATCCAGCGGAAACCCGAACGCGGCAGCGTGACCCAGGTCACCACCAGCCCGCCGCTGACCCGCCGGCAGATCGAACAATGGCAATGGGCGACATCCGTCAGGTCACCCTGCAGCCGATAGCGCAGGGCGCCGCAATGGCAGCCACCCTCGATTACATCCTGCATCACCTACCTCCCGTCGCCGTTTTTCCGGCGAAAGCTGGCTGAAAGCTTGCCCCACTAGGATAGCCGCCACTACCGGCACAAGACCGGTCAGCCAGGGCACCCGGAAATCTCCGCGCCCGGCCCATCAACAACAACAATGGTGATTCTGATGTATTCCTGCGCCCGCCTTTCCGTACCCCCGTTCCGCATGCTCCCCGTGCAGCGCCCCACGCGCTGATCCGCCGAATAGTCATTCCTTTCGCTGCGCCACGCCTGGAGTATTGCCATGCTGACCTTCCTCGGCTTTGCCATGGTCATCACCTTCATGTACCTGATCATGACCAAGCGCCTGTCGGCCTTGATCGCGCTGATCCTGGTACCGATCCTGTTCGCCCTGTTCGGCGGTTTTTCCGCCAAGATCGGCCCAATGATGCTCGAAGGCATCAGCAAGCTCGCGCCCACCGGCGTGATGCTGATGTTCGCCATCCTCTACTTCGCCCTGATGATCGACTCCGGCCTGTTCGACCCGGCCGTGCGCAAGATCCTCAAGCTGGTCAAGGGCGACCCGCTGAAAGTCTCGGTGGGTACCGCGGTGCTGGCCCTGGTGGTCTCGCTCGACGGTGACGGCGCCACCACCTACATGATCTGCTGCGCCGCCATGCTGCCGCTGTACAGCCGCCTGGGCATGAGCCCGCGGATCATGGCCGGCCTGATCATCCTCGCCGGCGGGGTGATGAACATGACCCCGTGGGGTGGCCCGACCGCTCGTGCTGCCAGCGCCCTGCACGTAGACCCGTCGGACATCTTCGTGCCGATGATCCCGGCCATGGCCATCGGCGTGCTGGCGATCCTCGCCATTGCCTATATGTACGGCAAGCGCGAACGTGCCCGACTGGGCGAACTGCACCTGCCGACCGATGACATCGACCACAGCGAAATCAGCGTTTCGCAGTTCCCAGAAGCACGCCGCCCCAAGCTGATCTACTTCAACGGTGCCCTGACCGCCGGCCTGATGGTCGCGCTGATCGCCGGCGTGCTGCCGCTGCCGGTACTGTTCATGATCGCCTTCAGCATCGCCATGATCGTCAACTACCCCTGCCTGCAGCAGCAGAAAGACCGCATCGCCGCTCACGCCGGCAGCGTGCTGGCCGTAACCGGGCTGATCTTCGCCGCGGGCATCTTCACCGGCATCCTGTCCGGCACCGGCATGGTCGAAGCCATGTCCAAGAGCCTGCTGGCGGTCATCCCGGAAGCATTGGGCCCGTACCTTGCGGTAATCACTGCGATCGTGAGCATGCCGTTCACTTTCTTCATGTCCAACGACGCCTTCTACTACGGCGTGCTGCCGGTGCTGTCGGAAGCGGCCAGCCATTACGGCATCAGCCCAGTGGAAATGGCCCGTGCCTCGATCGTCGGGCAGCCGGTACACCTGCTCAGCCCGCTGGTACCTTCGACCTACCTGCTGGTGGCCCTGGCCGGAATCGAGTTCGGCGATCATCAGCGCTTCACGCTCAGGTGGGCAGTGCTGGTATGCCTATGCATAATGCTCGCCGCGCTGCTGATGGGCATTTTCCCGCTGTTCAGTAGTCTTTAATTAACACGCATCACCCAACGCGATGCGCCCCTGCAGGGGTGCATCGCCTTTATCGTTTGAAGGAATACACATGGAATGGCTGACCAGCCCGGAAATCTGGGTTGCCTTTTTTACCCTCACAGCGCTTGAGATTGTCCTCGGGATCGACAACATCATCATGATCTCGATCCTGGTCAGCCGCATGCCCAAGCACATGCAGCCACGCACCCGGATCTTCGGCCTGGCCCTGGCCATGGTCACCCGCATCATGCTGCTGCTGTCGATCACCTGGGTCATGCGCCTGACCGCCGACCTGTTCGTGGTGTTCGGCCAGGGTATCTCCGGCCGCGACCTGATCCTGTTCTGCGGTGGCCTGTTCCTGCTGTGGAAAAGCTCGCAAGAGATCTACCACGGCCTGGAAGGCGAGGACGAAAGCGCAGACGAACCCAAGGGCGCTGGCGGCAAGTTCTTCTACACCATCATCCAGATCGCCATCATCGACATCGTGTTCTCGCTGGACTCGGTAATCACTGCCGTCGGCATGGTCTCGCACGTGCCGGTGATGATTGCCGCCATCGTCGTCGCAGTGCTGGTGATGATGGCCTGCGCCGGGGCCATCAGCGACTTCATCGACAAACACCCGTCGCTGAAGATGCTTGCACTTTCCTTCCTGATCGTCGTCGGTACCGTGCTGATCGCCGAATCTTTCGATGTGCACGTGCCGAAGGGCTATGTCTACTTCGCCATGGCCTTCTCGCTGGCCGTGGAGGCGATCAACATCCGCATGCGCACCGCCATGGCGCGCAAGCAGGGCAAGGAACATGAGCCGGTGAAACTGCGCAAGGACATTCCGGGTCAATAACATCAGGACGCGCAGCAGAAAGGGCCCTCCGGGGCCCTTTTTCATGTGCAAGCTTTCATGACACAAACATTTCAAATGCCTGCAGAGCGTGCCAAGCTGGCGCGAGGTCCGCAAAACAACTAAAGCTTGAGTAAGCACTGGATCAAAACACCCACCCCCGGGCCAGGCTTACGGCTTCACACAATTTGGCTCCGCTGCTGGAGCCCGAGAACAAAGGGGGGCTCGACCATGCTGACCCTGCTCAACCTGCTTTCCGCCGTGGCCTTGCTGGTGTGGGGCACGCATATCGTCCGTACCGGCATCCTCAGGGTGTTCGGCTCCAACCTGCGCCGCGTGCTCAGCCAGAACATGAACCGCCGCCCGCTGGCATTCATTGCCGGTATCGTAGTGACTGCCGTGGTGCAAAGCAGCAACGCCACCGCCATGCTGGTCACCTCCTTCGTCGGCCAGGGCCTGATGGCCATGACGCCGGCGCTGGCGATCATGCTCGGTGCCGACGTGGGTACAGCGCTGATGGCCAGGGTGCTGACCTTCGACCTGTCGTGGCTGTCGCCACTGCTGCTGTTCCTCGGCGTGATCTTCTTCCTCTCACGCAAGCAGACCCGCGCCGGGCAACTGGGCCGCGTGGCAATCGGCCTGGGCCTGATCATCCTGGCCCTGCAACTGATCGTGCAGGCGGCAGCGCCGATCACCCACGCACAAGGCGTGAAGGTGCTGTTCGCATCCTTGACCGGCGACATCATGCTCGACGCGCTGGTCGGCGCGCTGTTCGCCATGGTTTCGTATTCCAGCCTGGCTGCCGTGCTGCTCACTGCCACCCTGGCCGGCGCCGAAGTGATCAGCCTGCCGGTGGCCATCGGCCTGGTGGTTGGCGCCAACATCGGCAGCGGCCTGCTGGCCTTCATCAGCACCAGCATGCAGAACTCCGCAGGGCGCCGCGTGGCCCTGGGCAGCCTGCTGTACAAGCTGATCGGCCTGGTGCTGATCATCCCTGTGCTGCACCCACTGGTGGAGTGGATGGACAGCCTGAGCTTCAGCCCACAGGAGCTGGTGATCGGTTTCCACCTGCTCTACAACACCCTGCGTTGCCTGATCATGCTGCCGACGGTCAAACCCATGGGCCGCCTGTGCAATACGCTGCTGCCCGAACGCGAAACGGGCAATGGCCAGGTACGCCCGCGTCATCTCGATGCCTCGGCGCTGACCACGCCCAGCCTGGCCCTGGCCAATGCTGCCCGTGAAACCCTGCGCCTGGGCGACATCGTCGACAGCCTGCTGGAAGCCATGCTCGGCGCCCTGCGCGGCACCCAGGCCGCCATGCCACAGCAGGTGCGGGCCTTGAGCGAGGATGCCGAAGCACTGTACAGCGCGATCAAGCTGTACCTGGCGCAGATGCCACGGGAAGACCTCAGCGACCAGGACAACCGGCGCTGGGCCGAAATCATCGAACTGGCGATCAACCTGAAGCTGGCCAGCGACCTGATCGAGCGCATGCTGCGCAAGGTGCAGCAACAGAAAACCAGCCAGCGCCGGGAGTTTTCCCAGGTCGGCCTGGAAGAACTCACCGGGCTGCAGGAGCAGCTGCTGGCCAACCTGCGCCTGGGGCTGTCGGTGTTCCTCAGTGCCGATCCGGAAAGCGCGCGCCTGCTACTGCGCGAAAAGCGTCGCTTCCGCGCCCAGGAACGGCGCCTGGCGCATGCCCATGTCAGCCGTTTGCAGCGTAAGGTTGTGCAAAGTATCGAGACGAGTTCGCTACACTTGGAGCTGATCGCCGACATGAAGCGGTTGAACTCTTTGTTCTGCAGCAGTGCCTATGTGGTACTGGGTGGCTCGGACACTGGCGGGCTGCTGCTCGACAGCGTCCCGGAAGACGCCCACCTGTCCTGATCTCGCACACCTGGAGACCGTCGCTCGCCCATGCGTTGCCTGATGTTCGTTTGCCTGCTGATCTGCAGCCTGCCCTCATTTGCCCTCGATCGCTCGCGGGTCGAGGGTTACCTGTTGCCCAACGGCCTGCAGGTGATCCTGAAGTCCGGTTACGAGCGCGACCATGTGGCGATCCGCCTGGTGGTGGGCGTGGGCCTGGATGACTTCGACTGCGATCAGAAGGAGTTGCCGCACCTGCTCGAACACCTGCTGTTCACCGGGATCGACGAGACCGGTGAAGGCGGCCTTGAAGAACGCCTGCAGAGCCTGGGGGGCGAGTGGAATGCCTTCACCAGCAGCGCCGACACCACCTTTGTCATCGAGGCCCCGGCACGCAACCAGCGCAAGGTGCTCGACCTGTTGCTGGCAATCGTCCGCGACACGCGCATCGACGCCAAGGCCCTGGCCACGGCCAAGCGCATCATCGAGCGCGAGGATGGCGGCCACTATGGCCACCTGCAGCGCTGGCTCGACCGCCAGGACATCGGCCACCCGGCCAGCGACCAGCTGGCCACCGAGCTGGGCTTGAAATGCCCCGAACGCTCCAATGTCGCGGCGATGACCCTGGAGCAGGTGAAAACCCTGCGCGATCACTGGTACGCCGCCAACAACATGACCCTGATCGTCGTCGGCGGCCTGGATCGCCTGCTGCCGGCCTATCTGGAGCGCACCTTCGGCGAACTGCCTGCCACCGAGCCGGAAGAACGGCGCACCCTCGAAAGCATCAGCCAACAGGCCGAGCAGCGCCGTGACCTGACCCGCGGCCTGCTGGGCGACAGCGTCAAGTTGCACTGGCTGTTCATCGAGCCGGTGCTGGACAGTGAACATCAGCAGACCCTTGACCTGCTGTCGCGCTACCTCGACTGGGCCGTATACGACCAGCTGCGCCTGCGCAACGGCCTGTCGTACGGGCCATCGGTACAACGCGAGAGCTTTGGCGACAGCGGCATGCTCAGCCTCAATGCCGACCTTGAGCGCGATGACATCGACCAAGCCGTGAAGGTGATGCAGCAGCTGTTCGATCATTTGCGCAAGGAAGGCCTCGATCCGGATACCTTCGCCCGCATCAAGGATGCCGCCGTTGCCAAGGAAAGCTGGAGCACCCAGGGCAACAGTGCGCTGGCCGATTTTTATTGGGGGGCGCTGAACGATTACAACAACGGCCGCTTTGCCGACCCGGCGCGCACGTTGCGCCAGGTGACGCTGGAAGAGGCCAACGCGGCCCTGAAGGAATTGCTCAAGGATCAGGGCTACCTGCGGATCGAGAAGCCGTTCCTCGGGTATGACGAGCTTTATGGCCTGGTTGCCTTGCTGCTGGGGCTGATACTGGCGCTGGGGCTGCTGCGCTGGCGGCGACATAAGCCACAACGGCCCGGTGGTGCTACACGGCAGCAGTGAATCGGCGGTATCCTTTTGCCAGTACCGGCCCCGCGAAGAGGCTGGCACAGCCACTTCATATTCTCGTTGCAGACCCATGCCCCCAATACCCCACTTCGTCCAGCGCGTCATCGAGCTGCTCAAACGCTACCCCGGCGTCATTGCACTCGGTGGTTTCCTTTCCGGCATCGGCAGCTTCATCCTGGTCGACCGCCAGGCCAGCCTGGCCAGCTGGATCGCCATCCTCATGCTGGTCAGCTGGGTCTGGCTGATGCTGGAAAACACCCTGACCGGCCTGTTCGCGCGCACCTTCAACCGCGAGATCCCGCAGCCGCTGCTGCGCTACGCGACACAGATGATCCACCAGGAAAGTCTGTTCTTCGTCTTGCCGTTCTTCTTCATCACCACCACCTGGAACAGCGGCCAGCTGGTGTTCACCGGCCTGCTTGGCGCCGCCGGGCTCATCTCGATCATCGACCCGCTTTACTACAAGTGGCTGGCGCCACGGCGCTGGCTGTTCCTCGCGCTGCACACCCTGACGCTGTTCGCCGCGCTGCTCACCGCGCTGCCGATCATCCTGCACCTGACCACCGCACAGAGCTTCAAGCTGGCGTTGATTGCCGCCATGGCGCTGTCGTTCCCAAGCCTGCTCAGCAGCTTCCCGGTCAATACCTGGCGCCGCGGCGTGGCACTGGTGCTGGTTACCCTGGCTGTAGGCGGTAGCGGCTGGTTGCTACGTTCCTGGGTGCCACCGGCAACGCTGTGGATGACGGACGTGGCAGTCAGCACCGAAGTACTCAATCGTCAGCCCGGCGAATCGCTGGAGGAGATTGCCGCCAGCCGCATTCGCAGCAATGGCCTGTACGCCTACACTGCGATCAACGCACCACGGGGCCTGGACGAGCGCATCTACCACGTATGGCAGAAGGACGGCCAGGAAGTCGATCGCATCGCCCTGGACATCCACGGCGGGCGCAAGGAAGGCTATCGTGCCTGGACCCACAAGCAGAACTTCCCGCCCAACCCGGTGGGCAAGTGGCAGGTCCGGGTGCTGACCGAGGATGGCCAGGTGATCGGTGTGCTGCGCTTCAAGGTGGTGGACGACGCGCCTGCGCCGTGACATCGGCGCAGGACAGCACATATTCAACAAACCGCTCCAGGCCTGCTGCGCTATGATCAGCCTCTAGCCCAGCCGGATGCATGGAGCCTATGACCACCCCCAGCGCCACCCTGGACACCAACTGCCAGCCGGCCTGCCTGCGGATCGCCGGTGACTGGACCCTGGCTCACTACGCCAGCCTCAGGCGCGACAGCGAGCGCCTGCGCACACAGTACGGCGCCGATACCGCCGTCGACCTCAGCCAGCTGGGCCGCCTGGACACCGCCGGCGCCTCGCTGCTGGCCGAACTGCTCGGCTCCGAGCGCCTCTCGCACTGCACCAACGGCCTGCCTGAAGCCAGCCGCGCCCTGCTCAAGAATGTCTACTGTTCGGTGCAGGACTACTGCATCCCGGTCAAGGAGCCCGAGCGCAACGTGTTGCTGGTGCTGCTGGAGCGCATCGGTTGCGCGGTCGGCACGCTGTGGCAGGACACCATGCAGCTGCTCGGCTTCCTCGGCCTGATCATCGAGACCCTGCTGCGCCGCCTGCTACAGCCACACCGCTGGCGCGTCACCCCGGTGATCGCGCACATCGAGCAGACCGGGCTGGACGCCGCCCCCATCATCGCCTTGCTGACCTTCCTGGTGGGCGCCGTGGTGGCCTTTCTCGGTGCCACGGTGCTGGCCAATTTTGGTGCAACGGTGTTCACCGTCGACCTGGTGGCCTTCTCGTTCCTGCGCGAATTCGCAGTGCTGCTGACCGCCATTCTCATGGCCGGGCGCACCGCCAGTGCCTTCACCGCGCAGATCGGCTCGATGAAGGCCAATGAAGAGATCGACGCCATCCGCACCCTTGGCCTCAACCCGATCGAACTGCTGGTGGTGCCGCGGGTACTGGCGCTGCTGATCTCACTGCCGCTGCTGACCTTCGTCGCGATGATCTGCGGCATCGTCGGCGGTGCGGTGGTTTGCGCCCTGACACTGGGCATCTCGCCGGCGATGTTCCTGTCGCTGCTGCAAAGCGACATCGGTGTGCAGCACTTTCTGGTCGGCCTGGCCAAGGCGCCGGTTTTTGCCTTCCTGATCGCCGCCATCGGCTGCCTCGAAGGCTTCAAGGTCAGTGGCAGCGCCGAATCGGTCGGCGCCCACACCACCTCCAGCGTGGTGCAATCGATTTTCGTGGTCATCGTGCTGGATGCGGTGGCGGCGCTGTTCTGCATGGAGATGGGCTGGTGAGTGGCCGGGGAGCGGTGATCGAGGCGCGGGGCATCTGCAATCGCTTCGGCAGCCAGGTGGTGCACAAGGACCTCGACCTCGACCTGTACCGCGGCGAAATCCTCGCGGTGGTCGGTGGGTCGGGCAGCGGCAAGTCGGTACTGCTGCGCAGCATCATCGGCCTACGCCGCCCCAACGAGGGGCAGATCAAAGTGTTTGGCGAAGACCTGGCCGGTTTGGCCGAGGAACAGCGTTCGCGGGTCGAACGCCGCTTTGGCGTGCTGTTTCAGAAAGGCGCGCTGTTTTCGTCACTGACCGTCACCGAAAACGTCGCCCTGCCGCTGATCGAGCATGCCGGCCTGTCGCGCGCCGATGCCGAGCACCTGGCCGGGGTCAAGCTGGCCTTGGCCGGCCTGCCGATCTCCGCCGCCGACAAATACCCGGCCTCGCTCTCCGGCGGCATGATCAAGCGCGCAGCCCTGGCGCGCGCCTTGGCGCTGGACCCGGACATCCTGTTTCTCGACGAACCCACAGCCGGCCTCGACCCGATCGGTGCCGCCGCCTTCGACCAGCTGATCCTGACCCTGCGCGATGCCCTGGGCCTGAGCGTGTTCCTGATCACCCACGATCTCGACACCCTCTACACCATCACCGATCGCATCGCTGTGTTGTCACAGAAGAAGGTACTGGTCGCCGGCCCCCTGGCCGAGGTCGAGCAGACCAACGACCCGTGGATCCACGAATACTTTCACGGCCCACGCGGGCGCGCAGCCGAACAGGCCGCCGCCAGCGCCGGGCAGGAGCGCTGAACAATGGAAACCCGAGCTCATCACGTCCTGATTGGCCTGGTCACCGTCCTGGTGGTGGCCGGCGCCATGCTGTTCGGCCTGTGGCTGACCAAGTCCAGCGTCGACGACGCCTTCAAGGATTACGAAGTGATCTTCAACGAAGCGGTCTCGGGCCTGTCCCGCGGCAGCCCGGTGCAATACAACGGCATCAAGGTCGGCGATGTCACCAGCCTGCGCCTGGACCCGAAGGACCCACGCCGGGTGCTGGCCCGGGTGCGCCTGAGCGGTGACACCCCGGTCAAGGAAGACACCCAGGCCAAACTGACCCTGGCCGGGGTCACCGGCAACTCGTTCATCCAGCTCACCGGCGGCACGCCCCACAGCCCCGAACTCAAGGGCAAGGACGGCAAGCTGCCGGTGATCGTCGCTTCACCGTCGCCGATCTCACGCCTGCTCAACGACAGCAGCGACCTGGTGACCAACATCAACCTGCTGCTGCACAACGCCACGCAGATGTTCTCGGACAGCAACATCGAGCACCTGAGCAACACCCTGGCCAACCTCGACCAGACCACGAGCGCCTTCGCCAACCAGAATGGCGGTATCAGCGAGGCGATCGCCCAGCTGGCCCAGGTCGGCAAACAGGCCAACGCCACCCTGGCCGAAACCCAGGCACTGATGCGCAATGCCAACGGCCTGCTCGGCACCCAGGGCAAACAGGCCATCGGCAGCGCCGAGCAGGCCATGCAGTCGCTGGCCGAAAGCGCCACGACCCTCAACAGCCTGCTGCAGGACAACCGCCAGTCCATCGACGACGGCGCCCAAGGGCTCAACCAGCTGTCTCCGGCCATCCGCGAGCTGCGCGAAACCCTCAACTCGCTCAAGGGTATTTCCCGGCGCCTGGAGGCCGACCCGAGCGGCTACCTGCTGGGCCGTGACAACAACAAGGAGTTCCAGCCATGACCCCATCGCTGCGCCTGCTGGCCCTGGCAGCCACCCTGAGCCTGGCCAGCGCCTGCTCGATCCTGCCGCAGAGCGAGCCGGTGGATACCTACCGCCTGCCAGTCAACCAGGCCAGCCACAGCGTCACCCCGGTGGACTGGTCGTTGCGCCTGAACAAGCCGCTGGCCAGCGAAGTGCTGGCCGGGCCACGTATCGCCGTGATTCCTCAAGGCGATGTGATCAGCAGCTACAAGGGCGCCCGCTGGAGCGACCCGGCGCCATTGCTGGTGCGCAACCGCCTGCTCGATGGTTTCCAGCGTGACGGCCGGGTACAGCGGCTGAGCGCTGACGACAGCAACCTGCAGGCCGACTACGAGCTGAGCGGCGAGCTCCAGGCGTTCCAGAGTGAATACCAGCCGGGGGGCAAGGTGGAAGTGGTGATCCGCTACGACGCACGCCTGGTGCAAGGCCGCAGCCAGCGCATCCTCAGCAGCAAGCGCTTCGAAGTGCGCCAGCCACTGGCAGATACCCAGGTGTCAGCCGTGGTCGCCGGCTTTGGCGCGGCCAGCGATCAGCTGGCCGGGCAGGTGGTGAACTGGACCGTGGCGCAAAGCGGCCAGGCTCAGGCTCAGGCGAAGAACCAGTAGCAGACGCAAATGGCGGCGATCACACCGGCCAGTTCAGCCAGCAGGGCGCAACCAACGGCGTGGCGCACCCGCTGGATGCCGACTGCGCCGAAATACACCGCCACCACGTAGAAGGTGGTTTCGGTGCTGCCCTGAATGGTCGCGGCCACCAAGGCTGGGAAACTGTCGACGCCATGGGTCTGCATGGTCTCGATCAGCATGGCCCGTGCCGCGCTGCCGGAGAACGGCTTGACCAGCGCGGTGGGCAGGCCCTCGACGAAGCGGGTATCCAGGCCCATCCAGTTGACCGCGTGGCGAATGCCGTCCAGGGCCAGTTCGAGTGCGCCCGAAGCGCGCAGCACGCCTACCGCCACCAGCATCGCCACCAGGTAGGGCAGCAGGCTCTTGGCCACATCGAAACCTTCCTTGGCCCCTTCGACGAAGGTTTCGTACACCTGCACCCGCTTCAGCGCGCCGATCACCAGGAACAGGATGATCACCCCGAACAACGTCAGGTTGCCGAGGATCGACGACAGGCTGGCCAGTGCAGCGGCCGACAGGGTGCCCAGGAAGGCCATGAAGCCGCCCAGCAGCAGCGCACCGGGGATCAGGTAGGCAAGCACCACCGGGTCCCACAGGCGCAGGCGCTGCATCACCGCCACCGACAGCAGGCCGACCAGGGTCGAGGCGCTGGTCGCCAGCAGGATCGGCAGGAACACCAGGGTCGGGTCGGTGGCACCTTGCTGGGCGCGGTACATGAAGATGGTCACCGGCAGCAGGGTCAGCGACGAGGCGTTGAGCACCAGGAACAGGATCTGCGCGTTGCTGGCGGTGGTGCTGCTGGGGTTGAGTTCCTGCAGCGCGCGCATGGCCTTGAGGCCGATCGGCGTGGCGGCGTTGTCCAGGCCCAGGCCGTTGGCGGCAAAGTTCATGGTGATCAGGCCCAGGGCCGGGTGGCCGGGCGGCACTTCCGGCATCAGGCGGGCGAAAAGCGGGCCGAGCACTTTGGCCAGCCATTCGACGATACCGGCCTTTTCAGCAATCTTGAGGAAACCCAGCCACAGGGTCAGGGTGCCGAACAGCAGGACCATGACCTCCACCGACAGCTTGGCCATGGCGAAGATGCTCTCGACCATCGCGGCGAAGATGCCGGCATTGCCACCGACCAGCCATTGGGCCAGGGCAGAGACGGCCGCCACCAGGAAAAAGCCGAGCCAAAGGCCGTTAAGCATCCGAGAGTACCCCCTGAAAATTGCCCGAATCATAGCGTATCGCGGCCACTTACTGGCGACCGAGGTCCCTGTAGGAGCGGCATTAGCCGCGAACACCGGCGAAGCCGGTGCCATGCACCGCGTTGCCTGCTTCGCGGCTAAAGCCGCTCCCACAGGGACCGCAGTAACTCACAGACAACAAAAAGCCCCGACAAGTCGGGGCTTTCTGGTTCAGCCGTTCAGGCTCAGCGCTTGGCGGCTTCGCCAACCAAGGCAGTTTCCTGCTTGTCCGCCATCAGCGAGGCGTAATACTTCTCGCCCTTGGCCGCGTCGTACATGCCTTCCCAACGCGCAATCACCAGGGCTGCCAGGGCGTTGCCGATCACGTTCAGGGCGGTACGTGCCATGTCCATGATGCGGTCGACACCGGCGATGAAGGCCAGGCCTTCCAGCGGGATACCGACGCTGCCCAGGGTCGCCAGCAGCACCACGAAGGACACGCCCGGTACGCCGGCGATGCCTTTGGAGGTGACCATCAGGGTCAGCACCAGCAGCAGCTGCTGGCTCCAGGACAGGTCGATGCCGTACAGCTGGGCGATGAAGATGGCCGCGATGCTCTGGTACAGGGTCGAACCGTCGAGGTTGAACGAGTAGCCGGTCGGTACCACGAACGAGCAGATCGACTTCGGCGCACCATACTTCTCCATCTTCTCGATCACGCGCGGCAGCACGGTCTCGGAGCTGGAGGTGGAGTAGGCGAGGATCAGCTCATCTTTCATGATGCGCATGATCTTGATCACCGAGAAGCCGAACAGGCGCGCCACCAGGCCCAGCACCATGAAGGCGAAGAAGGCGATGGCGAAGTACACCAGCAGCACCAGCTTGGCCAGCGGCAGCAGCGAGCTGAAGCCGAAGTTGGCAACGGTCACGGCAATCAGGGCGAACACGCCGATCGGGGCGTAGTTCATGATCATGTGGGTGACCTTGAACATGGTTTCCGACACGGCCTGGAAGGTCCGCACCAGCGGTTCGCGCAGGTCGGCCTGCAGGCTCGACAGGCCGAGGCCGAACATCACCGAGAAGAAGATGATCGGCAGCATTTCGCCACGCATCAGCGCTGCGAAGATGTTCGACGGGATCAGGTTGAGCAGGGTCTCGATGAACGCGTGCTCATGCTGCACTTCGGCCGCGGTGGCCTGGTACTTGGAGATGTCGACGGTACCCAGGGTGCTCATGTCGATGCCGGCGCCCGGGTGGAACAGGTTGGCCAGCACCAGGCCGACAACGATGGCGATGGTGGTCACCACCTCGAAGTAGAGGATGGTCTTCAGGCCGATGCTGCCCAGTTTCTTCGCATCGCCAACCCCGGCGATACCCACGATCAGCGACGAAATCACGATCGGGACGACGATCATCTTGATCAGGCGAATGAAGATGTCACCGGCGGGCTGGAGGACGTTACTGATCCACCAGGCCTTTTCTGCGCTGAAGTGATTCAGCAGCGCGCCGACTGCAACGCCCAGGAGCAGACCGATGACGATCTGCCAGGCGAGGCTCAGTTTTGCCTTCTTCATGTCTTTACCCTTTGTTCTAGTGGTCACGGGCACCGACCGGAAAAGCGCGTAACAGAGCCGTTGGCAACGTCACGGGGAGCTTTTGGCTTCCGTCCGGAGACCTCATGTAAGGACACCGCGAGCGAGCGACTGGGCGCTCGGGCCAGCGAAAAAGGCGGCAACTATTGCGATGGGGAAGGCTGAAATCTAATGCCGGAAACGCATACCCCATACCGATACGGCATAGCTATTCAGGTCAGAATGCGCCGCATGTAAGTCATTGATTTATAACGTTCGGAAATCCGAACAAGACCAAACCGCCATATTTCGGCAGTTTTGGCGGTCTGTTGGTGGGGAGGAAAACGGCTTGTTCGACAATCCGAATGACCGAAATGCCACTTGCAAGGCACCCTTGGCGACCGAAAAAAAATTGATGTACGGTCACTACAAAATGTGTCTCGTAAGTCAATTCCTGAAAGGAATCAGCAAATGAGGATATGGCGCCTCGGAAGCCAGGCCTGGTTCAGCTGATTGTCAGACACGCCTGACCTGAAACTTCCGATTCTGCCTTTTCCTGACCCGGCCCAATGCTGGAGGTACTCCCTGTACCCCTAGGCCACTCCGATCCTGCAACAATCAGAACAGCCCGGCCCCCTGGTCATGCGCTACCCCTCCTCGGGGCGGCGCATCATAGAAGCGAGAAAGATAGAAAGGTTCCGCTTCCATTACATGACAGCGCGTGACCACTGGTCAGTACCAGTTTGGATCACGCTTGAGTTGCTCCTGCAACATCGCCTTCATGCCGTCGTCCGGCTTACCCAGCCAGCGGTACTGCGCATGGCGGGTTGGCGACTTGTCGCTCGGCAAGCCCTCGGGTACTTCCACCAGCATCCCGTAGGCATCGTCCTTGTCCCAGCTGAAGGCCACGATCAGGCGCTTGTAGGTACAGTTCTGCGCTGACTCGCACAGCGGGCCGACCAGATACTTGTCGCCGTCTTCAGTCACCGCAGACATCTGCTGCTGGCCGCTGCCGCTCAGGTTTATCACCCAATCAGGCAAGCGTTCCTCGCCTTTGATCGTGTCTTGCCAGGTTTCCCGGTATTCGGGGTCCGAGCCGAGCAGCTGCTCGACCCGGACCTGGCCGTCATTGGCCGCCAGCACCGCTGCACTGCCGCCCGACATCAAGGCAGCAGCAGCCAGGGCTGCGCATAGCTTCCTGCTCATCTTCAACCTCGACCACGTCCAAAGAAGAAGGAAGCTACGAACAGGACCAGGAAGACAATGAACAGGATCTTCGCGATACCCGTAGCGGCGCCAGCGATACCACCGAAGCCAAGCACTGCGGCAACAATGGCGATGATGAGGAAAGTGATAGCCCAACTCAGCATGATGCTTCTCCTTTCTTTTTTGAAATCAAGTCAGCCAACGTCTCAGAACACCCAGCGCTGCTGGGGCACGAGGTTATCCACAGTGGCCGGCGAGGTGTTGGCGGCAGGCCGCTGCCCGACAGGTTCGGCGGCTTTTACCAGGGTGTTGGCGCGGCTTGCCTGTATCTGCGTCAGCAGCGCGGTTTGCGCTGCCACCTGATCGGCCAGGCGCGCGGTCTGCCAGCTGTAGTAGAAGAGGCCGGCGGCCAAGGTCAGCAGCAACGCCATGCCAAGGATCAGGAACTGACGCACAGGCAGTGCGGCATTCAGCGAGCGGTTGACGGATGGGCGGTTCATGCCGGCTTCTCCTGCGGTAATTTTTATTCAAACCTGAACAGGTAATTGCAGCCTGCATGCCAGCCCATCAATTCAAATAAAATCCTTATAAATCAATACTTTAAATGAATCGCGCAACAGCGTTGAGGACGTATCCTGCACGATGCCCCTGCTGACGTCGTGCGAAATGCACGATTCAGCCCTCGACCCTGGTCGCCACTCCAACACGGCCATTCGGTTGACAGGGGACACGGGTGTACCTCCTTTTAGTTGGCAAAAGCCGAAAATCGTCGCAACCAATGTGCCAGCGCGCTGCTCTAAGAAAATCATCGAGGTATCCGGCTTCACGGGCCATTGGCTAGCATGCAAAGGACAGAATCCTTCACAATTGACCGTGCAACTTGCCCGATTTTCCCCACACTAATTGAAGATCTACCCGAAGGAGCGCAGGAAATGGAATCAGCCCAGGACAACCAAGGCCGCATTCTGCTGGTGGATGACGAGTCCGCGATCCTGCGCACCTTCCGCTACTGCCTGGAAGACGAAGGCTACAGCGTGGCCACGGCCAACAGCGCCGCACAGGCTGACGCCTTGCTGCAGCGCCAGGTGTTCGACCTGTGCTTCCTCGACCTGCGCCTGGGCGAGGACAACGGTCTCGATGTGCTGGCGCAGATGCGTATTCAGGCACCCTGGATGCGCGTGGTGATCGTCACCGCGCATTCGGCGATCGACACCGCCGTCGATGCCATCCAGGCCGGCGCCGCCGATTACCTGGTCAAACCCTGCAGCCCCGACCAGTTGCGCCTGGCCACCGCCAAGCAGCTGGAAGTCCGTCAGCTTTCGGCGCGACTGGAGGCCCTCGAAGGTGAAGTGCGCAAACCCAAGGACGGCCTCGACTCGCATAGCCCGGCGATGATGGCCGTGCTGGAAACCGCCCGCCAGGTCGCCACTACCGATGCCAACATTCTCATTCTTGGTGAGTCGGGCACCGGCAAGGGCGAGCTGGCCCGCGCCATCCACGGCTGGAGCAAGCGGGCACGCAAGGCCTGCGTGACCATCAACTGCCCGTCGCTGAACGCCGAACTGATGGAGAGTGAATTGTTCGGCCATACCCGCGGAGCATTTACCGGGGCCAGCGAAAGCACCCTGGGTCGCGTCAACCAGGCGGACGGCGGCACGCTGTTCCTCGATGAAATCGGCGATTTCCCCCTGACCTTGCAGCCCAAGCTGCTGCGTTTCATCCAGGACAAGGAATACGAGCGGGTAGGCGACCCGGTCACCCGCCGCGCCGACGTGCGCATTCTCGCCGCGACCAACCTCAACCTTGACGACATGGTCCGCGAAAACCGCTTCCGCGAAGACCTGCTGTACCGCCTCAACGTCATTACCCTGCACCTGCCGCCGCTGCGCGAGCGCAGCGAGGACATCCTGACCCTGGCCGACCGTTTCCTGGCCCGCTTCGTCAAGGAATACTCCCGTCCGGCCCGTGGCTTCAGCGACGAGGCGCGCAGCGCGTTGCTCAACTACCGCTGGCCGGGCAACATCCGCGAACTGCGCAATGTGATCGAGCGCGCCAGCATCATCTGCCCTCAGGAGCGCGTGGAAATCAGCCACCTCGGAATGGGCGAACAACCGGCAGGCAATGCGCCTCGGGTAGGCGCAGCCATGAGCCTGGATGAACTGGAACGCGCGCACATCGGCGCCGTGCTGGCCACCAGCGACACCCTCGACCAGGCCGCCAAGACCCTCGGCATCGACGCTTCCACGCTCTACCGCAAGCGCAAGCAGTACAACCTGTGAAGCTGACGATGAAGCTGCGCACGCGGCTGTTCCTCAGCATCTCGGCCCTGGTGACCGTGGCCCTGCTGGGTCTGTTGCTGGGGTTGGTGAGCGTGCTGCAGATGGCCACGGTGCAGCAACAGTCGGTGCGCGAAACCACCCATGCGCTGGAAGTGAGCTTGAAACTGCGGCAGAACCTCGGCGAGCAACTGACACTGCTGCTGGATGAAGACACCACCCCGGACAGCCTGCGACCCCTGCAGGACAATTTCCAGGCGCTGCTTAACCAGGGGCTTGCGCAAGGCGGTGAACGCACCGGTTTCAGCAAGGCCAGCAGCAACTACCAGGCTTTCCTCCAGGCTTACCGCGACAGCCCGGCTCCGGCCCGCAGCATGGGTGTGGAACAACCACTGGGCGCGGCATTCAACCAGGTCCGCACCGACCTGATCGATTCGCACAAGCAAGCCCTCGATTTCATGACCCGCAGCGAAGAGCACACCCGTGACCGCGCCTTGCTGGTCAGCGGGGTACTTGGCCTGATGGGGCTGGTGGTGCTGGTGCTTGGTTTCGTCACCGCGCACAACATCGCCCGCCGTTTCGGTCAGCCGATCGAAGCGCTGGCCAAGGCCGCCGACCAGCTCGGCCAGGGTGATTTCGAAATCACCTTGCCGGTCACCCAGGCCATCGAGCTGAACCAGCTGACCCGCCGCTTCGGGCTGATGGCCGACGCCATGCGCAAGCACCAGGAAACCAATGTCGATGAACTGCTGGCTGGCCAGCAACGTTTGCAGGCCGTACTCGACAGCATCGACGATGGTTTGCTGATCATCGACCGCCAAGGGCACCTCGAGCACCTCAACCCGGTTGCCCAGCGGCAGCTGGGCTGGAACAACAGCCGGGTCGGCAGTGGCCTGGCCGACGCCCTGCAGCGCCCGGAGCTGAAGCAACAGCTGCGCCAGGTATTGCATGGCGGCAGCCTGGACCGACCACCGGACGACCTGAGCATCGAGGTCGATGAAGAGTCTCGCCTGCTAACCTACAGCCTGACTCCGGTCAGCCATCCGCAAGGGCCGATTCTGGGTGCGGTGATGGTCTTGCACGACGTCACCGAGCAACGCGCCTTCGAACGTGTGCGCAGTGAGTTCGTGCTACGTGCTTCCCACGAATTGCGCACACCCGTCACGGGCATGCACATGGCATTCGGCCTGCTGCGCGAGCGGTTGAAGTTCCCGCCCGAGGCTCGCGAGAGCGATCTGCTGGAGACTATCGGCGAAGAAATGCAGCGCCTGACCCAACTGATCAACGACCTGCTCAACTTCTCGCGCTACCAGAGCGGCCTGCAGAAGCTCGAGCTTGCCCCCTGCGCCATCGACGAGCTGCTCGACAGGGCGCAAGCACGCTTCAGCGAACAGGCCGCCAACAAGCAGATCGAACTGATCAAGGCCCTGGAACCACCGCTGCCACGCATCCAGGCCGACCTGGCGCAACTCGACCGGGTGCTGGACAACCTGCTGCACAACGCCATTCGCCATACCGCCAGTGGCGGGCGCATCCGCCTGCATGCACGGCGCCACGCGGAGCGGGTGATCATCAGTGTCGAGGACAATGGTGAAGGCATTGCCTATGGGCAGCAGGGGCGGATCTTCGAACCGTTCGTACAGGTGGGGCGCAAGAAAGGTGGCGCCGGGTTGGGGCTGGCACTGTGCAAGGAGATCGTGCAGTTGCATGGCGGGCGTATGGGGGTGTTTTCCCGGCCAGGGCAGGGCACACAGTTCTACATGGCCCTGCCAGTCTGACTGTATCCGCGCTCAGGGCTCATCATCGATCCGCGCCCGCCGTGGTTGCCGGCCACGGGTCACCAGCTCGGCGAACTGCCGGGCATTGAGCGGATGGGCAAACAACCAGCCCTGCCCGTAATTCACCCCCTCGCTGTTGAGCAGCACCGCCTGCGCCTCACACTCGATGCCCTCGGCAATCACCCGCAGGTGCAGGTCATGGGCCATGCGAATGATGTGCGGCGCCACACCGCTGCTGGCGGCATCGTGCCCCAAGGCATCGATGAACGCCTTGTCGATCTTCAGGCAGTCCACCGGCAAGGTCTGCAGGTAGGCCAGGCTGCAATAGCCCGTGCCGAAATCGTCGATCAGCACTTGATGCCCGACCGCTCGCAGGGCTTGCAGGTTATCCCGTGCCACCACCACGTCGATCAGCCCGCGCTCGGTAACTTCAAAGGCAATCTGGCTGGCCGCGACGCGGTGCAGCGCCAGCAGCCGCGCCGCAACCCGGCCAATGCGCGGCACCATCACATCGCAGGCCGCCAGGTTCACCGAGATATACAGATTGCGGTGTGAGCGCAGCAGCTGGCCCAGTTGCTCAAGCACGCGTTGCAGCACGAAATCGGTGATCTGGCGGATCTGCCCGGTGTTTTCCGCCAGTGGAATGAACAAGTCCGGGCTGGTCAGCGAACCGTCCGGGCGACGCCAGCGCACCAGGGCCTCGGCACCGACACAGCGACGGCTGTCGAGCTCGATGATCGGCTGATACAGCACCTGCAGTTCGCCCCGGCGCAGGGCATTCTGCAGTTCGGAACTCATCGAGCGCCGCTGCAGGATCAGCTGCAGCACCAGCCAGCCGATACAGCAGGCCGCCAGCACACTGCCCGGGAACAACAGCCAGAGCATGCCGTTCATCCGCAATGGCAGGCTGGCCCGTGGTGCGATCAGCACCAGCTGGTAGTCCGGCGACTTGGTCGGCATGCGGTAGACCAGCCGATCGCGCAGCTCGAACAAGGATTTCTGGGTGGGCGGTGGCCAGCCACTGGTCGGTGGCCAGGCCTGGGGCGGGCCAAGTACCGGGATTGCGCGGGTGCCATTATCCAGCACCACCAGCAAGCTGCCGCCCGGTGGCAGGTCGACCACGTCGGTCAGGTGGCCGCGTGAGGTGGAAACCAGGAAGTTGCCCC
This sequence comes from Pseudomonas sp. NPDC089422, assembly GCF_044749405.1. NCBI lineage: Bacteria > Pseudomonadati > Pseudomonadota > Gammaproteobacteria > Pseudomonadales > Pseudomonadaceae > Pseudomonas > Pseudomonas sp. NPDC089422. Next base: position 32,611 of record NZ_JBIVHW010000011.1, read on the forward strand.
GCGCCAGCATCAAGGCCGCGAGGTTTTCGTTGGGTTCAGTGGTGGTATTGAGCCAGTAGCTGTAGGTCGGGCCCTGGATATCCGGCGCACGCGTTGGCACGAAAGCCCTTGCCCCACCCCGGTTGGAGCAGGCGACATTGGCATCCACATAAGCCGCTTCATAGATGAAGCGCGAACCCAGCCCGACTTGCTGCAACACCGAGATCATCGCCGGGCTGCAGCCGCGCAGCGACTGCGCCTGCAGTTCGTCGACGCCCTCGCGCAACTGGCCGAACACCTGCTCCAGGCGGTCGAGAAAGCGCTCGCCCTGGGCGTTCATCTGCGCGCTCTCGCTTTCCTTCATCTGCTGCAGCGCAATACCAATGCTGGCGGTCAGCAATACCGCGGCGCTGGCCAACGCTGCCAGGGAGGCCAGCATCCAGGGGCGGTAAAAAAATTGGCGCAGCGCAGAAATCAGGGCAGACATGGGCAGCATCCAGTTGATAAACAAGGTATAGCAACTGGAATGAGAATCGGCTTTGCCGTTTGGCGCCCGAATGCAATTCGCCTTAACGCATGCGGTTGAGCACCGACAGCATGGCCGCGGTCTGCGCGTCCGGCATGCCGTCGAAACGCTGCGGGCGGAAGTGCATCTGGAAGGCGGCGATGACGTTCCGCGTGGCTACGTCCAGCTGCCCGGTCTGCTCGATGGCATAGCCAAAGCGCGCCAGTTCCTGCTGGTACCAGCCGACGGTCGGTGGGTTGACGTTGAAATAGGCCTGCTGGCGCGCCACGGCATTGGCTTCGGGCCAGATGCCGAGGCCTGCATCCGCCAGGCGCTTCCAGGGGAACAAAGGGCCTGGGTCGAGCTTGCGCGCAGGGGCGATGTCGCTGTGGCCGATGATGTGCCGCGGCTCGATATTGTTGCGCTTGACGATGTCCTTGAGCAAAGCGATCAACGACTGGATCTGCGCTTCGCTGTAGGGGTACCAGACGCGGCCATTGGCGGTATCGTCGAAGCCCGGATTGACGATCTCGATACCGATGGAGCTGGAATTAAGCCAGGTGCGCCCCTGCCACTGGCTATCACCGGCATGCCAGGCGCGGCGGTTCTCGTCGACCAGCTGGTAGATCGTGGCCGGACCATCGCCGATCAGGTAATGGGCGCTGACTTCACCATGGGTCAGCAACGCCAGCGAACGCTCCAGCGAGGCGTTGGTGTAGTGCAGGACGACGAACTGGACACGGTTGTCCTGGTTGGCGGAAGGGTGGCTGCGGTCGATGCGCAGGCCGGTCGAGCAACCGGCTAGCGCCAGAAGCAGCAATGCGGATAGCAACGCTTTCATGGGAAAAGCCAAGGCAAAGTTGGTAATGCAATAGGATAACGGATACTGGCGTATCAGACTTATCCTTGCTCCACCCGGTTTCTTCCCGAATCCTTGGCCCGATAAAGTGCTGCGTCGGCGCGCTTGAGCACCTGATCGCCACGTTCGCCGGAGCGGAAGGCGCTCAAGCCGATGGATGTGGTGATGACCACACGCTCACCCTTGAAATGGAACGGGCAGGCCTCGATCGCCGCACGTAGCACTTCGGCAACCTGAGCTGCGGCTGCAGGAGACGTCTGCGGCAACAAAAGCACGAACTCTTCGCCGCCGAACCGGGCAATGAAATCACGCGCGCGCAGGCGCTTGCGCAGCTGGTCGGCAACGATCTTCAACACCTTGTCACCGGCCAGGTGGCCGTAGCTGTCATTGATGCGCTTGAAGTGGTCCAGGTCGAGGATTGCCATGGCCAGGTGACCGCCGCTTTCCTGCCAGTCAAGCATTTCGCGCTCGACCTGCTCGGTCCAGGCGGCGCGATTGGGCAAGCCCGTCAGCGGGTCGATCAACGCCTTCTGCCGCTGTTCCTCCAGGTGTTCGCGATAGCCAAGCGCTTCCTGCTCCATGCTGGCAACCCGCTCGGCCAGGCCTTGAAGGCGCCCGGCAAGCTCCTGCTCGCGGCGATCACGCTCGTGCTGGTGCTCGTCCATGGTGCCAAGCAGTGTTTCCAGGCGGTTTTCCAGGATGTGCTTGAGGCTGTCCACATCCACGGCGCCCTGCACGCTGCTTTGCAGGCCATCGACCTGTTCGCGCAGCTGGCTGTCCAGCTCGCGCGCGGCGGAACTGTTGTCGGCATGGCCGGCGCTGGCTTCGTGCAGGTGGCTCTGGAAGCTGTCGAGGCGCTCATTGAGCTGCTGCAGGTAGGTCTCGAACTCGTGCTGGCCGCTGTCGGTGATCGCCAGCATGAGCACGGCCAGGTCATCGAGGACCGGAATCAGTTCGTACCAGTTCAGCCCGCGTGCCACCCGCTCGCGCATTTCCAGAGCCTGGGCCTTGTGACGCTCCGGCAGGCTTAGGTCGTCCAGCAGGCCGATCAGCGTCTGTTCGATGTGCGCGGCGACCTGGCTGTACGGCGGTTCGACCGCATCGGGAAGGGAGTAGGGGCCGTCTTCACCGAATACTTCTTCGAGTGTCGCCGGCACTGGGGCCGTGGGCTGCTCGGACGGCTCCTGCAGGTCGGGAGCTTCATCTGCCTGCGACTCGGCTTCAGGCTGGGCCACTACCGGTTGTTCAACGGTGTGTGGCTCTGAAATCAACTCCGCCTGGGCTGCATGGGCAGCTTCCTCAGGTACCGGGGCAGGCGCGGTGGCAGCCAGGGGTTGCAGCTCGTCCGCATCACGCGGCGGCAAGTCCACCAGCACAGGCCCCTCCGGTTGCGGCTGGGCTTCGGCTGGCGCAATTTCAGGCGCAGGTTGCGCAGACTGAGCGGCCTCTGGCTGGAGTTCGCTGTCGCGGTTACCGAACAGGCGCTGCAGGAAGCCCGGCCGGGCCTCGTCATCCGGCTTGCTCAGGGATGAAAGGGCTCGACCTTGTAGGCCACTGAGCTCACCCAACAGGGGCGGAAGTTCACGTGACTGGGCGACCCCTCCATCGAGCTTCTTCGCCAGCTTTTTCAGCGGCCGGGCAACGTCACCGGGCAGCGGCAAGCCCTGAAGCTGGGTAACCAGCGCGTTCAGGGCATCACTGACCTGATTCATACGGGTTTCCCGGCGCTGTTCGGAGTCCAGCACCGCCTTTTCCAGACGCGGGATCAACCCGGCCAGGCCGGCGTCCATGTTGTCGCTGCGGATGACCTCGCGCATTTCCTTCATGCACTGGTCGACGACCTTGTCGCTGCCTTCGGCCGCCAGGGTGCTGCGCACCAGGCCACGGCGCAGCAGGTCGAGGCGCGCGTCCCAGCGGCGTTCGAGCTTTTCCTGCTGTTCGATGCTTTTAAGGTATTTTTCTTTCCAGCGCTCGGCTTCTTCGGTCATGCCTGGATCCGCGACGGGTAATGCATCTGTGGGCTGTGTAATTACACGCTGTCGGCGCGTCCCTCGAACACTTGAGGGCTTGCCGCGCTTTTGCTGATCTAGCTCAAGACCGGCAGCGTATCCACAGTCAGTGCATCAGGCAATCGGATCTCTACCGCAACGGGAAGATGGTCGGAAATTGGCTGTGCCAGCACCTCGACCCGCTCCAGGGTCAGGCTCGGGCTGAGAAGGATGTGGTCCAGGCAGCGCTGCGGGCGCCAGCTGGGGAAGGTGGCTTCGACCTGAGGTGCGATCAGGCCCAGATCGCGCAGGGGCGAATGCTCGAGCAGGTCGGTGGCGTGGGTGTTCATGTCGCCCATGAGGACCTGGTGGCGATAGCCGCCGATCAATTCGCGAATGTAGCCCAGTTGAAGGGCGCGAGTCTTGGCACCCAGGGCCAGGTGCATCATGACCACGATCAGCGCATCCTCACCCTCGCCGAAACGCACCAGGATCGCACCACGGCCGGCCGGGCCGGGCAGCGGGTGGTCTTCGAGGAGTTGCGGCCTGAGGCGGCTGAGCACGCCATTGCTGTGCTGGGCAAAACGCCCGAGGTTGCGATTGAGCTGCTGGTACCAGTAAGGGAAGGAACCCAGCTGGGCCAGATGCTCCACCTGGTTGACGTAGCCTGAGCGCAGGCTACCGCCATCGGCTTCCTGCAAGGCCACCAGGTCGAAGTCGTTGAGCAGCTGACCGATTTTTTGCAGGTTGCCGGCCCGCCCGGTGTGCGGCAGCAGGTGCTGCCAGCTGCGGGTCAGGTAATGCCGATAGCGCTCGGTACTGATACCCACCTGGATGTTGAAGCTGAGCAGCCGCAGACGACCATCCTCGGGCAGGCCAGGGGCCTGCAGGTGATGCTCGTTGACCTGCGGCTGGTGCAGGCCAATGCCACGCGCGGTTCTGAAGCGGCGCATGGGGTACGCCGCTTACTTAGCGGCGCGCTCCTTGGCGATCAGCTGGTCGGCGACGTTCAGCACGCCGTCCGGCCCGCCGGCGGTACCCAGGTCGAAGCGGTACTTGCCGTTGACCACCATGCTCGGTACGCCGGTGATTTCGTACTTCTTCGCCAGTTCCTTGGCCTGGTTGACCTGGCCCTTGATGGCGAACGAGTTGAAGGTGGCGAGGAACTTGTCCTTGTCGACGCCCTGGGTGGCGAGGAAGTCGGCCATGTCTTTCGGGTCGGTCAGGCGCTTGCGCTGGTTCTGGATGGCGTCGAAGACTGCGGCGTGAACCTTGTGCTCGACGCCCATGGCTTCGAGGGTCAGGAACATCTGGCCGTGGGCGTCCCACGGGCCGCCAAACATGGCCGGTACGCGCTTGAAGTTGACGTCCTTGGGCAGTTTCTCGACCCATGGGTTGATGGTTGGCTCGAAGTGGTAGCAGTGAGGGCAGCCATACCAGAACAGCTCGACCACTTCGATCTTGCCTGGCTGGGATACCGGAACAGGGTTGCTCAGCTCGATATATTCCTTGCCGGCAGTGGCAGGCTCTGCGGCCTGGACGGCAGTCATACCGAAGACGCTGGCAGCGACCAGCGCAGCGCTGAGAATCAGTTTACGCATGCTTTACTCCTGAGCATTCATTGGTCGCCTCGACGCGACCTGTGCTGTGACCGGTGGCGAAGGGCCCGAGTTCTGTAGTGTAACGGCTGCGGACAGAAAAAAGGGCGGTCTGCGCCGCCCTTTCATCTTTAGCGTTGCAGCATTAACCGAATGTTAATGCAGGCCCTGGATGTAGCTGGCCAGCGCTTCGATCTCATGGTTGCTCAGCTTGCCGGCGATGGTGCGCATGGTCATCGCATCGCCGTCATTGGTGCGGTTGCCCTCACGGAAGTCGGTGAGCTGCTTGGTCACGTACTGCGAATGCTGGCCACCCAGGTGCGGGAAGCCGGCGAGGGCGATACCTGCGCCGTTGGGCGAGTGGCAGCCGGTACAGGCAGGCATGCCTTTTTCCAGGTTGCCGCCATTGAACAGCGCGCGGCCGCGTTCGACCAGCTTGGGATCGGCAGCACCAACGCTGCCTTTCTGGCTGGAGAACCAGGCGGCGATATCGGCGAGGTCCTGGTCACTGAAGTTGGCCAGCATGCCGGTCATTTCCAGCACGGTGCGCTTGCCCGACTTGATATCGTGCAGTTGCTTCTCCAGATAGCGCTGGCCCTGGCCAGCCAGTTTCGGGAAGTTCGGCGCCAGGCTATTGCCGTCAGGGTTGTGGCAGGCACCACAGACGGCTGTCTTGGCCTGGCCGGCGGCGGCATCGCCTTTGATGGGTTCCGCAGCAGTGGCCGCACCTGCGACACCCAGGGTCAACAGCAGACTCACGACTAGTTTGTTCATCAGCTAATCCAACACGGCTAAGGGTGAAATGTTATGTATCGGGACTGCCGCTCATCCAAAGGATGACCAAACGGTAGTCCTCGGCACTGCAGTCCATGCACAATCCACGCGGCGGCATAGCCTTGAAACCCTGGGTAACATGCACCACCAGTTGCTCCATGCCTTGCGCCAGCCTTGGCTCCCAAGCTGCCGGGTCACCCTTCTTGGGTGCCTGTGGCAACTGCCCGGCGTGACAGGCCGCACACGTGCGGTTGTACAACGCCTCGGGATCCTGTGTAGCCTGTGCGCTGAAAAACGGCAGGAACATACCGACAGCTAGCAGCCATTTCGCCATGCGAAACGACCTGACAGGGTTGGGGGACGCGCTGCGTTCTGATGCGCGAGCTATTGTTCGACACCCCATGCACATTCCCCTTCGCTGGGAGAATGAGCACACAAAAACTGGGGCATTATATACTTCCGCCATCCAAACGGAAACGACACCGCTTGCCGGCCTCGGCTTTGGCAACACCCACATCGGATATCCCATGCAAGTCAATAACCCCATCCTCGGCCTCTGCCAGAGAGCCAAATTCGCCCTCAGCGCTGCCAAGGTCGAACAATGCCCGGACGACCAGGGTTACGAGGTGGCTTTCGCCGGCCGTTCCAACGCCGGCAAATCCAGCGCCCTCAATACCCTGACTCATGCCAGCCTGGCGCGTACCTCGAAAACCCCAGGGCGCACCCAGCTGTTGAATTTCTTCAGTCTGGACGATGAACGGCGTTTGGTCGACCTGCCGGGCTACGGATATGCAAAAGTCCCGATTCCGCTGAAGCAACACTGGCAGAAGCACCTGGAGGCCTATCTGGGCAGCCGTGATTGCCTGAAAGGCATCATCTTGATGATGGATGTGCGTCACCCGATGACCGACTTCGACAAGATGATGCTCGACTGGGCCAAGGCCAGCGGCATGCCGATGCATATCCTGCTGACCAAGGCCGACAAGCTGACCCACGGTGCGGGCAAGAACACCCTGCTCAAGGTGCAGTCGGAGATTCGCAAGGGGTGGGGTGACGCGGCGACCATCCAGCTGTTCTCAGCACCCAAGCGCCTGGGCCTGGAAGAGGCCTACCGGGTGCTGGCGGACTGGATGGAGCTGGAAGACAAGCCGGTAGCCTGACCGGTAATCCGGTCCCTGGGGGCTGCCCACAGGGGCCGATACTTGAATTCCAGGCAAAAAAAACCCCGGACTTCGTATGGGGAGGGGGAAGTTCGGGGTTCAAGTCTGGACCGCTAGGGCGGGGTCCAGGTATCTGCCAACACTTAACACAACATAGGAGCATCGAAAGGCTTCACCAGCCATTCAGTTACTCTGAGTTCCACTTCACCGGTTTAGTTCCGGAGCCCTCAAAACTATTTGCGATAGTTTCATGAAACTCCCGAACTAATGGCACTGAGCCATGCCAGGATCCGCGTCACCACGTCGCAGATCCTACACACCTTTCCCCGCTCAATCAGTGAGCTTCGTCCCAATTTGAACCAACTCCTGCTTCGACCACCAGCGGAACATCCAGCTGCGCGGCGTTGCTCATGTGCGTGCGAATTTCAGCTTTCACCTGCTCGACCAGGTCTTCACGTACTTCCAGCACCAGTTCGTCATGCACCTGCAGGATCACCCGTGCGTCGAGGCCGCTCTCGCTCAGCCAGTTGTCGACATTGACCATGGCGCGCTTGATGATGTCGGCGGCGGTGCCCTGCATCGGCGCGTTGATCGCGGTGCGCTCGGCGCCCTTGCGCAGGGCCGGGTTCTTGGCGTTGATGTCCGGCAGGTACAAACGGCGACCGAACAGGGTTTCGACGAAGCCTTGCTCGGCTGCCTGGGCGCGGGTGCGCTCCATGTAGGCCAGCACGCCCGGGTAGCGGGCGAAGTAGCGGTCGATGTAGTCCTGCGACTGCTTGCGGTCGACGCCAATCTGCTTGGCCAGGCCGAACGCACTCATGCCGTAGATCAGGCCGAAATTGATGGCCTTGGCGCTGCGGCGCTGGTCGGTGGTGACGTCTTCCAGCGCCACGTTGAACACTTCCGCTGCCGTCGCGCGGTGCACGTCCAGATCGTGGCGGAAGGCATGCAGCAGGCCTTCGTCCTTGGCCAGGTGGGCCATGATGCGCAGCTCGATCTGCGAATAGTCCGCTGCCAGCAGCTTGTAGCCGGGGCTGGCAACGAAGGCCTGGCGAATACGCCGGCCCTCGGCGGTGCGGATCGGGATGTTCTGCAGGTTCGGGTCGCTGGACGACAGGCGCCCGGTGGCGGCCACGGCCTGCTGGTAAGACGTGTGGATACGCCCGGTGCGCGGGTTGATCTGCCCTGGCAGCTTGTCGGTGTAGGTACTCTTGAGCTTGCTCAGGCTGCGGTACTGCATTAGCACCTCGGGCAGCGGGTAGCCTTGCTCGGCCAGCTCGTCGAGCACCGCTTCGGCGGTGGAGGGCTGGCCCTTGGCGGTCTTGCTCAGTACCGGCATGCCCAGCTTGTCGTAGAGGATTGCACCAAGCTGCTTGGGTGAACCGAGGTTGAACGCTTCGCCGGCCAGCGCATAGGCACGCTGCTCCAGTTCGGCCATCTTCACGCCCAGCTCGCCGCTTTGCACCTGCAGCAACGCGGCATCGACCAGCGCACCCTGGCGCTCGATCTTGGCCAGCACCGGTACCAGCGGCATCTCGATGTCCATCAGCACCGGCTGCACGCTCGGCGTCTGCGCCAGGCGCGCCTGCAGCGCATGGTGCAGACGCAGGGTGATATCGGCGTCCTCGGCGGCGTAAGGGCCGGCTTTGTCCAGGTTGATCTGGTTGAAGGTCAGCTGCTTGGCGCCTTTGCCAGCGATGTCCTCGAAGGCGATGGTGGTGTGGTCGAGGTACTTCAGCGCCAGGCTGTCCATGTCATGACGGGTGGCGGTGGAATTGAGCACGTACGACTCGAGCATCGTGTCGTAGGCCACGCCGCGCATCTCGATGGCGGGCGAGTTGTTGGCGAGGATGTTGATGTCGTACTTGGCGTTCTGCCCGACCTTGGCCTTGGCCGGGTCTTCCAGCAGCGGCTTCAGCGCCAGCAGCACAGCCTCGCGGTCCAGCTGGGCCGGGGCGCCTTCGTAGTCGTGGGCCAGGGGCACATAGGCCGCTTCATGGGGCGCAACGGCGAACGATAGCCCCACCAGCTGCGCCTGCTGGGCGTCCAGGCTGGTGGTTTCGGTGTCGAAGGCGAACAGCGGCGCCTGGCGCAGCTTCTCCAGCCAGGCATCGAAGCGGGCCTGGTCGAGGATGGTTTCGTACTGGGGCTCGACCTTGGCGGCCGGCGCTTCGACCGCTGCAACGGCTGCACCGGCCCTGGCCGCATCGCGCTGCACATCGGCAATCCAGCTCTTGAACTCCATCTCGGTGTACAGCGCCAGCAGCGCCTCGCGGTCAGGCTCGCCGCAGACCAGCGCTTCAACTTCGACGTCCAGCGGCACATCACACTTGATGGTGGCCAGCTCATAGGACAGGAACGCCGCGTCGCGGTGCTCCTCAAGCTTGGCGGGCAGGGTCTTGGCACCACGAATGGCCAGGGCCGACACCTTGTCGAGGTTGGCGTACAGATCGCTGAGGCCACCGCCGATCCCGGTCAGCAGGCCAACAGCGGTTTTTTCACCGACGCCAGGCACGCCCGGGATGTTGTCGACCTTGTCCCCCATCAGGGCGAGGAAGTCGATGATGTGTTCCGGGCCAACGCCGAATTTTTCGTGCACGCCGGCCACGTCCAGGACACTGCCGGTCATGGTGTTGACCAGGGTCACGTGGCCGTCCACCAGCTGCGCCATGTCCTTGTCACCCGTCGAGATGATCACCGGCCGGCCCTGGGTCGCGCTGCTGCGGGCGAGGGTGCCGATCACGTCATCGGCCTCGACGCCTTCGACGCACAGCAATGGGTAGCCCAGCGCCCGGACGCTGGCGTGCAGCGGCTCGACCTGCACCCGCAGGTCATCAGGCATGCTCGGGCGGTTGGCCTTGTACTCGGCGAACATGGCATCGCGGAAGGTCCCACCCTTGGCGTCGAAGACCACCGCGAACAGGCTGTCGGGGTATTGCTTGCGCAGGCTCTTGAGCATGTTCAGCACACCCTTGACCGCGCCGGTCGGCATGCCCTTGGAAGTGGTCAGCGGCGGCAGCGCATGGAAGGCGCGGTAGAGGTAGGAGGAACCGTCCACCAGGACGAGGGGCGCTTGGCTCATGAGCAGAATCAACCTTTTCGGCGGGTCCGGAGCTAGAATAGCCGGATCAATGACGACAAAGGGACTAGGTTATCATGCGTACACTCAATCGCCTGTTACTGCTCGGCCTGTTGGCAACCATGCCGGTCGTCACCCTGGCGGCGGAAGACGCCCCCTCGGCCGATCCCGAGGTGACCATTCGCACGGAAGGCGATAAAACCATCCAGGAATACCGCCAGAACGGCTTCCTGTATGCGATCAAGATCACGCCGAAAAACGGCAAGCCGTATTTCCTGGTCCGCGCCGATGGCTCTGATGGCAATTTCATTCGTTCCGACCAGCCGGACATGCTGATCCCGTCCTGGAAGATCTTCGAGTGGTAATCTGACGCGCGCACCGTTCACATCAACCCGGCACTTCCCGGCGGAAGTGCCCGTATGGGCATTTTTTCATCATGTCAGTCTTCACCCCCGTGACCCGGCCTGAGCTGGAAACCTTTCTGGCGCCGTACGAGCTGGGCCGTCTGCTCGACTTCCAGGGCATTGCCGCCGGTACCGAGAACAGCAACTTCTTCGTCAGCCTCGAACAGGGGGAGTTCGTCCTGACGCTGGTCGAACGCGGCCCGGTCGAGGACATGCCGTTCTTCATCGACCTGCTCGACGTGCTGCACGACGCCGACATGCCGGTGCCCTACGCCCTGCGTGACCGTGACGGCAACGCCCTGCGCGAGCTGTGCGGCAAGCCGGCCTTGCTGCAACCGCGACTGTCGGGCAAGCACATCAAGGCGCCGAACCCCCAGCACTGCGCACAGGTTGGCGAGCTGCTGGCGCACATTCACCTGGCCACCCGCGAGCGCATCATCGAGCGCCGCACCGACCGTGGCCTGGACTGGATGCTGGCATCGGGTGCCGAACTGCTGCCGCGCCTGACCCCCGAGCAGGCTGCGCTGCTGCAACCGGCGCTGGACGAGATCACCGCGCACAAGGCGCAGATCCTGGCCTTGCCGCGTGCCAACCTGCATGCCGACCTGTTCCGCGACAACGTGATGTTCGAAGGTACCCACCTGACCGGTGTGATCGACTTCTACAACGCCTGTTCCGGGCCGATGCTGTATGACATCGCCATCACCGTGAACGACTGGTGCCTGGATGAACACGGTGCGATCGATGTGCCGCGCGCTCAGGCACTGCTGGGGGCCTACGCGGCGTTGCGGCCGTTTACCGCTGCCGAAGCCGAACTGTGGCCGGAGATGTTGCGGGTAGGCTGCGTGCGCTTCTGGCTGTCGCGCCTGATTGCGGCGGAATCGTTTGCCGGGATGGATGTGATGATCCACGACCCGAGCGAGTTCGAGGTGCGTCTGGCACAGCGCCAGCAAGTGGCATTGCACCTGCCGTTCGCACTTTGAACCCAGCTGCGGTCGCTTTGTAGGAGCGGCCTTGTGTCGCGAAAGGGCTGCGAAGCAGCCCCGGCAATCTATGCCTTGACGCTAAAAACCTGGGGCCGCTGCGCGGCCCTTTCGCGACACTAGGCCGCTCCTACAAGGGCCGTGCCTCGCCTTAAAGTTGTTCCAGGCAGCCTGCAAGGTCACCACCGAGCTTTTCGAGCAGGCGCTCATAGCCCTTGGCATCCACCGGATCGGTGCCACCCAGGGCATCCAGCTCGGCCAACCGCACCGGCAACCCTGCCGTCAGTGTCTCGGCCAGACGCGGCCGCAGTGGTGGCTCGCTGAACACACAGGTCTTGCCCACTTCCTGCAAGCGCTTGCGCATCGCGGCCACATGTTGCGCGCCCGGCTGCACCTCGGACGCCACACTGAACACACCGGTGTGCTGCAGGCCATAGGCCGACTCGAAGTAGTCGAACGCTTCGTGGAACACGAAATAAGGCTTGCTGGCGATCCCGGCCACCCGCGCCTTGATCCGTGCATCCATGGCATCCAGGCGCTCGGTGAAGGCTTTCAGGTTGCTCTGGTAGCGCGCCGCATTGGCCGGGTCGGCCGCCGCCAGGTCAGCCGCCATCTTTGCCGCGATCACCCTGGCGTTGACCGAAGACAACCACAGGTGCGCATCCAGGCTGCCCGGGCGGTGATCATGGTCGTGGTCGTCCTGGTCCGCCTCCTCGTGGGAATGGCTGTCCTCGCCAAAATGGCGCAGCTTCATGCCTGAAAGCGACTGCACGGCCACCGTCGGTTTGCTGCGGCTGCCCAGCACCCGCGGCAGGAAGTTCTCCATGTCCGGGCCGATCCAGTACAGCAGGTCGGCATCGCCCACCCGCCGTACATCGGAGGGGCGCAAGGCGTAGTGGTGCGGCGAAGCGCCCGGCGGCAGCAGCACGTCCGGGTTGCCCACGCCATCCTGCACAGCGGCGGCAATCTGCTGCAGGGGTTTGATGCTGGTCAGCACACGCACGTCGGCCTGCGCCGAGCAGGCGATGAAAGCGACAAATAGCACAAGGAATCGGGACACGATGAATACTCGACTCGTCAGAAACAGGTAACATAATAACGTCTCCATCCAGAACCGTCGCTGCCCATGTCCATCACGCCGCTGGCTCACCGTCCCCACGATCATTCCCATTGCGTGCACAGCGCCTTGTCCGAAGCCGATGCCTTGTGCACGCGCCAGGGCCTGCGCCTGACCGCACTGCGCCGGCGGGTGCTGGAGCTGGTGTGGCAGAGCCACAAGCCGCTGGGTGCCTACGACATCCTTGCCGTGCTCAGCGAGCAGGATGGCCGCCGCGCAGCCCCACCCACCGTGTATCGCGCGCTGGACTTCCTCCTGGAAAACGGCCTGGTGCACCGCATCGCCTCGCTCAACGCCTTCATTGGCTGCAGCCACCCTGAGCACGCGCACCAGGGCCAGTTCCTGATCTGCCGCGAATGCCACGTGGCCATCGAGCTGGAGCAGGACAGCATCAGCGACGCCATCATCCAGAGCGCCAAGGGCGTAGGTTTCAGCGTTGAAACCCAGACGGTGGAAATCGTCGGCCTGTGCGCCAACTGCCGGAGCGCAGCATGAGCGACGCCCTGATCCGCCTCGAGCAGGTCGGCGTCAGCTTTGCCGGCGAGGCCGTGCTCGACAGCATCGACCTGTCGGTGGCACCCGGCCAGATCGTCACCCTGATCGGCCCCAACGGCGCCGGCAAGACCACCCTGGTGCGTGCCGTACTCGGGTTGCTCAAGCCGCACCGCGGCAAGGTCTGGCGCAAGCCGAAGCTGCGTATCGGCTACATGCCGCAAAAGATCCAGGTAGACGCCACACTGCCGCTGTCGGTGCTGCGCTTCTTGCGCCTGGTGCCCGGCGTAGACCGTGCGGCTGCCTTGTCGGCACTGCAGGAAGTGGGCGCCGAACAGGTCATCGACAGCCCGATCCAGACCATTTCCGGCGGTGAGATGCAGCGCGTGCTGCTGGCCCGGGCACTGCTGCGCGAGCCGCAGCTGCTGGTGCTCGACGAGCCGGTTCAAGGTGTCGACGTGGTCGGCCAGACCGAGCTGTACAACCTCATCACCCGCCTGCGCGACCGCCACGGCTGCGGCGTGCTGATGGTCTCCCACGACTTGCACCTGGTCATGAGTGCCACCGACCAGGTGGTCTGCCTGAACCGCCACGTGTGCTGCTCGGGCCACCCCGAGCAGGTCAGCAACGACCCGGCCTTTGTCGAGCTGTTTGGCCAGAATGCCCCGAGCCTGGCCGTCTACCACCACCATCACGACCACAGCCACGACCTGCACGGCTCGGTCGTCGCCCCTGGCGCCCATGTTCACGGAGAGCACTGCAAGCATGGCTGATTTTCTTCTTTACGCCTTGCTTGCCGGTCTTTCCCTGGCAGTGGTAGCGGGCCCGCTCGGCTCGTTCGTGGTGTGGCGGCGCATGGCGTACTTCGGCGACACCCTGTCCCATGCCGCGCTACTGGGCGTGGCCATGGGCTTCGTGCTGGATGTCAGCCCGGCATTGGCGGTGACCGTAGGCTGCCTGCTGCTGGCAATCCTGCTGGTGACCTTGCAGCAACGCCAGCCGCTGGCCTCCGACACCCTGCTCGGCATCCTCGCCCCCAGCACCCTGTCGCTGGGCCTGGTGGTGCTGAGTTTCATGCACGACGTGCGCATCGACCTGATGGCCTACCTGTTCGGCGACCTGTTGGCCATCAGCACCACCGACCTGGCCTGGATCCTGGGCGGCAGCGTGCTGGTCCTGTTGCTGCTCGCCGTGCTGTGGCGGCCGTTGCTGGCCATCACCGTGCACGAAGAACTGGCCATGGTCGAAGGGCTGCCGGTAGCGGGCCTGCGCATGGCCCTGATGCTGCTGATTGCCGTGGTCATTGCCGTGGCCATGAAGATCGTCGGCGTGCTGCTGATCACCTCGCTGCTGATCATTCCTGCCGCCGCCGCCCAGCGCCACGCCCGCTCGCCAGAGCAGATGGCACTGGGCGCCAGCCTGCTCGGCATTACCGCCGTGTGCGGCGGCCTGGCCATGTCCTGGTTCAAGGACACCCCGGCCGGGCCATCGATCGTGGTCTGCGCGGCAGTGCTATTCTTGCTGAGCCTGGCCCTGCCAAAACGCTGAAATCCGGGGTGCACACAGGTGCACCCTGCAACCTTTTCACGGGTAAAGGGTCTGTAAGACTTATTTTCGAGCGTGCACACCTGGGTGTAGACTTGCTCGCTTTTTGCGCAAATAGAGAGTCGCAGGAATGAAGCCGTTCGCATCCCGTTATCTGCTTGTTGCCGCGTTTTCCCTGTTCCTGGCTGCGTGTTCCAGCGCGCCGGTCGAGCAGGCCGATGCACCTGCCCAAGCCGATGCCTGGCAGCAGCTGCAACAGAGTATCGCCAGCAACGAGCTGGCCACCGCCGAAGACCAGCTGACTGCCCTGCAGGCGCAGTCGCCGGATGATGCGCGCCTGGAGCAATACCAGCGCCAGCTGGCCGAGGCCTACCTTAAACGCAGCCAGATCGTGCTGCAGAAGGGCGACGTCAATGCTGCCGCCACCGCACTGGCCCGGGCCCGGGCATTGATGCCGCAGGCACCGGCCGTGACCGGCGGCGATGCCGTGACCCAGGCGCGCAAGGCCGAGCTGGAGAAGGCCGAAGCGGCCTTGAAGGCTGCCGAGGCCAAGCCCCAGGCGCGTGTGATCGACCCTACGGCACCGAGCACGGTGATCGCGCTGAAGACCACCGACATCCGGGCGATGCGTCGTCAGCTCGACGAGATTGCCAAGGACGTGGTCAATTACCAGTGCGAGGTGGTGTTCCAGGTGCCGCGCACTCAGGATGCGCCTTGGCTGAAGAACCTGCTGGAAAAGCGCGTGCACAAGCTCGACAGTAATTTCCAGCTGAAGCAGAAGCATGAGATCCAGCGGTCGATGCCGGCGCAGGTGGTTCTGGTCCCGCATCAGCGCTGAGAACCTAGGGGCGTTTTGCGCCCCTTTCGCGACACAAGGCAGCTCCTACAAGAGCACGTATTCTCCTGTAGGAGCGGCCTTGTGTCGCGAAAGGGCTGCAAAGCAGGTACCTAGGCCGGCACAGCCTCCGCAGCCGCTTCCCGCTCCCACACCCGATGCCCCTCAACCGCTTTGACAAAGGCATCCACCGCCTTCTGTTCATCCCCCAGCAGCAACCCCTTGTCCTCCTTGACCCCAAGTACCTTCGCCAACTCCTTGGTCAGCACCATCGCCTTGAGATGCTTGTAACCCTCCAGCAAGAAGTGCTTGGCCAACCCGCTTGCAGCCAAGGCCTTGTCCACCCCCTTGGGCGCGACAATCCCGTCGAACATGATCGACGGCATCCCCTCCATCGACGCACCCACCGTTAGCTGTTTGCCATCGGCCGTCTTCACCGGCGCCGAAGTCGGCCCTAGCAGCATCGGCCTGGCGCTCTGCGCCTCCAGTGCCTTGACCAGCTTGTCGACGCTGCCGTCCACCACACCATCGGCGACCAGCACGGCGATCTTGCGTCCCTTGATCCCCACATCACCGGGGTGGTTCATCTGGCTCAACGCCTTTGACTGCACGGGTTTGCTGCCTTTCACCTGCACCGTGCCCCGCTTCGGCGCCGGCAGCCCGAGGTTGGCCGCCACCGCCGCCGCCAGTTTCAGGTCGATGTTGGCGAGGATCTCGTTCACCTCACGCTGGCGGATGCTCTCGCGCTCAACCTTGCCCAGCTCGAAACTGTAGGCCTTGATGATGTGCTGCTGCTCGGTCGGGCTCATGCTCTGGAAGAACAGCCGCGCCTGGGAAAAATGGTCGCCGAACGATTCGCTGCGCTGGCGGATCTTGTGCGCATCGATGCGCTCCTGATAACTCTCGAAGCCGCCGTCCTGCGCGGCGGGCGGCGTCTCTCTGGGCCAGCCGCCATCGATGGAATTGGGCTCATATGAAGCACGGCCCTTGTCGATGGTCATGCGGTGCATGGCGTCGCGCTGGCTGCTGTGGTTCGGCGCCACCGGGCGGTTGATCGGGATCTCATGGAAGTTGGGGCCACCAAGCCGGCTGATCTGGGTGTCGGTGTAGGAGAACAACCGGCCCTGCAGCAACGGGTCGTTGCTGAAGTCGATGCCGGGCACGATATGCCCCGGGCAGAAGGCCACTTGCTCGGTCTCGGCGAAAAAGTTGTCCGGGTTGCGGTTTAGCACCATTTTGCCCAGTTTGGTCACCGGCACCAGCTCCTCGGGAATCAGCTTGGTCGGGTCGAGCAGGTCGAAGTCGAACGTGTGCTCATCGGCTTCCGGCACGATCTGCACGCCCAGTTCCCATTCGGGGTAGTCACCGGTCTCGATCGCATCCCAGAGGTCGCGGCGGTGGTAGTCAGTGTCCTTGCCTGCGAGCTTCTGCGCTTCGTCCCACAGCACCGAGTGCACGCCCTGGCGCGGTTTCCAGTGGAACTTGACGAAACTGGCCACGCCCTGGGCATTGATCATGCGGAAGGTGTGCACGCCAAAACCCTCCATCATCCGCAGGCTGCGCGGGATGGCGCGGTCAGACATGGCCCAGATCACCATGTGCGCAGACTCCGGCACCAGCGAGACAAAGTCCCAGAAGGTATCGTGGGCCGAACCACCGGTAGGCATTTCGTTGTGCGGCTCAGGTTTGACCGCATGCACGAAGTCGGGGAACTTGATCGCGTCCTGGATGAAAAACACCGGCATGTTGTTGCCAACCAGGTCGAAATTACCCTCATCGGTATAGAACTTGACGGCAAAGCCGCGAACGTCGCGCACCGTGTCGCCAGAGCCCCGTGGCCCCTGCACCGTGGAAAAGCGCACGAACACCGGGGTGATCTGCTCCGGGTCCTGCAGGAAACCGGCCTTGGTCAGCTCGGCATGGCAACCATAGCTCTGGAAGTAGCCATGGGCTCCGGTACCGCGAGCGTGGACGATACGCTCGGGAATCCGCTCATGGTCGAAGTGGGTGATCTTCTCGCGCAGGATGAAGTCTTCGAGCAGCGAGGCCCCGCGTGCGCCGGCTTTGAGGCTGTTCTGGTTGTCGGCGATCTTCACCCCCTGGTTGGTGCGCAGTGCCTGGCCGGTGGCGTCACTGCGGAACGTTTCCAGGCTCTGCAGCTTGGCATTGGTGTTGGCCCGGTCAGGGGTCTGGGTACCGGCGGCCTCGGTGTGCTTGGGGGCGTTCGTCTTCTTGCTGGGCATGGTCGGCTCTCCTCGTCAGTCTTCAGGCGTGCCCTTGTCGGGCTTGTGCAAGTAGTGACTGGAGGGCTTTGTCGAGCGTTCAATCAGGATTACCGGTTGTCGCCATATGCCCGAAGGATTGGTGCGTTACGAAATAAATGCTAAGAACAGCTATGGGAAAAGGCTAAAATGCGCGACCCCAGCTAACCGCTGACCCAAATTCCATGCGCCCCACAAGGTTCGCTACGTGATCGAGTTCCAACAGGTACACAAGACCTACCGCGTTGCCGGTAGGGAAATCCCCGCACTGAATCCGACCAGCCTGACCATTGAAAATGGCCAGGTGTTCGGCCTGATCGGCCATTCCGGCGCAGGCAAGAGCACCATGCTGCGCCTGATCAACCGCCTCGAAGAGCCTTCCGGCGGCACGATCATCGTCGACGGCGAAGACGTCACCGCGTTCAACGCCAGCCAGCTGCGCGGCTTCCGCCAGCAGGTCGGGATGATCTTCCAGCACTTCAACCTGCTGGCGTCCAAGACGGTCGCCGACAACGTCGCCCTGCCGCTGACCCTGGCCGGTGAGCTGTCACGCAGCGAGATCGACAAGCGTGTCACCGAACTGCTGGCCCGTGTCGGCCTGCAGGACCACGCCAAGAAGTACCCGGCGCAGTTGTCCGGCGGCCAAAAGCAGCGTGTCGGCATCGCCCGCGCCCTGTCGACCAACCCGAAGATCCTGCTGTGCGACGAGGCCACCAGCGCCCTCGACCCGCAGACCACCGCTTCGGTGCTGCAGCTGCTGGCCGAGATCAACCGTGAGCTGAAGCTGACCATCGTGCTGATCACCCACGAGATGGACGTGATCCGTCGTGTCTGCGACCGCGTGGCGGTGATGGATGCCGGCCAGATCGTCGAGCAAGGCCCGGTGGCCGATGTGTTCCTGCACCCGCAGCATCCGACCACCAAGCGTTTCGTCCAGGAAGATGAACAGGTCGACGAAGGCGAGCAACGCGACGACTTCGCCCACGTGCCAGGCCGTATCGTGCGCCTGACCTTCCAGGGCGATGCCACCTACGCCCCGCTGCTGGGCACCGTGGCCCGCGAAACCGGAGTGGACTACAGCATCCTCGCCGGGCGTATCGACCGCATCAAGGATGTCCCCTATGGCCAGCTCACCCTCGCCCTGATCGGCGGGGACATGGAAGCGGCGTTCGCCCGCTTCAAGGCAGCTGACGTACATATGGAGGTACTGCGTTGATGGACGCCCTGAATTTCTTCGCCAACGTCGACTGGGCCGAAATCTGGCTGGCCACCGTCGATACCATGATCATGCTGTTCGGCTCGCTGTTCTTCACCGTGCTGCTCGGCCTGCCGCTGGGCGTGCTGCTGTTCCTCTGCGGGCCGAAGCAGATGTTCGAACAGAAGGGCGTGTATGCGCTGCTGTCGCTGGTAGTCAACATCCTGCGCTCGCTGCCGTTCATCATCCTGCTGATCGTGATGATCCCGTTCACCGTGCTGATCACCGGCACTTCGCTGGGTGTTGCCGGCGCCATCCCACCGCTGGTGGTGGGTGCCACGCCGTTCTTCGCGCGCCTGGTGGAAACCGCCCTGCGCGAAGTGGACCGCGGCATCATCGAGGCCACCCAGTCGATGGGCGCCACCACCCGCCAGATCATCACCAGTGCACTGCTGCCGGAGGCCCGCCCGGGCATCTTCGCGGCGATTACCGTCACCGCCATCACCCTGGTGTCGTACACCGCCATGGCCGGTGTGGTCGGCGCTGGCGGCCTGGGCGACCTGGCCATCCGCTTCGGTTACCAGCGTTTCCAGACCGACGTCATGGTCGTGACCGTGGTGCTGTTGCTGGTGCTGGTTCAAGTCCTGCAGAGCGTGGGCGACAAACTGGTCGTGCATTTTTCCCGTAAGTAACCCCAATGGGGTCGGCCCGGCCGACCCGTTCGGGGGCCGTCGTGGCCCTCACAAGGAGTGATTCATGAAGAAGCTGCTTGCTGTTGTCGCCGCTGTGGCGGCCTTCTCGGCCAACGCCGCCGAAACCCTCACCGTCGCCGCCACCCCGGTGCCGCACGCTGAGATCCTCAACTTCGTCAAACCCCAGCTGGCGAAAGAGGGCGTGGACCTGAAGGTCAAGGAATTCACCGACTACATCCAGCCGAACGTGCAGGTGGCCGAGAAGCGCCTGGACGCCAACTTCTTCCAGCACCAGCCGTACCTGGATGAGTTCAACAAGGCCAAGGGCACCAACCTGGTCAGCGTTGCCGGCGTGCACATCGAGCCGCTGGGCGTGTACTCGACCAAGATCAAGAAGCTCGACGAACTGTCCTCCGGCGCCACCGTGGTCATCCCAAACGACGCCACCAACGGCGGCCGCGCCCTGCTGCTGCTGGACAAGGCCGGCGTGATCAAGCTCAAGGACAACAGCAACATCCTGTCGACCGTGAAGGACGTTGCCGAAAACCCGAAAAGCCTGAAGTTCCGTGAGCTGGAAGCGGCCACCATCCCGCGCGTGCTGACCCAGGTCGATATCGCCCTGATCAACACCAACTACGCGCTGGAAGCCAAGCTGAACCCGGAGAAAGACGCCCTGGCCATCGAAGGCAAAGACTCGCCTTACGTGAACATCCTGGTTGCCCGCCCGGACAACAAGGACTCGGACGCGATGAAGAAGCTGGCCGCTGCCCTGCACTCGCCTGAGGTGAAGCAGTTCATCAACGAGAAGTACAAAGGCGCTGTAGTTCCGGCGTTCTGATCTCGCATCCTTGGGGCCGCTTTGCGGTCCTTTCGCGACACAAGGCCGCTCCTACAGGGATGTGAGTTCCCCTGTAGGAGCCGGCCTTGTGTCGCGAAAGGCCTGCGCAGCAGGCCCAGCAATCTCAATCCCGCTTGACCAGCCCAGGCAGTTGCGCCACCAGCTTCTGGTTGTTGAACGGCGCACGAATGAACCCGCGCTGACGCCCATCCGGCCCGACGATCGCCAGGTTGCCGCTGTGATCCACGGTGTACCCCGGCTTGCTGGTATCCGCCGGAATGAACGGAATGCTCAAGGCATTGGCCAGCTTCTGGGTATCTTCGATCGACCCCGCCACCCCGACGAAATCCTTGTCGAAATAGCCCAGGTACTGCTTCAGCTGGTTCGGCGTATCGCGGTTCGGGTCCACGCTCACCAACACCACCTGCAGCCGGTCCACGGCCTCCTTGGGCAGCTCGCTCTTCACCTGACGCAGCTGGGCCAGGGTGGTCGGGCAGATGTCCGGGCAGTACGTGTAGCCAAAGAACAGCAGCGACCACTTGCCCTTCAGGTCGTCCAGCTGAACCGGCTGGCCATCCTGGTTGGTCATGGTCACGTCGGCCACCGTGCGGCTCTGCGGCAGCAGGATGATGCCGGCGTCGATCAGCTCGGTCGGGTTGAGTTGGCCCCGTTCACTGAGCACCTTGTTGACGGTAAGGCCCAGGATCAGCGCGACCAGGGCGACGAGGATGAAGACGGTTTTCTGGGTTCGGGTCATAGATTCAGCAACAGGTAGTGGTCAACGAGCAACGCGATGAACAGCGCGAACAGGTAGCCGATGGAGTACTTGAAGGTGCCGATCGCCGCATGCGGCTGGCTGCCACGGTACAACACCCAGGCCCATTGCAGGAAGCGCAGGCCCAGTACCAGGGCGCAGGCCAGGTACAACAGGCCGCTCATGTGGATGGCAAACGGCAGCAGGCTCACCGCCAGCAGTATCAGGCTGTACAGCAGGATGTGCAGCTTGGTGTAACGCTCGCCGTGGGTCACCGGCAGCATCGGGATATCGGCCCTGGCGTACTCTTCCTTGCGGTGGATGGCCAAGGCCCAGAAGTGCGGTGGCGTCCAGGCGAAGATGATCAGCACCAGCAGCAGGGGCTCGGCGCTGACATGGCCGCTCACTGCGACCCAGCCCAGCAACGGCGGCGCGGCGCCGGCCAGGCCGCCAATGACGATGTTCTGCGGCGTGGCACGCTTGAGAAAGCCGGTGTAGAGCACCGCGTAGCCGAGCAAGGAGGCCAGGGTCAGCCAGGCGGTGAGGGCGTTGGTGAAGAGCAGCAGCAGGGCCATGCCAAGCATCGCCAGGGCCAGGGCGAACAGCAACGCCGGCAACGGCTCGACCCGGCCCTGGGCCAATGGGCGCTTGCGGGTACGCGCCATCAGCGCGTCGATGCGCCGGTCCACCACGTGGTTGACCACGGCCGCGCTGCCCGCGCACAGGGCGATGCCCAGGTTGCCGAACAACAGCACGCTCCAGCTGACCCCGGCGCGGGTCGCCAGGAACATGCCCGCCAGCGAGGTGATCAGCATCAGCACCACCACCTTGGGCTTGGTCAGCTCCAGGTAATCGCGCCAGCCGGTACGCCGTGCGCTCAGAAGCGTCGCCACGAATCGTTCCTCATGTGATGGTTGATGCTCACCCCGGCCACAGGGCGCAGGCGCCAACCCTGTCCGACGCCGACGCGGACCTTGTCCACCACGCGGATGCGGTAGTTCACCAGCACCATACTCAGCAGCAGCAATGCACCGCCAGCGTTATGCGCGACGGCCACGGCCAGCGGCAGGTGGAACAGCACATTGCTGATACCCAGGCCGACTTGCATGGCCAACGCCAGCAGCACCAGCCGCGACAGGCCAGTCAGGCCACAGCGGTGGAGCTTCCAGCTGAGCATCAGCAGCACACAGGTCACCAACAGCGCGCCCAGGCGATGGCTGATGTGGATGGCCGTGCGCGCATCGCTGTCGAGTTGCCCACCCAGGTAGTTGGGGCCGACGTGCTGGCTGAGGTGGAAACCGTTGCTGAAGTCGGCCGCCGGCCACCATTGGCCATGGCAGGTGGGCAGGTCGATGCAGGCGACCGCCGCATAGTTGGCACTGACCCAGCCACCCAGGGCGATCTGGCCGATCACCACCAGCAAGGCCAACGCGGCTATCCGCCGTAGGCTGAGCGGCAATTTTGGCAAGGGCGCAAAAGCCCGGGACAGACGCAGGGACAGCAGGAACAGCAGGCTCAGGGTGGTGAAGCCACCCAGCAGGTGCGCGGTGACCACTTGTGGCCACAGCTTGAGGGTGACGGTCCACATGCCGAACGCTGCCTGCGCCAGCACCACGCCCAGCAACAGCAGGGGCAGGCGATAAGGCTGGCCATCACGGGCATGTCGGCGCAGCGTCTGCAAGGCGAGCAGGGCGATCACCACGGCGAGGGTGCCGGCGAAATAGCGATGGACCATCTCGGCCCAGCCCTTGGCCTCTTCCACCGGGTGGTCCGGGAAGTGCAGTCCGGCATGGGCCAGCTGCGCTTCGCTGCTGGGCACGCTGATGAAGCCATAGCAACCCGGCCAGTCAGGGCAGCCGAGCCCGGCGTGGGTCAGGCGGGTGTAGGCACCGAGCAGGACGACCAGCAGTGCCAGCAGGGTGGCAAACACAGCGATGCGGAATCCGGGTCTGGCCATGGCAGGCTCCTAGCCGATGTTGGACAGCTTGAGCAGGTGACGCAGGTCGTCGAGCACGTGCTTGCCGTTGACCTTGGCGTCGTAGCGCAGCACCAGGTTGCCGTGCGGGTCGACGATCCACAGTTGCGGGCCGGTTTCGCCGACCTTCTGCAGATAGCGCTGGGCATCCAGTGGGTAGCGTTGCAGCTGTGGATACTCACGCCCCAGCAGCGCCTGATAGTCGCTGGTCAATGGCTGGGCGGCAGCCAAGGCGTGGCTGGCACGGCTGGCGTCGCGGCCCAGGCCGACCTGGATCTGTCGCACCAGGTACACCAGGCGCTGGCATTCCTCGGCGCAGGCCTCAGGCGCGCTCACCAGCAGTTGCCAGCGCTCGTCCTCGCCAGCAATGCCGATATCGGCCCGGCTCTCGCCGTTGCCGATCATCGCGCCGTGGTAACTACGGCCGTCTGGCACCCAGAACTGCAGCTTGTACATGCAGGTGGCCAGGATCATTGGCCCGAGTACCACCAACAGGATCAAGATCAGCTGCAAACGCCCGCGGGCTCTGGGCTTGCTACGTTCAGGCACGCTCAGTGGAGTGGCGGTGGCCATGCTGTTTCTCCTTGTTGTTGTGCCAGCCGAAATAGAGGTAGAGCAGCACCAGTGCAGTGGCCAGGGCAAACCACTGCACCGCGTAACCGAGGTGTTTTTCCGGGCCCATGGCGACGACCGGCCAGTCCAGCCGATAAGCAGCCGGGCCGGGCTCCAGGCGTACTTCATGGGCGAAGCCTTCACGATCGAGCTGCTGCCACACTTGCGCAGCGTCGACCGCAGTGAGCAGGTGCGGCCATTGCCCCCCGACCGGATCGGGGTGCAGCTGGAAGGTATTGCCCGGAGCCACATACACCGACGCGTTCAACGCCAGTACCTGGTCGGGGGTGTCGAAAGGCACCGGCACGCGGCGGTCCGGCCATGGCAACCAGCCGCGGTTGACTAGCAGCCACAGGCCACTGGCCTGGTCATGGAAGGGCTGCAGCAGCTCGACGCCGGCCTGGCCATCGCGCATGCGGTTGTCCAGCAACACGCTGTGTTCGGCGTCAAAACGGCCGTAGAGGTGCACCCGGCGGAAGGCGGAATCCTGGGTCTGCAACAACTGGGTGGTGGCCAGCGGGGCATCGACCTCACGCTGGGCATAGGTTTCCAGCAACACGCGCTTTTCTTCGGCCCGGCCGAGTTGCCAGCAGCCAAGCGCGATCAGCCCCGGCAGCAGCGCAAGCACTACCAGGGTCGGTATCCAGCCTGGGCGAAAGCGCCTCATCGCAGCCTCGCCGGGCCAATCGCTATACTTATCCACATCACCGCATCCCCCCGGAGTATCGCCATGCTCAAGGCCGCGATTGTCCTGATGCTGTTGGCCACGGTTGCCAGCCTGTTCAGTGGCCTGGTGTTTCTGGTCAAGGACGATGAAAACTCGACCCGCCTGCTGAAAGCCCTGACCGTGCGGGTGGCCCTCGCCACCCTTACCATCGGCCTGGTTGCCTGGGGCTTCATCAGTGGTCAGCTGGTGTCTCACGCACCGTTCTGATCACAGCACATACACAAAGATGAACAGCCCCACCCACACCACATCAACGAAGTGCCAGTACCAGCTCGCCGCCTCGAAGCCAAAGTGTTTTTCCGGGTTGAAGTGCCCGCGCAGGATGCGCACGAACATCACGATCAGGATGATCGTGCCCAAGGTCACGTGGGCCCCGTGGAAACCGGTGAGCATGAAGAAGGTCGCGCCATAGATGCCCGAGCCCAGCGTCAGCCCCAGTTTGGTGTAGGCCTCGTGGTACTCGTAGGCCTGCAGCGTGATGAAGCTGATACCCAGCAGGATGGTCAGCGCCATCCAGAATTTCAGCGGGCCGCGATGGTCACGGCGCAGGGCGTGGTGAGCGATGGTGATGGTCACGCTGGAGCTGACCAGCAGGATGGTGTTGATCAGCGGCAGGTGCCACGGGTTGATCACTTCCTTGGGCGGCGGGAACAGTTTCGGGTCCGGTGTGTGCAGCAACGGCCAGGCGAACTCGAAGCTCGGCCACAGCATGTGGGCGATGCCCTTGTGCCCCTCACCGCCCAGCCAGGGCCCGGCCAGCACGCGCACGTAGAACAGCGCGCCGAAGAAGGCCAGGAAGAACATCACCTCCGAGAAGATGAACCAGCTCATGCCCCAGCGGAACGAGCGGTCCAGCTGCGGGCTGTACAGCCCGGCGCGGCTCTCGCGGACCACCGAGCCGAACCAGCCGAACAGCATGTAGGCCAGGAACAGCGCGCCGACGAAGAAGATCAGCGGCCCGTGTGATGACGGGTGCCCGGCCTTGATGTCGTTGAACCAGGTGCCCAGGCCGAACACCGTGATGAACATGCCGATGGTGGCGATGATCGGCCACTTGCTCTGCGCCGGAACGTAGTAGTGCTCATGACTTGCCATTGCTGTTCTCCTTCCCTCAACGGGCGCCCTGGACGTCCTGTACCGCGGCATGGGCGACCGGCGGATGACGCGCAGTGATGTCGAACAAGGTGTAGGCCAGTGTCAGGTGCTTCACGCTTTCCGGCAGGTCGCGGTCGACGATGAAGCGCACCGGCATCTCGATGCGTTCGCCGGGCTGCAGCACCTGCTGGGTAAAGCAGAAGCACTCGGTCTTGTGGAAATACGCCGCGGCCTCGGCCGGGGTGATGCTGGGTATCGCTTGCGCACTCATCGGCCGGTTGGTCGGGTTGTGCGCGACGAAGATCATCTGGTTCACCGCCCCCGGGTTGACCTCGAGCTCGTCGCCGGTGGAGTAGAAGTCCCAGACCATGTCGGCGGCGTTGGTCGACATGAACTGCACGCGCACCGAACGTGTCGGGTCGCTGACCTGGCTACCTTCGTACTGCCCGCCCGTCTTGCCGTTGATGCCGAAGGCCTTGCACATCACGTCATACATCGGCACCAGGGCAAAACCGAAGCCGAACATCACCACCGTCAGCAGCAGCAGGCGGGTGACCAGGCGCTTGAGCGACGAGCCTTTCATGGCGACGCTCCTACTTCACTTCCGGTGGAGTCTGGAAGGTGTGATACGGCGCAGGCGAAGGGATCGACCACTCCAGCCCCTCGGCGCCATCCCAGGGCTTGGCCGGTGCCGGCGCACCACCACGGATGCACTTGATGACGATGAACAGGAAGAACAGCTGCGTGGTGCCGAACAGGAAGGCGCCAATCGACGACACCATGTTGAAGTCGGCGAACTGCAGGTTGTAGTCGGGAATCCGCCGCGGCATCCCGGCCAGGCCCACGAAGTGCATGGGGAAGAAGGCCATGTTCATGCCAACGAACGACAGCCAGAAGTGCAGCTTGCCGAGGGTTTCGTCATACATGTGGCCGGTCCATTTCGGCAGCCAGTAGTAGGCCGAGGCAAAGATGCCGAAGATCGCCCCGGGCACCAGCACATAGTGGAAGTGCGCCACCACGAAGTAGGTGTCGTGGTACTGGAAGTCCGCCGGGGCAATGGCCAGCATCAACCCGGAGAAGCCACCGATGGTGAACAGAATGACGAAGGCGATGGCGAACAGCATCGGCGTCTCGAAGCTGAGCGAGCCTTCCCACATGGTGCTGACCCAGTTGAACACCTTCACCCCGGTAGGCACGGCGATGAGCATGGTGGCGTACATGAAGAACAGCTCGCCGACCACCGGGATGCCGACCACGAACATGTGGTGGGCCCAGACGATGAACGACAGGAAGGCAATCGCGCCGGTGGCGTAGACCATCGAGGTGTAGCCGAACAGCGGCTTGCGCGAGAATGCCGGAATGATCGAGCTGACCGCGCCGAAGGCCGGCAGGATCATGATGTACACCTCGGGGTGGCCGAAGAACCAGAACACATGCTGGAACAGCACCGGGTCACCACCACCGGCGGCGCTGAAGAAGCTGGTGCCGAAGTGGATGTCCATCAGCATCATGGTCACCACCCCGGCCAGCACCGGCATCACCGCGATCAGCAGGAACGCGGTGATCAGCCAGGTCCAGACGAACAGCGGCATCTTCATCAGGGTCATGCCCGGGGCACGCAGGTTGAGGATGGTGGCGATCACGTTGATCGCGCCCATGATCGAGCTGATGCCCATCAGGTGGATGGCGAAGATGAAGAAGGTCACGCTGGCCGGCGCGTAGGTGGTCGACAGCGGGGCGTAGAAGGTCCAGCCGAAGTTCGGCCCGCCGCCGGGGCTGAACAGGGTCGAGACCAGCAGCAGGAAGGCCGCCGGCAGCAACCAGAAGCTGAAGTTGTTCATCCGCGGCAGGGCCATGTCCGGCGCGCCGATCATCAGCGGGATCATCCAGTTGGCCAGGCCGACAAAGGCCGGCATCACCGCACCGAACACCATGATCAGGCCGTGCATGGTGGTCATCTGGTTGAAGAACGCCGGCTCGACGATCTGCAGCCCGGGCTGGAACAGCTCGGCGCGGATCACCATGGCGAACGAGCCACCGAGCAGGAACATCGTGAAGGCGAACCACAGGTACATCGTGCCGATGTCTTTGTGGTTGGTGGTCAGCACCCAGCGCATCAGGCCCTTGGCCGGGCCGTGGGCGTGGTCATGGCCGTGGGCGTGGTCGTCGATCACTGCACTCATGTCCTGTCTCCTGCAATCCGCTGATTGCCGCGCAAAACCCGGTTCACTTGGCTTCTGCCTGCTTGAGCGCCAGCACGTCCTTCGGCGTGACCATGTCGCCCTTGTTGTTGCCCCAGGCGTTGCGCTCGTAAGTGACCACGGCGGCAATGTCGACTTCCGAGAGCTGCTTGCCGAACGCGGCCATCGCCGTGCCCGGGCGGCCGTGGTACACCGTGCTCAGGTGCTCTTCCTTCGGCCCGGTGGCCACTTTCGAACCCTTGAGCGCCGGGAACATCGGTGGCAGGCCCTGGCCCTCGGCCTGGTGACAGGCCACGCAGGTGGTGTGGTAGACCTTGTCGCCACGCTCGACCAGTTCTTCGAGCGTCCAGTCCTTGCTGGTCAGTTCCTTGAGCTTGGCCGCCTCGGCCTTGCGTTCGCCGAGCCAGGTGTCGTAGTCGGCCTTGGACTTGACCTCGACCACCACCGGCATGAAGCCATGGTCCTTGCCGCACAGCTCGGTGCACTGGCCGCGGTAGATGCCGGGTTTCTCGATACGGGTCCAGGCTTCGTTGACGAAGCCTGGAATGGCGTCGCGCTTGACCGCGAAGGCCGGCACCCACCAGGAGTGGATGACATCGGCAGCGGTCACCAGGAAGCGCACCTTGGCACCTACCGGCAACACCAGCGGCTGGTCGACTTCAAGCAGGTAGTGCTCGTCCTTGGGTGCTTTGTTGTGGATCTGATCGGCGGGGGTGGCCAGGTTGCTGAAAAACTCCACATCCTGGCCCAGGTATTTGTAGTGCCATTTCCACTGGTAGCCGGTGACCTGGATGTCGATGTCCGATTCGCTGGCGTCGTAGATGTCGATCAGGGTCTTGGTGGCCGGAATGGCCATGGCCACCAGAATCAGGAAGGGCACGATGGTCCAGAGGATTTCCACCCAGGTGTGCTCGTGGAAATGCGCGGGCTGCTGGCCGGTGGAACGGCGGTGGATGACCATGGACCAGAACATCGCACCGAATACCACGATGCCGATGATCACGCAGATCCAGAAGATCGTCATGTGCAGGTCGAACACGGCGTTGGAGACTTCCGTCGCCCCCGGGTGCATGTTCACGGTCCAGGCCGCGTTGGCCTGACCAAAAACCGACCACAACAGGAGGCCCATCCAGACATGTGGATGTCGCATCATTGCGGGTTCCCCTTCTCGTTCTTGTAGTCCCGGAGGCGTGGCCTGCGGCAAGAGGGAACGGCGGTCAAGACTACCTGGCTTCGACGACCGAGCCCCTGCAAAAGCAGTCGGGCCTCATCAACGAATCACGTTCAACGGGAGTATAGACAGCGACCAACGGCACGCAACGGCACCGGTGAAATGAACTTCACGAAATCAGCAGCCGAGCGCAAAAGCCCGTGTTTGATAGGCTGTGGCAAAATAGTGGCATACCGATATACCAAACTGCGCACACGTTTGCGGGGTTTATAACAAATGCGTCTTAGGTATTCTGTATACCGAGCTAATTTAGTGTCTTCCGTTTGAAACGTCTTGTCCCTGGAGTTGTCATGAACATCGCTGCTGTACGCGAGCAGATTAGCCAAGCCCACGATCACGAAGGCCGCACCGGCCAACTGAAAGAGCGTCTCGAGCTGCAACTGCCTCATCTGCACCCCTCGATCCAACTGCCTGAGCAGGACGCCCAGGGTACTTTGGCGCGCTTCGTCAGCGCTTATATCGATCAAGTTCCGGAGCTGCTGGAAGCCGCCCATAACGTGGCCCGCGAAGCGGGGATCGAATCCCAGATCAAGCCCGTGCTGAAAATTGCCGAGGCCTATTTCCTGCAGCCGCCAAGCGTGATGCAGGGGCATGTGGGCCTCGATTGCCTGCTGGATGAGGCCTACCTGGCGCACCGCCTGGTGGAGGAGGTCAACGACCTGTACATCCGACACTTCCAGCAGCCGCTGATCCCGGTCGACACCACGGTGGCCAACCTGATCGCCCACCAGTTGATCGGCGAAACCTTCGCCAACCAGCTGGATGAGGTAGTGCACCACTCGGTGGATGAGATGCTGAACGACGAAAGCTTCGCCGCAGAATCGGTGGAGACTTATCGCGAAACCCTCAGCAGCCCGCAGACCGGCGAGGCATGGAAGCGCTGGCCGTGCCTGTCGCGCCAGTTGAATGTCGAGTTTGGCCGGGTCAGCGCCTGACCTGACGAGCAGGTGAGGGAAGGCGCTCCCGCTGCAGCCCCCCACTTTGGATCATTACTGTCATCCGGCCGCCTCAGGGCGGCCTTTTCCATTTAAAGGTGATGACAATGACGATCAGAAGAAACCGGATCTACACGGACCTGCTGCGGGGTACCTATCGCACGATTTGGGGCAACTGGGGCCTTAATCCCTCCATCAAGCCCGGCGCAGTCGGCATCATCGATTCCGACTCCGGCGACTTCAAGCTTGTCGCCGATTGCCTGCCCGGCGTCGAGATCAACAAGAACCAGCAAAGCCGCAAGTGGGACTTCAAATCCACTGGCGTGACGTGCAGGAGTATCAGCGCCAACGTGGAAGGGGTGATCTTCGACCCGAACACCGGTGCCGAAGTCAAACCTGCTGCCGCGCTGGAATGGACCTTCGACAAGGAGAACTCCATGACTTCGGAGTTCGCGATCGCTGGTGAGCACGCCATCAGCAACCTTGCCGTCCTGGACGACCAATACGATTGGCTGCTCGCCCAGGCGCGCAAGTTGAACATGGCGACCACCGCCGGCATCTCCGAAGGTTTTGGCGTGGTGACCTCGGTCATCTACGCCAGCAGTGGGCTGAATGCAGTAGCGAAGAAGAACAAAGCCAGCTTCACCGTTTCAGGCAGCGCAAGCGGCCTCAATCGCCTGCTCGGTGAAGAGGGCATCAACGGCAAAGGCAAGGCAAGCTACGTATTCACCAGCAACTCCAGTGAAGTCGAGATGCATACCCTGCCGGCCAAAAGCGGTGAAGTGGCAGCTGAGCCATTGCCTATCGCCTTTACCTTTGCGTCGTTCGCCGGCAACCGAGTGCTGATCCCGAACTGGGTCGGCAAGATGGGCGTGCTGAACCTGCTGGTGGATAGCAAGGCTTCGTCCTTCACCACTTACACCACCAAGGTCACACTGTCGTACCAGACCCCCACCGGCCCGGTCGAGGAATCCAGAACCGTGATCGGCGGGAGTTCGACCAGCTTCGGCGAAATTCCGCTGACCGCCACCGAGATGGTGCTGACTGCGGAATTCATCAACATCAGCGCCAATACCCGCAAGTCGATGAGGTGGAACACGCCCGCCAGCGAGTGGCTGGGCGGCACCCGTACCGTGAACCTGACCGGTACCTGGCCGGGTGCGCCGGAGATGACCGAGGTAGAGCGCTGACTTCAGGTGCCAGCAACGCTGCGCAAACGACCTTCCACCCTGCGCTTGAGCCCTCGCTGCTCGATGCGCAGGTCCGAGCCACTGGTCTTGCTCCAATCCTCCAGCAGCTCCAGGCATGAATGGTCGATGTAGGTCAGGTTGGCCAGCGGAACATGCAAGGTGGTGCCAGCGGGCACGCTGTCGAGCACCTTGGTCAACGCAGGCACCTTGAGGAACGTGGCCGCGCCGCTCAAGCGCAGCTCCATATGGCCACGTGCCTTGAGCTGAACAAGGCAGATTTTCAGGCGGGCCGCCTTGAGTGCCAGCTTCAGCAACGTCAGCGCGAAGCCCAGCAGTACGCCGGTCAACAGGTCGGTGAAGATGATCGCCATGGCTGTCGCCACATAGGTGAACATCGGCATCCGACCGTAGCGGCCCAAACCTCGCAGCGCCTTGAAGTCGACCAGCTTGATGCCGGTGTAGACCAGCACGCCTGCCAGGCTCGCCACCGGAATCTGCTGCAGCACGCTACTCAGCACCACCACGAACGCCAACAGCCACAAACCGTGCAGGATTGCCGAAGCGCGGGTTTGTGCCCCCGCCTGAACATTGGCCGAGCTGCGCACGATCACGCCGGTCATCGGTAGCGCGCCCAGCAATCCGCAGAGCATGTTGCCGACCCCCTGGGCCGACAGCTCGCGATCGAAATCCGAGCGCTGGCCGCTGTGCATGCGGTCGACCGCTGCGGCCGACAACAAGGTCTCGGCACTGGCAATGAACGCTAACGCAAATGCGGCAACCAGCAGAGTCGGGTCGGCCAGTTTCATGAGGTCATCGGGGCGAATCCAGTCGATGGCTTCGGTCAGATCTGCTGGCACCTGCACTCGGTTCACCGGCAGTGCCAGCCACATGGCGATGGCCGTCATCGCCGCCACGCCCAGCAAGGCGCCCGGAACGAATCGCAGCCTTTGCGGCCGCAAGCGCTCCCAGGCCCACATGATGGCAATGGTTCCCAACCCTAGCGCACCGGCCATCCAGCCGGATCCTGCATTTTCCAGCGGCAGGGCAGCGCTCACCGTCGCGGGAAACTCCAACAGGTTCTGCATGCCCGACGGCTGCGGCGCCGTGTCGAACATCACGTGTACCTGGGATAACACGATCAGCACACCGATACCGGCCAACATGCCGTACACCACCGCAGGCGCGGTAACGCGGAACCAGCACCCCAGCCGCAAGCGACCGGCCAGCAGTTGCAGAATCCCCGCCAGCAGCAGGATAGGCCCGAGCATCGCCATGCCATGTTGGCGGACCAACTCGAACACCAACACCGCCAGGCCAGCCGCCGGACCGCTGACCTGCAACGGCGAACCCGCCAGGAAGCCGACCACGATGCCGCCAATGATACCGGTGATCAGTCCCTTGGCCGGCGGCATGCCCGAAGCGATCGCAATACCCATGCACAACGGCAGGGCGACCAGGAAGACCACCACCGACGCCAGCAACTCACGCGGCAGGGCCGCTTTCAACTGTGTCATGTTCACCATCGTTCTCCTTTCTCTGTCGCACGGCCATTCCTCTGGCCGTGGGCACGTTTGGCCCCTGACCAGCGCGCAGGCGCGGGCCGCCAGCGCGATCGCCGGCAGTCAGGGCATTTTCAAGGCAGCCGAAGGCCGCGCCACACCCCGTGGGGTGCAGCCGGCTATTCAAGGTTCAGCTGTGGACGGGTCGCTTAGTAGCGGCCTCTCGGAGTGGCGCTAGGCACCGGCTGGCCAGCGGCCAGAGGCAGGAAGCTGTCGCTGGCGGCGTCGTAGGCTTCGATCTTGCTGGTTTCGATGTCGTAGACCCAGCCGTGGATGTACAACTGGCCAGCGGCCAGGCGCGAGGCCACCGATGGGTGGGTGCGCAGGTGGTGCAGCTGGGCGATGACGTTTTCCTTGGTCAGCACCTGCATGCTTTCGTGTTCGCTGCCGCACGAGCAGTTGTTCTCGACCACGGTGCGGGCCACTTCGGCGTGGCGCAGCCAGGCACCGACGGTGGGCATCTTGTCCAGCGAGTGCGGGTTCAGCACAGCGCGCATGGCGCCGCAGTCGGAGTGACCACAGATGATGATGTGGTGCACCTTCAGCGCCAGCACGGCGTACTCGATGGCGCTGGAAACACCGCCATTCATCTGGCCGTACGGCGGAACCACGTTACCGACGTTACGGGTCACGAACAGGTCGCCCGGCGAGCTCTGGGTAATCAGCTCGGGGACGATGCGCGAATCGGCACAGGTGATGAACATGGCGCGCGGGGTTTGCGCGGTGGCGAGCTTCTTGAACAGCTCCTGCTGCTCGGGAAAGACGTCATGGTGAAAGCGCAGGAAGCCGTCGACGATGTGCTTCAGGGCGGCATCGGCGCTCTCCGCGGGGGCTTGCGGAACGACCTTGGATGGGTCCTTGACGGGCATGATTCATCCTCTTGACGGTGTGTAGGTAAATCCATTTTACCGGTGAAAGATTCTGGCTATGCGCAGAGTTAGATGACGCGCACAAGCGATAGATCACAGTCTTCGCTGACTGGTTTCCTACGCTAGCGGGGAAAACTTAACTGAAACTTAATTCGAAGGCTCTAGAACAGGCGTTCCAGATCGAAAAGGCGGGATCTGAATAATAGCAAAAAAACATCAACTGCCAAGAGCCATTAGCACGATTGTCATCTCGGATTAGCTGAGCTGGGGATGGCCACTGCCATCAGAACAACGCCATCTGCCCACCCGGCGGGCAGAATGCGGAGCAGTCCAGGGCCTGCGCCTCGCGGCCGGCAAAGTCCAGACGCTTCGTGGCCTTGGCAAAACGCTGCGCAAGCAACTCGGCAAAGATGCCTTCGCCACGCATTCGCGCACCAAAGCGGCTGTCATACAATTCGCCACCTCGGCTCTGGCGAATCAGGCTGAGCACATGGGTCGCCCGCTGCGGGTAATGCTCATGCAGCCACTGCTCGAACAACGGCGCCACTTCCAACGGCAGGCGCAACATCATGTAGGCAGCGCTCTGTGCGCCTGCTTCCTTGGCAGCCTCCAGCAAATGCTCCAGCTCGCTGTCGTTGATCATCGGAATCATCGGCGAGCACAGGACACCCACTGGCACACCGGCATCGCGCAACACGCGAATGGCCCGTAACCTCGCTTTCGGTGAGGCCGCGCGGGGCTCGAGCACACGTTTGAGATCGTCGTCCAGAGTAGTGAGGCTGATCATCACCCGAGCCAGGCGCTGGCTGGCCATCTCGGCCAGCAGGTCGAGGTCGCGCAGCACCAGCGAGCCTTTGGTGACGATGGTCACCGGGTGACGGAAACGCAAAAGGACTTCCAGCAATCGTCGAGTCAGCTGGTGCTCGCGCTCGATCGGCTGGTACGGATCAGTGTTGGCGCCCAGGTTGATCGGCGCGCAGACGTAACCCGGCTTGCTCAACTGCTGCGCAAGCACTTCGGCAGCATTGGTCTTGGCGATCAGCTTGGTCTCGAAATCCAGCCCCGGGGACAGGTCCCAGTAAGCATGGGAGGGGCGGGCATAGCAGTAGATGCAGCCGTGCTCGCAGCCACGGTATGGATTGATCGAGCGATCGAAGGGCAGATCGGGCGAGGTATTGCGACTGATAACGGACTTGGCCCTCTCGATACGCACCTCGGTGCCCTGGGTGAGCGGCACTTCCTGATACCAACCATCGTCCTCGACCACAGAGTGGGACGAAGCAAAGCGGTTATGTGGTTGCAGAACAGTGCCACGCCCTTTCTGCGACGCAGGAATCATCATGTGCACCACCCATTACTGTATCTATATACAGTAATGCTTATGCACGACGCACACCAGCGCCGCCGGTCACCACAACTACATCAGGCCAGTCCTGTCCACATCAGGAAGCGTGTCACATCCGTCGGCCGCCCCAGGAACGATTCGATACTTTGCAGGAATGGGCGAGATACCGAGGGCGCGAAAATTTCTTCCAGCAACATCTTCCCAGTAGGCTGATCAAGCAATCCCGCCTCTTCGAACCGGCTGAACAGGTCCCAGGCATGGACATCCGCCCAGAGGTAACCGAAAAAGCCGGCGTCGTACCCCGTCACCAGGTGGGTGAAACCGTGCAACGGTTTCTCGAAACCCTTCAACGGCCAGAGCCCGGTGCGCTGATGGCTGTCAGCCACGAGTCGGGTAAGGTCGAGTGTATTGCGGGATGAACGGTGCAAGCCCAGATCGAGAAACGCGCGGCCCAGGAGCGCCGCGGTCGATCGGCCATTGTCGGCCCGCAGCTTGCTCAACACCGGCTCGAGCTCGGCACTGCTCAACTTGCGGCCATCTTCATGGTGAGCACAGATGCTCGCCAGGTAGTCGGCATCCCAGACCCAGCACTCGAAGAGTTTCGAGGGCACTTCCACCCCATCGCTGCCCAGCCGACGGGTATCGGAGAGCAGATGATTGTTCGTGCCGACCAGCAAACTGTGCAGGGCGTGACCAAACTCATGGTAGAGCTTTCTGAGTGCCAGGTGGTCCAGGAGCGGCGGGCGACCATCAACGCCCTGAGGTATGTCGCTGTAAACAGCAACCACGACACGGTGATAACGCCCTTCAGCGTCTATACGCCGATGCCAATGGGTAACGGTCTTGACCGTGTCGGCCGCTTTGCCATCGTGCTGCAGGGCATCCAGGTAAAGATAGCCGATCGACGCATGATCCTTGATCACCTCAAAGGTGATCACGCTGGGATGCCAGGCGTTCGAGGCTTCGAGTGCTTGCAACTCAACGCCAAAGAGCCGCCTGGCCATCTCGCGCAGCGCCGCCAGGACTCCCTCGAACGTGAAGTATTCCTGCAGGGTCGCTTCCGAAAGCAGGTTCTCGGATTCACGGGCATTGGCATGCAGATATTCGATATCCCAAGGCTCGATGGAATCAATGCCCTGTTCGGCCGCGAGCGGCCCGAGCGTGCCGGCAAGGGCTGACATCGCCGGTTTTACCCGATCCTCCAGACTTTGCAGAAACGCTTCCAGCCCGGCAACCGTACCGATGCTCTTGGTCTGCACACTCAACTGCACATGATCCTCGAAGCCCAGCAAGCGCGCTTTTTCATTTCTCAATTCGGCGAGATCCCGAATCACCTCACCATTGTCGAGCGCTGGGTCGTCACTTACACCCTGGGCATGGTAGGCGCGGTAAACCTGTTCACGCAGCGATCGGTCCTTCGCAAACTTGAGGACGTTGGTGAAGTTCGCTTCGTCGCACTTGATCAGCCAGCCGGGGCGAACTGCGGCTTCCGCTGCCGAGCGTATTTGCGCCTGTTGTGGGGCGGGAATCCCTTCGAGTCGGCCTTCATCCGTAACGTGAACGGCAAGGGATGCAATGGAAGCGTCAACGTTGCCCAGGAATCGGGTGCAATGTTCGCCTATTCGCTTATCCAGTTGTTGCAGGCGTGTCTTGTCATCCGTGCTCAGGTGTACGCCACCGTTTTCGTACTCTTGAAGGATCAGCGCCAGCGTCGCGCGCTTGCGCGAATCCAGATGCTGGCCCACTGCGCTGTTGGCCAAACGATCATAGAGTCGATAGAGCTCGACATTTCGCAGCTTGTCCTTGAAACACCCATCGACTTCGAGATAAGTCTTCTCGAACACCTGCCACCATTCATCACTGTGGCTGGCCATCGGCGCGAAGTCGTAGAAAGTGCCTTGCAGATCGGCGTCGAGAACATCGACGGCAAGGACGAGATCGTCCCAGGTGGGTAATGCGGCCTGATGCTCGATAACCGCTGCGATGCCCGTTCGATAGTTGGCAATGCTCGTT
Organism: Pseudomonas sp. NPDC089422; assembly: GCF_044749405.1. Classification (NCBI taxonomy): domain Bacteria; kingdom Pseudomonadati; phylum Pseudomonadota; class Gammaproteobacteria; order Pseudomonadales; family Pseudomonadaceae; genus Pseudomonas; species Pseudomonas sp. NPDC089422. The sequence goes on from NZ_JBIVHW010000011.1 coordinate 69,421, forward strand.
TCAATAGCCTGCAGGGCCTGGACGGGAGAGACCTGCCGGTAATCCAGCAAATTTTCAGCTTGCAAGAGTGTCATGACAGTACCTGACGGGACGCGGAAGAAGAGCAGAACTATCCGCACTCCCTCCACTCCCGCGGCAGGCATTATCTAACACCCTATCGACCCGGATTATTCGCTCGGCTTTTTCAGCTTCGGGTTCGGGAAGAACTGCACGGTCTGCACCTTGGCCGGCGCCGCTTTCGGCGCCAGCTGATTGACCCGCGTACCGAGCTCCTTTGGCACCGACAGGCCCTGCTCATTGAGGGTATCGGTGAAGCCGCAGGCCACGCACTCTCGGTGCGGGACGTCGTCTTCGCTCCACATCATCAGTTTGTCGGGCTCGCTGCACGCCGGGCAGACCGCCCCGGCGATGAAGCGTTTCTTGGTCTTGTTCACTGCAACCTCGCTCATGCCGCAGCGTCCTCGGTGAGGCCACTGTGGCGCAGCAATGCGTCGATGGAAGGCTCACGCCCACGGAAGTCCACGAACAGCTCCATGGGTTCGCGCGAGCCGCCGCGGGCCAGGATCGCTTCACGGAACGCACGGCCGGTCTCGGCATTCAGCACGCCTTCTTCCTCGAAGCGCGAGAAGGCGTCGGCCGACAGCACTTCAGCCCACTTGTAGCTGTAGTAGCCCGCCGCATAACCACCAGCGAAAATGTGCGCGAAACTGTTGGGGAAACGGTTGTACGCTGGCGGGCGCATCACCGAAACTTCATCGCGCACGCCTTCGAGCACCTGCAGCACGCTGCGGCCATCGCCATGGCTGGCGTGCAGCTCGAAGTCGAACAGCGAGAACTCCAGCTGACGCACCATCATCATGCCCGACTGGAAGTTCTTCGCTGCGAGCATCTTGTCCAGCAGGTCCTGGGGCAGGGCTGCGCCGCTTTCATAGTGTCCGGAAATCAGTGCCAGGCCTTCAGGCTCCCAGCACCAGTTTTCCATGAACTGGCTCGGCAGCTCGACTGCGTCCCAGGCCACACCGTTGATGCCGGACACACCGGCATGCTCGATGCGGGTCAGCATATGGTGCAGGCCGTGGCCGAACTCGTGGAACAGGGTGGTGACCTCATCGTGGGTCAGCAGCGCAGGCTTGCCAGGCGCAGCCGGGGTGAAGTTGCACACCAGGTTGGCCACCGGGCTCTGCAGCTCGCCGCCAGCCGTGCGGCGACGGTCGCGGGCGCCGTCCATCCAGGCACCGCCACGCTTGTTGGCACGGGCGTAAAGGTCGAAGAAGAAGCGGCCGACGTGCTGGCCGTTTTCTTTGATCTCGAACAGGCGCACGTCCGGGTGCCAGCTGTCGAAGCCTTTGAGTTCGGCGATCTCGATGCCGTACAGGCGCTGGACGATGCTGAACAGGCCGCTGAGCACCTTGTCGATCGGGAAGTAGGCGCGCAGGGTTTCCTGCGACACGCTGTAACGCTGCTCACGCAGCTTTTCACCGAAGTAACCGGCGTCCCAGCTGGCCAGCTCAGGGCAGCCCTGCTCGGCGGCGTAGGCCTTTAGCTGCTCCAGGTCCTGGGCTGCAAATGGCTTGGAACGCTTGGCCAGGTCACGCAGGAAGCTCAGCACCTGGTCGCTGGACTCGGCCATCTTGGTCGCCAGGCTCAGTTCGGCGTAATTCTTGTAGCCCAGCAGCCCGGCCAGCTCCTGGCGCAGGTCGAGGATCTGCTGCATCACCGGGCCGTTGTCGAACTGGCCGGCATTCGCGCCCTGGTCCGAGGCACGGGTGCAGTAGGCGGCATACAGCTCTTCGCGCAGGGCGCGGTCGCTGGCGTAGGTCATCACCGCGTAGTAGCTGGGGAATTCCAGGGTGATCAGCCAGCCGTCGAGGCCCTTGGCCTGGGCAGCAGCGGCCATCTGCGCCTTGGCAGAATCGGTCAGGCCGGCCAGTGCGGCTTCGTCGGTGACGTGCTTGGTCCAGGCCTGGGTGGCGTCGAGCAGCTGGTTGGAGAAGCGGCTACCCAGCTCGCTCAGCTTGCTCTGCACTTCGGCATAACGCTGCTGCTGGTCGGCCGGCAGGTCGATGCCCGACAGGCGGAAGTCACGCAGGGCGTGGTCGAGGATAGTCTTCTGCGCCACGTCGAAGCCAGCGGCTTCCGGGCTGCGGACCAGTGCCTGATAGGCTTCGAACAGCGCACGGTTCTGGCCCAGTTCGGTAGCGTAGGCACTCAGCGCCGGCAGGCAGGACTCATAGGCCTCGCGCAGTTCCTGGCTGTTGCACACCGCGTTAAGGTGGCTGACCGGGCTCCAGGCGGCGCCCAGGCGGTCGTTCAGTTCGTCCATGGCCAGCACCAGGCCGGCCCAGGTAGGGGTCTTGCCCTGCTGTTCGAGGATCTCGGCAATGGCTTTACGGTTGTCGGCCAGGATCGCTTCGATCGCCGGCAACACGTGTTCGGCACGGATTTGCGAGAAGGGCGGCAGATCGTAGGACTGCAGAAGCGGGTTGTTCGCACTCACGGTTCGGATACCTTGGCAGGAGAAACACTGCCCCATCTTAATTACAATCGACGCCGACCGCAGCAGGCAGCCTGCCTATCGGCACAGATGAGAGACGCTATCATGGCCATCCGCAGCTTCCAGCAACACACTCCGAAAGTGGGACTCAGGGCGTTTGTCGACCGTTCGGCGGTGGTCCTGGGCGATGTGGAAATCGGCGAGGACAGCTCTGTCTGGCCGCTGACGGTGATCCGCGGCGACATGCACCGCATCCGCATCGGCGCCCGCACCAGCGTGCAGGACGGCAGCGTGCTGCACATCACCCACGCCGGTCCGTTCAACCCTGACGGTTTTCCACTGATCATCGGTGACGAGGTGACCATCGGCCACAAGGTGATGCTGCATGGCTGCACCCTGGGCAACCGCATCCTGGTCGGCATGGGCAGCACCATCATGGATGGCGCCATCGTCGAAGACGAAGTGATCATCGGTGCCGGCAGCCTCGTGCCGCCCGGCAAGCGCCTGGTCAGTGGCTACCTGTACATGGGCAGCCCAGTGAAGCAGGTGCGGCTGCTGAACGATCAGGAGCACGCCTTCTTCCCTTACAGCGCCGGCAACTACGTCAAGCTCAAGGACCAGCACCTGGCCGAAGGCTACGACCAACCGGAATGAACCCGACTACCGAGACGAACATGCACCAGCAGAACATTCTCTTCGACCTCGACGGTACCTTGACAGACCCGCGCCTGGGCATCACCCGCTCGATCCAGTACGCCCTGGCCAAGCTGGGCATCGACGAGCCCGACCTGACCCGCCTCGAACACTTCATCGGCCCACCGCTGCTGCAGGCCTTCATGCAGTTCTACAGCTTCGATGAAGCGAAGGCGTGGGAAGCGGTGAATTACTACCGCGAACGCTTCCGTGTCACGGGCTTGTACGAGAACCTGGTGTTCGAAGGCGTGCCTGAGCTGCTCGAAGCCCTGAATGGTCAAGGTCGGACGCTGTATATCGCCACGTCCAAACCGTGGGAGTTCGCCCGGGAAATTGCCCGGCATTTTGCGTTCGATCACCACTTCAAGGTGATCTATGGCAGCGAACTGGATGGTACGCGGACCAACAAGGTCGAGCTGATCCGTCACCTGCTGGATGAGGAAGGGCTGGACCCGGCGCAGACGCTGATGATCGGTGACCGCAAGCATGACCTGATCGGTGCTCGCAGCAATGGTTTGCAGGCTGTGGCGGTGGGGTATGGGTTTGGTAGCCGGGAAGAACTGATAGCCGAGGCACCGGCCTTCCATTTCGCTACTGTGGCCGATATGCATCGAGCGTTTATCCAGGGCTGATGGCCACGGGGCTGCTTTGCAGTCCAACCTGTGGGAGCCGCGCTTGCCAGCGATGGGCCGCAAAGCGGCCCCAAAATCTCACAGGCTTACATCAACCGCTGCAAAGCCGCCTTCCTGTCAGCAGCCGACAACCGGCCAAGCTGCTCGACCCGCTCATAGAACCGCCCCCAATCCCCACCCACTTCTCGGAATACAGCCGCAAACGCCGGCACCCACTGGTCATAAAGCCCGAAAGGCAATAACTTGGCATTGCTCAATGGCGCATAGATCCAGGCGTCATAGCGCTTGTCCCCGTTCCACTGGCTGTCCCGCACCTGCTTGTACTCACTGCGCAAGCGCTCGAACTCCGCCTGCTTGGCCGCCCGCTTGAGCGCGTCGTCCAAGGGCCCTGCATAAATCGCCTGCAACCGCTCACGGCTGGCCAGCACCAACCGGGTAAACTGGTCGCGCTGCAGCGACTGATCCTCCCCAATCGCCGCAAGCCCGCGCGCTGCACGCCATTGCCGCGTGCCCTCCTGCTCGACGAAGGTGGCAAACGACTCGTTGAACTCGGTGTCGTCCTGCACATAAAAGCGCTGATGAGCCAGCTCATGGAAGATCAGCGTAGCCAGCCGCTCATCCCCCCAACCGACCATGGAAGAAAGAATCGGGTCATCGAACCAGCCCAGCGTCGAGTACGCTTCGACGCCGCTCACGTACACGTCCAGACCTTGCTGGCGCATCAACGCCGCCTCGCCACGCGCGGCGCCCTGACGGTAATAGCCGCGGTAGGCGACGCAGCCGGCAATGGGGAAGCAGTGCGTCACCGGTTGCAACGACAGCTCAGGTGTGGCGAACACGTTCCACACCACATAGGGACGCTGCAGATCGGCGTAGAGCCGATAGCTTTGATTGTCCGGCAGCTTGAGCTGTTCACTGGCAAACACCCGCGCCGCTTCGGCATGTGCCAGGCGATCGCGCAAGTGCGGGCTGCTGGCCGGGTCGGCGATCACCTTGTCCACCGGCTGGCGCGCCCGCAACAGCTGCCATTGCCCCTCGGCCAACTGGCCGTAATAGCCCACGGTGCTGCAACCGTTCAGCAGAAAGGCAGCCAGCAGGGGAACCAAACGCCTGAAAACGCAGTCGAGTGGCCCAGGGCCTGAGCGCTTGAGAAGAACAAAGAGATCCATCTGGGGCTATCCAACTTGCTCATGGCCAATGCGCTCCAAGACTATCTCGCCAAGGGGGAGTTTCGCCATGCGTGCACTGTTGGTCACCGGCTCACTGCTGCTGGTTTCTGCCTGTTCGACCCTGCCTGACCCGGACCCGAACCTGGCCTGGGTCGACCTCACCCCCTATGACGATGCTTCGCTGGACGCGAAGCAGGTGGACGAGCGCGACTGGGCCGACACTCGCTATTTCGAAGTGCCACCCGGCAGCCACGAGCTGACCGTGCGCTATCAATTCCCGGTCACGCCTAGCAATATCGGCCCGGTCGACGAGCCATTGTGGCGTGATTGCCAGGTCAAACTGACCTTCAAGGACTTCAGCGCCGGCCAGCGCTACCAGCTGCAAGCCGGCAGTATCGGCTTCCGCCCATGGATCAAGCTCTACGACCACCAGCAGAAACTGGTCGGTCAGGGCCTGCCAGCGGGTTGCCAACGCACCTGAACCGCACAAACGGCGCTATGCTTGTAACTCGTGTATCGCGAGTGGGAGTTTTTGCCATGCGCCAGCCCATGATGCTGATCGCCCTCAGTGCACTGGGGGCTTGCGCCAGCCCCTTGCCGCCCGTCGACCCTTCCAAGGCCTGGGTCGACCTCTACACCGTTACCCCTGGCCGCCTGCTCATGGCCGACCGCCTCGACGGCCAGCGCCTGGACGATGGCCGCTACTTCCAGCTGACCCCAGGCAAGCATGAACTGGTGGTGCGGTTCGACTATGAAATCTATGCCGGTGGCATGCTTACCAGCCCCAAGGATCGGACCTGTTACCTGACCGTGCGCTTCGACGACTTCAAAGCCGGCGAACGCTATCGCCTGGAGGCGCGGGCGCCGGTGATGGACCCGCAAGTGCTGCTGTACGACGCCAGCCGAAAGGTGGTGGTGAACGAGCCGAGCGACGTGTTCTGCATCCCGTAAAGCATTGGGGCCGCAGTGCGGCCCCAGTCTTCTACCGGTCGTTCTTCTGGTAGATGATCTTCTTCGTCCCGCCATCACAGGTGCCGACGATCATGTTCTGATCCTTGACCTCACTGTTGGGCACGATTTCCAGGGTGTAGGACGTCACACCCTGGGCCTGGATCTTGGCTTCGATCTCAGCCTTGAGTTCTTCGCACGGTTTCACCGCCGCCAATGCAGAAGTGGCCACAAGTGAAGCCAGCATGGCGATTGCTACGCGAATCATGGAACGGCTCCTGGCAAGGCAGCTGCGCTGCCGACGCTGTTTAGACTACAGCAAACCGTCACCGTTGCGCCGCCTAGCCCACCAAGGCGGCGTCCAGGCTGATCTTCGCGTTGAGCACCTTCGACACCGGGCAACCGGCCTTGGCCTTGTTGGCGATTTCGAGGAACTGCGCCTCGCTGGCCCCGGGCACCTTGGCCTTGAGGATCAGGTGCACGGCGGTGATGGCAAAGCCGTCGGGTTGTTTGTCCAACGTGACTTCGGCAATGGTATCGATGCGATCCGCGGTGAACCCTGCCTCCCCGAGCATCATCGACAGCGCCATCGAGAAGCAGCCGGCATGAGCAGCGCCGATCAGCTCTTCCGGGTTGGTCCCCGGCGAGCCCTCGAAACGGGTGTTGAAGCCGTAGGGGTTCTGCTTGAGTGCGCCGCTTTCGGTGGAAAGCAGGCCTTTGCCATCCTTCAGGCCACCTTGCCAGATCGCCGATGCTGTCTTCTTCATGATGCCTCCTGGTCACAGAGTTACTTACCTACCTTTTTCGAGACCTGCGTCCTACGGCAAGTTCAGAACATTCGCCGAGAGAGCATTGAATCCTTCGAAAACTGCCCATACAGAGTCAAGAAGGCCTCCGGGCCAACCACTCTTGCGGAGGCTCCGATGACGCAGCTGCGTGACCTGAAGATTTCTACCCTCGACCTGGTGCCGGTGCGCGCCGACAAAGGCCCGGCGCAATCGCTGCACAATTCGCTGGACCTGGCCCGGCACGTCGAGCGGTTTGGCTACAACCGCTTCTGGGTGGCCGAACACCACAACATGGACGGCATTGCCAGCTCGGCGACCTCGGTACTGATCGGCTACCTGGCCGGCGGCACTTCGACCATCCGCGTCGGCTCCGGTGGCATCATGCTGCCCAACCATGCACCGCTGGTGATCGCCGAGCAGTTCGGCACACTGGCCAGCCTGTATCCGGGGCGTATCGACCTGGGCCTGGGCCGTGCGCCAGGCTCCGACCAGATGACCGCCCACGCCCTGCGCCGTGACCGCGCTGGCAGCGCCGATGACTTCCCGGATGATGTCGAAGAGCTGTCGCGCTATCTTGGCCCGCGCACCGATGATCAAAAAGTGATCGCCGTGCCCGGTCATGACACCGACGTGCCCCTGTGGCTGCTCGGTTCCAGCCTGTTCAGCGCCCAGCTTGCTTGCATGCGCGGCATGCCGTACGCCTTTGCCTCGCACTTCGCCCCGCGCTACATGCATGAGGCGATCCGCATCTATCGCGACCATTTCAAGCCGTCGACCACGCTCGACAAGCCTTACGTGATGCTGGGCATTCCGATGGTTGTGGCGGAAACCGACGAAAAGGCCGAATACCTGGCCACCTCGGTGTACCAGCGCATCATCGCGTTGATGCGTGGGCAGAGCCTGATGCAAAAGCCGCCAGTGCCGAGCATGGACGGGCTATGGCTGCCCCATGAGCGCGATGCCGTGGGGAGCTTCCTGGGCCTGGCGATGATTGGCAGCCCGCAGAAGGTGCGGGCCAAGGTGGAAGTGCTGCTGGAGCAGACCGGGGCAGATGAGCTGATCTTTACCTGTGACCTGTATGAACATGAAGACCGGATTCGGTCCTATGAGCTGATGGCGCAGGCCCTGAAAGCCGACTGACCCTCTTCGCGGGCAAGCCCGCGAAGAATCCAGCACCTTAGCTGCGGCGGTAGACAATCTCCTTGCGACCCGCCTCACAGCTGCCAACCACCTTGCCTGCCGGCTCGCCCTTGTTGACGATTTCCAGCTTGTAACCCTTCACGCCCTTGGCATCGAGCTTCGAGGCGATCTCGGCCTTGAGTTCTTCACAGGGTTTGCCAGCGGCCATCGCCCCGCTGGCCAGCACCATCAAACCCAACGCCAGCATCAGTTTCTTCATCGATCGCATTCCTTGTACAGATGAGAAAAGACCAGAAGGGCGCCGCCAAGGCGCCCTGCAGAGTTATAACGCCATCACGCCGGGCTATTCCAGCCCGAGAATGTTTCAGCTGTTGGCGATGCGGAAGCCGACCTTCAGCGTGACCTGGAAGTGCGCCGCCTTGTTGTCGCGGATATGGCCACGGGTATCGACCACTTCGAACCACTCCAGGTGCTTGATGCTCTTGCCGGCTTCGGCCAGAGCATTGTTGATCGCCTCTTCGATGCTGGAGTGGGACGAACCCACCAGCTCGATCTTCTTGTAGGTGTGATGATCGGTCATGAGCGCTCTCCTTGGGTGACAGTGAGATTGAGCCTAGCAGCGCAAGCCCGGTTTACCTGCGAGCCGCCGTCGTTCGCTAAAGTTCGATCGCACTTTCCCGCAACCTGGGGGTCGCAATCCTTACAGTCCATACTGCAAAGGAGAGTCAACATGCACCGCAACTCGCTGCGTAAAACGTCCCTGGAAAGCATGGAAGCGGAGATCGAAAGCCTCCTGAAAAGCCTGGAGAACCTGAAGCATGATGCGTCCGAGGAAACCCAGAAGTCAGTGAAGGCGATGCGCAGCAACGCCGAAAGCGCGCTGCGCCATTCGCGCAGCCTGATCAGCGACGCCTATGATGAAGTCAAAGCGCGCACCCGCCAGACCGGCATCGCCACCCGCGACTACGCCCAGGAGCACCCATACACCACCGCAGGCGTTGCCATTGGCGCGCTGGGCCTGTTGGCGGCGTACCTGCTGTGCAAGCGCAACTAGGCACTCTGCCTGGCCAGTTCGGCGCGTAGCCACTGCGCCAGCTGCTCGGCGCGCCCATCCGCGGCGCGCCGAGGCACCCACAACGCCAGCGCGGCAGGGGTCGGCGAGAAACCCCACGGTGCACTCAAACGCCCCGCTCGCAGGTCGTCGGCAACCAAGGGTTGTGGGGCGATTGCCACCCCGAGGCCGGCAACCGCCGCCTCCAGCAAGTAATACAGATGCTCGAACGCCTGGCCGTACTGCAATGCGCCGGCCTCCAGCCCTTGTTCAGTAGCCCAGGTTGGCCAAGCCTGCGGGCGTGAGGTGGTGTGCAGCAGGGCTTCGTCCAGCAGGGCCTTAGCAGGCGCCGCCTGCAAGCGGTCGAAGCCGGCGAAGTGCGGGCTCAGCACGGGGCCGATGCGCTCTTGTGCCAGCACGTGGACCTGCATGTCCGCAGGCCAGGGTGGTTCGGCATACACCAGCAACGCATCCAGCCCGGGCCGGCGCGGGTCGAGGTCGCCTTCACCCGCCGACAGGTGCAGGCGCAGTTCGGGCAGGTCAGCCTTCAGGCGCCCCAACCGGGGGATGAACCAACGCGCCAGCAGGCTGCCGGAACAACCCAGCACGAACGGCGCCTCGCTCACATCCCGGCTCAACTCGGCGCACACACTGCGCAGGCGGTCGAACGCCTCGCCGCTGGCGTCACGCAGGCGCATGCCGGCATCTGTGAGTTTGATGCCACGCCCGTCCTTGACGAACAGCGCAACGCCCAGGTGCTCTTCAAGCACCTTGATCTGCCGACTGACGGCGCCATGGGTGACGTGCAGCGCTTCGGCCGCCTGGCTGACACTGTTGAGCCTGGCAGTGGCCTCGAAGGCTCGCAGGGCGTTTAGGGGGGGGAGGTCGTGAGCCATTTTACCTGTGAGTTTTTCTGACAAGTTTGCGCAATCTTATCGGTTTTCAGCCGGGCTTGCCGTGGTTAGAGTAAAGCCCATCACTCATTCATTACGCCCTGGAGCGCCCCATGACCCAGTCCCAATACCGTCCCGGCCCCGACGCCAACGGCCTGTTCGGCTCGTTCGGCGGCCGCTACGTGGCCGAAACCCTGATGCCGCTGGTGCTGGACCTAGCCCGCGAGTACGAAGCGGCCAAGGCCGACCCCAAGTTCCTCGAAGAACTGGCCTACTTCCAGCGCGACTACATCGGCCGCCCGAACCCGCTGTACTTCGCCGAGCGCCTGACCGAGCACTGCGGTGGCGCGAAGATCTTCTTCAAGCGTGAAGAGCTCAACCACACCGGCGCGCACAAGGTGAACAACTGCATCGGCCAGGTACTGCTGGCCAAGCGCATGGGCAAGAAGCGCCTGATCGCCGAAACCGGCGCAGGCATGCATGGCGTGGCCACCGCCACTGTCGCAGCGCGCTTCGGCCTGCCTTGCGTGATCTACATGGGCGCCACCGACATTGAGCGCCAGCAGGCCAACGTGTTCCGCATGAAGCTGCTGGGCGCCGAAATCGTCCCGGTCACCGCTGGCACCGGCACCTTGAAAGACGCCATGAACGAGGCCCTGCGCGACTGGGTCACCAACGTCGACGATACCTTCTACCTGATCGGCACCGTGGCCGGCCCACACCCGTATCCGGCGATGGTCCGCGACTTCCAGTCGATCATCGGCAAGGAAACCCGCGCCCAGTTGCAAGAGAAGGAAGGCCGCCTGCCAGACAGCCTGATTGCCTGCGTCGGCGGTGGCTCCAACGCCATGGGCCTGTTCCATGAGTTCCTCGAAGAACCAAGCGTGCAGATCATCGGCGTCGAAGCCGGCGGCCACGGCGTCAACACCGACAAGCACGCCGCCAGCCTGAACGGCGGCGTACCGGGCGTGCTGCACGGCAACCGCACCTACCTGCTGCAGGACGAAGACGGCCAGATCACCGACGCCCACTCGATTTCCGCCGGCCTCGACTACCCGGGCATCGGCCCGGAGCACGCCTACCTGCACGAAGTGAAGCGCGTCGAGTACGTCAGCATCACCGACGATGAAGCACTGGATGCGTTCCACGCCACCTGCCGCCTGGAAGGCATCATTCCGGCCCTGGAAAGCTCCCATGCCCTGGCCGAAGCGATCAAGCGCGCACCGAACCTGCCCAAGGACCACCTGATGGTGATCTGCCTGTCCGGCCGCGGCGACAAAGACATGCAAACCGTGATGAACCACATGGCAGCCCAGGAGAAACAGGCATGAGCCGTCTTGAACAACGCTTCGCCGAGCTGAAGGCCGAAGGCCGCTCCGCGCTGGTCACCTTCGTCACCGCTGGCGACCCGGGCTACGACGCTTCGCTGCAGATCCTCAAGGGCCTGCCGGCAGCCGGCGCCGATGTGATCGAACTGGGCATGCCGTTCACCGACCCGATGGCCGATGGCGTGGCCATCCAGCTCGCCACCCTGCGTGCCCTGGAAGCTGGCCAGACCCTGGCCAAGACCCTGCAGATGGTTCGCGAATTCCGTGTGGATAACCACACTACGCCAATCGTGCTGATGGGTTACTACAACCCGATCCACCGCTTCGGTGTGGATAAGTTCGTTGCCGAAGCCAAAGCCGCCGGCGTCGATGGCCTGATCATCGTCGACCTGCCGCCAGAGCACGACGCCGAGCTGGCCACCCCGGCCCAGGCCGCAGGCATCGACTTCATCCGCCTGACGACCCCGACCACCGACGATGCGCGCCTGCCGCGCGTGCTGGAGCGCAGCTCCGGGTTCGTCTACTACGTATCGGTGGCAGGCGTGACCGGTGCCGGTTCCGCGACCACCGAGCACGTGACCGAGGCGATTGCCCGCCTGCGTCGGCATACCGACCTGCCGATCAGCGTTGGTTTCGGTATTCGTACACCGGAGCAGGCTGCCGCCATCGCGCGGCTGGCCGATGGTGTAGTGGTCGGATCGGCGCTGGTCGACAAGATTGCCCAGGCCAAGGATGCCGGTCAGGCGGTGAGCGATGTATTGAGCCTGTGCTCGGCACTGGCTGAAGGCGTGCGCGGCGCCCGCCGCTAACCCGCGTCGCCTCTTCGCGGGCTTGCCCCGCGAAGAGGCTCGCACAGGCTACACGAGCTTAACCGCCAAAAATCGACAGTTTCAGGGGCCGCACAGCCCCCATCCAGATCGCATGATCCCGGTGATCCGCCAGCTCATCCCCAGTCAGCGGATGCAAAAACACCACCAGCCCCTTCCGGTACAGCGCCAACCAAGGCAACACCACCCCCACGAATTCCGGCTCGAAGGCCAACTGGCAGCTCCAGTCCGGGTGCGGCCCTACGGGTTTCTGATGCATGCGCCCCATGGTCACGGGAAACAGCCGCGCCGCTTCTTCGCACAGTTCACGGGCCTGCTCGATGGTGGATGCGTCGTAGTAGACATGGGCGTGGTAACCCTTGATCCTCTGCACGATAACTCCTGAACTCAAACGGACCGTCAGACTATACGCCAGAGTGGCCGCTATGGGCCTCGCTCACGCTCCAACCACTCCACAAACCGCTCGATCAACGCCCCACGCCGCTTACGCGGCGGCAGCACCACGTAATACCCCCGCGCCGAGCGCAAACTCCCCTCCAGCGGCCGGCACAGCAACCCTTGCTCCACCAGCCCATCCACCAGGTGCCCCCAGCCAATCGCCACCCCTTGCCCGGCAATCGCCGCCTGAATCAACAAGGTGTAGTTATCGAACCGCAACTGCCCAGGCGGCGGCGGGCTGGCCACACCATACCCACGAAAAACCCCCGCCCAGTCAAACCAGCGGCTAGCCTGCTCACCGCGCAAATGGAGCAACGGCAATCGTTGCAAAGCCACGGCTGACAAGGGTTTGCCATGAATCAGACGCGGGCTGCAAACCGGGAAAACCTCCTCATCGAACAGCCAGCGGCTCTCGCCCTGATGGAAGCGCCCGTCGCCAAACAGCACCGCCACATCGATATCCGGGCGCAGCATGCCCTGGCTGCGCTCACCAGTCACCAGGCTCACGTCCACCTGTGGATAAGCCTCGTGAAAGCGCTGCAGCCGGGGCATCAGCCAGAACGCCGCGAAGGCAAAGTCGGTGGCCACCTGCAGCACTTCACGCTGGCCGCGCCCACTGGCCTGGGCAATGCCGTCATCCATGGCCTGCAGACCTTGGTGCACCTGCTCGAACAGCAGCTGGCCAGCCTCCGTCAGCTCGATGCCCCGGTAGATCCGGTCGAACAGGCGGGTGCCCAGCTGCGCCTCAAGGCGTTTCACCTGCTGACTCACGGCAGGCTGAGTGGTGCCCAGTTCCAACGCCGCTGCGGTAAAGCCACGCAAGCGGGCCGCAGCTTCGAATACTCGCAAAGCATCCAGCGACAACTCGGCCAGGTGATCAAACATAAGCTCAGCTAATCCCAGACATTGCCCGCCATGGGCTTTACCCATGTTATCCACAGTCGCATCTTGATAGGCAAGCGGTTCGCATAACCCTCAACGATGGAAGCCACCATGACCCGCCCGAATATCCTGTTCATCATGGCCGACCAGATGGCCGCGCCCTTGCTGCCGATCTACGGCCCTTCGCCGATCCAGATGCCAAACCTGAGCCGCCTTGCCGAGCAGGCGGTAGTATTCGACTCGGCCTACTGCAACAGCCCACTGTGCGCACCGTCGCGCTTCTCCCTGGTCAGCGGCCAACTGCCGAGCCGAATCGGCGCCTACGACAACGCGGCCGATTTCCCTGCCGACGTACCGACTTATGCACACTACCTGCGCCGCCTGGGCTACCGCACCGCGCTGTCGGGCAAGATGCACTTCTGCGGCCCGGACCAGTTGCACGGCTACGAGGAGCGCCTGACCAGCGACATCTACCCGGCCGACTACGGCTGGGCGGTGAACTGGGATGAGCCGGACGTACGCCCGAGCTGGTACCACAACATGTCCTCGGTGCTGCAGGCCGGGCCCTGTGTGCGTACCAACCAGCTGGATTTCGACGAGGAAGTGGTGTTCAAGGCGCGCCAGTACCTCTACGACCACGTGCGGGAAAACGATGGCCGGCCGTTCTGCCTGACCGTGTCCATGACTCACCCGCACGACCCGTACACCATCCCAAAACGCTACTGGGATCGCTACGAGGCTGTGGATATCCCCATGCCCCGCGCCGAATTCAGCCAGGCCGAACTCGACCCGCACTCGCAACGCCTGCTCAAGGTCTACGACCTGTGGAACAAGCCGCTGCCTGTGGACAAGATCCGCGACGCCCGCCGCGCCTACTTCGGCGCCTGCAGCTACATCGACGACAACATCGGCCAACTGCTGCAGACCCTCGAGGAATGCAACCTGGCTGACGACACCCTGATCGTGTTCTCCGGCGACCACGGCGACATGCTTGGCGAGCGCGGGCTCTGGTACAAGATGCACTGGTTCGAGATGTCGGCACGCGTGCCGCTGTTGATCCACGCGCCCAAGCGCTTCGATGCCGGCCGGGTGAGCGCCTCGGTATCGACCTGCGACCTGCTGCCGACCCTGGTCGAACTGGCCGGTGGCGCTGTGGATAACCATCTGCACCTGGACGGCCGCTCACTGCTCGGCCACCTGCAAGGGCAGGGCGGCCACGATGAGGTTATCGGCGAATACATGGCCGAAGGCACCGTCGGCCCGCTGATGATGATTCGCCGTGGGCCGTACAAGTTCGTGTACAGCGAAGATGACCCGTGCCTACTCTATGACCTGAGCCGCGACCCGCACGAGCGGGAGAACCTCACCGGCAGCCCGGACCATCAAGCGCTGCTGCAGGCATTTGTCGAGGAAGCACACCAGCGCTGGGATATCCCCGGCCTGCGCCAGCAAGTGCTGGCCAGCCAACGCCGCCGGCGCCTGGTGGCCGAGGCGCTGGCCATCGGCAAGCTGAAAAGCTGGGACCACCAACCACTGGTGGACGCCAGCCAACAGTACATGCGCAACCATATCGATCTCGACGACCTCGAGCGCAAGGCACGTTATCCACAGCCCGCCCCCATGGATTGAGAAGAGAGGCCGCCATGCACAAATTCTCCACCGTCGTATTCGCCCTGGCTCTGCCTCTGGGCCTGGCCACCGCCACGGCCCACGCCGCCGACAGCGACGCACAATGCAGCACCGTGAAGATGGCCGACCCCGGCTGGAGCGACATCGCCTCGACCAACGCCGTCGCCCGGCTGCTGCTGGAAAGCCTGGGCTACCAGGTGAAGATCGACAGCCTGGCGGTGCCGATCATCTACGGCGGCCTCAAGGATGGCCGGGTCGACGCCTTCCTCGGCAACTGGATGCCGGCGCAGCAGGGCTTCCATGACAAGTTCATCGCCAATGGCGATGTGCAGCAGCTGTCGCGCAACCTGGAAGGCACCGAGTTCACCCTGGCGGTACCGGATTACGTATGGAATGCCGGGGTGAAGGATTTTGCCGACCTGCAGAAGCACGCTGACCAATTCGACAAGAAGCTGTACGGCATCGGCTCCGGCGCGCCAGCGAACCTGTCGCTTAAGGAAATCATCGACAAGAACGCATTCAACCTGGGCCAGTGGAAGCTGGTGGAGTCCAGCGAGCAGGCGATGCTGGCGCAGGTGGACAGGGCGGTGAAGAAACAGCAGTTCATCACCTTCCTCGGCTGGACGCCGCACCCGATGAACGTGAAGTTGAAGATGCATTACCTGACGGGCGGGGAGAAGTGGTTCGGCAGCCAGGGCGAGGTGTTCACACTGACCCGCAAGGGTTATCCACAAGCCTGCCCGAATGCGGCGAAGCTGTTGGGCAACCTGAGTTTTACCCTGGACATGGAAAACACCATCATGGCCGAGGTTGTGGACAAGAAGATCAGCTTTGATCAGGCGGCCAAGGCTTGGGTGAAGCAGCACCCCGAGCGGCTGGAAGAGTGGCTGGCGGGAGTAACCACCAAGGCCGATGGCAATGCCCTGGAGGCCGTCAAAGCCAAGCTTTGACCTGCACCGGCCTCATCGCCGGCAAGCCGGCTCCCACACGGATACCGCAACACCTGAAGCTGGCACTATACCTGTGGGAGCTGGCTTGCCTGCGATGGGCCGCAAAGCGGCCCCGACAATCTCAGCCCCGGGCGAGTTGCCGGCGCAGCTCAGCAAGAACCGGCGCCGTATCCGGCCGCACCCCACGCCAGATGAAGAAGGCTTCAGCCGCCTGCTCGGTCAGCATCCCCAGCCCATCCAGCACCTTGGCCGCGCCCAGCTTCTCGGCCCACTGGCAGAACGGCGTCGGCTCCTTGCCATACATCATGTCGTAGCACACCGTGCGCCCCGCCTCGACCAGGCTGTCGGCAATCGGCGGCAACTCACCGGCCAGGCTCGCCGAGGTGGCGTTGATGATCACGTCCACCGGCTCCTGCAACCAGGCAAACCCGCTGGCCACCACCGGCCCCAGTTCATCGAACTCCCGCGCCAGCTGCTCGGCCTTCTCCACGGTACGGTTGGCAATCACCAGCGACTGCGGCTGGTGCGCCAGGATCGGCTCCAGTACGCCGCGCACGGCACCACCGGCCCCGAGGATGAGGATGCGCTTGCCGGCCAGTTCGACCCCGGCGTTCACCGTCAGGTCGCGCACCAGGCCAGCGCCGTCGGTGTTGTCGCCCTGCAAGGTGCCGTCCGCCAGCTTGCTCAGCGTGTTCACCGCGCCCGCGCGCCGGGCACGCGGGGTAAGGCTGTCGCACAGGCGATAGGCCTCTTCCTTGAACGGCACGGTGACGTTGCCGCCGCTGCCTTGCTTGAAGAAGCCGCGCGCGCAATCGCTGAACTCGTCCAGCGGTGCCAGCAGCGTGGCGTATTCCAGGTCCTGACCGGTCTGTTCGGCGAACAGGCGGTGAATCAGCGGCGACTTGCTGTGGCCGATGGGGTTACCGAAAACTACGTACTGGTCCATGGCGATTCCTTGTTTATCCACAGGCTTACTGGCCGAGCCAGTCGCGGTCCTGCAGGAAGTATTCGGTCAGGCGCGCTTCCTCGCTGCCGGGCGCAGGCTTCCAGTCGTAACCCCAGCGCACTTGCGGCGGCAGCGACATCAGGATCGACTCGGTACGGCCACCAGACTGCAGGCCGAACAGGGTGCCACGGTCGTAGACCAGGTTGAACTCCACGTAGCGGCCGCGGCGGTATTCCTGAAACTCGCGCTGCTGCGGGGTGAAGGGGGTGTTCTTGCGGCGCTGGACGATCGGCAGATAGGCCTCGACGTAGGCATCACCGATGGCGCGGACGAAGGCGAAGCAGGTGTCGAAGTCCCACTCGTTCAAGTCATCGAAGAACAGCCCGCCGATGCCACGCGGCTCGCCGCGGTGCTTGAGGTGGAAGTAGCGGTCGCACCAGGCCTTGTAGCGCGGGTACACGTCTGTACCGAACGGCGCGCAGGCCTGCTCGGCCACGCGGTGCCAGTGGATGCAGTCTTCCTCAACGCCGTAGTACGGGGTCAGGTCGAAGCCACCGCCAAACCACCAGACCGCCTCTTCACCTTCCTTCTCGGCGATGAAGAAACGCACGTTGGCATGGGACGTCGGCACATGCGGGTTGTGCGGGTGAATCACCAGCGACACGCCAAGGGCCTCGAAGCCACGGCCCGCAAGCTCCGGGCGATGGGCGCTGGCCGATGGCGGCAGGCCGGCGCCGAACACGTGTGAGAAGTTGACCCCGCCTTTCTCGATCAGCTTGCCATCCCCGATCACCCGCGTGCGGCCCCCGCCACCGGCTTCGCGCACCCAGGCGTCCTCGACGAAGCGGGCGCCGCCGTCTTCGGCTTCGAGGGCAGAGCAGATGCGGTCTTGCAGGTCGAGCAGGTAGGCTTTCACGGCCTCGGTGCGGCTAGTCATCGGGTCACCAGGAACGGGCAGGGAAGAATTCGCCGCGTAGCATACCACCGCCGGCGCGCGCGCCGCAGTTGACGGCGATCAAGCAAAGGCGTCCGATAGAAGGCCTTTTCCCGATCCCGACAACAGGAGTGCGAGATGGCCAAGCGTATCCAGTTCAGCCAGCACGGCGGCCCGGAAGTGCTGCAGCTTGTGGAATTCGACCCCGCCCCACCCGGGCCGCAGCAGGTGCGCGTGCGCAACCATGCGATCGGCCTGAACTTCATCGACACGTACTATCGCAGCGGGCTGTACGCGCCGCCATCCTTGCCCTCTGGCCTGGGTACCGAGGCGGCGGGCGTGGTCGAGGCCGTGGGCGAGGGCGTGACCCGGTTGAAGGTCGGTGACCGCGTGGCCCATGCCGGTGGCCCCCTGGGCGCCTACAGCGAGGTGCATACGCTGCCGGAGGCGAACCTGGTCAAGCTGCCTGACAACATCAGCTTCGAGCAGGCAGCAGCGGTGATGCTCAAGGGGCTGACCGTGCAGTACCTGCTGAAGCAGACCTATGAGGTGAAACCGGGCGATGTGATCCTGTTCCACGCCGCAGCGGGCGGCGTCGGTTCGCTGGCCTGCCAGTGGGCCAAGGCCCTGGGTGCCAAGCTGATCGGCACTGTCAGCTCCGCCGAGAAGGCCGAGCGGGCCAAGGCGCTGGGGGCGTGGGCGACCATCGACTACAGCCGCGAAGACGTGGCCAAGCGGGTGCTGGAGCTGACCGATGGCAAGAAATGCCCGGTGGTGTACGACGGCGTCGGTGCCGACACCTGGCTGACCTCGCTGGACTGCCTGCAGCCGCGCGGGTTGATGGTGAGCTTCGGCAATGCCTCGGGGGCGGTGAGCGGGGTGAACCTGGGAATCCTGTCGCAGAAGGGCTCGCTGTATGTGACCCGGCCGACCCTGGCGACCTATGCCAACAATGCCGAGAACACCCAGGCCATGGCGGATGACCTGTTTGCGATGATTGGCAGTGGGAAGCTGGTTGTGGATATCCAGCAGCGGTATCCGCTGAGTGAGGCGGCGAAGGCGCAGGCGGAGTTGTCGGCGCGCAGGACGGTGGGGTCTACGGTTTTGTTGCCTTGAGCCTAGCTGGAGATCGCGTCATGGCGAACAGCTGCATGCCTTCAGGTTTGCAGTGCCTGTGAGATCGAGCGCCGCGCGGGCGGCGCTCGATCTCACAGGCGACAAAACACCATCGGCGAACGCCTGGCAGCCCCAAAAACCACCAAAGACTGCCAGCGCTATCAGCCCGGCCGCACAACCTCACCAGTAGCCAAATTCCGAATCACACTCGGATTCTTCCGCCCGCCCAGCGCCCCGCCAAGCACCAAGTCCAGCTGGCCATGGAAATACTGCTCGACCCGCAAGCGGGTCTTGGCCGCCGGGCGCCCGCCCGGGTTGCAGGAGGTGGAAATCAAAGGCCCGACCAAGGCACACAGCTCGCGCACCACCGGGTGATCACTGACCCGCAGCGCCACGGTGTCATGCTGCCCGGTCACCCACTCGGGCAACAGGTCCTGGTGCGGTACCAGCCAGGTGTTCGGCCCGGGCCAGGTGCTGCCCATGCGGTCGATCCAGTCCTCAGGGAAGTCTTCGAACAGGAAGTCGAACTGGCGGATGTTGTCGGCAATCAGGATCAGCCCTTTATCCACAGGCCGCGACTTCAGCGCCAGCAGGCGATACACCGCGTCCTCGTTCCAGGGGTCGCAGCCCAGGCCCCAGACCGCTTCCGTCGGGTAGGCGATCACTGCGCCTGCCCGGATCTCACGTGCGGCTTGTTGCACACGAAAACTGCTCACCATTTGCGTCTCTCCGCCTTTTAACCTTGCTTGCGCGCAGTGTACTTAGCCGGCGCGGGCAAACCAACGCCCGGCGACATTGCTGACTCGCCCTTCAAGCTCCAGTTCCGTCAGCTGCGCCAGCACCTCGGCCAGCGGCCGGTCGCTGAAATGGGCCAGATTCTCGCTAGTCTGTGGCGCGGCATGCAGCAGAGCAAGCAGCGGATGCGCCGGTTTATCCACTACAGCTGGCGGCAGGTTCTGCCAACCGCGCAGGCTTTCCACAATCTGCTCCACGCTCTCCACCAACAGTGCGCCATCGCGGATCAGCTGGTGGCAGCCCTTGGCTGCCGGGTGATGAATCGACCCGGGAATCGCATACACCTCGCGGCCCTGCTCAGCCGCCAGGCGGGCGGTGATCAACGAGCCGCTGGCAAGGCTGGCCTCGACCACCAGCACGCCGAGCGACAGACCGCTGATGATGCGATTGCGCCGCGGGAAGTTGCCCGGCAACGGTCCGGCATCGAGCGGATACTCCGACACCAGCGCACCGCCCATCTCGATCATCATCCGCGCAAGGTCGCGGTGGCGCTGTGGATAAAGTTTTTGCAAGCCTGTGCCGAGGACCCCGATGGTGCCCCCGCCGACCTCCAGCGCCGCCCGATGAGCGGCACCATCGATGCCCAGGGCCAGCCCGCTGGTGATGGTGAAACCGGCCTGCGCCAGGCAGCGGGAAAATGCCCTGGCCGTGTCGAGTGCCGGAGGTGTGGCACGCCTGCTGCCCACAATGGCCAGCTGAGGTCGGTCGAGCAGTGCCGGATTGCCAGCCACGAAAAGCAGCGGTGGGGCATCGTCGATTTCCCCCAGCAATGCCGGGTAGCCAGGCCCATCCCACATCAGCAAATGCTGGCCCGGGCGCTCTAGCCAGGCCATTGCAGCCAGGGCGCCGTCACGTACCTCTGCACTGCGCCGCGCATCGATGGTGGCTTGTGGAATACCCAACGCACGCCAGGCGGGGCCGGGAGCGCTGAGCGCCGAAGAAGCACTGCCAAAGGCCTCCAGCAAGGTGCGAAAACGTCGCAATCCGGTCTCGGGCAGGCGATGCAGGCGTAATCGGGCCTCCAGTTCGGCAGGTGGACAAGGCGACGAATGGTCAGTCGGCATGGGGATCATCCTTGATCGAAACAGGGCCATCTACGTGGCACAACCTGTGGATAAGTTTGTGGGTAACACTTTGAAAAGCTGTCCATGATTTGGCGGCTATCAGGCCTATAGAGACCCTAGACGAGCTTTCACAGGTGCTGAAATCGCCGTTTGCCTTTATTATGTGTGCTCAGTTTTCAACCGACCGCACAGTGACTGCCTGACCTTATGGCCATCTTGAACATTCTCGAATTCCCGGACCCGCGCCTGCGCACCATTGCCAAACCGGTAACGGTGTTCGACGACGCCCTGCGTCAGCTGATCGACGACATGTTTGAAACCATGTACGAAGCCCCCGGCATCGGCCTGGCCGCCACCCAGGTCAACGTGCACCAGCAGGTCGTGGTCATGGACCTCAGCGAAGACCGCAGCGAACCGCGCGTGTTCATCAACCCGACTGTCGAAGAGCTGACCCACGACATGGGCCAGTACCAGGAAGGCTGCCTGTCGGTCCCGGGCTTCTACGAGAACGTCGACCGCCCGCTGCGTGTCCGGGTCAAGGCCCAGGACCGTGACGGCAAGCCGTACGAGCTGGAATGCGAAGGCCTGCTGGCGGTGTGCGTGCAGCACGAATTCGATCACCTCAACGGCAAGCTGTTCGTTGACTACCTGTCGCAGCTCAAGCGCGACCGGATCAAGAAGAAGCTGGAAAAGCAGCACCGCCAGCAAGCCTGATCCCCCACCTCCCAGAAGGCTTGCTCCGGCAAGCCTTTTTCTTTTTCAAGCGAGAACTCCATGCGCATCGTCTTTGCTGGCACTCCAGAGTTTGCCGCCGAACACCTCAAGGCCCTGCTCGACAGCCCGTACGAGATCGTGGCTGTCTACACCCAGCCCGACCGCCCCGCCGGTCGTGGCCAGAAGCTCATGCCGAGCCCGGTCAAGCAGTTGGCCGTGGCCCATGACATCCCGGTGTTCCAGCCGCCGACCCTGCGCAACGCCGATGCCCAGGCAGAACTGGCCGCGCTCAAGCCGGACCTGATGGTGGTGGTCGCCTACGGCCTGATCCTGCCGCAAGTGGTCCTCGACATCCCGCGCCTGGGTTGCATCAACAGCCATGCCTCCTTGCTGCCACGCTGGCGCGGTGCAGCGCCGATCCAGCGCGCCGTGGAAGCCGGCGATGCCGAGAGCGGCGTGACGGTGATGCGCATGGAAGCCGGCCTGGATACCGGGCCGATGCTGCTCAAGGTGGTCACCCCGATCAGCGCCGACGATACCGGCGGCAGCCTGCACGACCGCCTCGCCGAAATGGGCCCGCCGGCTGTCGTCCAGGCCATCGCCGGCCTGGCAGACGGTTCGCTGCAGGGCGAGGTCCAGAACGATGCCCTGGCCACCTATGCACACAAGCTGAACAAGGACGAAGCCCGCATCGACTGGAGCCGCCCGGCTGTCGAGCTGGAACGCCTGATCCGTGCCTTCAACCCTTGGCCGGTGTGCCACAGCACGCTCGATGGCGAGAGCGTGAAGGTACTGGCTGCCAACCTATCCACAGGTAAAGGCGCCCCGGGCGAGATCCTCTCCGCCAGCAAGGACGGCCTCGTCGTCGCCTGCGGTGACCAGGCCCTGAGCCTGACCCGCCTGCAGCTGCCTGGTGGCAAGGCACTGAACTTCAGCGACCTGTTCAACAGCCGCCGTGAGAAATTCGCCGCCGGCAAGGTGCTGGGCCAATGAACCCACGTCTCGCCGCCGCCCGTGCCCTTGCTGCTGTGCTCAGCGGCAAGGCCTCGCTGAACAGCTCGCTGCCCGCGCAGCTGGACAAGGTCGAAGAACGCGACCGGGGCCTGACCCAGGACCTGGCGTTCGGTACTGCCCGCTGGCAGCCACGCCTGGATCTGCTGGCCGCGCAGCTGCTGCAGAAGCCGTTCAAGGCTGCCGATGCCGATGTGCAGGCACTGCTGCTGGTCGGCCTGTACCAGCTCTTCTACACCCGTATTCCGGCCCACGCCGCCATCGGCGAGACCGTCGGCTGTGCCGACAAGCTGAAGAAGCCGTGGGCCAAGGGCCTGCTCAATGCCGTGCTGCGCCGCGCCCAGCGCGAAGGCGAGGAACTGCTCGCCGGCATGGAGCGCGACCCGGTGGTGCGTACCGCCCACCCGCGCTGGTTGCAGAAGTCGCTGAAGGCCTTCTGGCCGGAGCAGTGGGAAGCCATCTGCGCCGCCAACAACGCCCACCCGCCGATGATCCTGCGGGTCAACCGCCGCCATCACAGCCGCGACGCCTACCTGTCACTGCTGGCTGAGGCCGGCGTCGGCGCCAGCGCCTGCCAGTACAGCCGCGACGGTATCGTCCTCGCCGAAGCCTGCGACGTTCGTGGCCTGCCAGGCTTCGCCGAAGGCTGGGTCAGCGTGCAGGACGAAGCCGCGCAGCTGTCCGCCGACCTGCTCGAACTGGCCCCCGGCCAGCGCGTGCTCGACGCCTGCTGCGCCCCCGGCGGCAAAACCTGCCACCTGCTCGAAGCCGAACCTGGCCTGGCCCACATGACGGCTATCGACCTTGAAGCCAAGCGCCTGACCCGGGTGCGCGAGAACCTCGACCGCCTGCAACTGGATGCCGAGCTGATCGCCTGCGATGCCCGTGACACCGCCAGCTGGTGGGACGGCAAGCCGTTCCAGCGCATCCTGCTCGATGCGCCGTGCTCGGCCACCGGCGTGATCCGTCGCCACCCGGACATCAAGCTGACTCGCCAGGCCGAGGACATTCCGGCCCTGGCCGCGCTGCAAGGCGAGCTGCTCGACGCCCTGTGGCCGACCCTGGAAGTGGGCGGCATGCTGCTGTACGCCACCTGCTCCAGCCTGCCGACCGAGAACACCGAAGTGATCGATGCCTTCCTCGCCCGCACCCCAGGCGCCCGTGAGCTGGACCTGGCCACCGAAGCCGGCCTGCGCCAGCCCCACGGCCGCCAGCTGCTGGCCCAGGAAGGCGGCCACGACGGCTTCTACTATGCCAAGCTGATCAAGATCGCCGCCTCGCGCGGATAAGCACACAGGGTAGGGAGTAGCGGATGAAGATCATCATCCTCGGCGCAGGGCAGGTAGGCGGTACGCTGGCGGAACACCTGGCCAGCGAAGCCAACGACATCACCGTGGTCGACACCGATGGCGACCGCCTGCGCGACCTCGGCGACCGTCTGGACATCCGCACCGTGCAGGGCCGCGGCTCGCTGCCGACGGTACTGCGCCAGGCCGGTGCCGACGACGCCGACATGCTGGTGGCAGTGACCAACAGCGACGAAACCAACATGGTCGCCTGCCAGGTGGCCTATTCGCTGTTCCACACCCCGACCAAGATCGCCCGGGTGCGCGAGTCGGCCTACCTGACCCGCGAAGAGCTGTTCGACAACGACCATATCCCGGTTGATGTGCTGATCAGCCCCGAGCAGGTGGTGACCAACTACATCAAGCGCCTGATCGAACACCCAGGCTCGTTGCAGGTAATCGACTTTGCCGAGGGCAAGGCCCAGCTGGTGGCGGTGAAGGCCTATTACGGCGGCCCGCTGGTGGGCCAGCAGCTGCGCCAGATTCGCGCGCACATGCCCAACGTCGATACCCGCGTGGCGGCGATCTTCCGCCGCGACCGGCCGATCACCCCGCGGGGCGACACGGTGATCGAAGCCGATGACGAAGTGTTCTTCATCGCTGCGAAGAAGGACATCCGCGCCGTGATGGGCGAGCTGCGCCGCATCGACGAAACCAACAAACGCATTGTCATCGCCGGCGGTGGGCAGATCGGCGAGCGCCTGGCCGAAGCCATCGAGAGCCGCTACCAGGTGAAGATCATCGAGATGAGCGCGGCACGCTGCCGGCACCTCTCCGATACTCTTGAAAGCACCGTGGTGCTGCAGGGCAGCGCCTCGGACAAGGACCTGATGCTCGAAGAGAACATCGCCGACGCCGACATCTTCCTGGCCCTGACCAACGACGACGAAGCCAACATCATGTCGTCGCTGCTGGCCAAGCGCCTTGGCGCGGGCAAGGTCATGACCATCATCAACAACCCGGCCTATGTCGACCTGGTGCAGGGCGGCGAAATCGACATCGCCATCAGCCCGCAGCTGGCCACCATCGGCACCTTGTTGGCGCACGTGCGGCGCGGCGATATCGTCAGCGTGCACTCGCTGCGCCGCGGTGCGGCCGAGGCCATCGAGGCGGTGGCGCACGGCGATTCGAAGTCGAGCAAGGTGGTCGGCAAGGCTGTGGAAAACATCGCCTTGCCACCGGGCACCACCATCGGCGCGATCATCCGCGACGAGGAAGTGCTGATCGCCCACGACGACACGGTGATCGAGTCGGGCGACCACGTGATCCTGTTCGTTGTGGATAAAAAGCACATTCGCGATGTGGAGAAGCTGTTCCACGTCGGCTTGAGTTTCTTCT
Source organism: Pseudomonas sp. NPDC089422 (assembly GCF_044749405.1). NCBI lineage: Bacteria > Pseudomonadati > Pseudomonadota > Gammaproteobacteria > Pseudomonadales > Pseudomonadaceae > Pseudomonas > Pseudomonas sp. NPDC089422. The sequence goes on from NZ_JBIVHW010000011.1 coordinate 94,547, forward strand.
AGGAGAAGACGGCATGCGTGAATCGCTGGAGAAAATGCTGGCCAAGGGTGTGGATAACCCGCTGCTGAGGTTTGGCCTGGGCAAAGCCTGGCTGGACGAGGGCAATGGCGCGGAAGCGGCGGTGCACCTGGCGCGGTGCGTGGAGCAGGACCCGAAGTACTCGGCGGCCTGGAAGCTGTTGGGGAAGGCTTATCAGCTGGTCGGTGACCTGGCGGCGGCGCGCAAGGCCTGGGAGGACGGGATCGTTGCGGCCCAGGCCCATGGCGACAAGCAGGCCGAGAAAGAAATGACCGTGTTCCTGAAGAAATTGAACAAGGTCTGATATTGCCGGGGCTGCTTTGCAGCCCTTTCCGACCGGTCCGGCGCCCCGGCAAGGCCGCTCCTACAGGCGACCGCGATTCCTTGTAGGAGCGGCCTTGTGTCGCGAAAGGGGCACAGAGTGCCCCCAGGGTCTCAATACCAGCGCGGCTCGCCAGCCGGGCGCTTCTTGAAGCGCTTCATGCTCCACATGTACTGGCTCGGATACTCGCGCACATAACGCTCGACCACCTTGCTCATGGCCGCCGCCGACACGTTCACGTCGGTGCTGTACATCTCTTCCGGCGCAGCTTCCAGGAACACCTTGAAGCCCGACCCGTCCGGCAGCCGCAGCGCGTGCAGGAACACCCCCACCGCCTTGCCACCGGCCAGCATGTTCGGCACGAACTTGCTGGTCAGCGCCTGGGTGCCCAGGAACGGCACGAACACCCCCGCCGATTCCGCCGGCTCCGGGTCGGCAGGAATACCCACCTGCCCACCGCGGCGCACTTCCTTGATCACGCTGAGGATGCCTTCCTTGGTCGAAGGCGCCACGCGGTTGCCCATCTGCACCCGCTGCTCGCGCAGCAGGTCATCCACTGCCTTGAGCTTCGGCGGGCGGTAGAAGATGATCGGTTTGCACTGGTTGCAGTAGAAGTGGTTGAGCACTTCCCAGTTGCCCAGGTGGCTGGTGATGCCAACCACGCCCTTGCCCGAGGCCAGGGCCTGCTCCAGCACTTCCAGGCCGTGCACTTCCTTGACCAGCTCCAGCGAACGCTGCGGCGGCCAGATCCAGGCACAGGCGCTTTCGACGAAGGATTTACCGATATCCTTCAGTGCACGGCCGACCAGCTGCTCGCGCTCGCCCGGATCCATCTCCGGGAAACACTTGGCCAGGTTGATGCGCACGACATTGCGCGAGCCGTTGGGGACTTTCCACATCAGCCAGCCGATACCGGCGCCGACGCGCTGCACAGCGCCCCAGGGCAGCTTGGCAAACAGACGCAGCACCCCGACCATCAGGGCGCCCTTGAACTTTTCCACAGGCAATTCCTTATTTCAGCAAGGCGCGCATTGTAACCCCTCAGCGCAACAAGGCGGCGTAGCGATCGCAATCGGTGGTGTGGTCCATGACCATGCCGGTGGCCTGCATGAAGGCGTAGCAGATGGTCGGGCCGACGAAGGTGAAGCCGGCTTTCTGCAAGGCCTTGCTCATGGCCTTGGCTTCGTCGGTGACTGCCGGCACGTCGCCACGGGCCTGGAAGTGGTTGATCTTCGGCTCGCCGCCCACGAACGACCAGAGCCACTCGGCGGGGTTATCCACAGCCAGCCAGGCCTGCGCATTGCGCCGGGCAGCCTTGAGCTTGAGGCGGTTGCGGATGATGCCGGCGTCGAGCATCAGCTCCTCGATCCGTTCGTCGCTCATGGCCGCCAGTTTCACCGGGTCGAAGCCGTGCATTACCTTGCGATAACGCTCGCGTTTGCGCAAAACAGTGATCCACGATAGCCCCGCCTGGAACCCTTCGAGCAAAAGCATCTCGAACAGCAACGCCGGGTCACGCTGTGGCGTTCCCCATTCCTGGTCGTGGTAGGCCTGGTACAACGGATCGTCGGTACACCAAAAGCAGCGTGGCATAAGGCTCCAATGAGTAGAGGGCGAGGCGAATCAGGTTATACTCCCGCTCTTTACATCCGCATCCCCAGATACAGGTGAATTTCGTGAGCCAGCCTACGCCAGCCGTGCGTACCTTCCAAGACCTGATCCTCGCCCTGCAAAACTACTGGGCAGCTCAAGGTTGTGTGGTGCTTCAGCCCTACGATATGGAAGTAGGCGCCGGCACTTTCCACACCGCTACATTCCTGCGCGCCGTGGGTCCAGAAACCTGGAACGCCGCCTATGTGCAGCCTAGCCGTCGCCCTGCCGACGGGCGGTATGGCGAAAACCCCAACCGCCTGCAGCACTACTACCAGTTCCAGGTGGTCCTGAAGCCGAACCCGGCCAACTTCCAGGAGCTGTACCTCGGCTCGCTGAAAGCCATCGGCCTGGACCCGCTGGTCCACGACATCCGCTTCGTCGAAGACAACTGGGAGTCGCCGACCCTGGGCGCCTGGGGCCTGGGCTGGGAAATCTGGCTGAACGGCATGGAAGTCACCCAGTTCACCTACTTCCAGCAGGTCGGTGGCATCGAGTGCTACCCGGTCACCGGTGAAATCACCTACGGCCTCGAGCGCCTGGCCATGTATATCCAGGGCGTCGACTCGGTCTACGACCTGGTGTGGGCCGACGGCCCGTTCGGAAAGGTCACCTACGGCGACGTGTTCCACCAGAACGAGGTGGAGCAGTCGACCTACAACTTCGAACACGCCAACGTCGACAAGCTGTTCGAACTGTTCGATTTCTATGAAAGCGAAGCCAACCGCCTGATCAAGCTGGAGCTGCCGCTGCCGACCTATGAAATGGTCCTGAAGGCCTCGCACACCTTCAACCTGCTGGACGCCCGCCGCGCCATCTCGGTAACCGAGCGCCAGCGTTACATCCTGCGCGTACGTACCCTGGCCCGGGACGTGGCGCAAAGCTATCTGCAAGCCCGTGCACGCCTGGGCTTCCCGATGGCCACCCCTGAACTGCGTGACGAAGTGTTGGCGAAGCTGGAGGCTGCACAATGAGTGCTCAAGATTTCCTGGTAGAACTGGGCACCGAGGAGCTGCCTCCGAAAGCCCTGGCCAGCCTCGGTGACGCCTTCCTGGCCGGCATCGAGAAGGGCCTGCAGGCCGCAGGCCTGAACTACACCGGCAAGCAGGTGTACGCCGCGCCGCGCCGTTTGGCCGTGCTGATCCGCCAGCTGGACGTGCAGCAGCCTGACCGCAGCATCAACATCGATGGCCCGCCCATGCAGGCGGCCTTCAAAGACGGCGAGCCAACCCAGGCTGCCTTGGGCTTCGCCAAGAAGTGCGGCGTGGAGCTGTCGGAAATCGACCAGAGTGGCGCCAAGCTGCGCTTCTCCCAGCACATCCCGGGCAAGGCTACCGCCAGCCTGCTGCCGACCATCGTCGAGGATTCGCTCAACGACCTGCCGATCCCCAAGCGCATGCGCTGGGCCGCCAGCCGTGAAGAGTTCGTGCGCCCGACCCAGTGGCTGGTGATGCTGCTCGGCGACCAGGTGGTCGATTGCACCATCCTGTCGCAGAAGGCCGGCCGTGAATCCCGTGGCCACCGCTTCCACCACCCGGAAAACGTGGTCATCACCACCCCGGCCAACTACGTTGAAGACCTGCGCAAGGCCTACGTGCTGGCCGACTTCGCCGAGCGTCGCGAACTGATCAGCAAGCGCACCGCAGAGCTGGCCATGCAGCAGGAAGGCAGCGCCATCGTGCCGCCGGCGCTGCTGGACGAAGTGACTGCCCTGGTCGAATGGCCAGTGCCGCTGGTGTGCTCGTTCGAGGAGCGTTTCCTCGAGGTGCCGCAGGAAGCCCTGATCACCACCATGCAGGACAACCAGAAGTACTTCTGCCTGCTGGACAGCGAAGGCAAGCTGCTGCCGCGCTTTATCACCGTGGCCAACGTCGAGAGCCGTGACCCCAAGCAGATCGTGCAGGGTAACGAGAAGGTCGTGCGCCCGCGCCTGACCGACGCCGAGTTCTTCTTCAAGCAGGACAAGAAGCAGCCGCTGGAAACCTTCAACGAGCGCCTGAAGAACGTGGTATTCCAGGCCCAGCTGGGCACTGTCTACGACAAGGCCGAGCGTGTTTCCAGGCTGGCAGCCTTCATCGCCCCGCTGATCGGCGGCGACGCCCAGCGCGCTGGCCGTGCCGGCCTGCTGTCGAAGTGCGACCTGGCCACCGAGATGGTCGGCGAATTCCCTGAAATGCAGGGTGTTGCCGGCTACTACTACGCGCTCAACGACGGCGAGCCGGAAGACGTCGCCCTGGCCCTGAACGAGCAGTACATGCCGCGCGGTGCTGGCGCCGAGCTGCCGCAGACCCTCACCGGTGCTGCCGTGGCCATCGCTGACAAGCTCGACACCCTGGTCGGCATCTTCGGCATCGGCATGCTGCCCACCGGCAGCAAGGACCCGTATGCCCTGCGCCGTGCCGCCCTGGGCGTGCTGCGCATCCTGATCGAGAAGCAGCTGGACCTGGACCTGAGCGCAGCGGTGGAGTTCGCGGTCAAGCAGTTCGGTGCCAAGGTCAAGGCCGCAGGCCTGGCCGAGCAGGTGCTGGAGTTCATCTTCGACCGCCTGCGTGCACGCTACGAAGACGAAGGCATCGACGTTGCCACCTACCTGTCGGTACGTGCCCTGAAGCCGGCGTCTGCCCTGGACTTCGACCAGCGCGTGCAAGCCGTGCAGGCCTTCCGCAAGCTGCCGGAAGCCGAAGCCCTGGCCGCGGTGAACAAGCGTGTGTCGAACCTGCTGAGCAAGGCCGAAGGCGCCATCGCCGATCAGGTCGAGCCGAAGTACTTCGACAACGCCAACGAGTTCTCCCTGTACTCGGCCATCCAGCAGGCCGACCTGGCTGTGCAACCGATGGCAGCCGCTCGCCAGTACAGCGAATCGCTGGCCCGCCTGGCGGCCCTGCGTGACCCGGTCGACGCCTTCTTCGAGGCGGTGATGGTCAACGCCGAAGACGCCAAGGTCCGTGCCAACCGTTATGCCTTGCTCAGCCGCCTGCGCGGCCTGTTCCTGGGCGTGGCCGACATTTCGCTGCTGGGGTAAGCCTTGAAACTGCTGATTCTCGATCGTGACGGGGTGATCAACTACGACTCCGACGCCTACATCAAGACGCTGGAAGAGTGGATCCCGATCCCTGGCTCGGTCGAGGCCATCGCGCAGTTGAGCAAGGCGGGCTGGACGGTGGCCGTGGCCACCAACCAGTCCGGCATCGCCCGTGGCTACTACCCGCTGGCAACCCTCGAGGCCATGCACGCGCGCTTGCGCGCGCTGGTGGCCGAGCAGGGCGGCGAGGTGGGCCACATCGTGTATTGCCCGCACGGGCCGGACGAAGGCTGCGATTGCCGCAAGCCCAAGCCTGGCATGCTGCGGGCGATCGCCGAGCATTACCAGGTGGGCCTCGAAGGCGTCTGGTTCGTTGGCGACAGCAAAGGTGACCTGGAGGCCGCCCTGGCCGTCGGTGCACAACCCGTGTTGGTGAAAACCGGCAAGGGTGAGCGGACCCTGGAAAAAGGCGTCCCGGAAACTACACTGATTTTCGACGATCTGGCAGCTATCGCCAGAGAAATTATTTAAACAACAATGCGCCTTCGGGCGCATTTTTCCCAGGCGGGCACGCCCCGCAACGGTACTTGCCACTATGTCGATCCTGCAGGCGATCAGAATCTTTCTTTTTTACCTGCTGCTGGGCACCAGTTCGCTGCTGTGGTGCTCGCTGAGCTTCTTCGTCGCGCCGTTCTTGTCGTTCCCCAAGCGCTACAAGTTCATCAACGTGTACTGGTGCCGCTGCGCATTGTTCCTGGTGCGCACCATCCTCGGTATCAACTACAAGGTCACCGGTGCCGAGAACGTGCCGGATGAACCCTGCGTGATTCTGTCCAACCACCAGAGCACCTGGGAAACCTTCTTCCTTTCCCAGTACTTCTCGCCGCTGAGCCAGGTGCTCAAGCGCGAGCTGCTGTATGTGCCGTTCTTTGGTTGGGCCATGGCCATGCTGAGGCCGATCGCGATCAACCGCGACAACCCCAAGGAAGCCCTGCGCCAGGTGGCCAGCAAGGGTGACGAATTGCTCAAGCAGAAAACCTGGGTGCTGATCTTCCCGGAAGGTACCCGTGTACCGTTCGGTACCGTGGGCAAATTCTCCCGAGGCGGTACCGCGCTGGCCGTGAATGCTGGCTTGCCAGTGCTGCCGATTGCCCACAACGCTGGCAAGTTCTGGCCCAAGACGGGCTGGGGCAAGCGCTCGGGTACCATCGAGGTGGTGATCGGCAAGCCGATGTATGCCGAGGGCAGCGGACCACGGGCCATTGCCGAGCTAAACGACCGTGCTGCGGCGTGGAACGAAGCCACTCAGCGGGCCATGGGCTCGCTGCCGCCAGTGGATGAAAAACCGCAGGAGCAGATGGCCTGACCATCTGTGGATAACTTGTGAACAGTTTTTTGATAAAGTCCCCGGATACGACGCTAAGTGTATGAATTAGCTGTTTATTTCTTGGTATGACAATTTTCTGAAAAACGTGCATAAGTTTTTTCGGGGCATAAGAAAACCGGCTTTTACAGCCGGTTTTTTTATGGCTTGGTGATGGCGTCAGACTTTGTCGATATCCACGTCCTTGGTTTCTTTCAGGCAGAAGATCCCCACCACCAGGCTGATGCCAGTCACCAGTACCGGGTACCACAAGCCGTAGAAGATATCCCCGGTATACACCACCAGCGCGAACGACACCGTTGGCAGGAAGCCGCCGAACCAGCCGTTGCCGATGTGGTAGGGCAGCGACATGGAGGTGTAGCGGATACGGGTCGGGAACAGCTCGACCATCACCGCCGCCAGCGGCCCGTAGGTCATGGTCGCGATCAGGATCATGGCCACGATCAGCACCACCACCATCACCTGGTTGACCTGCCCCGGGTCTGCCTTGGCCGGGTAGCCCGCCTGCTCGATCGCCGCACGCATGGCCGTTTCATCGAAGCCGTTGATGGTCTTGTCGCCAATGTTCACCACCACATCACTGCCGGCCACGCTCACCGAGCTGTACGGCAGGCCCTGCTTGACCAGGAAGGTCTTGACCTTGTCGCACGGGCTGTCGAAACGCGCCTTGCCAACCGGGTCGAACTGGAAGGTACAGCCTTGCGGATCTGCGGTGACCACGATCGGCGCCTGACGGCTGGCCGCATCGATCTGCGGGTTGGCGTAATGGCTCAGGGCCTTGAACATCGGGAAGTACAGCACGGTGGCCAGGAGCAGGCCGAGCATCAGGATCGGCTTGCGCCCGATACGGTCGGACAGCCAACCGAAGAACACGAAGAACGGCGCGCCGATCACCACGCTGATGATCAGCAAGGTGTTGGCCTGGGCCGGGTCCATCTTGAGCATCTGGGTCATGAAGAACAGCACATAGAACTGCGCCGTGTAGAAGGTCACGGCTTGCCCGGCATTGATACTGAACAGCGCCGTGAGCACGACCTTGAGGTTTGGCCAGGAAGTGAACGACTCGCGGATCGGTGACTTGCTGACCTTGCCCTGGGCCTTCATTTTCACGAAGGCCGGCGACTCGTGCATGCTCATGCGGATCCAGGTAGAGATCGCCAGCAGGATGATCGACAGCAGGAACGGCAGGCGCCAGCCCCAGGTTTCGAACTGATCACCACTGATGTAGCGGCTGCCCAGTACCACCAGCAATGACAGCAGCAAGCCCAGGGTCGCAGTGGACTGGATGAAACCGGTGTGGAAGCCGCGCTTGCCGGGTGGCGCGTGCTCGGCCACGTAAGTGGCGGCACCACCGTATTCACCCCCCAGCGCCAGCCCCTGAAGCATGCGCAGGATCACCAGGATGATCGGTGCCGCGATGCCGATGCTGGCGTAGGTGGGCAGCAGGCCGACGGCGAACGTCGACAGGCCCATCAGCACGATGGTCACCAGGAAGGTGTACTTGCGCCCGATCATGTCGCCCAGGCGGCCGAACACCAGCGCACCGAACGGCCGCACCAGGAAGCCGGCAGCAAAGGCCATGAGGGCGAAAATGAAGGCGGTGGTGTCATTCACCCCGGCGAAGAACTGCTTGCTGATGACAGCGGCCAGCGCCCCATAGAGAAAAAAGTCATACCACTCGAACACCGTCCCGAGGGATGACGCGAAAATGATCTTGCGTTCTTCACGACGGCTGGAGGTGCTCGCCGCCGCACCCTGCTCTTGGATGTAATCCGACATCGTTGCTGTCCTCGGCCCGCAGGCCACAGTGATTATTCTTGTTGTTCCACTGTCGGCAGCTTGTGACCGCGAGCTGCCGGTGTTGCACGCTCCCGGTCAGGGGGTCGGTACTGCGTCTTGGTTCAGGTAGGTCTGGGTTGCGGCTCCTTTGAGGATCAGTTGCGCCGCCTTCTCGGCGATCATCAGGGTGGGGGAACAGGTATTGCCGGAGGTGATCTGCGGCATGATCGAGGCATCGGCCACACGCAAGCCCGGGATGCCATGCACACGCAGCTGGTTATCCACAACGTCCAGGTCGCCGTTGCCCATGCGGCAGGTGCCGACCGGGTGGAAGATGGTGGTGCCGATCTTGCCGGCCGCGTCGAACAGTTCTTCCTCGGTTTGCAGGGCCGGGCCTGGCAGATATTCCCGGGGGTCGAAAGCGGCGAGGGCAGGGGCCTGGACGATGCGCCGGGTCAGGCGGATGGCATCGGCGGCAACGCGCAGGTCCTGGGGGTCGCTCAAGTAGTTGGGATCGATGAGCGGTGTGCTGTTCATGTTCGCGCTGCGGATATCGATGCGCCCACGGCTGGCCGGGCGCAGGTTGCACACCGAGGCGGTGAAGGCCGGAAACTGATGCAGCGGCTCGCCGAAGCGCTCCAGTGATAGCGGCTGCACGTGATACTGCAGGTTGGCTGTTGCCTGCTCCGGGCTCGATCGCACGAAAGCGCCCAGCTGGCTCGGCGCCATGGCCAGCGGGCCACTGCGGTCGTAGAGATAGCGCAGGCCCATGCCCAGCTTGCCCCACAGGCTGTTGGCCATCTGGTTGAGGGTGCGGGTGTTGCTGATCTGGTAGATCAGCCGCAGCTGCAGGTGATCCTGCAGGTTGCCGCCAACGCCAGGCATGTCGTGGCGCACACCGATGCCCAGGCTTTCGAGCAGCTTGCGCGGGCCGATGCCGGAACGCTGGAGAATGCCGGGCGACCCCACGGCGCCAGCACAGAGGATGATCTCGCGACGTGCGGCAAACTCGTGCCAGGCACCTTGCCAGTGCGCCTTGACCGCACGGGCACGGGTGTTGTTCAGCAGCACCTGGTCAACCTGCACGCCGGTCAGCACGGTGAGGTTGGGACGGTCCTTGATCGGCCGGAGAAAGGCCTTGGAGGCATTCCAGCGTACACCGCTGCGCTGATTGACCTGAAAGTATCCACAGCCCTGGTTGTCGCCGGTGTTGAAGTCGTCGACCTTGCCGATGCCACTCTGCTCGGCGGCATCACGGAAGGCATCGAGGATCGGCCAGCTGTAGCGCTGGCGCTCGACCCGCCATTCACCCTCACTGCCATGGTGTTCGCTGGCGCCGGCAAAGTGGTTCTCGCTGGCCTTGAACAACGGCAGCACATCCTTCCAGGCCCAGCCTTCGTTGCCTTGCTCGGCCCAATGGTCGTAATCGGCGGCCTGGCCACGCATGTAGATCATGCCGTTGATAGACGAACAGCCACCGAGCACCTTGCCCCGTGGATAACCTAGTGCGCGACCGAGCAGGCCGGGCTGTGCTTCGGTCTTGAAGCACCAATCGGTGCGGGGGTTGCCGATGCAGTAAAGGTAACCGACGGGGATGTGAATCCAGGGATAGTTGTCGCGGCCACCGGCTTCGAGCAGCAGGACGCGGCAGGAAGGGTCGGCGGACAAACGATTGGCCAGCAGGCAGCCGGCGGGACCAGCGCCTACGACCACGTAGTCGAAGACAGAATCGGCTGATGGCATGTGCAACCTCGCGCCTGATTATTATTCTTGTCCCGATCCATCTTAGTGAGTAATTTCGCCAAGGAAACACGAGATTTCACGCAGCCGCTGTGCGTTTTAGCACAGCCCAAAGGATCAGCATGTTCGACTGGAACGATCTGCGGTTTTTCCTCGAGTTGCAGCGCAGTGGCCGCCTGCTCAGCGCGGCCAAGCGCCTCAATACCACCCACAGCACGGTCGCCCGGCATATCGAGAGCATCGAGAAGAGCCTGGGTACGCCACTGTTCGTGCAGCACGCCCAGGGTTATGAACTGACCCCGTCGGGCCAGGCGCTGCTCAAGCACGCCGAAGCCATGGAGAACGTTGCCCTGCTGGCGCAGGAAGAAATCACCCAGGCCATCACCCCGCTGGGCAAGATTCGCCTGGGCGTCACCGAAGGCATCGGCATCATGTTCTTCACCCCGCGCATGAGCGAGCTGTTCGCCCGCTATCCGGGGCTAGAAGTGGAACTGGTGGCAGTACCGCGCTTCGTCAGCATCCTCAACCGCGAGGCAGAGATCAGCATTCATCTGGAGCGGCCCAACGCCGACCTGCTGATCACGCGCAAGCTCACCGACTACCGCCTGGCGCTGTACGCCAGCCAGGACTACCTGGACCGGGCGCCACCCCTGCGCAACCGCGAGGACCTGGCCCGGCACAGCTGGATCGGCTACGTCGATGACCTGCTGTTCAGCCAGGAACTGCTGTTTCTCAACAGCTTCTGCCGCGCACCGAACGTGGCCTTCCGCAGTACCAGTGTGATCGCCCAGCAAACCGCCGCACGCGCAGGGCTGGGCATCGCCGTGCTGCCCAACTACATGGCTCGCCATGACCCGACACTGGTGCGCGTGCTGCCCAGCGAGACCATCCAGCGCAGCTACTGGATCTGTACCCGCCGCGAGTTGCACAAGTCGGTGCGCCTGCGGGTGGTGTGGGACTACCTGCTGGCGCTGTGCGCGGCGGAACAGGACGAGCTGCTAGCCGAATAGCGCCTTGCCAGCCAGCAGCACGGCCGCGAGCCAACCGGCGACAGCGAACATCTGCTGCAGGCGAGGCCCGGCGATCTTTGCCGCCAGGGGTCGGGCCAGCAGCAGGCCGATCACCGCACCGATGGCAAAGGGTGCGCCAATCCGCCAGTGCATCACACCGGCCAAGCTGGCGCTGATCACGCTCCCCGTGGAAACCAGCGCGATGACGGCCAGGGAGGTCGAGACGATGCTCTTCATGCGCAGATTGGTGTAGCGGTTCAAGGCGGGGATTATCACAAAGCCGCCGCCTACTCCCAGCAGGCCGGAGAGCAAGCCGGACATCGCCCCGGTAAACGCGAGGGCGCGTGCGCAGGGTAACGTCCAGCGCAAGCGCCCCTGCAATGGGTTGAGCACGCAGGGCTCAATGTAGCGATGGGCTTCGCTGCCTTCGCCGCGCAGCTCTTTGGCCGCCTTGCGCCAGATGCGCAGGCAGGCATAGATGAGCACGGCAGCGAACACCAGCGCCAAGGGTGTATTGGGCAAGCGGTGGGCCAGCATCAGGCCGAACGGTGCCGCCGCGATGCCGATCAGGGCGATGAAGAGGGCGGCGCGATAACGCACCAGCCCTTCGCGCAAGCCGAGTGCCGCCCCCACCGCCGCAGCAAGCCCCACGGCGAGCAGCCCGATGGGTGCCGCTTCGACCATCGACAGGCCCAGCCCGAACACCAGCAGCGGCACCGCCAGGATGCCACCGCCAGCGCCAGTCAGCGCCAGCACCGCACCGATGATCGCACCGAGGCCAGCGCCAAGCAGTTGATGTTCGATCACTGTGCGGCCTCGGCGTCCAGCGGTTGCGGGCGCGCCAGCCACTCACGGCCTTTGAGCATCCCCTGCCAGTACAACGGCGGCAACACCCGTGCCTTGAGCAGCCAGGCCAGGCGAGTCGGCTGACGCCCATCGAGCAGCCAGCGGGGGAAGCTGGGGGCGACCTTACCGCCATAAGTGAATTCGGCCAGGACGATCTTGCCGCGCTCGACGGTCAGCGGGCAGGAGCCATAGCCGTCGTATTGGGCCAGGGTAGGGAGGCGGCCCAGCGCCACCAGCACATTGTTGGCGACCACTGGCGCCTGCTTGCGTGCAGCCGCAGCAGTCTTGGCATTGCTGGTGTTGGCCACATCGCCCAGTGCGTGGACGTTGCCGAACTGACGGTGGCGCAAGGTATGCGGGTCGACGTCGACCCAGCCGGCGGCATCGGCCAAGGGGCTCTGGCGAACGAAGTCCGGGGCAACCTGCGGCGGCACCACGTGCAACAGGTCGAAGGCTTCGGTACGGGTTTCACTGCTGCCGTCGGGTAGCGTACGCACGAAGGTGGCACGCTGGTTGGGCCCATCCACGGCCACCAGGCGATGGCTGTAATTAAGGTTCACGCCGTACTTGTCGATGTAGGCCATCAAGGCGGGTACATAGTCGGGGACGCCGAACAGCACGGCACCGGCATTGAAGAAACTGGCTTTCACGGCGCCCAGCCGACCACTGCGCAGCCAATGGTCACAGGACAGGTACAGCGCCTTTTGCGGTGCGCCAGCGCACTTGATCGGCATCGGCGGCTGGGTGAACAGGGCACGCCCTTGCTTGAGCTTTTGCACCAGCTCCCAGGTGTAAGGTGCCAGGTCATAGCGGTAGTTGGAGGTGACGCCGTTGCGGCCAAGGGTTTCGCTGAGCCCGTCGATCGCGTCCCAGTCGAGCTTGAGGCCGGGGCAGACCACCAGCTGTTCATAACTGATGGCACGGCCTCCCTCCAGGGTGACCAATTGGGCGGACGGGTCGAAGCCCTGGACACGCGCCTTGATCCAGCGCACGCCGCGCGGGATGGCCGAGGCCATGGTGCGAGCGGTGCTCGGCGCAGTGAAGACGCCGGCGCCGACCATGGTCCAGCCTGGCTGGTAGTAGTGCACCTCGGCAGGGTCGATCAGGGCGATGTCCAGTGACGGGTCACGGGCGATCAGGCTTGAGGCAGTGGCGATACCGGCGGCACCGGCACCGACGATGACCACCTTGTGGTGGTCGGCATTGGCAGGCATGGCAGTCAATCCTGGAATTTCTGGTAATGGGGCAGGGCAGTCAAAGCTTGTTCAGCGGGATCTTCAGGTAACTCACGCCGTTTTCCTCAGGCTCCGGGAACTGGCCACTGCGCATGTTCACTTGCACCGATGGCAGGATCAGCACGGGCATCTCGAGGGTCTTGTCGCGGGCTTCGCGCATGGCCACGAAGCTGTCCTCATCAATGCCTTGGCGGATGTGGATGTTGCTGGCGCGCTGCTCGGCCACCGTGGTGACGTACTGCATCTCGCGCCCGCCTGGCAGGTAGTCGTGGCACATGAACAACCGGGTCTGGTCGGGGAATGCCAGCAACCGGCGGATCGAGCGGTACAGCGTCCGTGCATCGGCGCCAGGGAAGTCGCAGCGGGCGGTGCCGTAGTCAGGCATGAACAGGGTATCGCCGACGAACACCGCAGTCTCGCCAGCGTCCACCACCATGTAACTGATGCAGGCTGGCGTATGCCCAGGGGTATGCAGCGCACGGGCATGCAGGTTGCCGATGCGGAAACCTTCTTCATCTTCGAACAGCACATCGAACTGGCTGCCATCGCGGGCGAAGCCGGGCTCGGCGTTGAACAGCGTGCCAAAGACTTTCTGCACCTGGGTGATGTGCGCACCGATGGCTGTATGGCCGCCGAGCCTGCCCTTGAGATAAGCCGCCGCCGAGAGGTGGTCGGCATGTACATGGGTTTCCAGTACCCATTGCACGTTAGCCTTGAGCTCGGTCACACGTTCGATCAGGCGATCCGCCGAAGCGGTGCAGGTGCGCCCGGACTTGGGGTCGTAATCCAGCACGCTGTCGATCAGTGCGCACTGCAGGGTTTCACGATCCATGACCAGGTAGCTGATGGTCGAGGTCGCCTTGTCATAGAAGGCGTCCACGTGAAGGTTGTTGCCGATGATCATCACGTTCTCCAAATTATCTGCCTCGCCTTGTACAGGCGTAGGCAGTGGATGGAGATTTATCAAGATGCATGCCAGGCATTTTCAGACGCCAGAACCAGTAAAACCAGCACCCAAATCAAGTAAATGCCGAAAGTGGCAGCGCTAATGGCAGTCGACTGTCAGCCAATGGCAGTGTTTGGCAGTCCTTGTTACCCTGCGCCAGGTTATCCAATCGGTGTCGTCATGCCTGAATCTCATCCACTCATCCTAGCTCTGGTTTCCTACCTTGAGCACGATGCCCTGCCTACAATCGTGCTAGACACCGACTACAACATCCTTGCGGCCAACGCGGCTTATCGCCGGCAGTTCGGCCGAGACAAGCAGGCCCCTCTGGGTGAAAAATGCCATCGTGTGTCACATCACTACGCCGTCCCGTGTGACCAGGCCGGTGAGCACTGCCCGATGCGCAAGGCGTGGGACAGCAAAGTGCCGGAGCGTGTGCTGCACATTCATCACACGCCGCGAGGTCCTGAGCATGTGGATGTGGAACTGCGGCCGATCCTCGATGAGCAGGGCAGGGTGGTGGCGTTCGTCGAGCGGCTTACCAGCATCACCCTGGCCTCTGCTCAGCCTCAAGAACACGGACTGGTCGGGCGAGCACCGGCATTCAAGACCGCGTTGGCCAGCCTTCAACGTGCGGCACCCGCACAGATTCCTGTGCTGCTCCAGGGCGAGTCGGGTACCGGCAAGGAGCTCTTCGCTCGCGCTATTCACATGGGTAGCCCGCGGGCCAATGGCCCACTGGTCGTGGTCGACTGCACAGGCCTGACCGAATCGCTGTTCGAAAGCGAGCTGTTCGGCTACGAGAAAGGCGCTTTCACCGGCGCCAACCAGCGCAAGATCGGCTTGGCTGAGGCTGCCCATGGTGGCACGTTGTTCCTCGACGAGATCGGCGAGGTGCCGTTGGCGATGCAGGTCAAACTGCTGCGCCTGATCGAGTCCGGGAGTTTCCGCCCGGTGGGCAGCCTGCGCACCGTGCATTCGGATTTCCGCCTGGTATCGGCGACCCATAAACCGCTGAAGAAAATGGTGGCAGAGGGTACCTTCCGTGAAGATCTGTATTACCGCATCAGTGGTTTCCCGATCCGCCTGCCGGCGTTGCGCGAGCGCGTGGAGGATTTGCCATTGCTGGCCGAGAGCCTGCTTCAACGCATGGCTGGCAAGCCGACACCCAGCCTGACCGAAGAAGCGCTGAAGCAACTTACGTTGCATGCGTTCCCCGGGAACATTCGCGAATTGCGCAACATCCTGGAAAGGGCTCGACTGTTTGCCGATGACGGGCTGATCCGGCCTGAGCATCTGCCGGAAGATGTTGGGCCCCAGCAGGCATTCGGCATGAGCAGAGGACGAAACGATCTGAGTGATCTGGCGCAGGCGCTGGAGCAGTTTCAAGGATCACGCAGCGAACTGGCCCGGCACCTTGGCCTGAGTGAGCGAACCTTGTATCGCCGCCTGAAAGCGCTTGGCCTGTAATACGCCTACCTTTACCTGACCTTTACCTCTGCCCTTACATTATGTGGAAAAGTTTGTGGTCTGATCAGTTAACCGCACCAGGCAGCCCGTTTTACCTGCCGGGCGTTAACAGGCAGAGGATCAACAAATGAAGAAAGCCCTAACCGTACTCTGCGCCGCGCTTGTGCTCAGCACACCCTTGGCCAGCTTCGCTCAACCGGGCCCGGACCGCTACGACGATGGTCCATCCCATCAGGGCTACCCGCCACATGGCCAACCCGAACGGCACGACCGTCATGACGACGGTCGCTACCCGGCCTACCACAACCCGAACTTCCGACCCGAAGCGGGTATGCCGATGCCGCATCAGCAGTGGCATCGTGGCTATGTAGTGGAGCCGCGTTATCGCGCCGACCGCTACTGGGTGACCGACTGGCGCGCGCGTCATCTGTACGCACCACCACGCGATCACCGCTGGTTGTACGTGAATGGTGACTATGTGCTGGTGGCGATCGCCACAGGCGTGGTCGTCAGCGTTCTCTCCGGTTACTGATTCCTCAGCCCCAAAAAGCCCGCGTCAGCGGGCTTTCTTGTTTGTGGCGATCTACTCACAGTAGTGGTTCCACGTGGAACATGGCGCCAAGGCCGCCGTGCATCCGCGCGTACAGGCCGCGAATCGCCTGATGTTTGGGATCAACTAAACTCCAAAGTTCCAGTACTGAACGTTCTGTTTGGTACTCGTTCATCCAACAGTAGTTACTCCCACCGAAGTGTCCTGAGGACACACCATCATGTGTAAATCATGTGATTCAACTTCCCACCCAACAGATCGCCGTCGATTTCTTCAGTTTGCCGGACTCGGAGCCGGTGCCTTGCTGCTATCCGGTGCGCTCCCTGCACGGCTTTCGCAGGCAGCAGAAAAGTCGACAGCGCCCCCTAAACCGCAGAACGCAATCAGCCCAGACGAAGCGTTGAAACGGCTGATGGCAGGTAATGCGCGTTACATCAACGGTGATTCAACCTCACACGACTTCAAGGATGAGCGCGAGGCGTTGGTGTCTGGGCAAAACCCGTTTGTCGCAGTGCTCAGTTGTTCCGATTCGCGTATTGCACCGGAGTACGCATTTGATACGGCGCGGGGTGATTTATTTGCGATTCGTGTAGCAGGCAACTTTGTGACTGGCGAGGGTCTGGCCAGTATTGAATATGGCGTGGCGGTGCTGGGTGCGCCTTTGCTTCTGGTACTCGGCCATGAAAGCTGCGGTGCCATTGAAGCCGGGATCAAAGCAGTAAAGGACAACGCCAAGTTCCCTGGGCATATTCCGAAGCTGACGGATGCGCTCAAGGGCTCAGTCGAAAAGGCGATCAAACAGCCTGGCAATCTGATGGACAATGCCATCGCGCAGAACGTCAAGGATTCTGTTGAGGCGCTCAAGAAGGCCACACCGCTGCTTACCGATGCGATCAGCAAAGGCAAGTTGAAGGTCGTGGGAGGCGTGTATCGGCTGGCCACTGGGAAGGTGGAGCTTATTGCCTGAGCAAGTGTCTGGATGGGGCCGGCGCGCGCTTACCCCATCCAGCCTTCAGGGCCTGGCTGTGCGCAAAAAAAAGGCCCGCTTGAGCGGGCCTTAGTTCTTCAGCGGTTGCTGCAACCTGATCAGAAGTCCAGGTTCGATACCGACAGCGCATTGCTTTCGATGAAGTCGCGGCGTGGCTCCACCGCGTCGCCCATCAGGGTATTGAAGATCTGGTCGGCGGCAATCGCGTCTTCGATGGTGACCTTGAGCATGCGGCGGACGGTTGGGTCCATGGTGGTTTCCCACAGCTGCTCCGGGTTCATCTCACCCAAACCTTTGTATCGCTGGATGGTGTGGCGCTTGGTGCTTTCGTTCATCAGCCAGTCGAGGGCTTCCTTGAACTCGGTGATCGCCTTGCGACGTTCACCGCGCTGCACGTAGGCACCCTCGCCGAGCAGGGTAGACAGCTTGGCACCCAGGGTGACCACCGAGCGGTAGTCGTTGCTGCCGAAGAAGTCGCGGTTGAAGGTGACGTAGCTGGCCAGGCCGTGGGAAGTAACTTCCACTTCCGGCAGCCAGACATTGCGCTCCTTGTCTTCGCGCAGGCTGGCCTGATAGACCAGGCCCGATTTCTGGCTGTTGCTCAGACGCTCCTGGAACTTCACCTGCCAGGCTTGCATCACCGCGTGGTCGCCCAGTTGCTCCTGAGTGACTTCCGGCAGGTAGATGAAGTGCTCGGTGATGTCTTCCGGGTACAGGCGCGACAGGCGCTTGAGGGTCTTCATCACGGCGCGGAATTCGTTAACCAGGGTTTCCAGCTGTACGCCGGAAACGGCTGGCGCCGACTCGTCCAGGTGCAAGCTGGCATCTTCGAGGGCCGATTGGGTCATGTATTCTTCCATGGCCTCGTCGTCCTTGATGTACTGCTCCTGCTTGCCTTTCTTGACCTTGTACAGCGGCGGCTGGGCGATGTAGATGTAGCCACGCTCGACCAGCTCCGGCAGCTGACGGAAGAAGAAGGTCAGCAACAGGGTACGGATGTGCGAACCGTCGACGTCAGCATCGGTCATGATGATGATGTTGTGATAACGCAGCTTGTCGATGTTGTACTCTTCGCGGCCGATACCGCAGCCCAGTGCAGTGATGAGCGTGCCCACTTCCTGGGACGAGATCATCTTGTCGAAGCGCGCTTTCTCGACGTTGAGGATCTTGCCCTTCAGCGGCAGGATCGCCTGGGTGCGACGGTTACGGCCTTGCTTGGCCGAGCCACCTGCGGAGTCACCCTCCACCAGGTACAGTTCGGAGAGGGCAGGGTCCTTCTCCTGGCAGTCCGCCAGTTTGCCCGGCAGGCCGGCGATATCCAGCGCGCCTTTGCGGCGGGTCATTTCACGGGCTTTACGCGCCGCTTCACGGGCACGGGCAGCGTCGATCATCTTGCCGACCACAGCCTTGGCTTCGTTCGGGTTTTCCAGCAGGAAGTCGGCGAAGTACTTGTTCATCTCTTGTTCCACGGCGGTTTTCACCTCCGAGGAGACCAGCTTGTCCTTGGTCTGCGAGCTGAACTTCGGATCCGGCACCTTCACCGAAATGATCGCGGTCAGGCCTTCACGGGCATCATCACCGGTGGTGGCGACCTTGTTCTTCTTGGCCAGGCCTTCCTGCTCGATGTAGCTGTTCAGGCTACGGGTCAGCGAGGAACGGAAACCGACCAGGTGGGTACCGCCGTCACGCTGCGGAATGTTGTTAGTGAAGCACAGCAGGTTTTCGTTGAAGCTGTCGTTCCACTGCAGCGCAATCTCGACACCCACGCCATCGTCACGCTGGACGTTGAAGTGGAAGACCTGCGAGTTGACCGGAGTCTTGTTGGTGTTGAGGTATTCAACGAACGCCTTCAAGCCACCTTCGTACTTGAAGAACTCTTCCTTGCCCGAACGCTCGTCCTTCAGCAGGATGCCGACACCCGAGTTGAGGAACGACAGTTCGCGAATCCGCTTGGCCAGGATGTCCCAGCTGAAGTGAATGTTCTTGAAGGTTTCAGCCGAAGGCTTGAAGTGGATGTGAGTACCGGTGGTTTCGCTGTCACCGACGACGGCCATCGGCGCCTGAGGAACACCGTGAACGTAGGTCTGTTCCCAGATCTTGCCGCTGCGGCGAACGGTCAGCACCAGCTTCTCGGACAGGGCGTTCACTACCGACACACCTACACCGTGCAGACCGCCGGATACTTTGTAGGAGTTGTCGTCGAACTTACCGCCGGCGTGCAGCACGGTCATGATGACCTCGGCTGCGGAAACGCCTTCTTCTTTGTGCACGTCGACCGGAATGCCGCGACCGTTGTCGCGCACACTGATGGATTCGTCCGTGTGAATGATGACGGTGATGTCATCGCAGTGACCGGCGAGGGCTTCGTCGATCGAGTTGTCGACCACTTCGAAGACCATGTGGTGCAGGCCGCTACCATCATCGGTGTCGCCAATGTACATGCCGGGACGCTTGCGTACGGCATCCAAACCTTTCAGCACCTTGATGCTGGAGGAGTCGTACGTTTGATTTTCGCTCATGCCTTCACTCCCGATGGTCGTGGGTCTGGGTGATACAGCCTTGTTCCACGTGGAACAAGGCAACTGGCGTTTCCGTCTGCCAGCCTTCCCTCAGTAATTCGTGATCTACACAGGTGATGAACACCTGGCAGCGTAATTCTTCAAGCAAGCGGCACAGCGCGCGGCGATGCTGGTCATCCAGCTCGGACGGCAGGTCGTCAACGAGATAAATACAGTGGCCGCGTCGAGCCTGACTGACGAGGTGGCCCTGGGCAATGCGCAGCGCGCACACCACAAGCTTTTGCTGACCACGCGACAAGATGTCGGCTGCGTTATTGGCAGCCAGACGAAGACGCAGATCAGCACGCTGCGGGCCGGCCTGGGTATGGCCCATCTGCTGATCGCGAAGGAGAGAGGAGGCGAGTACTTCTTGCAGTTCCCGGTCCTTGTCCCAGCCTCGGTAGTAGCTCAGGGTCAACCCGTCCAGCTCGACCAGCTCGCTCAGGGTTCGCTCGAAGACGGGCTTCAAGGCCTTGATGTAGTTGCGACGGTATTCATCTATTTCCGCGCTGGCCAGGCATAACTCCCGGTCCCAGGCGGCTTGCGAAGCTGGGTCAAGTGTACCATGCCGCAACCACGAGTTCCGCTGCCGCAGCGCCTTCTGCAGACGTTGCCAGGCAGGCAGGAATCGAGGTTCCACGTGAAACACTCCCCAATCGAGAAACTGCCGGCGGATTTTCGGTGCGCCTTCCAGCAACCTGAAACTGTCCGGGTTGATCAGCTGCAGCGGCAACAGTTCAGCCAGTTGAGCAGCGCTCCTGGCATTCTGCCCGTCGATGCGGATAGTGAATTCGCCCGCCCGCTCCCTGGAGACGCCCAGGTTGCTGGTGCCACCTTCAGCCAACTGAACTTCGCCAAACACGGTGCAAGTAGGTTGCTCGTACTGAATGACCGGGTTCAACCGAGTGCTGCGGAATGACCGGGCAAGGCCAAGCAGGTGCACGGCTTCGAGCACACTGGTCTTGCCGCTGCCATTGGCGCCGTAGAGGATATTGATGCGGGGGGAAGGTGAGAGAGTCACCGGGTGCAGATTGCGCACCGCGGTGACCATGATACGTCGAAGGGACATTTCGCCTGCTACGTATTACAGGCGCATCGGCATGACAACGTAGGAAGAATCGTCATTGCCAGCTTCCTGCAGCAGCGCACTGCTGTTGGAGTCAGACAGAATCAGACGAACTTGCTCGGTAGTCATAACGCCCAACACGTCCAGCAGGTAGCTGACGTTGAAGCCGATCTCCAGCGAACTACCTTCGTAGTCAACGCTGATCTCTTCTTCCGCTTCTTCCTGCTCCGGGTTGTTGGCCTGAATCTTCAGTTGGCCAGCTGCCAGTTGCAGGCGAATACCGCGGTACTTCTCGTTGGACAGAATGGCGGTACGGCTGAACGCTTCACGCAGCGCCTGGCGGTCACCGATTACCAGCTTGTCACCACCCTTTGGCAGCACGCGCTCGTAGTCCGGGAACTTGCCGTCGACCAGTTTGGAAGTGAAGGTGAATTCACCGGTGGTCGCACGGATGTGGTGCTGACCGAGAACGATGCTGACCATGCCTTCCGGATCCGTGAGCAGGCGCGCCAGCTCAAGAATACCTTTACGTGGAACGATGACCTGATGGCGATCATCCTGCTCGATCGGTGCGCTCATCGAGCACAGCGCCAGACGGTGACCGTCAGTGGAAACCGCACGCAGGGTGTTGCGCGACACTTCCAGCAGCATGCCGTTGAGGTAGTAACGCACGTCCTGCTGAGCCATGGCGAAGCTGGTGCGCTCGATCAGGCGGCGCAGTTTGCTCTGCTCCAGGTTGCAGGTCAGCGAGCCCGGGCCTTCTTCAACGGTAGGGAAATCGTTGGCAGGCAGGGTCGACAGGGTAAAGCGGCTACGGCCGGCTTTGACCAGGAGCTTCTGCTCGTCGACCTTGATATCGATCAGAACATCGTTCGGCAGGCTCTTGCAGATGTCCATCAGCTTGCGCGCCGGGACAGTGATCTCGCCTGGCTCGGCCGGTTCTTCCAGTTGCACGCGGCCAACCAGTTCGACTTCCAGGTCGGTACCGGTCAACGACAGCTGCTGGCCTTGCACGACCAGCAGGACATTGGACAGCACCGGCAAGGTCTGGCGGCGCTCGACGACACCGGCGACCAGTTGCAGGGGTTTCAACAGGGCTTCGCGTTGAATGGTGAAATGCATGGTCTAGTCCCTTGCCTTCAATTAGCTGCGCTGGCGACCTTCAAGTCGTCAGCGTCCGCAGCAGGTTCTTGTAGTCCTCGCGGATGTCCGCGTCGGATTCCTTCAATTCGTTGATCTTGCGGCAGGCGTGCAGCACGGTGGTGTGGTCACGGCCGCCAAACATGTCGCCGATCTCCGGCAGACTGTGGTTGGTCAGCTCCTTCGACAGTGCCATGGCCACCTGACGCGGGCGCGCAACGGAGCGCGAGCGGCGTTTGGACAACAAATCGGCGATCTTGATCTTGTAGTACTCGGCCACGGTGCGCTGGATGTTATCCACACTCACCAGCTTGTCCTGAAGCGCCAGCAGGTCCTTCAACGACTCGCGAATCAACTCGATGGTGATGTCACGGCCCATGAAGTGCGAGTGAGCGATCACCCGCTTCAGGGCGCCTTCGAGTTCACGTACGTTGGAGCGGATGCGCTGGGCGATAAAGAACGCGGCATCATGCGGCAGTTCGACCTTGGCCTGGTCGGCCTTCTTCATCAGGATCGCCACACGGGTTTCCAGTTCCGGCGGCTCGACAGCCACCGTCAGGCCCCAGCCGAAGCGCGACTTCAGGCGCTCTTCCAGGCCTTCGATCTCCTTCGGATAGCGGTCGCTGGTGAGAATCACCTGCTGGCCACCCTCGAGCAAGGCGTTGAAGGTGTGGAAGAACTCTTCCTGGGAACGCTCTTTACGGGCGAAGAACTGGATGTCGTCGATCAGCAGCGCATCAACCGAGCGGTAGAAGCGCTTGAACTCATTGATCGCGTTGAGCTGCAGCGCCTTGACCATGTCCGCGACGAAGCGTTCGGAATGCAGGTACACGACCTTGGCATTCGGGTTCTTCTTCAGCAGGTGGTTACCCACAGCATGCATCAGGTGGGTCTTGCCCAGGCCCACACCCCCATAAAGGAACAGCGGGTTGTAACCATGCTTGGGGTTGTCGGCGACCTGCCAGGCCGCAGCGCGAGCCAGCTGGTTCGACTTACCTTCTACAAAGGTCTCGAAGGTAAACGTGCGGTTCAGATAACTGGTGTGCTTGAGCGCGCCTTCAACCTGAACCGTGCGCTGCTCGGTACGGCTGCCGGCAGCCGGTGCCGACGCGCTGTCGCCCATGCCATCGAAGCTGTCACGTGAAGCCGACTCGACGACCTCATTCACCTGCACCGGCTCAGCCGCTGGCGCCTGTACCGGCTCGGCAATGGCAGGCGCAGCGGCCTGTTGAGTCTGGCTTTGTGCAAGCGTGGCTGCGACTGCAGCGCTGACGGGTGCATTGGGTGCGGCCCGTGGAGCAGAGCTGCGACGGCTGCCTATTAACAAGGAAAGGGCTGGCGCCATGCCGCTGCCGTTTTCACCCAACAGTTCGAGCAGACGGCCAAGGTACTTTTCATTCACCCAATCGAGTACGAAACGGTTCGGCGCATAGACGCGCAACTCGTCGCCTTCGGCTTCGACCTGTAGCGGACGGATCCAGGTGTTGAATTGCTGGGCAGGCAGTTCATCGCGCAGAAGCTCCACGCACTGCTGCCAAAGTTCCACTGACACGGATATCCCCTGAGTTGAAAGCCGGATGAGGCAAAAACAAACCGCCATTGTACCGGTCGAGCGATCAGTTATCCACATGTGGAAACATTCCGAGCCATGACAAAACAGCCATTTAGCGGCAAAAACGTCTCTCAAGCTCTGTGAATAAGGTCTGTGGATAACCGTACGTGAGGTCTATGCACAACCCTGAGGTCAGGCCTGTTGATAACTCCTCTGTGGATAACGGGCCTTTCTATCCACAGGCTTTTCCCACGTCCGACACAGGCGGAGCACCTGTTACCGACAAGGTTGTAAATCTCTGTACAGCTCGTAAATATTGGGCTGCATGGAGTTATCCACAGAAGGTTATCCACTTAAGATTTATAAGTTCTTCAGAAAAGCTTTTTATATGTCTCTTCTTTTTTTTCATTTTGTCGTCCGTCTGCCTAGCTGATCAACCCTCCCTGGCATCCAGCCGTCAGGGCGCCTTCTATAAGGAAAGACTGGTTGGAAATTGACCTATGGGCTTGCTTTCTCTAGAATCGCCGATCTCTTAAAAAGGGGGCCATTCCGGCCCGTAGTCGACAAACCAGGTAACAACGCCATGAAACGTACTTTCCAACCAAGCACCATCAAGCGCGCTCGCACCCACGGCTTCCGTGCCCGTATGGCTACCAAGAACGGCCGCGCTGTTCTGTCGCGTCGTCGTGCCAAAGGCCGTAAGCGTCTGGCCATTTGATTTTTCGGCACAGGTGGTGAGTCAGGACTTCAGTCGGGAAAAGCGACTGCTTACACCCCGGCACTTCAAAGCGGTCTTCGACTCCCCAACCGGCAAGGTTCCAGGGAAAAACCTGCTGATCCTTGCTCGCGAGAACGGCCTGGATCACCCGCGCCTCGGCCTGGTGATCGGCAAGAAGAGCGTCAAGCTCGCCGTTCAACGCAACCGCCTCAAGCGCTTGATGCGCGATTCCTTCCGGCTCAACCAGCAAATGCTGGGTGGCCTGGATATAGTGATCGTCGCGCGCAAGGGATTGGGTGAGATAGAAAACCCGGAATTGCACCAACACTTTGGCAAGCTCTGGAAACGCCTGGCGCGCAGCCGGCCAACTCCAGCGGCAAACGCCGATTCCGCAGGGGTAGACAGCCAAAATGCGTAAACTGGCCCTCGTTCCGATCCAGTTTTACCGTTACGCCATCAGTCCCCTGATGGCCAATCACTGTCGTTTCTACCCCAGTTGCTCCTGTTACGCTCTAGAAGCCATTGAAAACCATGGCCTCTTGCGTGGTGGGTGGCTAGCCGTTCGTCGCCTGGGGCGTTGTCATCCGTGGAACGACGGCGGTTTCGATCCCGTTCCCCCCGCTCCTTCCTCCCGAACTTCTTCGATAGCCGAGTAATCATGGATATTAAACGCACGATCCTGATCGTCGCCCTGGCAATCGTGTCCTACGTCATGGTCCTCAAGTGGAACGAGGACTACGGCCAGGCTGCCCTGCCGACTCAGAATACTGCTGCCAGCACCGTTGCCCCGGCCTTGCCGGATGGTGTGCCGGCCGGTACCGCCAGCGCCGATGTGCCGAGCGCCAATGCCGAATCCAGCCCTGCCGAACTGGCTCCGGCCGCGGTCAGCAAGGACCTGATCCGGATCAAGACCGATGTCCTGGAACTGGCTATCGACCCGGTCGGTGGTGACATTGTCCAGCTGAACCTGCCTAAATACCCACGCCGTCAGGACCATCCGGACATTCCGTTCCAGCTGTTCGACAACGGTGGCGAGCGCATCTACCTGGCACAGAGCGGCCTGACCGGCGCCAACGGTCCGGATGCCCGTTCGTCGGGTCGCCCGCTGTACGCCACCGAGCAGAAGAGCTACCAGCTGGCTGATGGCCAGGAACAACTGGTCGTCGACCTCAAGTTCAGCGACAACGGCGTCAACTACATCAAGCGCTTCAGCTTCAAGCGCGGTGAGTACGACCTGACCGTCAGCTACCTGATCGACAACCAGAGCGGCCAGGCCTGGAACGGCAACATGTTTGCCCAGCTCAAGCGTGACGCCAGTTCCGACCCATCGTCGAGCACCGCCACCGGCACCGCGACCTACCTGGGCGCCGCCATGTGGACGGCTTCCGAACCTTACAAAAAGGTCTCGATGAAGGACATCGACAAAGGTAGTTTGAAAGAAAATGTGTCCGGTGGCTGGGTTGCCTGGCTGCAGCACTACTTCGTGACCGCCTGGATTCCGGCCAAGTCGGACAACAATGTTGTCCAGACCCGCAAGGACAGCCAGGGCAACTACATCATCGGCTATACCGGCCCGGCGCTCAGCGTTCCAGCTGGCGGCAAGGTCGAAACCAGCGCCATGCTGTATGCCGGTCCGAAAATCCAGTCCAAGCTGAAAGAGTTGTCCCCAGGCCTGGAACTGACCGTCGACTACGGCTTCCTGTGGTTCATTGCCCAGCCGATCTTCTGGCTGCTGCAACATATCCACAGCCTGCTGGGTAACTGGGGCTGGTCGATCATCGTGCTGACCATGCTCATCAAGGGCCTGTTCTTCCCGCTGTCGGCTGCCAGCTACCGCTCGATGGCGCGCATGCGTGCCGTGGCGCCGAAGCTTGCCGCACTGAAGGAACGCTTCGGTGACGATCGCCAGAAGATGTCCCAGGCGATGATGGAGCTGTACAAGAAAGAGAAGATCAACCCGCTGGGCGGTTGCTTGCCGATCCTGGTGCAGATGCCGGTGTTCCTGTCCCTGTACTGGGTACTGCTGGAAAGCGTCGAGATGCGTCAGGCCCCATGGATGCTGTGGATCACTGACCTTTCGATCAAGGATCCGTTCTTCATCCTGCCGATCATCATGGGCGCCACCATGTTCATCCAGCAGCGTCTGAACCCGACTCCGCCGGATCCGATGCAGGCCAAGGTGATGAAAATGATGCCGATCATCTTCACCTTCTTCTTCCTGTGGTTCCCGGCTGGTCTGGTGCTGTACTGGGTTGTGAACAACTGCCTGTCGATCACTCAGCAGTGGTACATCACCCGCCGTATCGAAGCAGCCACCAAAAAAGCTGCTGCTTGACGGGCTACTGCGCTAGCCTGTGAATAAAAACGCCCCTTCGGGGGCGTTTTTGCTATCTGTCGTTTTTGTCGTAGAGGCTTTCGAGCATGAACACTGTGCGTGAAACCATCGCCGCCATCGCCACTGCCCAGGGCCGCGGAGGCGTCGGGATCGTGAGGTTGTCCGGGCCATTGGCGAGCAAGGCGGGGCAGCTGATTACCGGCCGAACGCTGACGCCACGCCACGCCCACTACGGGCCATTCCGTGACGAGGATGGCCTGGTGCTGGATGAAGGCATTGCGCTGTACTTCCCAAGTCCCAACTCGTTCACCGGCGAGGATGTGCTCGAGCTGCAGGGGCATGGCGGCCCCGTGGTCCTGGATATGCTGCTGCAGCGGTGTGTACAAGTGGGTTGCCGTCTGGCGCGTCCGGGTGAGTTCAGCGAGCGTGCGTTCCTCAACGACAAGCTCGACCTGGCCCAGGCCGAAGCCATCGCCGACCTCATTGAAGCGAGCTCCAGCCAGGCTGCGCGCAATGCCTTGCGCTCACTGCAGGGGGAATTCTCCAAGCGTGTGCACAGCCTGACAGAGGCGTTGATTGCCCTGCGCATCTACGTCGAGGCCGCGATCGACTTCCCTGAAGAGGAAATCGATTTCCTCGCCGATGGCCATGTGTTGTCGATGCTTGATGCAGTGCGCAGCGAGTTATCCACCGTGCAGCGCGAGGCCGGGCAGGGCGCCTTGCTGCGTGACGGCATGACGGTGGTCATCGCCGGCCGGCCCAATGCCGGCAAGTCGAGCTTGCTGAACCAGTTGGCGGGGCGCGAGGCGGCCATCGTCACCGACATCGCCGGCACCACCCGGGACATCCTGCGCGAACATATCCACATCGACGGCATGCCACTGCACGTAGTCGATACGGCCGGCCTGCGGGACACCGACGACCATGTGGAAAAGATCGGCGTTGAACGCGCGCTGAAGGCCATTGGCGAGGCTGACCGAGTGCTGCTGGTGGTCGACTCCACTGCCCCCGAGGCCAGTGACCCGTTCGCCTTGTGGCCCGAGTTTCTCGACCAGCGGCCAGATCCTGGCAAGGTCACGCTGATTCGCAACAAGGCCGATCTCAGCGGTGAGCGGGTAGGCCTGGAACAGTGCGACGACGGCCATGTGACCATCACCCTGAGCGCCAAAGGGGACGATCAGGGGCTACAACTGCTGCGCGATCACCTCAAGGCCTGCATGGGTTATGAACAGACCGCCGAGAGCGGTTTCAGCGCCCGCCGGCGCCACCTGGATGCCTTGCGCCAGGCCAGTTCGCACCTGGAGCACGGTCGCGCACAGTTGACCCTGGCTGGCGCGGGTGAACTGCTGGCCGAAGACCTGCGTCAGGCGCAGCAGGCGCTGGGGGAGATCACCGGTGCGTTCAGTTCCGATGACCTGCTTGGACGGATTTTCTCGAGTTTCTGCATCGGTAAGTAATCCACAGCTGGATAAAACCAAGGCCGCTCCTCCGGGAGCGGCTTTTTTTTGCCTGCAATTTATCCACTCGTCGGATCTTTCAAAACTACACCGCCCCCTGTGGGAGCGGCTTTAGCCGCGAAGAGGCCGGTTCAGGCTTGCGGAAATCCATCCACAGATACAAAACCCTATTCAGGAGCCCTGTGGAAAACCCGGCTTCAGCTCCGTTGATAAGCAGGCGTTTTTTCTGAGGACAAATACGCCTGTGGGTAAACAGTCATTTAATCCACAGGCTAAAAGACGTTATCCATAGCCCTCACGGTGGGTAAGCCACAGGGTTCAATTTTGCTGTAAAACAGACAGATAAAGGGCTGCAGAACCTTATCCACAGGTAGGGCTGTGCATAAGAATAAACATAAAAACAAAGCTTTTTTAAATTTCTCCTCTTTGATTTCTGTTGTCTGCCATTCATCCACAGACTGGTCAAAATTTGCTCAGACGGTTCCTTTAGAGGGGGTGAAGTCCCTATACTTGTCGGCTTACCTTCTCTATTCGCAAAAACAGGCACGAGGTGCGTGGTGGATTTCCCTTCCCGTTTTGAAGTGATCGTCATCGGCGGCGGCCATGCCGGTACCGAGGCTGCGCTTGCGTCAGCACGCATGGGTGTGAAAACCCTGCTGTTGACCCATAACGTGGAAACCCTCGGTCACATGAGCTGCAACCCGGCCATTGGTGGCATCGGCAAGAGCCATCTGGTCAAAGAGATCGATGCGCTCGGCGGCGCCATGGCGCTGGCCACCGACAAGAGCGGCATCCAGTTCCGCATCCTGAACAACCGCAAGGGCCCGGCCGTACGCGCCACCCGTGCGCAAGCCGACCGCGCCATCTACAAGGCGGTGGTCCGCGAGATCCTGGAAAACCAGCCGAACCTGTGGATATTCCAGCAGTCCTGTGATGACCTGATCGTCGAACAGGACCAGGTCAAAGGCGTGGTGACCCAGATGGGTCTGCGCTTCTTCGCCGAATCCGTGGTGCTGACCACCGGTACTTTCCTCGGCGGCCTTATCCACATCGGGCTGCAGAACCATTCCGGCGGTCGCGCCGGCGATCCGCCATCGATTGCCTTGGCTCACCGCATGCGTGAACTGCCGCTGCGCGTCGGCCGCCTGAAAACCGGTACACCGCCGCGTATCGACGGGCGTTCCGTGGACTTTTCGGTCATGACCGAGCAGCCAGGCGACACGCCGATCCCGGTGATGTCGTTCATGGGCAATGCCGACATGCACCCGCGGCAGGTGAGCTGCTGGATTACCCACACCAACGCCCGCACCCACGAGATCATTGCCTCGAACCTCGACCGTTCGCCGATGTACTCCGGTGTGATCGAAGGTGTCGGCCCGCGCTATTGCCCGTCGATCGAAGACAAGATCCACCGCTTCGCCGACAAGGAAAGCCACCAGGTGTTCATCGAGCCGGAAGGCCTGACCACCCACGAGCTGTACCCCAACGGTATTTCCACTTCGCTGCCGTTCGATGTGCAGCTGGAGCTGGTGCGCTCGATCCGCGGTATGGAAAACGCCCACATCGTTCGCCCGGGTTACGCCATCGAGTACGACTACTTCGACCCGCGTGACCTCAAGTACAGCCTTGAGACCAAGGTCATCGGCGGCCTGTTCTTCGCCGGCCAGATCAACGGCACCACCGGCTACGAAGAAGCCGGCGCCCAGGGCCTGCTGGCCGGGACCAACGCCGCGCTGCGCGCGCAAGGCCGCGAAAGCTGGTGCCCGCGTCGCGACGAGGCGTACATCGGCGTACTGGTCGACGACCTGATTACCCTGGGTACCCAGGAGCCGTACCGCATGTTCACTTCGCGCGCCGAATACCGGCTGATCCTGCGCGAAGACAACGCCGACCTGCGCCTGACCGAGAAAGGTCGCGAGCTCGGCCTGATCGATGACGATCGCTGGGCCGCGTTCTGCGCCAAGCGCGACGGTATCGAGCGGGAAGAGCAGCGCCTGAAGTCGACCTGGGTGCGCCCGAACACCGAGCAAGGCCAAGCCATTGTGGATAAGTTCGGCACGCCGCTGGCCCACGAGTACAGCCTGCTCAACTTGCTGGCCCGGCCAGAGATCGACTATGCCGGGCTGATCGAAGCGACCGGCGGTGAGGAAATCGATCCACAGGTCGCCGAGCAGGTCGAGATCAAGACCAAGTACGCCGGTTACATCGACCGTCAGCAGGACGAGATCGCACGTCTGCGCGCCAGCGAAGACACCCGCCTGCCTGTGGATATCGACTACACCACGATTTCCGGGCTGTCGAAGGAAATCCAGGGCAAGCTCGGCCAGACTCGCCCGGAGACCCTGGGCCAGGCTTCGCGTATCCCCGGTGTAACCCCGGCGGCGATTTCCCTGTTGCTGATTCATCTGAAAAAACGCGGCGCTGGCCGCGAATTGGAGCAAAGCGCTTGAGTTCCCTGGTCACCCCGCAACACGCCGAAGAGTTGTCCACAGGTGCGCGCCAGCTCGGAGTCGAGCTGAGCGCCGAGCAGCAGGAAAAGCTGCTGGGCTACCTGGCCCTGTTGATCAAATGGAACAAAGCCTACAACCTCACTGCCGTGCGCGATCCGGACGAGATGGTGTCCCGCCATCTGCTCGACAGCCTCAGCATCATGTCGTTTATCCACAGCGAGCGTGACAACTGGCTGGATGTTGGCAGCGGCGGTGGCATGCCCGGCATTCCTTTGGCTATCCTGCATCCGCACAAGCAGGTGACGGTGCTGGACGCCAATGGCAAGAAGACGCGCTTCCTGACCCAGGTGAAAATGGAACTGAAACTGGACAACCTCACGGTTATCCACAGCCGGGTCGAAGCCTTCCAGCCGTCGCTACCGTTCAGCGGAATCATCTCCCGCGCCTTCAGCAGCATGGAGAACTTCACCAACTGGACCCGCCATCTGGGCGACACCGGGACGCAATGGCTTGCAATGAAGGGGCTGCATCCTGCCGATGAACTGGTAGCATTGCCCGCAGACTTCACAGTGGAAAGCGAGCAGGCCCTGACCGTTCCAGGTTGCCAGGGCCAGCGCCATCTGCTGATACTGCGCCGCAAGGCTTGACTGGGAACACACGCAACAATGGCTAAGGTATTCGCAATCGCGAACCAGAAAGGTGGTGTCGGCAAGACCACCACCTGTATCAACCTCGCAGCATCGCTGGCCGCGACCAAGCGTCGTGTGCTGCTGATCGACCTCGATCCCCAGGGCAACGCGACCATGGGCAGCGGTGTGGACAAACACGAACTCGAGCATTCGGTCTATGACCTGCTGATCGGGGAATGCGACCTTGCCCAGGCCATGCACTACTCCGAGCATGGCGCCTACCAGCTGTTGCCGGCCAACCGCGACCTGACCGCCGCGGAAGTAGTGCTGCTGGAAATGCAGGTCAAGGAGAGCCGCCTGCGCAACGCGCTGGCGCCGATCCGCGAAAACTACGATTTCATCCTCATCGACTGCCCGCCGTCGCTGTCGATGCTGACGCTCAACGCGTTGGTCGCCTCCGATGGCGTGATCATCCCGATGCAGTGCGAGTACTACGCACTGGAAGGTCTCAGCGACCTTGTGGATAACATCAAGCGCATCGCTGCCCGGTTGAACCCGCAGCTGAAGATCGAAGGCCTGCTGCGGACCATGTACGACCCGCGCCTGAGCCTGAACAACGATGTTTCGGCGCAGCTCAAGGAACACTTCGGCGAGCAACTGTACGACACGGTCATTCCGCGCAACATCCGCCTGGCCGAGGCCCCGAGCTTCGGCATGCCGGCGCTGGCCTACGACAAGCAATCGCGTGGCGCACTGGCCTATCTGGCCCTGGCCGGGGAACTGGTACGCCGTCAACGCCGTCAATCTCGCACTGCACAAACAACTTAAGGAATCCGCATGGCCGTTAAGAAACGGGGTCTCGGACGTGGGTTGGATGCACTGCTAAGTGGTCCTTCCGTCAGCGCGCTCGAAGAGCAGGCTGTGACGATCGACCAGAAAGAACTGCAACACCTGCCCGTCGAACTGATCCAGCGCGGCAAGTACCAGCCGCGCCGTGACATGGACCCCGAGGCACTGGAAGAACTCGCGCACTCGATTCGCAACCATGGTGTGATGCAGCCGATCGTGGTCCGCCCGATCGACGGTAGCCGCTACGAGATCATTGCCGGTGAGCGCCGCTGGCGCGCCACCCAGCAGGCCGGTCTCGACACCATCCCGGCGATGGTGCGCGAAGTACCGGATGAAGCCGCCATCGCCATGGCGCTGATCGAGAACATTCAGCGCGAGGACCTCAACCCGCTGGAAGAAGCCTTGGCCCTGCAGCGCCTGCAGCAGGAGTTCGAGCTGACCCAGCAACAGGTGGCCGATGCCGTGGGCAAGTCGCGGGTGACCGTGGCCAACCTGCTGCGCCTGATCTCGCTGCCCGAGGCGATCAAGACCATGCTCGCCCACGGCGACCTGGAAATGGGCCACGCCCGTGCCTTGCTCGGCCTCGAGGAAGATCGTCAGGAAGAAGGGGCGCGTCATGTTGTCGCACGTGGCCTCACCGTGCGCCAAACCGAGGCACTGGTGCGTCAGTGGCTCAACGGCAAGCCTGATCCGGTCGAACCGAGCAAACCTGATCCGGACATCGCGCGCCTTGAACAGCGGCTCGCAGAGCGCCTGGGCTCTGCCGTGCAGATACGCCACGGCAACAAGGGCAAAGGCCAATTGGTTATTCGCTACAACTCGCTTGACGAGTTGCAAGGCGTGCTTGCTCACATCCGCTGAAACAATTCCCGTTGTAGCGCGCAGTCGGAAATCACTACCGAAGAGTTGAATAGGGGTTAATCCACCCCTATACTCTGCGCGCATTTTGTCGGCACAAATTATGCCAAGTCATAACTGACTTGTTGGTCGACTTCCGAGGAGCAGTTGTGATGGAAATCCGCACGCCAAACCGCCTGCCTTTCCATCGCTGGGCGGTTTTTCCGGTACTGCTGGCTCAATTCGTCGTACTACTGCTGGCAACCTTGGTGTTGTGGCAGTGGAAAGGGGCGGTCAGTGGATATTCAGGCCTTTGCGGAGGTTTGATTGCCTGGCTGCCCAATGTGTATTTCGCCTGGAAGGCTTTTCGCTTCAGCGGAGCCAGGGCGGCACAAGCTATCGTCAAGTCGTTTTACGCTGGCGAGGCAGGCAAGATGATTTTGACGGCAGTGCTATTTGCACTGACCTTCGCAGGAGTGAAGCCACTGGCGCCGTTAGCAGTATTCGGCGTCTTCGTGTTGACCCTTTTGGTCAGCTGGTTCGCGCCCCTGCTGATGAATAAAAGACTTTCGAGACCTTAGGGCGTTTGAGGCAACCATGGCAGCAGAAACCGCTTCGGGCTATATCCAGCACCACTTGCAGAACCTGACCTACGGTCAACTACCAGACGGCAGCTGGGGCTTTGCCCATTCGGCTGCAGAAGCCAAGGCAATGGGCTTCTGGGCGTTCCACCTGGACACCCTGGGTTGGTCCGTCGCGCTGGGTCTGATCTTCCTGTTCATCTTCCGCATGGCGGCCAAGAAGGCGACTTCCGGCCAACCCGGCGGCCTGCAGAACTTCGTTGAAGTGCTGGTGGACTTCGTCAACGGCAGCGTGAAGGACTCCTTCCACGGCCGTAGCCCGGTGATCGCCCCGCTGGCGCTGACCATCTTCGTCTGGGTATTCCTGATGAACGCCATCGACCTGGTACCGGTCGACTGGATTCCTCAGCTGGCCATGCTGATCTCCGGTGATCCGCACATTCCGTTCCGCGCCGTGTCGACCACCGACCCGAACGCGACCCTGGCCATGGCCTTCAGCGTGTTCGCCCTGATCATCTTCTACAGCATCAAGGTCAAGGGCCTGGGCGGCTTCATCGGTGAGCTCACCCTGCACCCGTTCGGCAGCAAGAACATCTTCGTTCAGATCCTGCTGATTCCGGTGAACTTCCTGCTGGAATTCGTCACCCTGATCGCCAAGCCGATCTCGCTGGCACTGCGTCTTTTCGGCAACATGTACGCCGGCGAGCTGGTGTTCATCCTGATCGCCGTGATGTTCGGCGCCGGCATTCTCTGGCTGAGCGGCCTGGGTATCGTGCTGCAGTGGGCGTGGGCTGTGTTCCACATCCTGATCATCACGCTGCAAGCTTTCATCTTCATGATGCTGACCATCGTCTACCTGTCGATGGCTCATGAAGATAACCATTAAGACCGCCTGGCGTGTCTTGTAGCCTTCCCCGCTCGTTTGGGGGGAGGGCTTTAAAAGTCCGCAAGGGCAGCTGTACCAAACGATTTGTTTTACCGCTTCAACTTAAAAACCTAACCAATACGACGTAAAAGTCGGGAGGAAAGATGGAAACTGTAGTTGGTCTGACCGCTATCGCTGTTGCTCTGCTGATCGGCCTGGGTGCTCTGGGTACCGCCATTGGTTTCGGCCTGCTGGGCGGCAAATTCCTGGAAGGCGCTGCTCGTCAACCAGAAATGGTTCCGATGCTGCAGGTTAAAATGTTCATCGTTGCCGGTCTGCTCGACGCCGTAACCATGATCGGTGTTGGTATCGCTCTGTTCTTCACCTTCGCGAATCCGTTCGTTGGTCAGATCGCCGGCTAATCACTCGTAACCACGAGTTGATGGCTGTGATGAATTAAGACCGAGCGAGGTGTTGGCGTGAACATTAATGCAACCCTGATTGGCCAATCCGTTGCCTTCCTGATTTTTGTACTCTTCTGCATGAAGTACGTATGGCCTCCGGTCATCACTGCTCTGCAAGAGCGTCAAAAGAAGATTGCCGACGGCTTGGACGCTGCCAACCGCGCAGCTCGCGACCTGGAGCTGGCCCAAGAGAAAGTGGGTCAGCAACTGCGTGAAGCTAAAGCACAGGCAGCCGAAATCATTGAGCAAAGCAAGAAGCGCGCTGCTCAGCTTGTCGAGGAAGCCCGTGACCAGGCCCGCGTCGAAGCTGACCGTGTGAAGGCTCAGGCTCTGGCCGAGATCGAACAGGAACTGAACAGTGCTAAAGACGCCCTGCGTGCCCAAGTGGGTGCCCTGGCCGTTGGCGGTGCTGAAAAGATCCTTGGCGCCACAATCGATCAAAACGCGCATGCGGAGCTGGTTAACAAACTGGCCGCTGAAATTTAAGCGAGGGCGATCATGGCAGAACTGACCACGTTGGCCCGACCTTACGCTAAGGCTGCCTTTGAGCATGCCCAGGCCCATCAGCAACTGGCCAATTGGTCAGCCATGCTCGGCCTGGCTGCTGCGGTGTCGCAAGACGACACCATGCAGCGCCTGCTCAAGGCCCCGCGACTGACGAGCGCAGAAAAGGCCGCCACGTTCATTGACGTGTGCGGTGACAAGTTCAATGCACAGGCACAGAATTTCATTCATGTTGCCGCGGAAAACGACCGTCTCCTGCTTCTGCCGGAGATTGCCGCCCTGTTCGACCTGTACAAGGCCGAGCAAGAGAAATCCGTGGACGTGGAAGTCACCAGTGCCTTCGCGTTGAACCAAGAACAGCAAGACAAACTCGCCAAGGTTCTCAGTGCACGGCTAGGCCAGGAAGTTCGCCTGCACGCGTCGGAGGATGCCAGCCTGATTGGCGGTGTCGTCATCCGCGCTGGTGACCTGGTAATCGATGGCTCTGTTCGCGGCAAGATCGCGAAACTGGCCGAAGCATTGAAATCTTGAGTTTGAAGGGGCAGCAGAGCAATGCAGCAACTCAATCCTTCCGAAATTAGTGAAATCATCAAGGGCCGCATCGATAACCTCGATGTGAGCTCCCAAGCCCGTAACGAAGGTACCGTTGTTTCGGTATCCGACGGTATCGTGCGGATCCACGGTCTGGCCGACGTCATGTACGGCGAAATGATCGAGTTCCCTGGCAGCGTATTCGGCATGGCCCTGAACCTGGAGCAAGACTCCGTAGGTGCAGTGATCCTGGGTGCCTATGACACCCTCGCCGAAGGCATGAGCGCCAAGTGCACCGGCCGCATCCTGGAAGTTCCGGTTGGTAAGGAACTGCTGGGTCGCGTCGTTGACGCACTGGGCAACCCGATCGACGGCAAAGGTCCTCTGGGCAACACCCAGACCGACGCGGTCGAGAAAGTGGCTCCAGGCGTGATCTGGCGTAAGTCGGTAGACCAGCCTGTACAGACTGGCTACAAGTCCGTCGACGCCATGATCCCTGTCGGCCGTGGCCAGCGCGAGCTGATCATCGGTGACCGTCAGATCGGCAAGACCGCCATGGCCATCGACGCCATCATCAACCAGAAAGACTCCGGTATTTTCTGTGTTTATGTTGCAGTCGGCCAGAAGCGTTCCACCGTTGCCAACATCGTTCGCAAGCTGGAAGAAACCGGCGCCCTGGCCAACACCATCGTGGTCGTTGCCAGTGCTTCGGAATCCGCCGCACTGCAGTTCCTGGCGCCATACGCCGGCTGCACCATGGGCGAGTTCTTCCGTGACCGCGGTGAAGACGCCCTGATCGTTTACGATGACCTGTCCAAGCAGGCCGTTGCTTACCGTCAGATCTCCCTGCTGCTGCGCCGTCCACCAGGACGTGAAGCGTACCCAGGTGACGTGTTCTATCTCCACTCCCGTCTGCTGGAGCGTGCATCGCGCGTTTCGGAAGAGTACGTCGAGAAGTTCACCAACGGCGCAGTCACTGGCAAGACCGGTTCCCTGACCGCCCTGCCGATCATCGAAACCCAGGCTGGCGACGTTTCCGCGTTCGTTCCGACCAACGTGATTTCCATCACCGACGGTCAGATCTTCCTGGAATCGGCCATGTTCAAATCGGGCATCCGCCCTGCAGTGAACGCCGGTGTTTCGGTATCCCGCGTAGGTGGTGCCGCTCAGACCAAGATCATCAAGAAGCTGTCCGGTGGTATTCGTACCGCTCTGGCTCAGTACCGTGAACTGGCTGCATTCGCCCAGTTCGCTTCCGATCTGGACGAAGCGACCCGCAAGCAGCTGGAGCATGGTCAGCGCGTAACCGAGCTGATGAAGCAGAAGCAGTACGCGCCAATGTCCATCGCGGACATGGCCCTGTCGCTGTACGCCGCTGAGCGTGGTTTCCTGACTGACGTGGAAGTCTCCAAGGTCGGTAGCTTCGAGCAAGCACTGATCGCCTACTTCAACCGTGATCACGCCGAACTGATGGCGAAGATCAACGTGAAGGGTGACTTCAACGACGAAATCGACGCTGGCATGAAAGCCGGTATCGAGAAGTTCAAGGCCACCCAGACCTGGTAAGCCGCAGCGGGGGCTCCGGCCCCCGCTTGCTAACCTGATAGGTGATACATGGCAGGCGCAAAAGAGATTCGCAGTAAGATTGCGAGCATCAAAAGCACGCAAAAAATTACCAGCGCCATGGAGAAAGTGGCGGTCAGCAAGATGCGCAAGGCACAAATGCGCATGGCTGCTAGCCGTCCTTACGCGGAGCGTATCCGCCAGGTGATCGGTCATCTGGCCAACGCCAACCCGGAATACCGCCACCCGTTCATGATCGAGCGCCCTGTAAAGCGCGCCGGTTATATCGTGGTGAGCAGTGACCGTGGTCTGTGCGGTGGCTTGAACACCAACCTGTTCAAGGCCCTGGTCAAGGACATGAACGAAAACCGCGAACAGGGCGTTGAAATCGACCTGTGCGTGATCGGCAGCAAGGGTGCGACTTTCTTCCGCATCTTTGGCGGCAACGTCGTAGCCGCGATCAGCCACCTGGGCGAAGAGCCATCGATCAACGATCTGATCGGCTCCGTCAAAGTGATGCTGGACGCCTACCTGGACGGCCGTATCGATCGCCTTTCGGTGGTTTCGAACAAGTTCATCAACACCATGACCCAAAAACCGACGGTCGAGCAATTGGTACCGTTGGTGGCAACCCCGGATCAGGATCTCAAGCATCACTGGGATTACCTGTACGAACCCGACGCAAAAGAGCTGCTGGACGGCTTGATGGTGCGTTACGTGGAGTCGCAGGTATACCAGGCGGTGGTCGAGAACAACGCTGCTGAACAAGCGGCCCGGATGATCGCCATGAAGAACGCCACAGACAACGCCGGTGATTTGATCAAAGAGCTGCAGTTGATCTACAACAAGGCGCGTCAGGCTGCGATCACCCAGGAGATCTCGGAAATCGTCGGCGGCGCTGCCGCGGTTTAACGGTTCAAAAATTCAGAGGATCCAGCTATGAGTAGCGGACGTATCGTTCAAATCATCGGCGCCGTCATCGACGTGGAATTCCCACGTGACGTCGTACCGAGTGTTTACAACGCGCTGAAAGTACAAGGCGCGGAAACCACCCTCGAAGTTCAGCAGCAGCTGGGCGACGGCGTGGTTCGTACCATTGCGATGGGCTCGACCGAAGGCCTGAAGCGCGGTCTGGATGTCGTCGACACCGGCGCTGCCATTTCCGTTCCGGTTGGTAAGGCCACCCTGGGCCGTATCATGGACGTACTGGGCAACCCGATCGACGAAGCCGGCCCGATCGGCGAAGAAGAGCGTCGCGGTATCCACCAGCCAGCGCCTTCGTTCGCTGACCAGGCAGGCGGCAACGACCTGCTGGAAACCGGCATCAAGGTTATCGACCTGGTCTGCCCGTTCGCCAAGGGTGGTAAGGTTGGTCTGTTCGGTGGTGCCGGCGTCGGCAAGACCGTAAACATGATGGAACTGATCCGTAACATCGCCATGGAACACAGCGGTTACTCCGTGTTCGCTGGTGTGGGTGAGCGTACTCGTGAGGGTAACGACTTCTACCACGAGATGAAGGACTCCAACGTTCTCGACAAGGTAGCGCTGGTCTACGGTCAGATGAACGAGCCACCAGGAAACCGTCTGCGCGTAGCGCTGACCGGCCTGACCATGGCTGAGAAGTTCCGTGACGAAGGTAACGACGTTCTGCTGTTCGTCGACAACATCTATCGTTACACCCTGGCCGGTACCGAAGTATCCGCACTGCTGGGCCGTATGCCTTCGGCAGTAGGTTACCAGCCGACCCTGGCCGAAGAGATGGGCGTTCTGCAAGAGCGTATCACTTCGACCAAAGAAGGTTCGATCACCTCCGTACAGGCCGTATACGTACCTGCGGACGACCTGACCGACCCGTCGCCAGCGACCACCTTCGCCCACCTGGACGCCACCGTCGTTCTGTCCCGTGACATCGCCTCCCTGGGTATCTACCCAGCGGTCGACCCACTGGACTCGACTTCGCGCCAGCTGGACCCGAACGTGATCGGCAACGAACACTACGACACCGCTCGTGGCGTTCAGTATGTTCTGCAGCGCTACAAAGAGCTGAAGGACATCATCGCGATCCTGGGTATGGACGAACTGTCCGAAAGCGACAAGCAACTGGTAGCCCGCGCTCGTAAGATCCAGCGCTTCCTGTCGCAGCCGTTCTTCGTGGCTGAAGTCTTCACCGGTTCGCCAGGCAAGTACGTTTCCCTGAAAGACACCATCGCTGGCTTCAGCGGCATCCTCAAAGGTGACTACGACCACCTGCCAGAACAAGCGTTCTACATGGTCGGCAGCATCGACGAAGCGATCGAGAAAGCCAAGAAACTGTAATCCCGGCGCCCCGCAAGGGGCGCTAATCAGGTTGAGGCAAGCAGATGGCTATGACAGTCCATTGCGATATCGTCAGCGCGGAAGGAGAAATCTTCTCCGGCCTGGTCGAGATGGTAGTAGCGCACGGCAACCTGGGCGATCTTGGTATCGCTCCAGGCCACGCCCCGCTGATCACCAATCTCAAGCCGGGTCCGATCACGCTGACCAAGCAAGGTGGCGATCGTGAGGTGTTCTACATCTCCGGTGGCTTCCTCGAAGTGCAGCCGAACATGGTCAAGGTTCTTGCCGACACCGTGCAGCGCGCTGCCGACCTGGACGAAGCTCAGGCTCAGGAAGCCCTCAAGGCTGCTGAGAACGCCCTGAATGCGAAAAGCGCGGACTTCGACTACGGTGCTGCTGCCGCACGCCTGGCCGAGGCTGCAGCTCAGCTGCGTACCGTCCAGCAAATGCGCAAAGGCAAGTAATCCGGTTTCGGCCGCATCTTTGCATTGCGATTGAGTTAAAGGGTAGCCTCGGCTACCCTTTTTCTTTTTCTGAATTCCCCTCTTCGGTCATCCCTGACCGCCCAGGATTGGTAGCCAGTCAATGTCCCTTGATATCGTTATTCTCGCCGCCGGCCAAGGTACTCGCATGCGTTCGGCGCTGCCCAAGGTACTGCACCCGGTAGCTGGCAATTCCATGCTCGGCCATGTTATCCACAGCGCGCGCCAGCTTCAGCCCCAAGGCATCCACGTGGTCATCGGCCACGGTGCCGAGCTGGTACGTGAGCGCCTGGCAGCCGACGACCTGAATTTCGTCATGCAGGACAAGCAGCTGGGTACCGGCCATGCCGTTGCGCAGGCATTGCCAGCGATCACCGCCGACACGGTGCTGGTGCTTTATGGCGATGTACCTCTGATCGAAGTGGAAACCCTGCAGCGTCTGCTGGCCAAGGTCAGTGACAAACAGCTGGGCCTGCTCACCGTCACGCTGCAGGACCCGACCGGTTATGGCCGCATCGTGCGTGATGGCGAAGGCCAGGTGACCGCTATCGTCGAGCACAAGGACGCCAGCGAAGCACAGAAGGCGATCAAGGAAGGCAACACCGGCATCCTGGCCATGCCGGCCGCGCGCCTGGCTGACTGGATGGGGCGCCTGTCGAACAACAATGCCCAGGGCGAGTACTACCTCACTGACGTCATCGCCATGGCGGTGGCCGACGGGCTGGTGGTCGCCACCGAACAGCCGCACGACCCGATGGAAGTGCAGGGCGCCAATGACCGTCGCCAGCTGTCCGAACTCGAGCGCCACTACCAGCTGCGCGAAGGCCGCCGGCTGATGTCCCTGGGTGTCACCCTGCGCGACCCTGCGCGCTTCGATGTACGTGGTGAAGTGACCGTTGGTCGCGACGTGCTGATCGACATCAACGTGATTCTCGAAGGCAAGGTGGTCATCGAGGACGACGTGCAGATCGGCCCGAACTGCGTGATCAAGGACAGCACCCTGCGCAAGGGCGCGATCATCAAGGCCAACACTCACCTCGACGGTGCGGTGATGGGCGAGGGCAGCGATGCCGGCCCGTTCGCGCGCCTGCGCCCAGGCAGTGTGCTGGAAGCCAAGGCCCATGTGGGTAACTTCGTCGAGCTGAAAAATGCCCACCTGGGTGAAGGCGCCAAGGCCGGTCACCTGACCTACCTGGGCGATGCCGAGATCGGTGCACGCACCAACATCGGTGCCGGTACCATCACCTGCAACTACGATGGCGCCAACAAGTTCAAGACCGTGATGGGTGAGGATGTGTTCATCGGCTCCAACAACTCGCTGGTGGCGCCTGTGGAAATCAAGGCAGGTGCTACTACGGCTGCCGGTTCGACCATCAATCAGACCGTCGAAGCCGGTGACCTGGCGGTGGCGCGTGCGCGCCAGCGCAACATCTCGGGCTGGAAGCGGCCGGAGA
Source organism: Pseudomonas sp. NPDC089422 (assembly GCF_044749405.1). NCBI lineage: Bacteria > Pseudomonadati > Pseudomonadota > Gammaproteobacteria > Pseudomonadales > Pseudomonadaceae > Pseudomonas > Pseudomonas sp. NPDC089422. The sequence continues at coordinate 135,858 of NZ_JBIVHW010000011.1, forward strand.
AGATCAAGAAAAGCTGAGTTATACACAGCCGCTTCGATCGAAAGCCGACTTATGTGAATAAGTCGGCTTTTTTCTTGGCTCGAGAAATGTTGTCCACACCTTGACGAAACGCTCATCTTAGGTTTTGATTGCAACCATTATCTTTCGAATCGAAACTTATTAGCCCATGTCGAAACGAAACACCCCCCAACGCCGCCACAACATCCTGGCCATGCTCAGTGAGCAGGGCGAGGTGAGCGTGGACGCCTTGGCCAAGCGTTTCGAAACGTCGGAAGTGACCATTCGCAAGGACCTTGCCGCGCTGGAGGCCAACGGCCTGCTGCTGCGCCGCTATGGCGGTGCAGTGCCGGTACCGCAGGAGATGCTGGGTGAAGCCGCGCAGCCTGTCTCTGCCTACAAGAAGGCCATCGCCCGGGCAGCGGTTGGGCGTATTCGCGAGCATGCGCGGATCATCATCGACAGCGGCAGCACCACCGCCGCCATGATCCCGGAACTGGGGCGTCAGCCCGGCTTGGTGGTGATGACCAACTCGTTGAATGTGGCCCGCGCCATCAGCGAGGTCGAGCACGAACCGGTGCTGCTGATGACCGGTGGCACCTGGGACCCGCATTCGGAGTCGTTCCAGGGTCAGGTCGCCGAGCAAGTACTACGCTCCTACGACTTCGACCAGCTGTTCATCGGTGCCGATGGCATCGACCTGCAGCGCGGCACCACCACCTTCAATGAGCTGCTTGGCCTGAGCCGAGTCATGGCCGAGGTGGCCCGTGAGGTGATCGTGATGGTCGAGTCCGACAAGGTCGGACGCAAGATCCCCAATCTCGAGCTGCCCTGGGGCAGCGTGCACACCCTTATTACAGACGAACGCCTGCCCGCAGCGGCACGCGAACAGATTCAAGCCCGCGGCATCAACCTGATCTGCGCCGCGATCAGCCAGGAGCAATAACCATGTGTGGAATCGTTGGTGCCGTAGCCGAGCGCAACATCACTGCCATTCTCATCGAAGGCCTCAAGCGTCTTGAGTACCGCGGGTACGACAGTGCCGGCCTGGCCGTCTACACCCAGCAGGGCGAACTGCAACGCCGCCGCCGCATCGGCAAGGTCGCCGAGCTGGAAGCTGCTGTGGCCGCTGAGCCGCTGAACGGTCAGCTGGGCATCGCCCACACCCGTTGGGCCACCCACGGCGCACCGACCGAAGGCAACGCCCACCCGCATTTCTCCGCTAGCGAAGTGGCCGTTGTGCACAACGGCATCATCGAGAACCACGAAGAGCTGCGTGAAGAGCTCAAAGGCTTGGGTTACGTCTTCACCTCGCAGACCGATACCGAAGTTATCGTGCATCTGATCCACCACACCCTGAAGACCGTTCCAGACCTGGCCGATGCGCTGAAGTCCGCGGTCAAGCGCCTGCACGGTGCCTATGGCCTGTCGCTGATCAGCGTGAAGCAGCCTGACCGTCTGGTCGCTGCGCGCAGTGGCAGCCCTCTGGTGATCGGCCTGGGCCATGGCGAGAACTTCCTGGCTTCCGACCAACTGGCCCTGCGCCAGGTCACCGACCGCTTCATGTACCTGGAAGAAGGCGATATCGCCGAGATCCGCCGCGACCAGGTGAAGATCTGGGATCAGGCCGGGCAGCCGGTGGTGCGTGAAACCGTGCAGTACCACGAGGGCGCCGAAGCCGCCGACAAGGGCGCTTATCGCCACTTCATGCTCAAGGAGATCCACGAGCAGCCAACCGTGGTCCAGCGCACCCTGGAAGGCCGCCTGGGCAAGGACCACGTGATGGTCCAGGCCTTCGGCCCGCAGGCTGCAGAACTGTTCGCCAAAGTGCGCAATGTGCAGATCGTCGCCTGCGGTACCAGCTACCACGCCGGCATGGTCGCCCGTTACTGGTTGGAAAGCCTGGCTGGCATTCCTTGCCAGGTCGAAGTGGCCAGCGAGTTCCGCTATCGCAAGGTGGTGGTGCAGCCAGACACCCTGTTCGTCTCGATCTCCCAGTCCGGCGAAACCGCCGACACCCTGGCCGCCCTGCGCAATGCCAAGGAACTGGGCTTCCTCGGTAGCCTGGCCATCTGCAACGTCGGCATCAGCTCGCTGGTACGCGAGTCCGACCTGACCCTGCTGACCCTGGCCGGCCCGGAGATCGGCGTGGCTTCGACCAAGGCCTTCACCACTCAGCTGGTTTCGCTGATGCTGCTGACCCTGGCCCTGGGCCAGGTGCGTGGCACCCTGGAAGCGGGCGTCGAAGCTGGGCTGGTCGAGGAGCTGCGCCGCCTGCCAGCGCGCCTGGGCGAGGCCCTGGCCATGGACAGCACCGTGGAGAAAACCGCCGAGCTGTTCGCCGACAAGCATCACACCCTGTTCCTCGGCCGTGGTGCACAGTACCCGGTGGCCATGGAAGGTGCGCTGAAGCTCAAGGAGATTTCCTACATCCACGCCGAAGCCTATCCGGCCGGTGAGCTCAAGCACGGCCCGCTGGCGCTGGTGGATAACGACATGCCAGTGGTGACCGTGGCGCCGAACAACGAACTGCTGGAGAAGCTCAAGTCCAACCTGCAGGAAGTGCGTGCGCGCGGTGGCGAGCTGGTGGTGTTTGCCGACGAGAACGCCGGCATGAGCAACGGCGAAGGCACCCACGTGATCAAGGTGCCGCATATCGCTGACGAGCTGGCGCCGATCCTATACACCATTCCGCTGCAGCTGCTGTCGTACTACGTGGCAGTACTCAAGGGTACTGACGTCGACCAGCCGCGTAACCTGGCGAAGTCGGTAACTGTTGAGTAAGCGCTTGTTCTTCGGAAAAGCGTGATCGTAAATATTAAAGTCTGTCTCTGAATATTAAAGTCTGTCTCGCTTGGAGCCTCTGTGGGCTCCAAGCGCAGATCCCGCTCTGCTGCCCCTCCGCTGCCTTGAAATCCTGGGTGCTCCTCCTTGCTGCTCGCCATCCAACCGCACGAGTCTCTGCGTTCCTTTATCGAAAGGCGATTCAGAAGCCGGACAAGCTTCGCACCGTATAGGCACCGCGACTGAAACCGAATAGATAGATGTCGGAGCCTGGCTTATAGCTGTAGCACAGCTTCTGATATGCACTCTTGATGTTGTCGTCCAACCCGGCGCCGGTGCCACCGCCAATCGCCTTGTCCCACCACTTGCCGGAAGTCCCTACGCCGGGGTGGTAGTACTTTTCCTGCGGCGTGCCCTTTACGTCGCTCTCGGCAACCGCGTTGTGCAGTCGGACGATATTGGTGGGGGCAGGAACGCCTTTATCGAGTTGGTCGGGTGTATTCCAGGTGCCGTCTCAGCAAATGACGATGTTTGCCATGGGGAAGCCCTTTTTAAGTGTTTCGTGAAGTCAAAACTAGTTTAGATAGTGCTTCAAGTATCAGATATTCGGTCCAGCTATATAGCTAATTCCAAAAGTCTCAGTCAGAAAACTTGTTCGTGGTCTATAAGGGGCTGTTATGGTTTTGATACACGTCTTTTTCAAGTTGCCGCCTCATCCATCTATTGCTCTGCAAATATCGATGCCGGCTATGAATTAGCTTGCTTTCGTGTTTGGTGCTTTAGGATATGGATAGTGAGATTTCCTCAGAATTTCATAGCGTCGGGCTCGAAGTGTTCAGGGCGTCGACTCATTAAGGGTCTATAGTAGTGATACACACACTGAATGTCGAAGCAAAGGCGGGCTGGTTATGGATCTCAGCAGCGAGCTTATGGAAGTGGTGGCCAAGTACGCTGGGTTGGCAGGCATTGCTGTACTTACCCTCGCCGGAATATTTTATAAAGTTTTAGCGGAGAAAATACTGGTGCCTTTAGGCCCCGATAAAGCCTATAAGATTCTAAGAATGGTAATTGGGTGGGCAGGAGTAATCGCCATCTTGGGTATCGGAAGTTGGGTTGCTCTGAAGATTATGGAGCGACCTCCAAGCGAAGAGGAAAAAGTATCTGCTGCAGTAAATAATCCGCATTGGAAAGCATTCAAGCAATACTTAGTTACCGGTCGGGATTATACAAAGGCATTTGAGGAAGTAAGCGCCGCTACTGAGGAAGGTAATCCACTAGCACAGACACAAGTTGCACTGTTTTTAATGGGTGGCGTTGGCACGCAGAAAGATCTAAGTCGATCTATTGACCTGGCAACAAAATCCTTGCCGTACCTTACCGAATGGTGCGAGAAACTCAAAAATCCAGCAGCTTGCCTGTATTTGGGTTTATTGTACAGTAATGGTCTGGTTGTAGGTAAAGATGAAAAACATGCTGCGAAATTAATAAGGCTTTCAGCTGAAGGGGGGTACAGTAGATCGTTTGGTATTCTTGCTAGCTTATACGAGGCAGGCGAAGGTTTAGATGAAGATTTGCCAGCTGCTAAAGTTTGGTATGAGAAGTCTATAAAGGCGGGATATCCGTACGCAATGTACGCATTGGCAATGATCTATAGGCAAGATCTAGATAGTGATAAGGACAAATTTGTAACCTATCTATCAATGGCTGAGGGCACTGGATATCCACCCGCGCTTTTACAATTGTCCAAGGAGTATTTAGACGGCGAAGTTTTCGAAAAAAATGATGAAGTTTCACGTCGTTATCTTGAAAAGTCACAGTCCGATGATTTTCCCGAAGCTTATAATGAAATTGGACATCGCTATGCGGCGGGGTATGGGGGGTATCCGTTAGAAGAAGAGAAAGCAGTCTATTTTTATAAAAGAGCTGCTGAACTTGGAGACTTAGATGCAATGGTTGTTTTAGCTTCTTGCCTAGCATCAGGTTGGGGGACTAAGAAAGATTATTCCGAGTCTCTAAAGTGGTCATGGAAAGCGTATAATCAAGGTAATAAAAATGCTGCGCTGGAATTGGCAATTCGACATTTGAATGGGCAGGGAGTAAAAAAGGACGAGAGCAAAGGGCTAGAGCTCATGCAGGAGGCGGCAGAAGGTGGAAATCTTGATGCAGCGGTTCGGCTTGCAACATCTTATATCTACGGAGAAAAGCCTTTTGATAGGGATCTACCTAAGGCATTGTCTATTTTGCAGAAAGGTGTAGAGGCGTCTGATGGGACTTCAGTTGGTCTTGTAGGAGTTGTCTATCTGGAGAGGCGGAAGTATCCTGAGGCGATTGAATATTTTAAGCAGGCTGTCGAACTGGGGCATGCATATTCAGCTTATGAGCTTGGGTATATGTACGAGAATGGTCTCGGCGTAGCGCGGGATCTGGCTACGGCGAAAAAATATTATCATCAAGCAAGTGTTATTGATTCTGGTGATGCCGATTATGAGATGTACGCGGCTGCAGTGGAATACGAACTCTCCACTTCGGTTGAGCAAAAACTAAATGCGTTGAATAAAGTTATTCATTTCTCAGAAGCAGGGAGTCCGTGGGCGCAATATAGACTTTATTCAATATATTCCAAAAGCGCTGTTGATAAGGAGAAGTCACTTTCGTGGCTTAAAAAGGCCGCGTCTAACAATCAGCCATGTGCAATGGTAGATCTAGGAGCTTTGCTCCTGTCTGGTGATGGGGTTGATAAAGATGTACCTAAAGCGATTGAACTATTCCAAAAAGGGTTTGAGGGGGGACGTGCTAGCGGGGGATATAATCTTGGAGTTATATATACTTCTGGCGAATATACTGCGCGGGATATCGAGCGAGGAATAAAATACCTTGAGCAGGCCGCGGATTATGGAAGCACAGAGAGTCTCGTTTACCTGTCAAAATTATACGGTGACGGCCTTCTTGTTAAGGTCGATGTTTTAAAGAGTAAAGAGTATTTATTAAAAGCAGCAACAGCGGGGAATGAAGAGGCAACAAAACTTTTGGTCGAATCTGCTCCTGCAAAAATACAATCGTGCACGGCAAGCGCCGGACCGTGATAGCGGCAAACATAGATACTGTCTTTCATCTAATAGCAAATATTTAGTAGTTGGAAAAGCTTTCGCCGGCGGTCCGTGTGCCCGAACGAGCCCCATGAAAGGCAGGATATTTTTTCCCCCTTACGATAAGGGATTAGCAAACGGCTCTATGACTAACAGCAACGATAAGAGTGGTAGCTTTTGGGCCAGGAGCGGCGGCGCCGGCGGAGCCCAGAGCAAAAGCTGCCCATGGTTTGCGAGGACCTTGAACCCGGACAATGTGTGTCGCTCGGCGCAACGCAATCAATGCTTATCAGTTATTCCTACAGCCAAGCTGTATAAGGACCGCAGTCTGTCGGCGGTCAGCACGGGCGAAGCCGTGGTGCCGGCCTCCGAGTTGAGAGATGCGCTCAAGCATCTCCGAGGACCATGGCCAACAGTCTCAGAGCAAACCTCCTTAGGTTACGCATTCTGCGCAGCCTACCTGTTCATCGTCAGGCTGAGAGTTGCATCTGGTTGGATGCGAGACAGTTTTTAATATTTTCCACAACCGAAAAGCGGCCCGAGCGGTAGGGTGAGACAGACTTTAAAACTCATTCCACCACGCTACAGGCCCCTAGGCTCTGTACTAAAAGAGATGTCGCAAACACCGCATGGAGCAAGCCAGTGAGACCATGGCGGCATAACTTTTTGCGAGCTTGTCGAAGCGGGTCACGATCCGGCGGTTCTCTTTCAGCCAGCCGAACATGCGATCGATGATGTTGCGCTGTCGGTATTTGGGCCGGTCAAACAGTCTAGGTAAGCCAGGCTTGGGCTTGCGCTTCATCGAGCGCAGCGGGATGACGGGTTGCATTCGATATTGGTCGCAGTAGCGGCGTAGCGCTTCGGCGTCGTAGCCCTTGTCGGCGAGCAGCCATTTGCAGCGCTTGCGCGGGCGGCCACGTTGGCTCGATGGAATGCTGACCTCGTCCAACAGTGGTTGTGCGTAGCTGATGTCACTGGCTTGACCGCCAGAGAGGAGAAAGCGCAGCGGTGTTCCGTTGGCGTCGAAGAGCATGTGGATTTTGGTTGTCAGGCCACCTCGACTGCGGCCTAGAGCATGATCGGCAGGCTCGTCAGGCCCCCTTTTTTCCCGGCGCCAGATGAGGCTCGGGTTGCGCGTACTGCGGTTGAGTCGATCATCCAGGTTTGCAGATCGATCAAGCCCTGCTCATTCAATCGCAGGTGCAGACGTTTGAGCATCTGCTCGAAAGTCCCTTGGTTTCGCCAGCCACGAAACCGTTGATACACCGTTGACCATGGGCCGAAGCGCTCTGGCATATCTCGCCATGCAGCACCTGAGCAGAGCACCCACAGCACGCCATCGAGCATCAGCCGGTCGCTCAGTCGAGGCCGGCCTCGGCCATGGGTTTCGATGAAGAGATCGGAGACCACATCCCAGGCCTTGTCCGTGAGTTCGTAGCGCCTTGCCATTACAGAATTCCTTTCCGTTAATGGCGCATGACTCTACAAAACCTCAGCGCTGAAGGAGCGACGATTAGGTTTCTCGGGATTTCGTACAGAGCCTAGATTCGTGCTGAGGCGAGACAGACTTTAATGTCTACGATCACGATGGTTTTAAAGAATTAAAGCTGTCGCTAAACAATAAAAACTGTCGCAGAAGGAGGGAGCCACTCTGGCTCCCCCCATCGACATTTCAGCCTCAAGCTGATTGTGCTCAAGCTTGTGGGTGAGGGTTTAGCCTAGAGCCTCTCGCACTCTCGCAGGTCATCGTGAATTTTGCGATAACCGTACGCACCTCTGCTTTCCAGCCACGCATGTTGAGTATTGAACGTAATACTGATTTATCGACGACTTCTATTAGGATGCCGGTGCTGATTGAAGATTTACCTAGTGGGTCAATATTCGCTCAGCGGCAACAATGCTTGCAATACGTCGTGTAAAATGCGATCACAAGGGATGCACTGGGCTGGAGGACACATGAAGTCTCACTCACACAACGTCAGTGGGAAAAGCCCAGCTCCCGGCAATGCGAAGACATTCGCTGTATGGGCCAGGAAACTCTGGCCGCTGCCAATCCTGTTGCTCGCCACGCTGGCTCGAATGTACGGCTCAACGGCCTCCGCCATATGGTGCGACGAGGGCTCCAGCTTGTTAATGAGCCAGTACTCACCCTCGCTCATCTGGATCCACAGCGCCCATGACGTACACCCACCGCTTTACTTTCTCCTTCTACACGCCTGGATAGGTGCATTCGGGGACAGTATCTTTTCGGTCAGGTTCATCAGCGTGCTGACAGGTGTCGGTACTGTAGCCCTGGGCATGTGGCTGGTTTATCAGATTGCAACACGTCATGCAGCCATACTGGCTGGTGTTTTGTTGGCCTTGCTGCCAATTGCAGTGCGTTACAGTCAAGAAGTGCGCATGTATTCCCTCATGGGTTTTTTTCTGCTGGGCGCAACCATCGCGCTTGTATATTGGGTAAAGAATCCTGAGCGCCACCGCTACCTTTGCGTGTATGTGCTGTTGATGGCGGCCGGTTTCTATACTCATTATTTCACAGGCCTTTGCGTACTGTCTCACTGGGCCTATCTATGGGTTGTGCGCGGCGACAAACACCGCCTCATCACCAGGCCAGCATGGTGGGCCGCCAACAGCTTGATCGTCTTGTTGTATATCCCCTGGATGCCCAACTTGATAGACCTGCTGCAGCACCTTGACCAACTCAAGGCGGGTGGCGACATTGGCTGGATACTGCCCGTTACACTGTATTCACTGCCATCGACAATCTGGCAGGATCTGGCCCTTACCGATGGTCTGGATCTGAAATGGCCAGTCTACTTTGCACTGCCACTGGCGTTGGCGCTGGTAACGGGCGCTGTCTGCCGACAGGATCGAAGTCCGCATAGATTCCATACGTTAATGGCAATATATACGTTTCTGCCGTTGATCGTCGTATTTGCTGTCTCGTGGATAACGCCACTTATGGTCGAGCGTTATCTGATGTTTTCCGCCCTGGGCTTACCGTTGATACTGGCAGTCGCCATTGATCGAATGAAGCGTAATTTTCGCTACGCGGCCATAGCCACCCTGGTAACTTTTCTGGCGGTAGAGCTGGGCGGCCTGAGTAGTTACTACCAAAAGGATGATGATCAGTTCAACAAGCTGGTCAACTTCGTCAATGAAAACTATCGTGCGAATGACCGTATCATCGTCAGCGATCTTTTCTGGTATTTCAGCTATGTCTACTATAACAAGACCGGGTCAGTGCCACTGCTCTATACGCCGCCACAGGCCAACGGCGCTTCGGGTCGGCCAGGTAACTACGGATTTGGCACACTGGTGAACAATGATGCCGATAAAATCTATTTCGACAGCCTTGAAAATCTACCCGTCGGTCAAACCAGAGTCTGGTTGATAAGCAATAGCGAACCGCCCGATGATTTCTCACCGATACCGGATAATTGGAATAAGGTCAGTACGCTAAAAGTCGGCGATACCCAAGTACGCCTTTATACTATTGGCATGCCCTATAACGCGAAAGCAAACTAGCCCCAGCCTACCCTACGAACTCGAAATGTATCGGACGCATCAGAGATAGTGCACGAGCGTGCCACATACTCTGCAGGAACGGCTTTAGCCGCGAAGCAAGCAGCGCGAGGTGAGGATCCAGACGGTATCTTCAAGGGCCCGCGTCTCATTGATGTCATCTGCGCATCAATTAATGAAAAATGAACGATTATCTCCAGCGCCGCTTTCGACGATCATTCCAGAAATAAGCACTTACAATTATTAAGAAACGCTGGAGATCCACCATGAGTCTGCCGTCACGCTCGGTGCCCGAGGGCAAGTCCAAGGCCGGTATGGTCTTCCGGGTAACGTCCGGAAACTTCCTCGAACAGTTCGACTTCTTCCTGTTCGGCTTCTACGCCACGCACATCGCGGGGGCCTTCTTCCCCGCATCCAATGAATTCGCCTCGCTGATGATGACCTTCGCCGTATTTGGCGCAGGCTTCCTCATGCGTCCGCTGGGTGCGGTGATCCTGGGTGCGTACATTGATGACGTAGGCCGACGCAAAGGGCTGATCGTCACCCTGGCGATCATGGCCAGCGGGACCTTGCTGATCGTGCTGGTGCCCGGTTACGCCAGCATCGGACTGTTGGCCCCGGCGCTGGTGCTGATTGGGCGATTGCTGCAAGGGTTCTCGGCGGGCGCCGAGCTGGGCGGTGTGTCGGTCTACCTGGCGGAAATGGCAACGCCAGGGCACAAGGGCTTCTACGCCAGCTGGCAGTCCGCCAGCCAGCAGGTGGCAATCGTCGTCGCCGCCGCGCTGGGCTTTGCCCTCAACGAATGGCTGTCTGCCGCCGAGATCGCCCAGTGGGGCTGGCGCGTGCCGTTCGGTGTCGGCTGCATGATCATCCCGGTGATTTTCCTGCTGCGTCGCAACCTGCAGGAAACCGAAGAGTTCGCCGCCCGCGCGCATCGCCCTACCATGAAGCAGGTGCTGGCGACGCTGGCTGCCAACTCCGGCGTGGTGCTGTTCGGCATGCTGATGGTGGCCATGACCACTACGGCCTTCTACATGATCACCGTGTACGCGCCGACCTTCGGCAAGACCGTGCTGCAACTGAGTACCGGCGACGCACTGTTGGTGACCTTGCTGACGGCGGTGTCGAACTTCATCTGGCTGCCCATCGGCGGCACCCTCAGCGACCGCCTTGGGCGCAAGCCGCTGTTGCTGACCATGTCGCTGATGACCGTGATCACCGCCTACCCGGCGCTGACTTACCTGGCCCAGTCGCCGACCTTTGGCCACATGCTTGAAGTGCTGCTGTGGTTCTCGTTCCTGTACGGCATGTACAACGGTGCGATGATCCCGGCGCTGACCGAAATCATGCCGGTGGAAGTGCGGGTGGCAGGTTTCTCGCTGGCCTATAGCCTGGCGACTGCACTGTTCGGCGGTTTCACCCCGGCGATCTCGACCTGGATGATCCATGTCACCAATGACAAGGCCGCACCGGCCTACTGGATGATGTTCGCCGCCGTCTGTGCATTCGTCGCCACCTGGATGCTCTATCGCCGCCTGGCCAACCGCGCAGCGGTGGCCGCATGAGGGCTTCGTTGAAAGCTTGGCTGGCTGCTACGTTGCTCGCTGGCTGCAGCCTTGCCCAGGCTGCCGAACTGACCGTGATGACCTCGGGCGGCTTCACCGCCGCCTACAAGCAGCTGGGGCCGCAGTATGCGGCGCAGAGCGGCGATACCTTGGTCACCGTGCTGGGCCCGTCCATGGGCAAGGCGCCCGAGGCCATCCCCAATCGCCTCGCTCGTGGCGAACACGCCGATGTGCTGATCATGGTCGGCTATGCGCTGGATGAGCTGATCCGTCAGGGCAAGGTCGACCCGGCATCGCGGGTGGAACTGGCGGACTCGCGCATCGGCCTGGTGGTCAGGGAAGGGCAGGCCAAACCTGCAATCGGCACCGCTGCCGAATTGAAGCAGACGTTGCTGGCAGCGCGGTCGGTGGCCTACTCGGACAGCGCCAGCGGCGTGTACATCGAGAAGGAGCTGTACAAGAAGCTGGGCATCCAGGACCAGCTCGTCGGCAAGAGCACCATGGTAGAGCGCATTCCGGTGGCCTCGCAGGTGGCCAAGGGTACCTATCAGCTTGGCTTCCAGCAGGTTGCCGAGCTGCTGCCGGTGCCGGGTGTCACGTACGTTGGCAAGATCCCGGAGAGCCTGCAGTCGGTGACCCGCTTTGCCGCCGGTATCCCGAAAACCGCCGAGCACCCGGCCGAGGCGAAAAAACTGCTGAATTACCTGGCTTCGCCGGACGTGCAGCCTGCAGTGCGCGCCACCGGGCTGGATTCAGTCGCCCGGTAATACGCCGGGCAATTGCCGAATCAGCCTCACCATCTCGAGTGCCGCCGGTGTCAGCGTGCGGCCGCGGCGCTTGAGCAGGCCCATCTTGCGGCTGACCTCCGGTTCGACCAGTGCAATGCTGGCGAGGATCGGATGCGGAGTCATCGGCAGCGCGATCGATGGCACCGCCGCAATCCCCAGGCCCGCTTCGATCAAACCGAGCAGGGTGGTCACATGCCTGGCTTCGCACACACTCTCTTTGCTGACCTGCATCCCGGCCAACGCCCGATCCAGTACCAGGCGGTTGCCTGACGATTTGCCCAAGGTGATGTAGTCATGCTCATAGGCTTGCGCCCAGGTCACCTTGTCCAGCTTGGCCAGCGGGTGGTCCTGGCGGCAGGCGATGACATAGCGCTCCTCGAGCAGGACGCTGAAGTCGATCTCGGGGGCGAGGTTGCCCGTGAAGCTCAGGCCGAAGTCCGCTTCGCCGGAGGCCACGGCGGCGCTGACTTCGTTGGCGGAGGCGTCGTACAGGTTGATCCGAACTTTCGGATACTGGGTGTGGAAGGCGCGGATTGCATGGGGCATGAAGTAATAGGCCGCTGACGGCACGCAGGCGATGGTCAGGGTGCCGGTGCGCAGCGAGCCACCATCGCCGACGCTGAGCAGCGCCAGGTCCAGGTCGTCCAGCAGGCGTTCGACCTGAGGCAGGAAGGCGCGCCCGACATTGGTCAGCGATACCTTGCGCGTGGTGCGTTCGAGCAGCTTCACGCCCAACGCCGACTCGAGTTTTTCGATACGCCGGCTCAACGCCGACTGGGTGATGCGAATGGTATCGGCGGCGCGGCGGAAGCTGCCTTGCTCGACCACGGCACGAAAGGCCTGCAGGTCGTTCAGATCGAAGTTGATACTCACCCGGTGGGCTCCGCTGGTTTGATCGAAAGCGTGCATCAATGGTATTTCGAAAAAACCGGCGGAGCCAGATGGGTCAGATCTGCATGGCCATGCCGTGCACGTTCATCGCGGCCTGGCGCAGGGCTTCGGAGCGGGTCGGGTGCGGGTGGCAGATCAGGGCGATGTCTTCAGCCGAGGCGGCGAACTCCATGGCCACGCAGAACTCGCCAATCATCTCGCTGACGCTCGGGCCGACCAGGTGCACGCCAAGTACCTCATCGGTGTTGGCGTCGGCGATGACCTTGGCGAAGCCTTCGGTCTCGTGGTTGATCTTTGCGCGGCTGTTGGCGGTGAAGGGGAACTTGCCGACCTTGTAGGCGCGGCCTTCGGCCTTCAGTTGTTCTTCGGTCTTGCCGACGGTAGCCAGTTCCGGACGGGTGTAGATCACGCCGGGGATCAGGTTGTAGTTCACTTCATGGGGCTTGCCGGCGATGCGCTCGATGCAGGCGACCGCTTCATCTTCAGCCTTGTGCGCCAGCATCGGGCCGGAGGTGACGTCGCCGATCACCCACACACCGGGGACTGAGGTACGGTGGTGCTCGTTGCTCAGCATGCCGCGCTTGTCGGTTTCCAGTCCTACGCTCTCAAGGTTCAGGCCCTTGGTGTAAGGACGCCGGCCGATGGCGACCAGTACGTAGTCGGCCTGCAGGGTTTCGGCGGCACCGCCGGCAGCCGGCTCCAGGGTCAGGCTGACACCGTCGGCTTCAGTCTTCGCCTGGGTGACCTTGCTACCGAGCTTGAAGGCCATGCCTTGCTTGGCCAGGGCTTTTTGCAGGGTCTTGGCGGTTTCTTCATCGGTGCCCGGGCAGATGCGGTTGAGGTACTCGATGACGGTGACCTGTGCACCCAGGCGGCGCCAGACCGAGCCCAGTTCCAGGCCGATGACGCCCGCGCCGATCACCACCAGATGCTTGGGCACCTGCGGCAGGGCCAGGGCACCGGTGGAATCGATGATGCGCTGGTTGTCGATGGTCACGCCGGGCAGGGGAGTGGGCTCGGAGCCAGTGGCGATAACGATGTCCTTGGCCTGCAGTGCGGTCTCGCTGCCATCTTCGGCCTTGACGATGACCTTGCCGACGCCATCCAGGCGGCCCCAGCCCTTCACCCAGTCAACTTTGTTCTTGCGGAACAGGTACTCGATGCCCTTGGTCAGGCCGGTCACGCTCTCGTCCTTCTGTTTCATCATCTGGGCGAGGTTGAGCGTCGGCTTCACTTCGATGCCAAGGTGGGCGAACTCGTCGCCGCTGGCCGCTTCGTAAAGCTCGGAGGCGTGCAGCAATGCCTTGGACGGCATGCAGCCGACGTTGAGGCAGGTGCCACCGAGGGTCGAACGGCCTTCCACGCAGGCGACGCTCAGGCCCAGTTGGCCGGCGCGGATTGCTGCGTTATAGCCGCCAGGGCCGCCGCCAATGATCACCACGTCATAGGATTTCATGGGTTTTGTACTCCAGATGAGGAAGCGCGAGAGGGGCATAAGGTTAAGCTGAGAAGCGCAGATTGTATACAATCCGTTGCTTTCATCAGATCAGTTGGTTCTAGACCTTGGTCTCGGTTAGAGGAAAGCTCCTACGAATGAACTACTCTGATCCGGCGACGTTCGAAATTTCAGGCGTCGTGCCTTTAGGGATAGGAGGAGTGTTCATGCTTGCTCAACTTCCACCGGCACTGCAAAGCCTGCATCTGCCGCTGCGGCTGAAACTGTGGGACGGTAACCAGTTCGATCTGGGCCCAAGTCCACAGGTCACCATCCTGGTCAAGGAACCACAGCTGATCAGCCAGCTGACCCACCCAAGTCTGGACCAGCTGGGCACTGCATTCGTGGAGGGCAAGCTGGAACTGGAAGGTGATATCGGTGAAGCCATCCGCGTGTGCGACGAGCTCAGCGAAGCGCTGCTGATTGACGAGGATGACACCCCGCCAGAGCGCCTGTCCCATGACAAGCGCACAGACGCCAAGGCTATTTCCTACCACTACGATGTCTCCAATGCCTTCTATCAACTCTGGCTCGACCAGGACATGGCCTATTCCTGTGCCTATTTCCGCGAGCCGGACAACACCCTGGATCAGGCTCAACAGGACAAGTTCGATCACCTGTGCCGCAAGCTGCGCCTGGATGCCGGCGACTACCTGCTCGATGTGGGCTGTGGCTGGGGCGGGCTGTCGCGTTTCGCCGCGCGCGAATATGGCGCCAAGGTATTCGGTATCACCCTGAGCAAAGAGCAGCTCAAGCTTGGGCGCGCGCGAGTAAAGGCCGAGGGCCTGGCCGACAAGGTCGACCTGCAGATTCTCGACTACCGTGACCTGCCGCAGGACGGCCGCTTCGATAAAGTTGTCAGCGTTGGCATGTTCGAGCACGTCGGGCACGCCAACCTGGCGCTGTATTGCCAGAAGCTGTTCGGTGCAGTGAGGGAAGGTGGCGTGGTGATGAACCATGGCATCACTGCCAAGCACATCGATGGCCGACCGGTCGGGCGCGGGGCAGGTGAGTTCATCGACCGTTACGTGTTCCCCAATGGTGAGCTGCCGCACCTGTCGATGATCAGCGCGAACATCTGTGAGGCGGGGTTGGAAGTGGTGGACGTGGAAAGCCTGCGCCTGCACTACGCCAAGACGCTGCATCACTGGAGCGAGAACCTCGAGAACCAGTTGCACAAGGCAGCGGCGTTGGTGCCAGAGAAGACCCTGCGCATCTGGCGCTTGTACCTGGCCGGCTGTGCCTACGCCTTCCAGAAGGGCTGGATCAACCTGCATCAGATTCTGGCCGTGAAACCATATGCCGATGGCCACCATGATCTGCCGTGGACACGGGACGACCTTTATCGCTGATCATGCTGTGAATGAAGAAAGGGCCGCACAAGCGGCCCTTTCTTCATTCAGAGGATGGGTGAAATCAGTCGCGCAATGCGCATCCCCAGCTGCTGGACACGATGGGTATCGCGGCTGTCTTCGGCGGTGATCTCGCGGGCCTGCTCGAAGTCGTCCTGCAGCATCGCCTCCACCTGGTCGGCGAACGGGCGGTCCACCGTCAGCAAGGTGATTTCGAAATTGAGCCGGAACGAGCGGTTGTCCAGGTTGGCGCTGCCGATTGCGCTGACCTCGTCATCCACCAGCACCACCTTCTGGTGCAGGAAACCAGGCTGATAACGGAACATCCTCACCCCGGCACGTACCGCTTCGAACGCGAACAGGCTGGAGGCCGCATAGACGATCTTGTGATCGGGCCGAGACGGAATCAGCACGCGCACATCCACTCCGCGCAGCACCGCCAGGCGCAAGGCGGCGAACACCGCTTCATCCGGAATGAAGTATGGGCTGGTGATCCATACCCGTTTGCTCGCCGAGTGGATGGCTTCAATGAAGAACAGCGAACAGGTTTCCTGCGGGTCTGCCGGGCCACTGGCCA
Source organism: Pseudomonas sp. NPDC089422 (assembly GCF_044749405.1). NCBI lineage: Bacteria > Pseudomonadati > Pseudomonadota > Gammaproteobacteria > Pseudomonadales > Pseudomonadaceae > Pseudomonas > Pseudomonas sp. NPDC089422. The sequence continues at coordinate 151,918 of NZ_JBIVHW010000011.1, forward strand.
GGGCTTGGCAGAGCACGCCGTTGTCGGGGTAGGTGTCCGGCAGGATCAAAGGTGGCAGCTGGCGTGTGGCCCAGTACCAGTCTTCGGCAAACGACTCCTGCAGGCAAGCCAGCACCGGGCCACTGATCTGCACATGGGTATCGCGCCAAGGTGAAAGGTGTGGGTTCTTGCCGAGGTACTCGTCCCCTACGTTATGCCCACCGATGAAGCCGAGCAGGCCATCGACCACGACGATCTTGCGGTGGTTGCGGAAGTTGACCTGGAAGCGGTTGAACCATCCGCGGCGGGTGGCGAAGGCATGGATCTGCACACCACCATCACGCAGCACCTGGCTGTAGCTGGCGGGCAGGGCATGGCTGCCGACACGGTCATACAGCACGAACACCTTCACCCCCTCGGCCGCCTTGCGCAACAACAACTGCTGCAGGGTTTTGCCAAGGGTGTCGTCGTGGATGATGAAAAACTGCACGAGAACCGCTTCGCGTGCCTGCTCGATGGCGGCGAAGATCGCGTCAAAAGTGGCTTTGCCATTGATCAGCAGCTTCACTTGGTTATTGGCCAGGCAAGGCATTCGTCCGAGTTTCGGCATGGCACGCAAGGCCGCGTAGCTTTCCGATTGCCTGGCGGTGAGTGCTTCTTCAACCCACGGCCGCCAGTTGAGGTTGGCCATGGCCACATGCATTTCCTGGTTGGCCTGGCGTCGTGCCTGGATGTAGGCGTAGAAGGATCGCGCACCAAAGATCAGGTAGGGAATCAGCGTGAAGTAAGGAATGAAGAACAGCGACATGGCCCAGGCGATGGCGCCCTGGGCGGTACGCACGGTGAACACTGCATGCAATGCGGCGATCATGCCTAGCAAATGGAGCAGGCCGAGCACGTAGCCGAAAAAGTAGGGGCTGTGGTAATCCATACGCATCCTGCTTGCCGAATACACTGCGGATAACAGAACACGTTCCACGTCCGGCTTGCAACCTGAAAGCGGATTTGGCGTCTAAGGCTGAGCCCGGCCCGTTGGCCGGCTTTTCGAGGAGCGTTCGTACATGAAGATTCGTCTGCCACTGTTGGCTTTGGCCTTGGGCCTGAGCAGCCCACTGGTGAATGCGCAGATGTTGCAACCTGGTTTGTGGGAGCTGACTACCAGCAACATGCAGGTCGATGGCAAGCCGTTACCCGATATGCAGTTCATGCTCGGGCAGTTGAAGAACCTGCCGCCGGAACAGCGGGCCATGATGGAAGGGGTGCTGGCCAAGCAGGGCGTCACCATTGGCGGCAATGGGGTGCGTTCGTGCCTGACGCGCGAGCAGGTGCAGACCAACGATATTCCGCTGCAGGATCCGAAGTCGGGCTGCACCCAGAAAATTACCGACCGCACCGGCAATGTCTGGAAGTTCCAGTTCAGCTGCCCGAAAGCCCAGGGTACTGGCCAGGCGACTTTCCTCAGCGACAAGGAATTCACCACGCAGGTCAACGGCACCTTCAATGCCTCGGGCGTTCAGCAGCAGGGCAGCATGAACACCCGGGCCGTATGGCTCGGCAACGACTGTGGAACAGTCAAACCGCGTACCTGAGTTTCACCACCTCCATTGGCTGCTGGCTACCGCATCGTGGGCATGCAGGCTCTCTGCATGTTCCACGCGCAGCTTGAAGGCGGTCGCCCATTCCAACTGCCGTAGCGACTGGTGCAGTCGCCGGGCGGCATCCTCACAGAACATCAGGTTCTGCCCATTGGCCAAGGCGAACGCCTGCTCGTCTGCACGCTTTACCGCGGTCTGCACAGCCGTACCCAGGCTGGCCTCAATCCGGTCGATCAGTTCGGTTATGGGTAACGACGCCAGGTTGTCTTGCAGGCGCACGCTGATCAATGCCTGGCTGCGCTGGCTATGCGGCGTTGCGACGATACCCTGGCTGCTGGCCAACCATTCCAGTACCGCACTGCGCTCCAGGTGCGGCCCAGCGAAGTCAGCCTCGAACTGTTGTTGAATCAGTTGCCTTGCCAGCGCAGCCGAGCAGGGGCAGGTTGAGGAGTAAGGCACACGAACTGATAGTTCCACGTGGAACATTTCATTTTCTATCTTCGCGTCGAGGGTGATCGGATAGCGCTTCCAGCCAGCGAGTGGGCTGACCAAGGCGGGTCGTTTCAGCAGGTGCTCGAAAGCCAGCTTGAGATAAGCCGCGTTGGAAAGCCCTTCGTGACTGGCGAGAAAGTCTGCCAGAAGACGTCGAATGGCCAAGGGCGACAATGGCTGCTGTTCAAGCGATTCCAGTGCGAGGTAGAGGCGAGACATATGAATGCCCCGCGAAGTGCCATCCACCAGGCTGACACCGGCATCGGCCATGGCCGGCACCTGACGGCCATCGAACGAGATGGGTAAGGCGATACCGCACATGCCGACCCAATCCAGCGGGACGGCGTGTGCGTGGGTCTGTGTGGCAATGTCCGGAAGCTTCAGGCTAGTCATGGGGGTACCAGGCAAAGGGGTCAGCGACATCCGCCGACCAGGCTGCAATGCAAGTTGAACCGTTGGCCGCTGGAGCTGGACACGCGATTCAACGTGGTCCAGCCGACACGTCGGCTGTAACCGAACCAGGCTTCACCATCGCTGGCCAGGCCGGTGAAAAACGTCAGCGTGCCGTAACGGCTGTTGGTCTGCGACCAAAGCCGGCGTGTCGCTGAGTCGAAACCGCGCAGGTAGTAATGGCTGCCCTCGGTGCGCACGCTGTAATAACTACCGTTGCCGTCCTGGCAGGCGAGCAGTGTTGCACTACGGGTGCATAACGCCAGCGAGTTGCCCTGCGCCAATGCCAAGGCAGGCATAGGCGTAAGAAGCAGCAGCAACAGGGCTGCACGTGACAGGCTCATTTCCATCTCCGAAGTACGCTTGCGACGAGTACGGCTTGGCGAAATTGTATTGTTACTTTATAACATTGTGCAATGCATCGTTTCGAGTGCGTCCGCCTGAAGGGGTTTCACCATGTCCAATCGCCTCCCTGTCACCGTGCTTTCCGGCTTCCTCGGCGCCGGCAAGAGCACCTTGCTCAACCATGTGCTGCGTAACCGCGATAACCTTCGGGTCGCGGTGATCGTCAACGACATGAGTGAAATCAACATCGACGCCAGTGAAGTGCAGCGCAACGTCAGCCTCAACCGCGCCGAAGAAAAACTGGTAGAGATGAGCAACGGCTGCATCTGCTGCACCCTGCGTGAAGACTTGCTGGAAGAAGTCGCGCGACTGGCCGATGAAGGCCGTTTTGACTATTTGCTGATCGAGTCCACCGGTATCTCGGAGCCGCTCCCGGTCGCCGAGACGTTCACCTTCCGCGATGAGCAAGGCCGTAGCCTGTCCGACATGGCGCGCCTGGACACCATGGTCACCGTGGTCGATGGCCTGAACTTCCTGCGCGATTATCAGGAAGCCGATAGCCTGGCCAGCCGTGGCGAGACGCTGGGTGAAGACGATGAGCGTTCCATCAGTGACTTGTTGATCGAACAGGTCGAGTTCGCCGATGTGCTCTTGCTCAGCAAGATCGACCTGATCAGCCAGCACGAGCGCGAAGAACTCACAGCCATTTTGCGCAGCCTCAATGCTCGCGCGCAGATCATGCCGATGGTCATGGGCCAGGTGCCGCTGGCGCGGATTCTCGATACTGGGCTGTTCGACTTCGACCAGGCCGCCCAGGCACCAGGTTGGCTGCAGGAGTTGCGCGGCGCGCACCTACCGGAAACCGAGGAATACGGCATTGCGGCGAGCACCTGGGAAGCCCGCCGGCCACTGCACCCACAACGTTTCTTCGACTTTATCCACAACACCTGGAGCAATGGTCGGCTGCTGCGCTCCAAGGGCTTTTTCTGGCTGGCCAGCAAATTCCAGGAAGCCGGCAGCTGGTCGCAGGCTGGTGGCATGATGCGCCATGGTCTGGCCGGGCGTTGGTGGCGTTTTGTTCCACGCGAGCATTGGCCGCAGGATGAGCAGAGCACAGCAGACATTCTCAAGCACTGGCACGCCGAAACCGGTGACTGCCGCCAGGAGCTGGTATTCATCGGGCAGAACATCGACTTCACGCAGTTATCCACAGAACTGGATGCCTGCCTGCTGAGCGATGAGGAAATGGTGCTTGGGCCGATGGCCTGGCTTCGCCTGTCGGATCCTTTCGGCCCCTGGCATGCCGAGGAAGCAGCATGAACCCGGCGTTGCAGCCTGTGGATATCCGCCAGGCCTTTGCCGAATCGCCAAAGGTGCTCACCGAGATCTTCCAGGATGGCGTGAACCTGGCCGTCTGGCAGCGCCGCTTGCCAGCACAGGTGGAAGACTTTGCTGCCTTGGCGGTGAGCCTCGGCCAGTCCCTGGCTGACCAGCGCGTACTCGATGTGAGCGAGCACGAGCCGCCGCTATTGCCTGGCTTGCTGCAGGAGGCTGCCGACCTGCAGGGCTACGAGGGCTTTGTCGCCGATGTGAAGTGGCTGGTATCAGCCTACACCTGCCTGCTCGGCGCACGGCGGGTGGGGCTGCGGTTGCGGGTGCTGCAAGGTGCCATGTGCCCGCGCTTCCATGTGGATAACGTACCCTTGCGCTTGCTCACCACCTACGTCGGCCCTGGCAGCGAATGGCTGGAGGAAGGCGCAGTAGAGCGGGTCGGTCTGCATCTAGCGGCGGCACCTGTGGATAACATTCGCACCTTGCAGGCGGGTGAGGTGGCTGTCCTCAAAGGGGAAAAATGGCTGGGCAACGAAGGCGCGGGACTTATCCACCGCTCGCCAGCCAGTGAACAGCGGCGGTTGTTGCTCAGCCTTGACTGGCTGGCATGACGGGGCATAGTGGGGTGAATTCCGCATAGAAGTCCTGACATGCTGCAGAACATTCCCACCCACGTCATTGCCGGTCCCTTGGGGGCCGGCAAGACCAGCCTGATCCGCCAGCTGATGGCCCAGCGCCCGGCAGGCGAACGCTGGGCCGTGCTGGTCAACGAGTTTGGCCTGGTCGGGCTCGATGCGGCGTTGCTCAGCCGTGACGACGACGGCATTGCCATTGGCGAGGTAGCCGGGGGCTGCCTGTGCTGCGTGAACGGCACACCGTTCCAGGTCGGGCTTGGCCGCCTGCTGCGCAAAGCTCGGCCCGACCGGTTGTTCATCGAGCCTTCCGGGCTTGGTCATCCCGTGCAGTTGCTGAACCAGTTGCAGCAGGCACCCTGGGTTGGGGTGCTGGCGGTGCAGCCGTTGGTGATGGTGCTGGATGCTCAGGCACTGGCCCGAGGTGAGCCATTACCGGAGGCTCAACAACAGGCCTTGCAAGCGGCAGCGCTGGTTCTTCTGAACAAGGCCGACGCTGTGGATGAAGATGTCAAGTTGTTGATAAATAAAGAGTTTTTAAATATCCACAAGCTTTGGACCCAGCAGGGGTTGGTCGAGCTCGAAATGCTGCCTGTTTCATCCACAAGTCAAATCAGTGACAGTTCTGTGAATAATTTGCCCGGAGCAAGTCTGTCCACAGCCCCTTCAGCCCTGTGGATAGATCCTTCTCTGCCGATTTGTTCGGCTCAGGAAGGTGAGGGGGGTTGGAGTATCGGCTGGCGCTGGCACCCCGGTCAGCGATTTGATCCACAGCACTTGCAGGCATTTCTTGCGGCCTGGCCATGGCGGCGCGCCAAGGGAGTTATCCACAGTGCAGAGGGGTGGCAGTCATTCAATGGGCTGGAGGGAAACTTGCCGCAATGGCAACCGAGTGACTGGCGCAAGGATTCGCGCATCGAGCTGATCTTCGAGCAGGCGCAGCCAGAGCAGCTGCTACAAGCTGCTCTGGCTAAATGCGTAATCTTGTAGGAGCGGCCAGGGTTCAGTTGCGCCAGCGATTGTGCTCCTGGCGCCACTGCTGCATCTCGATCACATTGTCAGCCCGTGGCGGCGTCTTGATCTCGAACGGGTAGGGTGCCAGTTCGATCTGTGCGCTGTGAGCGCCGAACTGGGTCACGGTACCAGGGTGGCGTTGTTCCCCGGTCACGGTGAACTCGAAGGCATAGACCCGGGCCAGTCGCTTCCTGCCGTTGGCATCGCGGATGAACGCGATGCGTTTGAGCGCAACGGCGTCATCCAGCAGCTCCAGGTCGAGCTTTGCGCAATGCTGTTTGACCCGCTCCAGGGCCTTCTCGCGCAGCCCATGGTTGTGCCATAACCAAGCGCCTGCCGTGGCCAACAACATCAGGACGAAGAGATTCTCCAGGGTCAACATTTACGTATGCTCCAAACAAGTCGAACCAGCTTAACTGCGTCCCTGGCCTGTCGTACAGGTGGCAATCGAGTCCATACTGCGCGCTGCACAATCCTTGAAACAGCTTTGGAACCCTCCCGCATGAAACGTACCCCGCATCTGCTCGCCATCCAGTCCCACGTGGTGTTCGGCCACGCTGGCAACAGCGCTGCGGTGTTCCCCATGCAGCGTATCGGGGTCAATGTCTGGCCCCTCAATACAGTACAGTTTTCCAATCACACTCAGTATGGCCAGTGGGCGGGTGAAGTGCTCGCGCCGGCGCAAATTCCTGCGTTGGTGGAAGGTATTTCCAACATCGGCGAACTGGGCCACTGCGACGCGGTGCTTTCCGGCTACTTGGGCAGTGCCGAACAGGGGCGGGCGATCCTCGCCGGCGTCGAACGCATCAAGGCGGTAAACCCTAAGGCGCTGTACCTGTGCGACCCCGTCATGGGCCATGCGGAGAAGGGCTGCATCGTTGCGCAGGAGGTCAGCGAGTTTCTGCTCGATGAAGCCGCGACCCAGGCGGATATCCTTTGCCCCAATCAGCTGGAACTGGACAGCTTTTGCGGCCGTCGAGCGCAATCGCTCGAGGACTGCGCAAGCATGGCGCGTAGCCTGCTCGAGCGCGGCCCGCAAGTGGTGCTGGTCAAGCACCTGTCGTATCCGGGTCGTGCCGAGGACATGTTCGAGATGTTGCTGGTGACCCGCGAAGAAAGCTGGCACCTGCGTCGCCCCCTGCTGGCCTTCCCGCAGCAACCGGTTGGCGTGGGTGACCTGACTGCGGGGTTGTTCCTGGCCCGGGTGCTGCTGGGCGACAGCTGGCTGCAGGCCTTTGAATTCTCTGCGGCGGCCGTGCATGAGGTGTTGCTGGAAACCCAGGCCTGCACCAGCTACGAACTGCAGCTGGTGCGGGCCCAGGATCGCATCGCCCACCCGCGCGTGCGCTTCGAGGCGCAGCGCCTGGCTTACTAGATCGAGTCGGTTTTCAGGTCCTGGTAGCGCTTTTCCAGTTCCTGGCGAATCTGACGGCGCTGCTGGCCCTGCAGGAAGCGGCGCTTCTCTTCGCTGGTGTGCGGCTGGCGAGGCGGCACCGGCACCGGGCGGCGGTTGTCATCGACTGCGACCATGGTGAAGAAGCAGCTGTTGGAATGGCGCACCGAGCGCTCGCGGATGTTCTCGGTCACGACCTTGATACCCACTTCCATCGAGGTGTTGCCGGTGTAGTTGACCGAGGCGAGGAAGGTCACCAGCTCGCCGACGTGCACCGGCTCGCGGAAGATCACCTGGTCGACCGACAAGGTCACCACATAGCTGCCGGCATAGCGGCTGGCACAGGCATAGGCCACTTCGTCGAGGTACTTGAGCAGGGTGCCGCCGTGTACGTTGCCAGAAAAGTTGGCCATGTCCGGGGTCATCAGGACGGTCATGCTCAGCTCGGCGTTTCCAGGTTCCATAGTGTGCTCACGGTGAGATTGCGCTGAATCGGGGCGGGTATCTGCTGACACTTCTGTTTCCCCTCTAGAAGGTTTGCCTTCCTGAATTACGGGACGTTGCCGGACGCTCCCTCGTCACGCCAATTACGTCATCAGAGGCGGCTGATTGGCCGATCTGTTTCTACATATTGCACCGGCTTTTTGCGGCGGGGTGCGATGTTAACCTGAGTACGCCCATGCAACGTGGGCGTTTCTGCATTCAATACAGTATGTACTTGCTGCTCGCTCGGCTTTGCCTTGGCAGAGGAGCGGTCTGCCCGGGCACCCAGCGACGTCGAAAAGGAGTATCGCGCCATGCATGCCATCAGCTTCATCCAGGACCTGGCAGTGATCATGCTGGTCGCCGGTGTGGTGACGATTCTCTTTCATCGCCTCAAGCAGCCCGTGGTCCTGGGCTACATCGTCGCCGGCTTCATCATCGGCCCGCATACGCCGCCGTTCGGCCTCATCCACGATGAAGACACGATCAAGACCCTGGCCGAGCTGGGGGTCATTTTCCTGATGTTCTGCCTGGGGCTGGAGTTCAGCCTGCGCAAGCTGTTCAAGGTCGGCGCCACGGCATTCATCGCGGCGTTCCTGGAAATCGTCCTGATGATCTGGATCGGTTTCGAGATCGGCCGCTGGTTTGGCTGGAACACCATGGACTCGCTGTTCCTTGGTGCGATCCTGGCGATCTCCTCGACCACCATCATCGTCAAGGCGCTGAACGACCTGAAGATGAAGAACGAGCGCTTCGCCCAGCTGATCTTTGGCGTGCTGATCGTCGAGGACATCCTCGGCATCGGTATCATCGCCTTGCTGTCGGGCATTGCCGTCAGTGGCGCGGTCAGCTCCGGCGAGGTGTTTTCGACGATCGGCAAGCTGTCGTTGTTCATGATCGTCGCGCTGGTCATCGGCATTCTGCTGGTGCCGCGACTATTGGCCTACGTGGCAAAATTCGAAAGCAACGAGATGTTGCTGATTACCGTGCTGGGCCTGTGCTTCGGTTTCTGCCTGTTGGTGGTCAAGCTGGAATACAGCATGGTGCTGGGGGCCTTCCTGATCGGTGCGATCATGGCCGAGTCACGCCAGCTGCTGAAGATCGAACGCCTGATCGAGCCGGTGCGCGACCTGTTCAGCGCGATCTTCTTCGTCGCCATCGGCCTGATGATCGACCCACAGGTGCTGGTCGACTATGCCTGGCCGATCGTGGTCATTACCGTGGCAGTGGTGCTGGGCAAGATGCTGTCGTGCGGCATGGGCGCATTCATTGCCGGCAACGATGGGCGAACCTCGCTGCGGGTGGGCATGGGGCTTTCGCAGATTGGCGAATTCTCCTTCATCATCGCGGCCCTGGGGATGACCCTGCAAGTCACCAGCGACTTCCTTTACCCGGTGGCGGTGGCGGTTTCGGCCATTACCACGCTGCTGACGCCTTACCTGATCCGCGCCGCCGACCCACTGTCACTGAAGCTCGGCAACGTCGTGCCACGGCGCCTGGCGCGGGTGCTGTCACTGTATGGGGAATGGTTGCGCAACATTCAGCCGCAAGGTGAAAGCGCCATGCTGGCGGCGATGATCCGGCGCATTCTGCTGCAGGTGGGCGTCAACCTGGCACTGGTGATCGCGATCTTCTTCAGTGGCGGTTATTTCGCCGGGCGCATCGGCATTTGGCTCAATGAGTGGGTGACGGATGTCAGTCAGCAGAAGGCGCTGATCTGGGGCGCGGCGCTACTGCTGTCGCTACCGTTCCTGATTGCCGCTTATCGCAAGCTCAAGGCTCTGTCGATGCTGTTGGCGGAGATGGGGGTGAAGCCGGAAATGGCCGGGCGGCATACCCAGCGCGTGCGTCGCGTGGTTGCCGAGGTCATTCCGCTGCTGTCGCTGCTGGTGATCTTTCTGCTGCTGTCGGCATTGTCGGCGAGCATCCTGCCGACCAGTGAGCTGTTGCTGGTGATCGCAGTGGTTGCGGCGGTGGTGGTGGCGTTGCTGTGGCGCTGGTTCATCCGCGTGCATTCGCGGATGCAGATTGCCTTGCTGGAGACGCTGGAGAACAGCCGAGACCACTCGCACTGAGGGTTCGCTTGCGCAGGAGCGGCAGCAAGGCCGCTCCTGCAAAGATTGCGCGGGTCGTGATGTCAGCTTTCCAGCCACACATCCCGTGCCCAATGCCACACCGATTCCCAGCTTTCCTCGCCGATCGCTTCTTCGTCGCCATCCCACAGCACCACAGTGCCATCTTCTTCGACGCAGTAGTAATTGTTGCCGTCCTCGCACAGCGGGATCAGGTCGCGCGGAACACCGGCGTCCCAGGCTTTGGCAGCGACGTCGGGCAAGTAGGTGTGAGACTGCGGGTCAGTACAGGTCACCGGCTCCAGCGAGCCGTACACCACGTCACTGACAGTCAGCAGGAACTCCTTGAACACGAACGGAATGTTGATGAACAGCTGTTCCTCGATTTCGACCAGTTGGTCCTCATCGGGAAGCTCCAGCGGCACCGGCACGGGTTCATTGGCTTCACGGAGTTGTTCGATCACTTCTTCCACGGTTTACATCCTCTGACCTTGATGACAACGCTGCGCGTTATACCCTAGTAGCCCGCTCTGGCAAAAGCAAAAACCCCGGGACAGGCCCGGGGTTTTTTGTGCAACGTGCGACGGTTAACCGTTTTGACGGATACCGGCGACCAGCCAAGGCTGGTTCTCGCCCTGGGCGCGAACCATGTGCCAGCTTTCGCTGAAGGCTTCGCCCTGGTCGAAGCGCGAGGTCTTCGACACGCCACGGAAGGTCAGGGTGGCGTCAGTGCGGTCGGCGCGATCGTCGACACCGTCCAGTTGCACATCGAGGTCATCGATGTAGGTGGACTGGAAGCCATCACCCAGGTCGGCACGCTCGCGCTTGAGGAACTCGAGCATCTGCGGGGTGACGAACTCGGCGATCTTGTCCATTTCGTTGGCATCCCAGTGCTGCTGCAGCGACTGGAAGTGGCTGCGGGCCGCGGCCAGGAAGCTCTGCTCGTTGAACCAGGCCGGCGCGTTGATCACTGGAGCGGCTGCGGCGGCAGGGGCGGCCGAACCACCGAAGATCGACGGCTGGGCAGGCTGCTGGCCATGGGCTTCACGCTGGAACGGTGCGTGGCCCGGAGCGGCCATTTGCGGCTGCTGCTGGCGACGACGCGCGGCAATGAAGCGGAACACCAGGAAGGCGATCAGGCCCATGATCAGGAAGTCCATGATCTGCATGCCCTGGAAGCCGTCACCCATGAACATGGAAGCCAGCAGGCCACCGGCGGCGAGGCCGGCCAGTGGGCCCAGCCAGCGCGAAGCACCGCTGGCGGCGGCCGGGGCGCGGCCTGGAGCGGTCGGCGCGGCGGCAGGCGTGGTTGGCGTTGCCTGGCGGGTCTGGTGGATAGGCGCGGCGCCCGAGCTCTTGCCACCGCCGAAACGCTTGGCGTTGGCGTCCAGGCTCAGCGTCAGGCCGACGCAGAGCGCCAGTGCGATGCTAAGAAAACGTTGCATAAATGGGATTTCCCCTGTTGTGGATTGCACGCGCGCCATGGTGCACAGGTTCCCATGCACATGACCAGCGACAAGATGTTTCCAGCTTTTGCCTGAATGTTTCGAGGCCTTTAGATAGCCTCGAGCTTGGCGTACCCCAGCATGAGCCATTTGCTGCCTTCGGCAAAGTTCACCTGCACCCGCGCCTGGGCACCGGAACCCTCGAAGTTGAGGATCACCCCTTCGCCAAACACCGCGTGCTGTACGCGCTGCCCCAGGCTGAAGGCGGTCTGCGGAATGGCCGCATTGGCAAACAGGTTGCTGCTCGTGCTCGTCGAGCCGCCGAACGGTCGGCTGACACTGTTGGAAAGGCGTACTTCCTGAACCAGGCCGCTCGGAATCTCGCGTACGAAACGGGACACCTTGTTGTACGTCTCGCTGCCATAGAGGCGGCGGGTTTCGGCATAGGTCATGATCAGCTGGCGCATGGCACGGGTAATGCCCACGTAGGCCAGGCGACGTTCTTCTTCCAGGCGGCCGGGTTCTTCCAGGCTCATCTTGTGTGGGAACAGGCCTTCTTCCATGCCAACCAGGAACACGTAGGGGAATTCCAGGCCCTTGGCGCTGTGCAGGGTCATCAGCTGGATGCTGTCTTCGTGCTCGTCCGCCTGGGCATCGCCTGCTTCCAGCGAGGCATGGCCAAGGAAGGCCGACAGCGGCGACAGGTCGGCGTCGTCTTCGCTGGTTTCGAAGTTGCGTGCGGCGCTGACCAGTTCCTCAAGGTTTTCTACCCGTGCCTGGCCCTTTTCACCCTTTTCTTCCTGGTGATAGATGATCAGACCGGACTGCTCGATGGCCGTCTGGGTCATGGTGTGCAGCGGCATGTCCGCGACCTTGCTGGCCAGGCCCTCGATCAACTCGATGAAGGCACCCAGGGCAGAAGCGGCGCGGCCTTTCAGCGCCTTGGCGGCCAGCAGCTGGCACATGGCCTCCCACATCGACAGCTGGCTGTGGCGGGCATGCTCGCGGATGGCTTCGACGGTTTTTTCGCCGATCCCGCGTGGCGGCACATTGATCACCCGTTCCAGCGCCGCATCGTTGCCGCGGCCTTCGATCAGCCGCAGGTAAGCCATGGCGTTCTTGATTTCGGCGCGTTCGAAGAAGCGCTGACCGCCGTAGATGCGGTAGGGGATGCGTTCGCGCAGCAGGGCTTCTTCCAGCACACGTGACTGGGCGTTGGAGCGATACAGGATGGCGATGTCGCTGCGCGCGTTGCCTTGCTTGATCAGGCTCTCGATGGTCTCGACCACATAGCGCGCTTCATCGTGTTCGTTATAGGCGGCGTACAGCGTCAGCGGCTCGCCTTCGCCCATGTCGGTCCACAGTTCCTTGCCCAGGCGCCCGCTGTTGTTGGCGATCAGCGCGTTCGCGGCCTTGAGGATGCCGCCGGTGGAGCGGTAGTTCTGCTCCAGGCGGATCATCTCGGCGTCGGGGAAGTCGGCTGTGTACTGATGAATGTTCTCGATCTTGGCACCGCGCCAGCCGTAGATCGACTGGTCGTCGTCACCCACCGCCATCAGGCTGCCGCCATTCTTGCCCGCCAGCAGACGCAGCCAGGCGTACTGCACGGCGTTGGTGTCCTGGAATTCGTCCACCAGCAGGTGGCGGAAGCGCCGCTGGTAGTGTTCCAGCAGGCCAGGGTGGTCACGCCACAGGTCGAGGGCGCGCAGCAGCAACTCGGAGAAGTCGATGACCCCGGCGCGCTCACAGGCCTGTTCGTAGGCGCTGTAGACATCACGCATGGTCTGCAGGAACAGGTCGCCGCTGGCCTGGATATGTTGCGGGCGCAGGCCCTCGTCCTTTTGCCCATTGATGAACCATTGCGCCTGGCGCGCCGGCCATTTCTGCTCGTCCAGGCCGAGTTCGCGCATGACGCGCTTGATCAGCCGCTGCTGGTCATCGCTGTCGAGGATCTGGAAGTTCTGCACCAGGCGTGCTTCCTGCCAGTGCGCCCGCAGCAGGCGGTGCGCCAGGCCGTGGAAGGTGCCTACCCACATGCCGGCCGGGTTGATACCCAGCAACTGCTCGATCCGCTGGCGCATTTCGGCAGCAGCCTTGTTGGTGAAGGTCACCGACAGGATCGAGTGCGGCGACGCCTGCTCGACCTGGATCAGCCAGGCGATACGGTGCACCAGCACGCGGGTTTTACCGGAACCGGCGCCAGCAAGCACCAGCTGACGACCAAGCGTGGCCGCGACGGCCTGGCGTTGGGCATCGTTGAGGGAATTCAGCAGGAGGGAGAGGTCATCTGTGTGCATCCGGCCATTCTAGGGGCAGGCCGGGCAACGGGCAAACGGCTACTGTATAAATATTCACCTCTTGAGCGGTCGCTCATCGGGTTCTGGTTGCCGCGACATATCAGCTATACCAGTGTCTGCACCCGCGTGGCTTGGTGAAAGATGCCCGGCAGCAGTTTGGTCAAGTCTGTCGTTTGTGTAAGATCGCAGCTCGTTTAGTGCCAACCATAACAAGAACACTACAAGAACCAGCGCTATGACCCAGGACTGCACGGCGATCGGAGTATCGCTGGAGATGACAAGGAACGTGCGCAGGCAGTTCGCCACCCAGCTCTCAGTCGAGCGAACCCGTCTGCTGTATCAAGGCTCTCTGTTACCCACATTGTTCATGCTGCTCAACGGCCTGCTGTGCGCCTGGCTGTGGTGGACCCCTGGGCGCTATCTGCTGGTGGGCGTGTGGCTGGTGTGGCTGCTCGCGCTGGTGACCCTTCGGGTGATCCAGGTGGCGGCGTTCGACGCAGCCACGGCGCAACGCCAGGCCAACCCCGGCTGGCGGCGCATGTTCCTGTTCGGTTCGGCATTCAGCGGCCTGACCTTGGCCTGTGCCGCGGTCGCGCTGGTGCCGGAAGACAACTTCGTGCAGCAGGCCTGGGTGTTCGGGTTGCTGGGGATGGCCACCTTGAGTGCGAGCATTGCCTATGCAGTCAGCCTGCCGGCCTTCCTCAGCTTTGCCTTGCCCTGCCTGTTGCCACCCATCCTGTGCCTGTTCTACTTCGAGGCGGGGCAGCAGCGCGGTTGGGGCTGGCTTGGCCTGATACTGCTGGCCGCGCTGCTGGTGGTGGCCTGGCAGGTCAACCGGCTGCTCGACCGCAGCCTGCTGCGGCGTTTCCAGAACCAGGCGTTGAACCAGGACCTGCAACGGGTTTCGGCGCAGAAGGTGCTCGAAGAGCAGCAGCGCCTTGCTGCCACGGTGTTCGAAGCCTGCAATGAGGGTGTGGCGATTCTCAGTGCCGATTTTGTGGTGCTGGCAGTGAACCAGGCTTACTGCCAGATGACCGGACTCCACCGCTCCGAGCTGCTGGCGCGTGAGCTGTTCGACCTGCCATGCCACAGCGATGCGCGCCGGCACAGCCAGGCCATCGAGTCGGCGCTGGCACAGCAAGGCGGCTGGCAGGGTGAGCTGGTAGAGGCACGCAAGCACGGCGAGTTGCACCCGCAACGGTTGCAGCTGACGGCTGTGCGCGACACTCAAGGCCACTTGAGCCAGGTGGTTGGCTTCTTCACCGACCTGTCGGCCGGCCGGGCATCCGAGGAGCGCCTGCGCTACCTGGCGCACTACGATGAACTGAGCGGGTTGGCCAACCGTACTCTGTTCCGGCTGCGCCTGCAGGAAGCGGCGCAACGTGTGCGCAGCAACGGCCGAAGCCTGGCATTGCTGCATGTCGATCTGGACCGTTTCAAGCTGCTCAACGAAAGCCTGGGCCATGAACTGGCCGATCAGCTGATTCACAAGATTGCCCGGCGCATTGTCAGCACCGTTCCCGAGGCGGATACCGTGGCGCGGCTTTCCGGCGATGAGTTTGCCGTGCTGTTCGATGGCTACAGCAGCCTGTCGAGCCTGGTTCGGGTCACCACCCGCTTGTTGAACAAGTTGCGCAAGCCGCAACGGCTCGATGGGCATGAGGTCGTGGTCAGCGCTTCGGTGGGTATCAGTGTGCTGTCCGATGCCACACTCGATGCCGATGCCCTGATCAGCCAGGCCGACATGGCCAAGCAGCATGCCAAGCACCTGGGGGGTGACAACTTCCAGTTCTATACCGAGAGCCTGCGCGCCAGTACCCTTGAGCGCCTGCAGCTGGAGAACCAGCTACGCAAGGCCATCGAAGAAGAACAACTGATGGTCTATTACCAGCCCAAGCTGTGCCTGCTCAGTGGGCGCTTGCATGCCGCAGAGGCACTGGTGCGCTGGCAGCATCCACAGTGGGGCATGGTGCCGCCGGGGGAATTCATCGGCCTGGCGGAAGAAACCGGGCTGATCGCCCCTATTGGTGAGTTCGTGCTCCGCCATGCCTGCAGGCAGGCGCGCGAATGGCTTCGGCAAGGGCTGGAGGTGCGGGTTTCGGTCAACCTGTCGGTCTACCAGCTGCGCCAGGGCAAGCTGGTCAGCCTGGTGCGCCAGGTACTCGAGGAAACCGGGTTGGCCCCGCATCTGCTGGAGCTGGAGCTTACCGAAAGCCAGTTGCTGGACAGCGTCGAACACATCATCTCGACTTTCGAGCAGCTGCACCTACTGGGGGTGAAACTGGCCATCGACGATTTTGGCACCGGTTATTCGTCGTTGAGCTACCTCAAGCGTTTGCCGGTGGACTACGTGAAGATCGACCAGGCGTTCATTCGTGGTTTGCACGAGGGTAGCCAGGATGCGGCCATTACCCAGGCGATCATCACGATGTCCAGGAGCCTGGGCCTGAAAGTGGTGGCGGAGGGGGTGGAAACGGCAGAACAACTGGCGTTCCTGCGTGAGCAGGCATGTGACGAGGCCCAGGGTTACCTGATCAGCAGGCCCGTCCCGGAGCCTGAGTTCAGGCAGATGATTGCCCGCCCGTGGGGGCATTGAGCGCACCAACCCTCAGCCATGCCAGTGCCTGCCATGCCTGGCCAGCAGGCTGGTGGCCTGTTCCGGACCATTGTTGCCGGCAGCATAGTGGCGGGGCGCCTGGAAGTGCTCTTGCCAACCCTCGATGATCGGGTCGATCCAGGCCCAGGCGGCCTCCACTTCGTCGCGGCGCATGAACAGCGTCGAATCGCCCTCCAGGATGTCCAGCAGCAGGCGTTCGTAGGCGTCCCAGCGGCGGGTCTGGCCAAAAACCTGGGCAAGGTTGAGGTCCAGGTCGACGGGCTCCAGGCGCATGCCCTTGCCGGGGCTCTTGGTCATCATGCGCAGGCTGATGCGCTCTTCGGGCTGCAGCTGGATCAGCAACTGGTTGACCTGGCCACCGCTGAACAGCTCGTGGGGTACCGGTTTGAACTGGATGACGATTTGCGACGAGCGCCGCGCCATGCGCTTGCCGGTGCGCAGGTAGAAGGGCACGCCGGCCCAGCGCCAGTTGTCGATGTGGGCGTGCACGGCGACGAAGGTTTCGGTGTCGGTGTCGTTGTCGACGTCCTTCTCGAAGTAGTAGGCCGGCACTTCCTGGCCGCCGATATGGCCGGCACCGTACTGGCCACGCACGGTCTTGTCCTGCACGTCCTGGCCGGTAATGGGCTTGAGGGCGCGCAGAATCTTCACTTTCTCGTCGCGTACGGCTTCGGCCTCGAATTGCGCAGGCGGTTCCATGGCCACCAGGCACAGCAGCTGCAGCAGGTGATTCTGCAGCATGTCGCGGGTCGCCCCGGCGCGGTCGTAGTAACCGCCGCGGTTTTCCACGCCGAGGGTTTCGCAGACGCTGATCTGCACATGGTCGACCTGGCCGTTGCGCCACACCGGTTCCAGCAGGGCATTGGCGAAGCGCAGGGCCATCAGGTTCTGCACGGTTTCCTTGCCGAGGTAGTGGTCGATGCGAAACACCTGCGATTCATCGAACACCGCGCCGATCGCTTCGTTGATGGCGGTGGCGGATGCCAGCGAGTGACCGATCGGTTTCTCCAGCACGATGCGCGCTTCGCTGTCGGCCAGCCCGGCAATACGCAGATGGTTGGCGATCGGTACGAAGAGGTTGGGCGCAGTGGCCAGGTAGTAGATGCGGGTCAGCCCTCCAGGCTCGCCGAGGTAGCGCGCCAGGCGGCCGAAATCGGCGCTTTGCGCGGCATCCATGGGGAAGTAGTCGAGGCGCGCGGAAAAGCGTTGCCACACATCCTCGTCGAAATCGTGGCGGGCGATCTGCGCCCGGCAATGGCGTTCGGCGAGCTTGAGGTATTCGTTACGGCTTATGTGGCGACGGGCGAGGGCAATGATGCGCACCGCATTGTTCAGGCGCGCCTCGCGATACAGGTGATAGAGCGCTGGCAGCAGTTTGTGCAGGGCCAGATCACCGGTGCCACCGAACACCAGAATGTCGCAAGGAATAGTCAAACCACCACTCTCCACGTTCGTTTAACTGGGCGGGTTGGCGTCCATGTAGTATAACTACAAGAAAGCTACATCCCGGCCAGCCGATCATAACCGAGTCCAGCCCGTGAATCTGTTGCAACATATCGCCCAATCGCGCCACCTGCTGCGCAAATCGGAACTCAAAGTGGCCGACCACGTGCTGCTCGACCCGGCCGCCGTGATGCACAGCTCCATGGCTGACCTGGCACACAGCGTGGGTATCAGCGAGCCGACCATTGTGCGTTTCTGCCGGGCGATCGGTTGTTCGGGCTTCCAGGACCTCAAGCTCAAGCTGGCGCAAAGCCTGGCGGCCGGTGCCAGCTTCGGCCAGTTCGCGATTCATGAAGACGACTCGGTCGCCGACTACAGCCTGAAAATTTTCGACACCACCCTGCACACGCTGATGGAAGTGCGCGAGCACCTGGACCCGCAGGCCCTGCAGCAGGCCGTGAGTGCCATGGCTCAGGCGCAACGCGTGGAGTTCTATGGTTTTGGTGCATCCGGCGCGGTAGCCGCCGACGCCCAGCACAAGTTCTTCCGTCTGTTGCTCAGCGCTGCGGCCTACTCCGACCCGCACATGCAGGCCATGTCGGCGGTGACGCTGAAACCGGGTGACGTGGCGGTGTGCATTTCCCAGTCGGGGCGTTCAAAGGACCTGCTGATCACCGCCAACCTGGTGCGTGAAAGCGGTGCCAACCTGATCACCCTGTGCCCGAGCGCGACGCCGCTGGCGGAGCTGTCGACGGTCAACCTGGCGATCGACGTGCATGAAGACACCGAGATCTATACCCCGCTGACCTCGCGTATCGCTCACCTGGTGGTGATCGACGTGCTGGCCATGGGCGTGGCCATGGCCCGTGGGCCGAGCCTGGTCAATCACCTCAAGAGCGTAAAGCGCAGCTTGCGCAGCCTGCGCTTGTCGCCCAAGTCGATCAAGGCTACCGACGACTGAGGGAAGCCAGATCAGGCTGCCAAATTTCACGATTCTGTCACCATTCCACAGCCAAACCGTAAACCCTCAAGGCCAGTCTGAAACTCCCGCATCCTATCTGGGAGACAGGCAATGGCTCGTGACTTCGACGGTACGTACCAACCCAGCGCCAAGGCTCGCAAGCAGCAGGAAAAGGATCAGCGCCGCATGGAATACCGCCGCGCGATCGAGAGCTATTGCGACCAGCGTCAACTGCTCCGCGATCTGGTCGACTACCCCGAGCTGCAAGCGCTCACGGTATGGCAGGCGTCGGCGGCAACTTCCCCGAAAAACGCTCAACAAGCGCGCTGATCAATGCACGTTCGCTGCGGATGAACGCCAGAAAGGCCAAGGCCACCGGCGACTGTCGTTTGGCCTTGGCCTGCACAACGCACCAGCTGCGGTACAGTGGCAGCTCCTCCACCGGCAGCTCCCGGAGCACCCCCGTTGCCAGCTCGAGGTTCACGGCATGGCGGGTCAGCAAGGCAATACCCAGGCCGGCAATCACGCATTCGCGCTGGGCATCGGCCGAAGCGACCTCCAGCGTCTGGGTGAAGTGCACGCGCTTGTCCTTGAAGTACTCCTCGCAGGCCTTGCGCGTTCCCGAACCCTGCTCGCGGACCAGCAGGGTATGAGGCTCCAGGTCCTGCAGGCGCAGGTGTTCGAGTTTGCACAGCGGGTGTTCCGGCGGGGCCACCGCAATGATCGGGTTGTTGAGAAACGGCAGAAACTCCAGGCCCATGTCCTGCGGCACCATCGACATGATGATCAGGTCGTCGCGGTTGTCGGAAAGCCGGCGGATCGCCTGGGCCCGGTTGACCACGGTCAAGGTCAGGTTGACCTCCGGGTGACGTTGCTTGAAGGCGGCGAACAGGTGTGGCACGAAGTACTTGGCACTGGACTCGATGGCCAGTTTCAGCTGCCCTTGCAGTGAGCCCTGCATGTCCGACAGCTGCATGTCGAGGCTTTCCAGGCGCCCGAAGATGTCGCGGCTGGCCCGCTGCAGCGCTTCGGCGGCTTCGGTCAGGTAAAGCTTCTTGCCGACATACTCGAACAGTGGCTGGCCGATCAGCTCTTCGAGCTGGCGGATCTGTAGACTAACGGCGGGTTGCGTCAGCGCCATCTCCTCAGCCGCACGGCTGTACGAGCGCAAATCGCACACCTCGTTGAAGATCTGCAATTGACGCAATGTCATACGCATCAAGGACTTACGCATTTTTATCGGCTCTTCGGCAATACCTTGTTACCGAACTATAAGCTTTTGCTAATACAGCCTCTAACAAATATTGATTTTTGTTTATCGACCCACAGCGCTAGGGTGAATGTGCGACTGGCCAGCAACCTCTGGTCACGCGCCGACCGGTAGAACCGGATCGTCTGTTCCTACGGCTTTGGGAAGACTCCAGTGATAAAAAAAATCCTGATCGCCAACCGGGGTGAAATCGCAGTTCGGATCGTGCGTGCCTGCGCCGAGATGGGCATTCGCTCTGTCGCGATCTATTCCGACGCCGACCGTCATGCCTTGCACGTCAAGCGCGCCGACGAGGCTCACAGCATTGGTGCCGAGCCACTGGCCGGTTACCTGAACCCGCGCAAGCTGGTCAACCTTGCTGTCGAAACCGGCTGTGATGCCCTGCACCCAGGTTACGGTTTCTTGTCGGAAAACGCCGAACTGGCAGAGATCTGCGCCGAGCGCGGGATCAAGTTCATTGGCCCGGCTGCCGACGTCATTCGCCGCATGGGCGACAAGACTGAAGCGCGTCGCACCATGATCCAGGCCGGTGTGCCGGTGACCCCGGGTACCGAAGGCAACGTCGCCGATATTCATGAAGCCCTCAGCGAAGGTGACCGTATCGGCTACCCGGTGATGCTCAAGGCCACTTCCGGTGGTGGCGGCCGTGGTATCCGCCGTTGCAACAGCCGTGAAGAGCTGGAGCAGAACTTCCCACGGGTGATTTCCGAGGCCACCAAGGCCTTCGGTTCGGCAGAAGTGTTCCTGGAAAAGTGCATCGTCAACCCCAAGCACATCGAGGCGCAGATCCTTGGTGACAGCTTCGGCAACGTCGTGCACCTGTTCGAGCGCGACTGCTCGATCCAGCGCCGTAACCAGAAGCTCATCGAAATCGCCCCGAGCCCACAGCTCACCCCTGAGCAGCGCGCCTACATCGGCGACCTGGCGGTGCGTGCGGCCAAGGCGGTGAACTACGAGAACGCCGGTACCGTGGAGTTCCTGCTCGCCGATGGCGAGGTGTACTTCATGGAGATGAACACCCGGGTGCAGGTGGAACACACCATCACCGAGGAAATCACCGGTATCGACATCGTCCGCGAGCAGATCCGTATTGCCTCGGGCCTGCCGCTGTCGGTGAAGCAGGAAGACATCCAGCACCGTGGCTACGCGTTGCAGTTCCGCATCAACGCCGAAGACCCGAAGAACAACTTCCTGCCCAGCTTCGGCAAGATCACCCGCTACTACGCCCCCGGCGGCCCGGGCGTGCGCACCGACACGGCGATCTACACCGGCTACACCATTCCGCCGTTCTACGACTCCATGTGCCTGAAGCTGGTGGTCTGGGCGTTGACCTGGGAAGAAGCCATGGACCGCGGCCTGCGGGCCTTGGACGACATGCGCGTGCAAGGGGTGAAGACCACTGCCGCGTACTACCAGGAAATCCTGCGCAATCCGGAATTCCGTAGCGGCCAGTTCAACACCAGCTTCGTCGAAAGCCACCCGGAACTGACCAACTACTCGATCAAGCGCAAACCCGAAGAGCTGGCCCTGGCCATCGCCGCCGCCATCGCCGCCCACGCAGGCCTGTGAGGAACCCCATAATGTCCAAGAAAATTCACGTAACCGACACGATCCTGCGCGACGCCCACCAGTCCCTGCTGGCTACCCGCATGCGTACCGAAGACATGCTGCCGATCTGCGACAAGCTCGACAAGGTCGGCTACTGGTCGCTGGAAGTCTGGGGTGGCGCCACCTTCGACGCCTGCGTGCGCTTCCTCAAAGAAGACCCTTGGGAGCGCCTGCGCAAGCTGCGTGCGGCCCTGCCCAACACCCGTCTGCAAATGCTGCTGCGCGGCCAGAACCTGCTGGGCTACCGCCACTACAGCGACGACGTGGTCAAGGCTTTCGTCGCCAAGGCTGCGGTCAACGGCATCGACGTGTTCCGCATCTTCGACGCCATGAACGACGTGCGTAACCTGCGCGTGGCGATCGAGGCGGTCAAGGCTGCCGGCAAGCATGCCCAGGGCACCATCGCCTACACTGTCAGCCCCGTGCATACCATCGATGCCTTCGTGAAGCAGGCCCAGCAGATGGAAGCCATGGGTTGCGACTCGGTGGCGATCAAGGACATGGCCGGCCTGCTGACCCCGTTCGCTGCCGGTGAGCTGGTCAAGGCACTGAAGGCCGAGCAGTCGCTGCCGGTGTTTATCCACTCCCACGACACCGCCGGCCTGGCTGCCATGTGCCAGCTCAAGGCCGTGGAAAACGGTGCCGACCACATCGACACGGCGATCTCCAGCTTCGCCTGGGGTACCAGCCACCCGGGTACCGAATCGATGGTCGCCGCGCTCAAGGGCAGCGAGTTCGACACCGGCCTGGACCTGGAGCTGCTGCAGGAAATCGGCCTGTACTTCTACGCCGTGCGCAAGAAGTACCACCAGTTCGAGAGCGAGTTCACCGCCGTGGACACCCGCGTGCAGGTCAACCAGGTGCCAGGCGGGATGATTTCCAACCTGGCCAACCAGCTCAAGGAGCAGGGCGCGCTGAGCCGCATGAACGAAGTGCTGGCAGAGATCCCGCGCGTGCGTGAAGACCTCGGCTTCCCGCCGCTGGTGACGCCGACCTCGCAGATCGTCGGTACCCAGGCGTTCTTCAACGTGCTGGCCGGTGAGCGCTACAAGACCATCACCAACGAGGTGAAGCTTTACCTGCAAGGCGGTTACGGCAAGGCGCCGGGCGTGGTCAACGAGCAGCTGCGCCGCCAGGCGATCGGTAGCGAAGAAGTGATCGATGTGCGCCCGGCCGACCTGCTCAAGCCAGAGATGGCCAAGCTGCGTGGCGACATCGGCGCCCTGGCCCGTTGCGAAGAAGACGTGCTGACCTTCGCCATGTTCCCGGACATTGGCCGCAAGTTCCTCGAGGAACGTGAAGCTGGCACCCTGACTCCGGAAGCCCTGCTGCCGATTCCTGAAGCCGGTGCAGTGGCGTCCCATGGCGGTGAAGGTGTACCGACCGAGTTCGTCATCGACGTTCACGGTGAAACCTACCGCGTCGACATCACCGGTGTGGGCGTCAAGGCCGAAGGCAAGCGTCATTTCTATCTGTCGATCGACGGCATGCCGGAAGAAGTGGTGTTCGAGCCGCTCAACGAGTTTGTCGGTGGTGGCGGCAGCAAGCGCAAGCAGGCCAGCGCACCGGGCCATGTCAGCACCACCATGCCAGGCAACATCGTCGATGTGCTGGTCAAGGAAGGCGACGTGGTCAAGGCCGGCCAGGCCGTGCTGATCACCGAAGCGATGAAGATGGAGACCGAAGTGCAGGCAGCCATCGCCGGCAAGGTCGTGGCCATCCACGTGGCCAAGGGCGATCGCGTGACACCAGGCGAGATCCTGATCGAGATCGAGGGCTGATATAAGCCCTCATCTACAAGCGGTTAACCTCTGGGGAGCGGATGCTCCCCTTTTTTATGCTTGCTAGTGCATTTTAATGCAGATTTTTGAAGGTGAGTCATCTGGATATGCACTAAAATGCAGAATCAAAATGGAGATCCAATTTAAATCTGCACTAAACTGCAGATAAACCGCCTGATGCGATCGACGGCATGCAGTAAATTGCAGGTGAACCATGTACAGACTCACGCTCCAACTTCATGATCAAGGTCAGTGGCATGATGCTGTTGCCATCGCCTTCGCCGAGCCTGAAAAGAGCCTCTCCAGTCCCTGCGAATTCGGATACACGTCCGAGTACGTCAAAACCAATCTGGATGCCTACGACAGCCTGCTCTGCCAGGCGGCAAGCGCGAGGCTGCCAGTGGACTTTGGCTCTCATCGATTGCAGCACGCTCCTGCCTTCCTGTACGACATCGCGCCCGCAGGAGCTGCGAAGCGCTTTCTGCTCAGGCATATCGGCCGTGAGAAACCGGAGGGTATGGGCGAGGACTTGTTTCTGCTGGGCCGCTCGACCCCGGCCCCGATCGGTAATCTGCGCATCAAGGAGTCGGTTGAACTACTGGATCTTGCCGACCCCATCGGTTTCACCCGCCAGGACGTCATCACCCGCGATCAACGTTTTCTGGAATACGCCTATGAACAAGGTGCGGCCATTGGTGGCGCGACAGGCGCCGGTGGCGAAGCGCCAAAGCTGTTGATGACCGAAGGTGAGAACGGCCAGTTGTATCCGGATGCGGTGCTCGCAGATGAGCGTGCCGGTCGGCACTGGTTCATCAAGTTCGCCCGGAACCAGGCCCTGGCCGATGACCAGGACATCCTGCGGGCTGAGTACCTCTACTATAAGGCGCTGCAGCAGCTTGGCATCGAGACTGTGGCCAGTGAGCACATGGCGCTGGAAGAGGGCAGAAAGCCCAGCCTGTGGATGGAGCGCTTCGATCGTCAGGTTTGCGCTCAGGGTGTGCAGCGCTTTGCCGTGGAGTCGGTGTATTCGCTGTGTGGGGTTACCGAGCCCGGTAGCCGGATGGGGCACCTTGAGGTAATCGAGGCGCTCGCCGGGCTGTGGAAGATGGCCGGACAAGGCAAAGAGGTGCCTGACCTGATTGCGGATTATCTGCGGCGCGACTTGATCAACAAGATCTTGGGTAACGCTGATAACCACGGGCGTAACACAGCAATCATTCGTACCCGCGACACGGTTCGTCTGGCTCCCATCTACGACCTTGCGCCGATGGTGATGGATCAGGAAGGAATAACCCGAACCACCAAATGGCCTGCTTCGATCGAAAGGGCAGGCGAAATCGACTGGCAGGCTGTTTGTGATGCGCTGGCGGAATTCGTCGACCCGGGCGAGGCTTACCAGCGTTTGCGGCAGGATGCCCGGCATCTGTTGGCATTGCCGGATACCTTGTCCGGTCTTGGGCTTCCCGATGCAGTGATGAATCACCCGGCGATTGCGCTGGGCAAGCTTGAGCGCCGAATGGCGGATTGGGGCTTGGCATGACGATTTCTATCGAGGCTCGCGGGCTGATGATCGATGGCGTGCGCGAAGGTATTGCCAACGGCAGCCTTGAACTGGGGGCTGCCGTGCGACGGTTGCGCGTGGAGGTGGCAAAGATGCAGCAAACTCAGTTTGCGCGGATGTGCAAGATTTCCGTGCGTACGCTCATTCAGATCGAGCAAGGGGACGGCAATCCCACGCTCAAGTCGTTGAACGCTGTATTCAAACCATTTGGTTTGCAGATGGGTGTGGTCAGGCGCGCGAGCCAGATCTGGTAAACCCCTCAGATCGATCACAGGCCCGCTGGCCCGCGATCGCTCTCGATGATTCAGCCCCTGCGGCAGTCCTCAAGTGTTCGAGCCTGGCCTTCTGGCCTCTGATTCACTGCGCTCAACCACCGCTCGAACCCCGCCGCCACCTGTGGCCATTCATCATCGGTAATCGAATACCACGCCGTATCGCGGTTGTGGTCCTTCACCACCAGGTGCTTGCGGAACACGCCTTCAAAAGTGAAACCGAACCGCTCCGCTGCGCGCTTGGAGCGGGCATTGGCGTTGTTGCATTTCCACTCCAGCCTCCGGTTGCCCAGCTCGAAGCCTAGCTTGCCCAGCAGGTAGACGGCCTCGGTGCTCTTGGGCGTGCGCTGCATGGGGGCGCCGAAGGCGATGTGGCCGATCTCGATGCGGCCGTGGTCAGGCACGATCGACATCAGGGTGAGCACGCCCTGGGCCTGGCCGTTGGCGCGGTCGATCACGGTGTAATACAGCGGGTCGTGGCCGGCAGCGTTGCCTTGCAGCCAGCGGTCGAAGGCAGCGCGCTCGGTGAATGGGCCGTAGGGCAAGTAGTCCCACAGCACAGGATCGGAATCGGGACCTTGCAGGGCGGCCCAGAGGTCGTCGCCGTGGCGCGCCGGGTCGAGTTTTTCCAGGCGAATGAAGCGGCCTTCGATAGGCTCGGCCTTGGGCGATGCAGCAGGTTTCCAGTTCAGTGCGTCAGTCATGTGGCCTACAACCCTTTGCGGAATTGGATGAAGCCCGGGCGCTCGGCAACCTGCTCGTACAGGCTGATGGCGGTGGCGTTGGTTTCGTGGGTCAGCCAGTGCACCTTGATGCAGCCGGCGGCCTTGGCCGTGGCGTACACGTGCTCGATCAGCTGGCGGCCGATGCCCAGGCCGCGCTGGCTGCTGTCGACGTAGAGATCCTGCAGGTAGCAGGAGTTCTCGATGCTCCAGTTGGAACGATGGTAGATGAAGTTGACCATGCCCACCGCCTTGCCATCGACCCAGGCCAGGGTCGAATGGGTCGGTTCGTTGGGGTCGAGCAGGCGTTGCCAGGTGCTGAGGCTCACCGCTTCTGCCAGCTCGGTCTGGTAGAAGCGCAGGTAGGCTTGCCACAAGGCGAGCCAGGCGGCGTGGTCTTGGGCGCTGACAGGGCGCAGGGTAACGCTGGGCATGGGGCTTTTCCTTCAGAGTTGGCGCATGTGCGCCGCAAGTTGGTTGTCCAGGTAATCCGGGCTGGCGCCCAGGCCATCGCGTACGCCGGCGATATCCTCGGCCGAGCGGTTCTGGCTGAGCTTGCGCGCGCCTTGCAGGCGGGCGATGGGCAGGCGGATGCCGACGATGGCGCGGAGCATGCCGTCGAGGTAGTCGGCGGGGGCGTCGGCGACGTTCCAGGGTGCGCTGCGGCCCTGTTCGTGGCGGTCGGTCAGGCGGCTGACGATCTGCAGCAGCGGCGCGGCGTCGTGGATCACTTCGGCCGTGCCGTAGGCGTGTACGGCAAGGTAGTTCCAGGTCGGCACCACCTTGGGGTTTTCGGCCTTGCTCGGGTAGTAGCTGGGGCTGACGTAGGCGTCGGCACCCGGGAACACCAGCAGTGCTTCGGCGCCTTGCGCGAGGTCCTGCCATTGGCGGTTGGCCCGCGCCAGGTGGGCATAGACGATGCCGAACTCGCCCTTTTCGGCGTCGAGCAGCACCGGCAGGTGCGTGGCCAGCAGGCCCTGTTCACCGTGGCTGACCAGCACGGCCAGGCGGGTGTCGCGCATGTGCTGATGCAAGCGCTCAAGGTCGTGTTCCTGGTGGGGTTTGCTGTTGTACATGCGCAGGGTCCTTGTCGAATGGCTCCATCCTAGGCAGGCTATTGGCTCTGGGTAAGAGCCATTAATGGCTGTTTTGATAGGTCCAATGCCATGAGCGAGCGCCCCCTCGTATTGCCTTTCGATCCTGCCGGTATCGTGCTCGATCGCCGTCGCGGCCTCAGCCAGCAGCTGTACCAGGCCTTGCGTGCGCGGGTGCTGGATGGTCGCCTGAGCAGTGGCACCCGGTTGCCGGCCACGCGTGACCTGGCGAACGTGCTGGCGCTGTCGCGCAACAGCGTGGTGCGTGCCTATGACCAGTTGTATGCCGAGGGCTACATCGAAAGCCGGGTAGGGGATGGCACGTATGTGAGCCGCCTGCCGAAACTATCCACACAACTGTCCACAGGGTTATCCCTGGGTTTATCAACAGACTTATCCACATTTTCTCTGAAAGATACTGAGGATTTATCCAGCAACCAGCTTTCCAGCGAGCCGTTGGAGCGGTTGAAAAGTAACCATCTGCCACCGCCAAAAAGCGGTGTGCCGAGGGCATTTCGAGTCGGAATTCCGGCGTTCGATCTGTTCCCGTTTGACGTGTGGGCCAAGCTGCAGGCGGCTTTCTGGCGCAATCCGTCGCCTGCGCAGTTGGGTTATGGCGACCCGGCGGGTGAGCCGGCGCTACGCGAGCTGATAGCCGCCTATTTGCGCCGTTCGCGTGGCCTTTCCTGCACGGCTGAACAAATTGTGATCACCAGTGGTGCGCAACAGGCCATTAGCCTTTGTGCACAGTTGCTGGTGCAACCGGGCGACGGCGTGGCTGTGGAAAACCCGGGGTATCGAGCCGCGGGGCATACCTTCGCCATGGCCGGTGGCAGGGTCACCGGCGTGGCGGTGGACGAAGAGGGCATGGATTGCCAGCGCCTGGAGCAGTTGACGGACTGCCGGCTGGCCTATGTCACCCCGGCGCACCAGTACCCGACCGGCGTGACCATGAGCCTGCCGCGGCGCCTGGCCTTGCTGGCCTGGGCCGAGCGCAACGATGGCTGGATCGTCGAGGATGACTACGACGGCGAGTACCGCTACAGCGGCGCGCCCTTGACCCCGCTGGCAGCGCTCGACCGCCAGGGGCGGGTGTTGTACGTCGGTACCTTTGGCAAGATCGCTTTCCCGGCTTTGCGCCTGGGCTATCTGGTGCTGCCGCCACGGCTGGTGCAGGCGTTCAGCCGGGGCCGGGCGCTGGCGGTGCGGCATTCGGAGGTGGGCACCCAGTGCGTGATGGCCGAATTCATGGCCCAAGGGCACTTCCAGCGGCACATCCGGCGCATGCGCAAGGCGGCATTGAGCCGGCGCAATGTGCTCAAGGCGGGATGGCCGGTGGATATACCTGGGCTCGGAGCGATGCCTGAGGTGGCGGCGGGGCTGCATGTAAAGGTGGATGTGGATAACTTTGCGCGGGAGCAGGAACTGGTGGCCAGGGCTGAAGCGGTGGGGGTGGAGGTGAACCCGCTGAGCAGTTACTGGCTTGAGGACAGCGAGGTGCCTGTGGATAAGCAGGCGGGGCTGGTGCTGGGGTTTGCGGCGGTGCCTGAAGGGCAGATCGCCGAAGCCTTGCTGAAATTGCGCAGGGTCTGGAAAAGGTAAATGGGGCCGCTGCGCGGCCCCGGTTGTACATCAGGTTCCGGATTTGATCCGGGTCCAGGCGCGGGTCCGAGCCCGCTCAGCTTCACGCGACAGGGGTTTGAGGGTATACAGCTTGGCCATCGCCTCCGCCGTCGGGTACAGGTTCGGGTTGTTGCGAATCGCCGGGCTGACTTTATCGGTGGCATCCTTGTTCGGGTTCGGATAGCCGACAAAGTCGCTGATCGGTGCAATCACCTCAGGCCGCAGCAGGTAGTTGATGAACGCGTGGGCATCCTCCGGGTTCGCCGCGTTCTTCGGGATCGCCAGCATGTCGAACCAGATCGGTGCACCTTCCTTGGGCAGGCGCATGTCCACCACCACGCCGTTCTTCGCATCTTTCGCGCGGTTGGCGGCCTGCGAGAAGCTGCCGCTGTAGCCCACCGCCACGCAGATATCGCCATTGGCGATGTCGGCCATGTACTTCGAGGAATGGAAGTAGGTGATGTACGGGCGGATCTTCAGCAGCAGTGCCTCGGCCTTCTTGTAGTCGTCCGGCTTGTCACTGTTGGGTGGCAGGCCCAGGTGCTGCAGGGCCAGTGGCAGGATCTCCGACGGCGAGTCGAGCAGCGCGACGCCACACTGCTTCAGCTTGGCGATGTTCTCTTCCTTGAAGATCAGGTCCCAGCTGTCGACCGGGGCCTTGTCACCGAGCACGGCCTTGACCTTGTCCGGGTTGAAGCCGATCAGGATGGTGCCGTACATGTACGGCACGGCGAACTTGTTGCCCGGGTCGTTGGCCTCGATCAGTTTCATCAGCGCCGGGTCCAGGTGTTGCCAGTTCGGCAGCTTGCTGCGGTCCAGTGGCTGGAACACGCCGGCCTCGATCTGCTTGGCGAGGAACACGTTGGATGGGACTACCACGTCGTAGCCGGAGTTGCCGGTGAGCAGCTTGGCCTCGAGCGCTTCGTTGGTGTCGAAGATGTCGTAGATCAGCTTGACGCCACTGTCCTTCTGGAAGTCGCTCAAGGTCTGCGGGGTAATGTAATCGAACCAGTTATACACACGCAGGGTGCGCTGCTCGGCTTGAGCGTGCAGAGCACCGGTGAACAGGGTGGCAGCGATGAACGGGGCGAGCAGACGCTTGAGTCGGACCATGATCAGGCTCCTGGCTGGGCGCGCTGGAAGCCTTCCAGCACATTGACTGCGTTGATACCGATTTCTTCCACAGCGTAGCCACCTTCCATCACGAACAGGGTGGGCTTGCCGAGCTGGGCGATACGCTTGCCCATTTCCAGGTAATCCGGGCTGTCCAGCTTGAACTGGGAGATCGGATCGTCCTTGAAGGTGTCCACGCCGAGCGAGATCACCAGCACGTCGGCGTCATAGGCGGCAATACGTTGGCAGGCGTCTTCCAGTGCAGCGCTCCAGGCTGCCCAGTCACTGCCGGCGGGCAGCGGGTAGTTGATGTTGCAGCCTTCGCCTGCACCTTCACCGGTTTCGTCGGCGTAGCCGAGGAAGAACGGGAATTCATCTTGTGGGTCGCCGTGGATCGAGGCGAAGAACACGTCGTTGCGTTGGTAGAAAATGTCCTGGGTGCCGTTGCCGTGGTGGTAGTCGACGTCGAGGATGGCCACCTTGGCGCGGCCCTGGTCGAGGAAGGCCTGGGCGGCGATCGCGGCATTGTTCAGGTAGCAATAGCCGCCCATGACTTCAGCGGCGGCATGGTGCCCTGGTGGGCGGCACAGGGCGAAGGCCGAGTGAGCGCCTCGCTGGATTGCAGCCTGGGCGGTCAAGGCGACCTGTGCAGCGCTGTAGGCAGCCTGCCAGGTGCCAGCGGTGATTGGCGCGCCGGCGTCGAAGCTGTAGTAGCCCAGTTCGCCATGCAGGCCGGTTGGCTTGACCTGGCGCAGGGTGCGCGCCGGCCAGGTGAAGGGCAGCAGGTCACCGTCGTGGCCGAGCGCGGCCCAGCGTGCCCAGGCGCCCTGGAAGAAGTCGAGGTAGTCGGCACTGTGAATGCGTTGCAGCGGTGCGCGGCCGAAGTCGGTCGGGCCCTGGACCTCGCCGAGGTTGCGCTTTTTCACTTGTTCGAGGACATGGTCGGCGCGTGAGGGCATTTCGAAGCAAGGCATCAGCTTGCCGTCGATCAGCTCGCAGCGGCCATGGTGCAGGCGGTGATCATCGGAATAGATCGTCAGCATTTGTTGTTCTCCGGGGGTACTGGCGTGGGCCCATTTTCACGGGCGACCCGGTGGTGGAGAACGACGCAAACGGCCAAAAGGGGATCGATGTGGCCAAGCTCGTTGGCCACTCACCGGTCAACCGCGGAAGTGGCTTGGGGCCACGCCGCTCCAGCGCTGGAATGCATGGCGGAAACTCGCGGTCTCGCTGAACCCCAGGGTCTCGGCGATGCGGTAGATCGGCATCTGCTCATCGGCCAGCAATTGCTTGGCCCGATCGAAGCGCAGCTCATCGAGCAGTTGTTGATAACTGCAGCCCAGCGCCTGCAGGTGCCGGCGCAAGGTCCGCGACGAACAGTTCATCTGCCGCGCCAGCCCCTCCAGGCCCGGCGCCGCGTCCAGTTGTTGCAGCAACAGCTGGCGGATCCGCCCAAGCCAGGCCTGGCGCCCGGTGAATTCCAGGTTCAGGCGCCGGCAGCGCTCACTCATGGCCTTGTGGGTAATCGGGTCGGCCAGCGGTAATGGCATGTCCAGCCAGCGCCGCTCGAAGGCAAAGGCGTTGTCCTCGGCGTCGAAGGCCAGTGGGCACTGAAAGGCGCCGGTGTAGAGGCTGTGGTAGCCGGGCCGCGTGTGCTCGAAGCGGGCGCCGAGCAGCGGCAGCGTGCGGCCGAGCAGGTCATCGCAAATCACTTTCAACGACACCAGGCAGAACTCGGCATTGAAGGCGGCGAGGGCCGGGCTGTCATGGTATTCGCTGGCGCTGAACCAGACGCGCTGGCCATCGTCGACCAGGCGCAGCTTGAAGACTGTTCCCAGCAGTGCCGGATAGTGCAGCGCCAGGCGCAGGGCGTCACCCAAAGTGGCACTGGAGAGCAGGGCGTAACCGAGCATGCCGTAGCACGACACATGCATGCGCCGGCCCAGTTCCAGGCCGATCTCCTCGCGCCGGGCCACGGCATTGGCGCATACCTGCAACTCTTGCTGGGT
Source organism: Pseudomonas sp. NPDC089422 (assembly GCF_044749405.1). NCBI lineage: Bacteria > Pseudomonadati > Pseudomonadota > Gammaproteobacteria > Pseudomonadales > Pseudomonadaceae > Pseudomonas > Pseudomonas sp. NPDC089422. The sequence continues at coordinate 183,521 of NZ_JBIVHW010000011.1, forward strand.
GGTGATGCGTGCGTCGCTATGGCCCAGGTCGGCCGGGCCTATGCCGCTGCCGGCGAGCAACGTTGTCGCCTCGCAGCCTTCTTCCTGGAACAGGTTGAGGATCAGCGAAACCGCGTTGAGGGTGGTCAGGTGGCTGTGCAGCATGCTCGGTCATCCCGTGGGCCTGGGAGGCATTATGGAGCAAGTTGTGTGCCGACACCGGCACGGCATGGCTGGCGCGGCATTCATGAGGCGAAAAAAAAGGCCCGGAGCGTGCGCTCGGGCCTTTGAAAGGTTGAGAGGTGTCTAGTCCCTCGACCTGGTGAGACTGTTTGCAGCGGCCGGGTTACGCCTTCAGCGGAACCAGACGTGGAGCGATCATGTTTTCCGGACGCAGGATGTCGTCGAGCATCGCGTCGTCCAGCAGCTTCTCTTCACGCACCAGTTCCAGTACGCCGCGGCCGGTTTCCAGGGCAACGCGGGCGATACGGGTGGCGTTTTCGTAGCCGATGTACGGGTTCAGGGCGGTGACCAGGCCGATCGAGTGCTCGACCAGTTCACGGCAGCGCTGTTCGTTGGCAGTGATGCCGACGATGCAGTGCTCGCGCAGCATGTCCATGGCGCGCTGGAGCAGGCGGATCGAGTCGAAGATCTTGTAGGCGATCAGCGGCTCCATCACGTTCAGCTGCAGCTGGCCACCTTCGGCGGCGACGGTCAGGGCCAGGTCGTTGCCCATGATGGCGAAGGCCACCTGGTTGACGGCCTCAGGGATTACCGGGTTGACCTTGCCTGGCATGATCGAGCTGCCTGGCTGGCGCGCCGGCAGGTTGATCTCGTTGATGCCGGTGCGTGGGCCGCTGGACAGCAGGCGCAGGTCGTTGCAGATCTTCGAGAGCTTGACCGCGGTACGCTTGAGCATGCCGGAGAACAGCACGAAGGCGCCCATGTCGGAAGTGGCTTCGATCAGGTCGGCAGCCGGTACCAGTGGCTGGCCGCTGATGGTGGCCAGGCGTTGTACGGCCAGGGCCTGGTAGCCCGGGTCGGCGTTGATGCCGGTGCCGATGGCGGTACCGCCCAGGTTGATTTCGGTCAGCAATTCCGGAGCCAGCGAGCGCAGGCGCTGCAGGTCTTCGGTCATGGTGGTGGCGAAGGCACGGAACTCCTGGCCCAGGGTCATCGGCACGGCGTCCTGCAGCTGGGTACGGCCCATCTTCAGTACGTGGTCGAATTCCTTGCCTTTGGCCGCGAAGGCCTGGATCAGGCTGTCGAGGCTGGCCAGCAGGGCGTCGTGGCCCAGCAGCAGGCCCAGGCGGATGGCGGTCGGGTAGGCGTCGTTGGTCGACTGCGCCATGTTCACGTCGTTGTTCGGGTGCAGGTACTGGTACTCACCCTTCTGGTGGCCCATGGCCTCCAGCGCGACGTTGGCGATGACTTCGTTCGCGTTCATGTTGGTGGAAGTACCGGCACCACCCTGGATCATGTCCACCACGAACTGGTCGTGGTAATCGCCTTTGATCAGGCGGGCGCAGGCTGCACTGATGGCAGCGTGCTTGGCATCGCTCAGGTGACCCAGCTCACGGTTGGCGTCGGCAGCAGCCTGCTTGACCATGGCCAGGGCCACGACCAGCTTCGGGTAGTGCGACAGCGGAACACCGGAGAGATGGAAGTTGTTGGCAGCGCGCAGGGTCTGGATGCCGTAGTAGGCATCGGCAGGGACTTCAAGGGTACCAAGCAGATCTTTTTCGACGCGGAACGATGCAGCGGAGGACATGATGGATATCATCTCGATTTTGACCCGGCACATGCCGGAATGGCGCCAATCCTAGGCCTGAAGGGGATTTTGCGGCCAATGCTGTTGCACGCTAACCTATGCACAAACGGCATAGTGTTTCATGTGACGCCAATTGACATTCGAGCGTGTTCCATTTTGGTGCACGCCGGGAGATCTGCTTCATGAACCTCGAAAGCAAGTGGCTGGAGGACTTCAGTGCCTTGGCCTCCACCCGCAGTTTTTCCCAAGCGGCCGAGCGACGTTTCGTCACGCAACCCGCCTTCAGCCGGCGCATACGCAGCCTGGAAGCGGCGCTGGGCCTGACTTTGGTGAATCGTTCCCGCACGCCCATTGAACTGACCGAGGCTGGCCAGCTTTTTCTCGTTACCGCACGCACCGTTGTCGACCAGTTGAGCGAAGTTCTCCGCCATTTGCATCACCTCGAAGGTGGCCAGGGTGAGGTGATCCAGGTGTCTGCCGCGCACTCCCTGGCATCGGGCTTTTTCCCACGCTGGGTAGCCCAGTTGCGCAATGATGGTTTGAACATCGCCACTCGCCTGGTAGCGACCAACGTCGGAGATGCGGTGCATGCATTAAGGGAAGGGGGTTGCGACCTGATGCTGGCGTTCTATGACCCCGACGCCGCCCTGCAGATGGATGCCGAGATCTTCCCGTCGCTGCACATGGGCACCACCGAAATGCTTCCGGTGTGCGCAGTGGATGCCGACGGCAAGCCGCTGTTCGACCTTGAAGCCGATGCCAGCGTGCCTCTGTTGGCCTACAGTGCCGGCGCGTTCCTCGGGCGTTCGGTGAACTTGCTGCTGCGCCAGCGCAATCTGCGCTACACCACTGTCTATGAAACGGCCATGGCTGACAGTCTCAAGAGCATGGCGCTGGAAGGGATGGGGGTTGCCTGGGTGCCGCGCCTGTCCATGCGAGGCGAGCTGGAACGCGGAGAGCTGGTGATCTGCGGGGGCAGCCAGTGGCACGTGCCGCTGGAAATCCGCCTTTACCGCTGTGCACTGGTGCGCAAGGCCAACGTGCGTCTGCTGTGGCGCAAGCTGGAGTCGGCAGGTGGCCCGGGCGAGGTATCAATTTGAGTTGTACTTGAGGTAATCGGCAATGGCTGTTCGATTCTGCTCGCTGTATCGATAGCAGTTGGAGCGCAGCTTGATGCGGGCGGGCACCATGTAGGTTTCGCAGAACCAGCCGTTGAAGTCGGTGTGCGCATGTTCATGCGTGGCGGAGAGCATATGGCCGATCTCGTGTGCAGGCGCTGCATAGGTGGCCATTGAGGCGATGCCTGTATTGCCGTTGGTGTGGGCGAGGCCCGCAACGAAATTCAACCCGCTGCGGTCGTAGCTTTCCCTTGTAAGTAATAGGTCCTTGTTCATGTAGGAAAAGGGCCTAGCCGAACGCTGGTAAAGAATTTCTTCGGTGAAGGCATCGAGTAGCTGATTTGAGCTCATCGTGCGGTAGTCGATGTCGGTCAGGCCCGGCACGGCACGTTGAAAGATCACTTCGATCGGGTGCTGCGTGAAGGTACGCATTTCATCCAGCCAGTGCTGGAAATAGTCATTCTGCAATTGGTCATCGCTCATGTCGGCCAGTTCATCATGTGGGTAGACCGTGACTACCAGGGATCTGGCCGCCCAGGCTGAGGGCAGGATCACGCTGCAGGCCAGGCTGACTGCGAGTGCGATATGGCGGGGATTGAGCATCTTTGCTTCCTTCGATGATGATCAGTGGCGAAGGGGCGAATTGTCTGAAGCAATCGCACGTTGGGTCAGCAGGAAAAGTTGTCCCGCGAGACAGCTTGCCCTTTGATCCGACATGTGCTTGTGGGGGTGGGCGGCCCGCCCAGAAATACGCTACAATCCCGCGCCTTCGGCCGACCCGGTCGATTCAGAATCCGTATGACAAGCCACGCCGGTCCACCTGCGTGGCTTGTTGCTTTTAGCGCGCCAGAAGGCGCTTGCAGGAGAGGCTCGACGATGAGTGCACTGGTTGGCGTGATCATGGGCTCCAAGTCCGATTGGTCCACCCTTAGCCACACCGCCGATATGCTGGAAAAACTCGGCATTCCCTACGAAGTGAAGGTGGTTTCCGCCCACCGCACCCCGGACTTGCTGTTCCAGTACGCCGAAGAGGCCGAAGGGCGTGGCATCGAGGTGATCATTGCGGGTGCCGGTGGCGCTGCCCACCTGCCAGGCATGTGTGCCGCCAAGACCCACCTGCCGGTGCTGGGCGTGCCCGTCCAGTCGTCGATGCTGTCGGGCGTCGATTCGCTGCTGTCGATCGTGCAGATGCCTGCCGGTGTACCCGTGGCCACCCTGGCCATCGGCCGTGCTGGCGCCGTCAACGCCGCGCTGCTGTCGGCGAGCATCCTGGGCGCCAAGTACCCGCAGTACCACGCGGCGCTCAAGCAGTTCCGCACCGAGCAGACCGACACCGTGCTGGACAACCCAGACCCGCGCCAGGCTTGAGGCTGAACCCATGAAGATCGGTGTAATCGGTGGCGGCCAGTTGGGCCGCATGCTGGCCCTGGCGGGCACCCCGCTGGGCATGAACTTTGCCTTCCTCGACCCGGCACCGGACGCCTGTGCCGCCCCGCTGGGCGAGCACCTGCGTGCCGACTATGGCGACCAGGACCACCTGCGCCAGCTGGCCGACGAAGTCGACCTGGTGACCTTCGAATTCGAGAGCGTCCCGGCCGAGACCGTGGCTTTCCTGTCGCAGTTCGTCCCGGTCTACCCGAGTGCCGAAGCCCTGCGCATCGCCCGCGATCGCCTGTTCGAGAAGAGCATGTTCCGCGACCTGGGCATCCCGACCCCGGCCTTCGCCGACATCCTCTCGCAGGCAGACCTCGACGCGGCGGTCGCCAGCATCGGCCTGCCGGCCGTGCTGAAGACCCGCACCCTGGGCTACGACGGCAAGGGCCAGAAGGTTCTGCGCACGCCTGAAGACGTGGTTGGCACCTTCGCCGAACTGGGCAGCGTGCCTTGCCTGCTGGAAGGTTTCGTGCCGTTCACGGGTGAAGTATCGCTGGTGGCCGTGCGGGCCCGCGATGGCGAAACCCGCTTCTATCCGTTGGTGCACAACACCCACGAGAGCGGCATCCTGCGCCTGTCGGTGGCCAGCGAAGCGCACCCGCTGCAGGGCCTGGCCGAAGACTATGTCGGCCGTGTGCTCAAGCAACTGGATTATGTCGGTGTAATGGCCTTCGAGTTCTTCGAAGTCGACGGTGGCCTGAAGGCCAACGAAATCGCCCCGCGTGTACATAACTCCGGGCACTGGACCATCGAAGGCGCCGAGTGCAGCCAGTTCGAGAACCACCTGCGGGCCGTGGCCGGCCTGCCGCTGGGCTCGACTGCCAAGGTCGGCGAGAGCGCCATGCTCAACTTCATCGGTGAAGTGCCAGCAGTCGACAAGGTGGTGGCCATCGACGGTTGCCACCTGCACCACTACGGCAAGGCCTTCAAGGTCGGGCGCAAGGTCGGCCACGCCACCCTGCGCTGCCAGGACATGGTCAGCCTGAAAGCCAGGATTGCCGAAGTGGAAGCGCTGATCAGCAACTGATCGAACTTCTGCCTGGGGTCTGCTCTCTGAAAATGGCAACAAGCCAAAGCGCTGTCTAGGCTTTGGCTTGTTCCATCTTCATATCAGAGGGATTGCCATGGGCATCATTGGAACCATCTTCATCGGCCTCATCGTCGGCCTGCTGGCTCGCTTCCTCAAGCCGGGCGACGACAGCATGGGCTGGATCATGACCATTCTGCTGGGTATCGCCGGTTCCCTGCTCGCCACCTATGGCGGCCAGGCACTGGGGATCTACCAGGCGGGCCAGGCGGCAGGATTCATCGGCGCGCTGGTCGGTGCGATCGTCCTTCTGGTGATCTACGGATTCATCAAGAAACGCTGAATACTGGTTAGAATGCCCGGCAATTCATCCCGAGTTGCCGAGCATTTACATGCGTGCCTTTTTCCTCATTCCGTTGCTTCTGGCCAGCACCCTGGCCCATGCCGAACTGCCCGAAACCGACTGGCTGGAGCTGATGCCCAAGTCGGACCAGAAGGCGCTCGAAGAAATGCCCGAAATCGACCACAACTCGCCGGAAGCCAATGGCACCTTCACCGCCAAGGGCGGCCTCAAGCAGAGCAAGGGCCTGCCGGCGGTGATGTATTCGACCAAGACCGTGGCCGCCATGAACGGCAAGGACATTCGTTTGGGCGGCTATCCGGTGCCGCTGGAAAGCGATGCCAAGGGCAACAGCACCTTGTTCTTCCTCGTACCTTACCCGGGCGCGTGCATCCACGTGCCGCCGCCGCCGCCTAACCAGCTGGTGCTGGTGCGGTATCCGAAAGGCTTGAAGATCGATGACATCTATACACCGCTTTGGGTCAGCGGCACGCTGAAGGTGGAGAAGGTCAGCAATGACCTGGCCGATGCGGCCTATGCGCTGGATGCGGGGAAGGTGAGGGTGGTGGAAGACGCGGACCTCTGAAGCCTGTAGCGGCCTCTTCGCGGGCAAGCCCGCGAAGGGGTTGAAGCAGAATTCAGATCGCGCCGCTACCGATACTGACCTGCAACGACCGGCTGGCGCCGGGCTTGAGCTCCACCACATCATCCCAGACATTCGCCGTCTCGATGCACAGCATCCGCTGCCAGCCGTCATCGGCCATGTCTGCCAGCTCCTTGGCCCGCTCGGTCCAAGGGTTCCAGATCACCGCCGAGCGCGACCCGCTACAGGTCAGAGTGATCCGCCGCTGCCAGTGTGGATCGACAATGCTCAGCGTTTGCGGTGTATCCAGGTAGATCCGGTCGGTTTCCCCGGCAAACGCCAACGCGCCCTGCTGCTGGCGCTGTTCCCAGTCGGCCAGGGTTTCGATGTACTGCAGCCCTTCGACCCCTTCGACCCGCGCCTGGCGCACGTCGCTGACGGCAAAGTAACTGTGCAGGGCCTGGCTGATGGTCACTGGGCTGTTGCCCATGTTGCGGCTGTTCAGGGACACGGTGAGCGCATCGCCGAGCACGATCTGCAGCTTCAGCTCGACATCATGCGGCCAGCCCGGCAGATCGCCCTGGGCCTCCGGCAGCTCGAATTCGATGTGCAGGTCATCGCCTTTTTCTTCGACGCCCAGCAACTTCCAGTCACGCGTGCGCGCCAGGCCGTGGGCGGGCGCCTGCTCGCCATGGTACATAGCCTGCACCGATGCGGGATTGCGCTGCAAGTTGCCAAACCACGGCCAGCACACCGGTACACCGGCACGCACCGATTTGCCCTGGCGGAAGATGGCCTGGTCGCTCAGCCACAGCAGCGGTGGCTCGCCAACACGCTGGTAGCTGAGGATCTGCGCGCCCTGCTGGGCGATCAGTAGTTCGGCGTGGTCGCTGCTGATGCGCCAGCAGTTGAGTTCGCCGTGTTGCTCGGATTCGACCTTGAAGGTAGCCATTGCACTCGTCTCATTGATTGCCTGTGGGCCCTTGGACCCGGTGACGTGCAATGAGTTTACCGCCCGCGAGGCTCAGCGGCGAGGCACCGAGCGGGTTCGGCCACTGCCATCGATGGCGACGAACACGAATGTCGCTTCGGTAACCTTGCGCCACTCGCTGGACAGTGGGTCGTCACTCCACACCTCGACCATCATGCGGATCGAGCTGCGGCCGATCTCCAGGGTCTGGGTGTAGAACGACAGTTGTGCGCCCACAGCCACCGGCACCAGGAAGGCCATGCGGTCGATGGATACCGTGGCGACCCGGCCGCCAGCGACGCGGCTGGCCATGGCGGTGCCGGCCAGGTCCATCTGCGCGACCAGCCAGCCGCCGAAGATGTCGCCGAAGCCATTGGTTTCGCGCGGCAGCGCGGTGATCTGCAAGGCCAGGTCGCCTTGCGGGATAGGATCTTCTTGTTCGAGCTCAATCATGCGATGGGGCCTCTGACCCGTGACGCTTTCGTTGGTGTGGCGCAAGGCCGGGAAAACGATTCAGCCGACAACATACTACGCTGATTCCGCTTCGCTGGGCGGCCATAGGGAAACTCTGCGAAACCGTCTGACATCATGACCGGCGTTTTCGCACAACTTCCCACGGTTAAAGCAACCTTTTCCTACGAACGGCCAGTATATATAGCCAATCGCCCAGCGACGACCGCACATTCGCGAATATCTGTAGGGATTTTGTATCGCTTTCAGCGCAGCTCGGCAATTTGCTATCTTCGCTCCTCGCCCTAATCCAGAAGCCGCGTGCCAAGCGGCCTGCATGACCTACAAGAGAACGACGAGCGATGACCTCCGTGCCGAGCAGTATCGAGCAGCCCTCGCGGCCGCTGACCCGCAGTGACTACAAGACCCTCTCACTGTCCGCCCTGGGCGGAGCCCTGGAGTTCTACGACTTCATCATCTTCGTGTTCTTCGCCACGGTGGTCGGCAAGCTGTTCTTCCCCGCCGACATGCCCGAGTGGCTACGCCTGATGCAGACCTTCGGCATTTTCGCCGCCGGCTACCTGGCACGACCGCTGGGGGGCATCGTCATGGCCCACTTCGGCGACCTGCTCGGGCGCAAGAAGATGTTCACACTGAGCATCTTCATGATGGCGTTGCCGACCCTGATCATGGGCCTGCTGCCGACGTATGCTCAGATCGGCCTGTGGGCGCCGGTCCTGTTGCTGCTGATGCGGGTGATCCAGGGTGCGGCCATCGGTGGCGAGGTGCCGGGCGCCTGGGTGTTCGTATCCGAGCATGTGCCAGAGCGCAACACCGGCTACGCCTGCGGGACCCTGACCGCGGGCCTGACGGCCGGCATCCTGCTCGGCTCGCTGGTGGCGACCCTGATCAACACCCTCTACAGCGCTGAAGAGGTGGCGGATTACGCCTGGCGGATTCCGTTCCTGCTCGGCGGTGTCTTCGGCCTGTTCTCGGTGTACCTGCGCCGCTGGCTGCACGAGACCCCGGTGTTCGCCGAGATGCAGCAGCGCAAGGCACTGGCCGAAGAGCTGCCGCTGCGCGCGGTGCTGCGTGACCACCGGGGCCCGATCATCCTGTCGATGCTGCTGACCTGGATGCTGTCTGCCGGCATCGTGGTGGTGATCCTGATGACCCCGGCACTGCTGCAGAGCATCTATCACGTCAGCCCTACCGATTCGCTCAAGGCCAACAGCCTGGCGATCGTGCTGCTCAGCGTCGGCTGCATCGGCGCTGGCAGCCTGGCCGACCGTTTCGGGGCGGGCCGGGTGTTCGTGATCGGCAGCTTGCTGCTGCTGGCCAGCTCCTGGACGTTCTATCACAGCCTGCCGACCCATCCTGAACTGCTGTTCCCGCTGTATGCGGTGACCGGCTTGTGCGTGGGTGTGATCGGCGCAGTGCCGTACGTGATGGTCAAGGCATTCCCGGCGGTGGTGCGCTTCAGCGGGCTGTCGTTCTCCTACAACGTTGCCTACGCCATCTTTGGTGGCCTGACACCGATGGTGGTGACGGCGCTGCTCAAGGTCAGCCCGATGGCGCCGGCCTACTACGTGGCGGGTCTTTGTGCCGTTGGTCTGGCCGTGGGCCTGTACCTGCTCGCCAAGAAGCGCTGATTTGCGCCAAGGCTACTGGCCTCTTCGCGGCTAAAGCCGCTCCCACAGGGATTTGGCCTGCGCCGTACCTGTGGGAGCGGCTTTAGCCGCGAAGAGGCCAGGCCTGTTTTCAGTGATGGCCTTTCATCCATTTGTCACAATTGAGTCATATCGTATTCATGCGGCCTGCAGATACTTGGCCCCGTTCCATCCAACACCCCAATATTCCTGCTAGGAGCAAGGCATGAAACTGAAGCGTTTGATGGCGGCCATCACCTTTGCCGCCGCTGGCGTTGCGACCGCCAACGCGGTAGCCGCCGTCGACCCTGCAATCCCGACCTACACCAAGACCACCGGTGTTTCGGGCAACCTCTCCAGCGTCGGTTCCGACACGCTCGCGAACCTGATGACTCTGTGGGCCGAGGCCTACAAAAAGGAATATCCGAACGTAAACATCCAGATTCAGGCTGCCGGTTCCTCGACCGCGCCACCCGCGCTGACCGAAGGCACCGCCAACCTCGGCCCGATGAGCCGCAAGATGAAGGACGTCGAACTGCAGGCCTTCGAGCAGAAGTACGGCTACAAGCCAACCGCCATCCCGGTCGCCGTCGACGCCCTGGCCGTGTTCGTGCACAAGGACAACCCGATCAAAGGCCTGACCATGGCCCAGGTCGATGCCATCTTCTCGTCCACCCGCCTGTGCGGCGCCAAAGCCGACGTCAAGACCTGGGGTGACCTGGGCGTGACCGGCGACCTGGCCAACAAGCCGGTTCAGCTGTTCGGCCGCAACTCGGTATCGGGCACCTACGGCTACTTCAAGGAAGAAGCCCTGTGCAAAGGCGACTTCAAGCCTAGCGTCAACGAACAACCTGGCTCGGCTTCGGTCGTGCAGTCGATCAGCTCCTCGCTGAACGGCATTGGCTACTCGGGCATCGGTTACAAGACCGCCAGCGTCAAGACCGTGGCCCTGGCCAAGAAAGAAGGCGGTGAGTTCATCGAAGACAACGAAGCCAACGCCCTGAACGGCTCGTACCCGCTGTCGCGCTTCCTGTACGTCTACGTCAACAAGGCGCCGAACAAGCCTCTGGCTCCGCTGGAAGCCGAGTTCGTCAAGCTGGTGCTGTCGCAAGCTGGCCAGCAGGTCGTGGTGAAGGATGGCTACATCCCGCTGCCGGCCAAAGTGGTCGACAAGACCCTGGCTGATCTGGGCCTGTCCCACGCCGGTAACGTTGCAAAGAAGTAAGTAACTGAGAAGAGGCCGGCACCGCAGCGGCCGGCCTCTTCCACGCTTTTCTCCGTCCGAAGCCAGGGTTCCTGCGCGGCGGGCTTCGTCACGTCAACACATTGTCATGTTTTTGTCATACGGGACCGCTAGGGTGTGCGCATGAATGATCTGGCCAATTCCACAATGACCCCAAATTCCCCGCCCGTGCGGATTGACTTCAATACGCCCGAGTTGCAACGCAAGCGCCGCATGCGTGCGCTCAAGGACCGCCTGACCCGCTGGTATGTACTGGTGGGCGGGCTTGCCGTGTTGGCAGCCATCACGCTGATCTTTTTCTATCTGGCTTATGTGGTGCTGCCACTGTTCCAGGGCGCCGAGCTGACCAGCAAGAAGGCCCTGGAGCCGACCTGGCTGCAACAGGATGCCGGCAAGCCTCTGATGATCGCCCTTGAAGAGCAGAACCTGGTCGGCATGCGCGTTTCGGACAAGGGTCAGGCCATTTTCTTCGACACCAAGAGCGGTAACCAGCTGAGCCGCGTCGACCTGCCATTGCCGGCAGGGACCCAGGTTACTTCGATCAGCGCCGACCAGCCGGGCAGCCCGCTGGTCGTCCTCGGTCTGTCCAATGGTCAGGCACTGGTGTTCCACCACACCTACAAGATCACCTACCCGGACAACAAGAAGACCATCACCCCAGGCATCGACTACCCGTACGGCCAGGAGCCGTTCGTGCTCGACGAGCAGGGCCGCGCGCTGGAGCACGTGAGCGTCAACGTCAACGGTGACACCCTGGTGCTGGCCGGCGCCACGGGTGCGCACCTGCAGGTGATCGAGCTGTCGCGTACTGAAAACATGCTGACCGGCGAGGCCAGCACCGAGCAGAGCCGCATCGAATTGCCGCAGATGACCGAGGTCGTGAAGAACATCTTCATCGACCCGCGTCAGCAGTGGTTGTACGTGATCAACGGTCGCGCCACCGCCGATGTCTTCAGCCTGCGCGACAAGAGCCTCAATGGCCGCTACAAGCTGTCCGAAAGCGCCGACACCGAAATCACCGCCACTGCCCAGCTGGTCGGCGGCATTTCGCTGATCATCGGCGATTCCAAGGGCGGTCTGGCCCAATGGTTCATGGCCCGCGACCCGGATGGCGAGCAGCGCTTCAAGCAGATCCGCACCTTCCAGATGGGCACGGCGCCGATCGTCCAGATCGATGCCGAAGAGCGTCGCAAGGGCTTCATCGCCCTGGACAGCGACGGCAAGCTCGGCGTGTTCCACAGTACTGCGCATCGCACGCTGCTGGTCGAGCAGGCCGCCGAAGGTGCTGGCATCCTGGCCCTGTCGCCACGTGCCAACCGCATCATCATCGAAGAAGGTAGCAAGCTGCTGCCGCTGAGCCTGCGCAACCCGCACCCGGAAATTTCCTTCAGCGCACTGTGGGGCAAGGTCTGGTACGAAAACTACGACGCGCCTAAATACGTCTGGCAGTCGACCGCCTCGAACACCGACTTCGAACCCAAGCTGAGCTTGTCGCCGCTGACTTTCGGTACCCTCAAGGCCGCGTTCTACGCGATGATCCTGGCGGCGCCGCTGGCCATTGCCGCTGCCATCTACACCGCCTACTTCATGGCCCCGGGCATGCGCCGCAAGGTCAAGCCGGTGATCGAACTGATGGAAGCGATGCCGACGGTGATCCTCGGCTTCTTCGCCGGCCTGTTCCTCGCGCCATACCTGGAAGGCCACCTGCCGGGTGTGTTCAGCCTGTTCCTGATCATGCCCCTGGGTATCCTGCTGACTGGCTTTGCCTGGAGCCGCCTGCCGGAGTCGATCCGCCTGCGCATCCCGGATGGCTGGGAAGCGGCGATCCTGATCCCGGTGATCCTGGTGATCGGCTGGCTTGCCCTGGCTGTCAGCCCGTACCTCGAGAGCTGGTTCTTTGGTGGTGACATGCGTCTGTGGATCGAACACACCCTCGGCCTGCGCTATGACCAGCGCAACGCCATGGTGGTGGGTATCGCCATGGGCTTCGCGGTCATCCCGAACATCTACTCGATCGCCGAAGACGCCGTGTTCAGCGTGCCGCGCAGCCTGACCCTGGGCTCCCTGGCCCTGGGGGCGACGCCGTGGCAGACCCTGACCCGCGTGGTCATCCTCACCGCCAGCCCGGGGATCTTCTCGGCGCTGATGATCGGCATGGGCCGTGCGGTGGGCGAGACCATGATCGTGCTGATGGCCACCGGCAACACCCCGGTGATGGAGCTGAACCTGTTCGAAGGCATGCGCACCCTGGCCGCCAACGTGGCGGTGGAAATGCCTGAATCGGAAGTCGGCGGCAGCCACTATCGCGTGCTGTTCCTCGCCGCCCTCGTGCTGCTGATGTTCACCTTCATCATGAACACCTTGGCCGAGCTGATTCGCCAGCGTCTGCGCAAGAAATACTCGTCGCTTTGATAGAAAGGTAGCGATCCGTGAAAAAGGATTCCCTCAAAGGCTGGTTCAAGAGCGGCGCCCCAGGCGTCTGGATCAGCGGTGGCGCGGTGGCCATGGCGGTGATCATGACCGTTGGCCTGCTGGCGGTGATCGCCGTGCGCGGCCTGGGCCACTTCTGGCCGGCCGACCTGATCCAGGCCACCTACAAGGTGCCGGGTCAGGCCGACCACGTTGTCATCGGCGAAGTGGTGCAGAAGGAAGAAGTCCCGCGCGCTCGCCTCAAGGGCGCCGGCCTGCCGGTGCCGGACGACGGCCCGGAGTTCATGACCCGTGAGCTGATCAAGGTGGGTAACCGCGACCTCAACGGCAGCGACTTCACCTGGGTGGTCGGCGAATGGCTGGTAGACGAGCAGCGCCCGGCTGACCTGATGGCCCTGGAGCGCCGCGAGTGGGGCAACTTCTACGGCTACCTGGTCAGCGTCAAGGAAGAGGGCCGCGTGGTTGCCCAAGGCCCGGCGGCCTGGGGCGAGCTGCAAGCCCGCCTCAAGCGCGCCAACCAGCTCAACAGCGAACTGCAAACCCTCGAGAAGAAAGACATCGGAGCCATCAACCATGGCCTCGAACGCCTGCGCCTGCACGGTCGCAAGCTGGAACTGGACGGCAAGCTGGACGCCGCCGCCCAGGCCGACATGGACGCCGAACGCGCCGAGCTGAACAGCCGCTACAAGGCCATCGAGGACCGCCTGCTGGGCCTGCACCAGGCCTTCGCCCGCGACAGCCTGGTAGCCCGTGACGGCAACGGCCGTGAAGTGGAAATCAACCTGAGCAAGGTGGTGCACGCCATCCAGCCGAACGGCATGTCCGGCTTCAGCAAGATGGGCACCTACTTCGCCAAGGTCTGGGAATTCCTCAGCGACGACCCACGTGAAGCCAACACCGAGGGCGGTATCTTCCCGGCCATCTTTGGCACTGTGATGATGACCCTGATCATGGCCGTGATCGTCACGCCGTTTGGCGTGCTGGCTGCGGTCTACCTGCGCGAGTACGCCAGGCAAGGCCCGGTGACCCGCCTGATCCGCATCGCGGTGAACAACCTGGCCGGGGTACCGGCGATCGTCTACGGCGTATTCGGCCTGGGCTTCTTCGTCTACGTACTGGGCGGCTCGATCGATCGCCTGTTCTTCCCCGAAGCGCTGCCGGCGCCGACCCTGGGTACCCCGGGTTTGCTGTGGGCTTCGCTGACCCTGGCGCTGCTGGCCGTTCCGGTGGTGATTGTGGCCACCGAGGAAGGCCTGGCGCGGATTCCGCGGACCGTGCGTGAAGGCTCCCTGGCCCTGGGTGCGACCAAGGCCGAAACCCTGTGGAAGATCGTCCTGCCGATGGCCAGCCCGGCCATGATGACCGGCATGATCCTCGCCGTGGCCCGCGCCGCCGGTGAAGTGGCGCCGCTGATGCTGGTGGGTGTGGTGAAGCTGGCGCCATCGCTGCCGCTGGACGGCAACTACCCGTACCTGCACCTGGACCAGAAGATCATGCACCTGGGCTTCCACATCTACGACGTCGGCTTCCAGAGCCCGAACGTCGAAGCGGCGCGACCGCTGGTATACGCCACCGCGCTGCTGCTGGTGCTGGTGATCGCCACCCTCAACCTGTCGGCGGTGTGGATCCGTAACCACCTGCGCGAGAAGTACAAGGCGCTCGACAGCTGAGCCTAATTGCAAGCGTGCCGCCTGCCAGCCGGGCGGCCCTTTGAAACGAATTGAAAGCGTATGGAGTTGACCATGCAGAACGAATCCCACACTCACGGCATCGACATGTCTGCCCTGGGTCGCGACAAGCAGGGCCTGCGCCTGGCCGAAGAAACCGTGGCCATCGAAGTGCCGGGCCTGAGCCTGTTCTACGGCGACAAGCAAGCCCTGTTCGACGTGCAGATGAACATCCCCAAGCAGCGCGTGACCGCCTTCATCGGCCCGTCCGGCTGCGGCAAGTCGACCCTGCTGCGCACCTTCAACCGCATGAACGACCTGGTCGACGGCTGCCGTGTGGAAGGCGCCATCAACTTGTACGGCAACAACATCTACCGCAAGGGCGAAGACGTGGCCGAGCTGCGCCGCCGGGTGGGCATGGTGTTCCAGAAGCCCAACCCGTTCCCCAAGACCATCTACGAGAACGTGGTCTATGGCCTGCGTATCCAGGGCATCAACAAGAAGCGCGTACTCGACGAAGCCGTGGAGTGGGCGCTGAAGGGCGCCGCCCTGTGGGATGAGGTCAAGGACCGCCTGCATGAATCCGCCCTGGGCCTGTCCGGCGGCCAGCAGCAGCGTCTGGTGATCGCCCGCACCATCGCCGTCGAGCCGGAAGTGCTGCTGCTCGACGAACCATGCTCGGCGCTGGACCCGATCTCGACGCTGAAGGTCGAAGAGCTGATCTACGAACTGAAATCCAAGTACACCATCGTCATCGTGACCCACAACATGCAACAGGCGGCCCGTGTTTCGGACTACACCGCGTTCATGTACATGGGCAAACTGGTCGAATTCGGAGATACCGACACCCTGTTCACCAACCCGGCGAAGAAGCAGACCGAAGACTACATCACCGGTCGGTACGGCTAAGCGCTGCGGTGTGTGGCACCGGCTTTGCCGGTGTTCGCGGCGGTTCGACGCCTCGATAAACCCGCTCCTACAGGGCCGCGCGATACAAAGGAAAAACGATGATCAACAAAGAAAGCCTTACCCACCATATTTCCCAGCAGTTCAACGCCGAACTCGAAGAGGTGCGCAGCCACTTGCTGGCCATGGGTGGCCTGGTCGAGAAGCAGGTGAACGATGCCGTTACCGCGCTGATCGAAGCCGACTCGGGTCTGGCCCAGCAGGTGCGTGAAGTCGATGAGCAGATCAATCAGATGGAGCGCAACATCGACGAGGAATGCCTGCGCATCCTCGCCCGCCGCCAGCCAGCGGCCTCCGACCTGCGCCTGATCATCAGCATCTCCAAGTCGGTGATCGACCTTGAGCGTATCGGTGACGAGTCGACCAAGATCGCCCGCCGCGCCATCCAGCTGTGCGAGGAAGGCGAGTCGCCGCGTGGCTACGTCGAAGTGCGCCACATCGGCGACCAGGTGCGCAACATGGTGCGCGACGCCCTCGATGCCTTCGCCCGCTTCGATGCCGACCTGGCGCTGGCGGTTGCCCAATACGACAAGACCATCGACCGCGAATACAAGACTGCCCTGCGTGAGCTGGTCACCTACATGATGGAAGACCCACGTTCGATCTCGCGGGTGCTCAGCGTGATCTGGGTGCTGCGTTCGCTGGAGCGGATCGGCGACCACGCGCGCAACATCTCGGAGCTGGTGATCTACCTGGTGCGCGGTACCGATGTACGTCACATGGGCCTCAAGCGCATGAAGGCAGAAGTCGAGGGCACTGCGGGTGACGAGGCCGAAAGCGCTAATGTTCCGGCGAAACCTGACGATAAATAAGATTGCTCGCGAGCATCGACGCCCGGCCCGTGCCGGGCGTTTTCGTGTGTGGCAGAGCAATCAGCAGGCACCCGCGAACGATGCGAAGAAGTCCCGGCGTGACCCTAGAGTTGGCAAGTAGCCACCATTGCGCGGTAGGCTAGTCGGGTTCAAGAGGAGTATCGATGAGTAAAGTCAATGTGCTGGTCGTGGATGACGCCCCGTTCATTCGTGACCTGGTGAGGAAGTGCCTGCGCAATGCCTTCCCGGGCATGGTCATCGAAGACGCGGTCAACGGTCGCAAGGCCATGGCGATGCTGGGCAAGGAACCGTTCGACCTGGTGCTGTGCGACTGGGAGATGCCAGAGATGTCTGGCCTGGAACTGCTGACCTGGTGCCGTCAGCAGCCCGAGATGAAGGACCTGCAGTTCATCATGGTGACCAGCCGTGGTGACAAGGAGAACGTGATCCAGGCCATCCAGGCCGGCGTCTCCGACTTCGTCGGCAAGCCGTTCACCAACGAGCAGCTGCTGACCAAGGTGAAGAAGGCCCTGAGCAAGATCGGCAAGCTGGAAAGCCTGATGGCCGGGGGGCCGGCACGGGTGAATTCGGCATTCGCCAACGACTCCCTCAGTGCACTGACCGGCGGCAAGCCTGAAGCGGCCAAGGTAGCGGCGCCTGCGGCTGCGCCGGCCAAGCCTTTGCTCAACGCGCCAAAGCCTCAGAGTGCGGCTGCTGCGGCCCAGGCCGGGCGGGGGCAGGGCCAGTTGCGCCTGTCCAGCGGTACCCAGCCCTGTGTGATCAAGGCGCTGAGCCTCAAGGAGGCGTTGCTGGTGGTACGTCGCGGTGCAGCGCTGCCACAGGTGCTGGAAGGCGCGGTGCTCGACCTGGAGCAGGGTGAGAACGCCGAAGTGGCGCGCCTGAACGGCTACCTGCATGCCATCGCGGCACTGGAGCCCAAGCCTGAAAGTGACTGGTTGCAGCTGACCTTCAAGTTTGTCGACCAGGATGCGCAGAAGCTCGACTACCTGTCGCGCCTGATTGCCCGTGGTACCCAGCAGAAGCACTTCACCCCCGGCGCTTGATCAAGGCCATATACAGGTTTATCACCAACTTTCAGGCATGCGCTGTGCTTGTGGGAGCCGCGCTTGCCGGCGATGGGCCGCGAAGCGGCCCCGCGATTTCAAAGTAGTTGCATAAACTGTCGGGGCCGCTTTGCGGCCCATCGCCGGCAAGCGCGGCTCCCACAAGGTCCGCATCTACCTGCCGGTGCTTCCGACCAGCTGCAATACCGCCCACAAATCCCGCTGCTAGTCTTCGAAAGATCGCAACTGTCAAAAAGCCACCATCATGCCAGCCACCGCTCGCTTGCTGCTTTTCTGTGCCTTGCTTTCAGCCTCGGCGTCGAGCATGGGCATGACGATCTACAAGACCGTCGACAACTCCGGCGTGGTCTCGTACTCCGATCGCTACAGCCCGGGGGCGAAAACCTTCGAGCTCAGCGAGCCGATCCTCGACCACATCGATGGCAAGGTGCGCCTGCAGGCCGAAACCTTCCCAGGCGGCGTGCGCTTCATGGTGCGCAACGACTTGTATGTGCCCATGCAGGTCGAGCTGAGTATCGACAAGCTGACCAACGCCTTCGGTGGCAACCAGCCGCGCAACATACGCGCCGTGGTGGGGCCACGTTCGAGCAAGGTGCTGAGTTCGGTGCTGGCTGCACCCGGCGGCAAGCTGCAGTACGCCACCCGCTTCCAGTACGCCATGGGCGACCCTGGCCAGCGCTCTCTGGCTTACCGCTACCCGTTTCCCTGGAAGGGTGGGCCATTTCGCCTGACCCAGGGGCCCAACGGCCGTTTCAGCCACTTCGGCCCCAGGAGCCGCTATGCGATGGACATCGCCATGCCGGAGGGCACGGCGATCATCGCTGCCCGTGGCGGGATGGTGGTGAAGGTCGAGAATGGCCAGAGCGGACGGGGCACCAACCCGGGTGGCAATTTCGTGCGGATTCTGCACCCCGACGGCACCATGGGCGTGTACCTGCACCTGATGCGGGGCTCGGTGGTGGTGCGTGAAGGGCAACAGGTGGTGGTAGGGCAGGCCCTGGCCAAGTCGGGCAATACCGGCAACAGCACCGGGCCCCATTTGCATTTCGTGGTGCAGCGCAATGTGGGGCTGGCGCTGGAGTCGATACCGTTCCAGTTCGACCGGCCGCTTGGCGGGTCGCCGGACTTCACTGCCGGCAACCCTTAGGGTCAGTCGAGCTTGAGCACCTTGGCCAGGACGATCTTCGGCCCTTTCATCTTCTTGATGATGATGCGCAGGCCTTCGACCTCCAGCACTTCCTCTTCTTCTGGCACGCGCTTGAGGGTCTCGTAGACCAGGCCGGCGAGGGTTTCTGCCTCGATGTGATCGAGGTCGACCCCGAGCAGGCGTTCGACCTTGAACAGCGGCGTATCGCCCCGCACCAGCAGTTTGCCCGGCTGGTAGGCGAGGATGCCGCGTTCGGTCTTGCGGTGTTCGTCCTGGATGTCACCCACCAGCACTTCCAGCACGTCTTCCATGGTCAGGTAGCCGATCACCTTGCCGTCGGCTTCCTCCACCAGCACGAAGTGCGCGCCGCCTTTGCGGAACTGCTCCAGCAGCTGCGACAACGGCATGTGCCGCGATACACGCTCCAGCGGGCGGGCCAGGTCGTCCAGGTCGATGGTTTCGGGCAGGTGTTCGAGTTCGGCCAGCTCCAGCAGCAAGTCCTTGATGTGCAGCAAGCCGGTGAATTCCTCGCGCTCGGCGTCGTACACCGGGTAGCGGCTGAACTTGTGCCGGCGTACCAGGGCGAGGATTTCCTTGAGTGGGGCATGGGCGTCGATGCTGACCATGTCCTCACGCGAGTTGGCCCAGTCCACGACTTCCAGCTCGCCCATTTCCACGGCCGAAGCGAGTACGCGCATGCCTTGGTCGCTCGGGTCCTGGCCACGGCTGGAGTGCAGGATCAGCTTGAGTTCTTCGCGGCTGTAGTGGTGCTCGTGGTGCGGGCCGGGCTCACCCTGGCCGGCGATGCGCAGGATGGTGTTGGCGCTGGCGTTGAGCAGGTAGATGGCCGGGTACATGGTCCAGTAGAACAGGTACAGCGGCACGGCGGTCCACAGCGACAGCAGTTCGGGCTTGCGGATGGCCCACGACTTGGGCGCCAGTTCGCCGACCACGATGTGCAGGTACGAAATGACGAAGAAGGCGACGAAGAACGACACCGCCTTGACCAGTTCGGCGCTGTCCACGCCCAGGTACGCCAGCAGTGGCTCCAGCAGGTGGGCAAAGGCCGGTTCACCGACCCAGCCCAGGCCCAGCGAGGCGAGGGTGATGCCCAGCTGACAGGCGGACAGGTAGGCGTCGAGCTGGTTGTGCACCTTGCGCAGGATGCTGCCGCGCCAGCCATGCAGTTCGGCGATGGACTCGACGCGGGTGGCGCGCAGTTTGACCATGGCGAACTCGGCGGCAACGAAGAAGCCGTTGAGCAGCACCAGCAGGAAGGCGAAGATGATCATGCCGAAATCGGCGAATAACGAGGCGAGGCTGATACCAGGGGAAGGGTCCATGATGGAGTTTTTACGGGGTCCGTCTTTGAGATAGAGAGAAAAAAAGTGCCAGCTCTTGCTGGCACAGGGGGTCCAATGTAGCGGCTGGGGCCGCAAAAGCAAAGGGCTGCAAAGCAGCCCCCGGTACCTCAGGCCTTGCTGTTGGCCAATTGTGCCGGCCCAAAGTGGCAGGTGAAGGTACTGCCATGCCCCGGCACGCTGCTGATTTCCAGCTTGCCGCGGTGGCGCATCAGTACGTGCTTGACGATCGCCAGCCCCAGGCCGGTGCCGCCGGTGTTCGACGCACGGCTGGAGTCGACCCGGTAGAAGCGCTCGGTCAGCCGCGGCAGGTGCTTGGCGTCGATACCGACCCCGGAATCCTGCACCGACAGGTGCGCGCCGTGTTCGTCGCCCCACCAGCGGATACGGATGCTGCCTTCATCCTGGGTGTACTTGACGGCGTTGAACACCAGGTTGGAGAAGGCGCTGCGCAGTTCCGACTCGCTGCCCTTCAAGCGCAGGCCCGGTGCGGCTTCCAGGGTGATTTTCTGGTTGCGCGGCCCGGACAGTGCCTGGGCATCGTTCTTGATCGCGGCGAGCAGGGCATCGACCGCCACCGGCTGGTTGTCCGAGGGGTAGTCGGTGGCTTCCAGCTTGGCCAGCAGCAACAGGTCGTTGAGCAGGGTCTGCATGCGCGAGCCTTGCTGGGTCATCTGCTGCAGCGCCCTGGCCCAGCGCGGGTTCACGTCCTCGACGTTGTCCAGCAGGGTTTCCAGGTAGCCGGTGATCACGGTCAGCGGCGTGCGCAGCTCGTGGGAGACGTTGGCGACGAAGTCCTTGCGCATCTGCTCGAGCTGATGGATGCGGGTGACATCGCGCACCAGCATCAGGTGCTCGTTGTTGCCGTAGCGGGTGATGTGCAGCTGCACGCGCAGGCGGTCGTTGATCGGAGACGGGATTTCCAGCGGCTCGACGTAGTTCTCCGCCTCGAAGTATTCCTTGAAGCGCGGGTGGCGCACCAGGTTGGTGACCGGCTGGCCGCCGTCCTGCGGGGTCTTGAAGCCCAGCAGCGTCTCCGCGGCGCGGTTCCACCACTCCAGGTTGCCATCGCTGTCGAGCATGATCACCGCGTCGCGCAGCGCCGCCGTGGACTCCTGCACCCGGTCGATCACCGCCTGCAGGCGCCCGCGCACGCGCTGGTCGCGGCGTTGCAGGTGGTAGATGCTGTCGAACACCTCACCCCACAGGCCGTAGCCATCGGGCGGTGCTTCGTCGGGTTGGTGGTTGCGCAGCCAGTCGTGCAGGCGCAACAGTTGCTTGAGGGTCCAGCCCAGGTACAGCGCCAGGCCGATGGCCAGGCTCCAGCCGTAATAGCCGCTGACCAGGCCGCCGATCAGGCAGACGGTGATCAGCAGCAACAGGTGGCGAATCAGGGTCGCGTGCCAGTTCTGGTTCAATTGACGGTCCTTGTACAACGACTTGCAGCTTGGCGCTTGTAAGCTCGATCAGCTCTTGGTCGAGAAGCGGTAGCCAGTGCCCCGGACGGTTTGTACCAGATTTTCGTAGGCTTCACCCAGCGCCTTGCGCAGGCGACGGATATGCACGTCGACGGTGCGCTCCTCGACATACACGTTGCCGCCCCACACCTGGTCGAGCAGTTGGCCGCGCGTGTAGGCGCGTTCCTGGTGAGTCATGAAGAACTGCAGCAGGCGGTACTCGGTAGGGCCCATCTCGGCCGGCTTGCCGTCGATGGTCACGCGGTGGCTGATCGGGTCGAGCAGCAGGCCGCCGACTTCGATTGGCGCTTCGCTGTCGCTCGGGCCGGTGCGACGCAGCACGGCCTTCAGCCGGGCCACCAGCTCGCGGGGCGAGAACGGCTTGGTGATGTAATCGTCGGCGCCGACTTCCAGGCCCTGGATCTTGTTGTCCTCTTCGCCTTTGGCGGTGAGCATGATGATCGGGATATCGCCGGTCAGCTCGTCGCGCTTCAGGCGGCGCGCCAGCTCGATGCCGGAAGTGCCGGGCAGCATCCAGTCGAGCAGGATCAGGTCCGGCTTGCGGTCGACGATGATCGCGTGGGCCTGCTGCGAATTCTCAGCTTCCAGGCAGTCATAGCCGGCCATTTCCAATGCAACGGCGATCATCTCGCGAATAGGCGCTTCGTCGTCGACGATCAGAATGTTTCTGCCAACCATGCTCAAAACCTCTCCCAGTAATCGTGTCTTGGCCCGCATTAGATAACGGAATTATTGCAGCTGTGTGACAGGGTGTTGGCCGTTCTGGCGACATTCCATGACTGGGCTAGGCTTCACAGGGCCGCTGCGGCGGCGAACAGAATGCAATCCACCCTCGAATTCATGGTGATTCCAATGACACGACATACGCTGAGCTGGATGGCCGTTTTCGCTGCAATGGCGCTGCCGGGGGTGGCGTCCGCCGACCATGGCATGGTTAAAGGCGACATGCTGGTCGATCACAACGGCATGACGTTGTATACCTTTGACAAGGACGCTGGCGGCAAGTCGATGTGCAATGGTGACTGTGAGAAGAACTGGCCGCCATTGATGGTCGAAAAGGGTGAAAAGGCTGAGGGCAAGTGGACGCAGATCAAGCGTGACAGTGGCCACATGCAGTGGGCCTATGACGGCAAGCCGGTGTACACCTTCAAAAATGACATGAAGGCCGGTGAGACGAAAGGTGATGGCATGAAGGACGTCTGGCACGTCGCCAAACCTTGAGATAGCTGGGGCCGCTTCGCGGCCATTTCCGACCGGTCCGGCGCACCGGTCGGAAAGGGCTGCAAGGCAGCCCCCACAGGATCAACGCAAGGCGTAATCCAGCACGACCCCGATGAACACCAGCATCCCCGCCCAGTGATTGTGCAGAAACGCCTTGAAGCACGACTCGCGGTCCAGCTTGCGCGTCGACCAGAATTCCCAGGCGAAGCACGCTGCCGCCCCCAGCAACCCCAGGTGGAACCAGCCGCCCAGCTCGAAACGGCTGCCCGCCAGCAACAGGCAGCCCAACGACAACAGCTGTAAGGTCAGGATAATCGTCCGGTCCGCCTCGCCGAACAGGATCGCGGTCGATTTCACCCCGATCTTCAGGTCGTCATCACGGTCGACCATGGCGTAGTAGGTGTCGTAACCCACCGTCCACAGCAGGTTGGCGATGTACAGCAGCCAGGCACTGGCCGGCAACTCGCCACCGGCCGCGGTAAAGGCCATGGGAATGCCCCAGGAATACGCGGCACCCAGCACCACCTGCGGGTAGTACGTGTAGCGCTTCATGAACGGGTAGCAGAACGCCAGCGCCACCGCGCCGAACGACAACCACACGGTCCGGCTGTTGGTGCACAGCACCAGCAGGAAGCTCACACCGACCAGGATGGCGAACAACGCCAGCGCCTCGCGCGATTTGACCCGGCCACTGGCCAGCGGGCGGTCGGCAGTACGTTTGACGTGGCCATCGACCTTGCGGTCGGCGAAGTCGTTGATGCAGCAGCCGGCGGCGCGCATCAGCACCACGCCCAGGCCGAAGATCAGCACGTTGGCCAGGGTCGGTGAGCCGTGCCCGGCGATCCATACCGCTGACAGGGTCGGCCAGAGCAGCAGATAGATGCCGATCGGCCGGTCCATGCGGCTGAGCTGGACGAAGTCCCAGGCCCGTGGGTGCAGGCGGTTGAGCGACTTGAGCAGTTGCAGGTACATCAGCGGTTCTCCTCCTTGGCCGCTTGCCACAGTGTAGGCAGGAAAACCTCGGCCACCAGCAGGTCGAGACCGTCTCGGGCGAAGCGCGAGCGGCGCCCCCACAGACCGGCTTGTGCGGCATTGGCTGGCAACCAACCTTGTGGATAACGGCACACCTCGATCGGGTGGCGGATGAACGCTTGGTCGCAGAACAGCAACTCGCCCAGCGAGCGGCTGCCCAGGGTTTCAAGGTCCAGGCCGCCCCGTTCCAGGGCGCTGCGGCTGGCCACGCTGCGGGCGAACACCCAAGGTTCGCCATGCCCGCGCAGGAACACCTCGCGCACCCAGCCTTCGGCACCTGGGGCGATGTTCAGGGCCAGGCATTCGTCTGCGCGCAGCGGTTGCCAGCCTTCAAACAGGGGGGTGACACTGAAGTGATCCTGGGACAGCTGGGTGAGGCGGCGAGTCAGGGAGCCTTCGTCGAACAGCCAGGCCAGGGTTGGCTGGTCGATTTCAGTGGCCAGCTGTGAATACGGCAGCCACGCGACAGCGGCTGCTTGCGGGGATTCGTACGACACGTCGGTATGCTTGATTACAGCCAGAGAGGCGGCGAGCTTAGCATGATTGCCCTGGCTGCTTGCATAATGCCGGGCTCTGCAGGAGCGGGCTTGCCCGCGATAGGGCCATTCGCCCGCACAACAAAAGTCTGAGAATTACCGAGGAACAAGACCTGATGAAAAAGTGGCAGTGTATTGTCTGTGGCCTGATCTATGACGAAGCCGAAGGTTGGCCGGATGACGGCATCGCGCCCGGTACCCGCTGGGAAGACGTACCGGCAGACTGGCTGTGCCCTGACTGCGGTGTGGGCAAGAGCGACTTCGAAATGATCGCCATCGGCTGATAGAGGAAAGCACGACATGACGTCCCCCGTGGTAATCATCGGTACCGGCCTGGCCGGCTACAACCTGGCCCGTGAATTTCGCAAGCTCGATGGCGATACGCCGCTGCTGCTGATTACTGCCGACGACGGCCGTTCCTACTCCAAGCCGATGCTGTCCACCGGCTTTGCCAAGCACAAGGACGCCGATGGCCTGTGCATGGCTGAACCTGGCGTGATGGCCGAGCAGCTCAAGGCCGAGATCCGCACCCATACCCGCATCAGCGGTATCGATCCGGGCCACAAGCGCCTGTGGATCGGTGAAGAGGCGATCGAGTATCGCGACCTGGTGCTGGCTTGGGGCGCGCAGACCGTGCAGGTGCCGATCGAAGGCGATGGTGCCGAACGGGTGTTCCCGATCAACGATCTCGAAGACTATGCGCGCTTCCGTGCTGCTGCAGCGGGCAAGCAGCGTGTGCTGATTCTCGGTGCCGGCCTGATCGGTTGCGAGTTTGCCAACGACATGCACCTGGGCGGTTTCGAGGTCGACGTGGTGGCGCCCTGCGAGCAGGTCATGCCGACCTTGTTGCACCCGGCCGCCGCCGCTGCCGTGCAAGCTGGCCTGGAAGGGCTGGGCGTGCGCTTCCATCTCGGCCCGGTACTGACTCGCCTGCAAAGGGCGGGCGAGGGGCTTGAGGCACACCTGTCCGATGGGCAAGTGATCGCCTGCGATCTGGTGGTATCGGCCATCGGCCTGCGTCCGCGTACCGACCTTGCCGCTGCCGCCGGGTTGCAGACCAACCGCGGCGTGGTCGTGGACCGCCAGCTGCGCACGTCGCACAACAACATCTTCGCCCTTGGCGACTGCGCCGAAGTCGACGGTATCAACCTGCTCTATGTGATGCCGTTGATGGCCTGCGCCCGTGCCCTGGCGCAGACCCTGGCCGGCAATCCGACCCCGGTCAGCTATGGGCCGATGCCGATCACCGTGAAGACCCCGGCCTGCCCGCTGGTGGTGTCACCGCCGCCAGCGGGCCGTGAAGGCAACTGGCAGGTCGAAGGGCAGGGTAGCGACCTGAAAGTGCTCTGCCATGCTGCCGACGGCCAGTTGCTCGGCTATGCCCTGACCGGCAGCGCCGTCATGGAAAAACTGGCGTTGAATCGGCAGTTACCCGCGCTGATGGCGTGAATAGCGGGCGTTCTGTCGGATTTATCCTGTTGTTGCCAGCACAATGGCCGCCCAGATACTGGCGCGGCCTCGGTGGGCGTGCCATTCTCAGTTCCGTCTGCCGCAGATTAGAGCCTGCGGTGCCTTGAACGCTGCTTCAATGGCAGCACGGCATAACAACAAGAAATTCCGTCAAAGAGGCTTCACTATGCGTAAACCAGAACTCGCCGCTGTCATCGCCGAAAAGGCCGACCTGACCAAGGAAAAGGCCAACCAGGTGCTGAACGCCATTCTCGACAGCATCACCGGTGCCCTGGACAAGGACACGGTCACCCTGGTCGGTTTCGGTACCTTTGAAAAACGCCATCGTGGTGCCCGCACTGGCAAGAACCCGCAAACGGGTGAGCCGGTGAAGATCAAGGCCAGCAACACTGTTGCCTTCAAGCCTGGCAAGAACCTGCGCGACAGCGTCAACGTACCCGCCAAGCCAGCCAAGAAAAAGTGATCGACTGCTGACCCCCAGTGTCATCCAGGCGGGCGCCCCAGGGCGCCCGTTATGCATTCTGGAGGCTAAGTGTTGCGAACTTGCGTAATTAGTTCAGGAAAAGGATAAACTGCGCGCTTCAGTCATTTTTTATTCGAGGCGCGTTGATGAAGTTTCGCTTTCTTCTCTGGGCCATGGGGCTGCTGATGGCCAGGGCCAGCCGCAACAACCCGGCTTTCCAGCAGCAACTCAAGGACAAGGACCTGGTGTTCCAGATGCAGACGCTGGACGGCAAGGTGGCGCGGCACTTCATCGTCAGCGGCGAGCGCATCAGCAGCAAAGGCGGCAGCCATCCGCAGCCGGCCTTCGCCATCGCCTTCAAGGATGCCGCTTACGGCTTTGCCACGATGCAGGCGGGGAACAAGCAGCTGGCGTTCATGCAGGGCATTCAGGACAAGAACATCCAGATCAAGGGCAATCCGGCGCTGGTGATGTGGTTCCAGGGGCTGATGAAATACCTGAAGCCCAAGAAGAAAGGCTGACTCACCAGGGCTGCAAAGCAGCCCCAATGGCCTCAATGCGGGGCGTTGAGCTGCGAAGCCAGGTCCCGCAGCAAGGCCTCAGCCTCGAGCACCTTGTTCACCACATCCTCCGCCTTGTCCCGGGTGATCCCCAGACGTTCCAGCAGTTCATCGGGAATCTGCTGCTGTGGCCCCGAGCCAATCCCCCGCGAGCGCAGCAGACGGGTCGCCAGGCACACCAGGTTGGGGTAGGCCGAGTATTCGCCGTCATACGCCGGGTCATGCTGGAAGCGCAGCGCGGTCGACAACTCTTCGGGCATGTCCCACAGCTTCATCAGCCAGGCGCCGATCTGCTCGCGGCTGATGCCCAGCAGGTGTTGTTCCACATAGGTGTGGCACAGGTGCGGGTTGACCTCCAGATGGCGGCAGATCAGCGAGAAGTGCGGCGGGAATACATGCGCCAGCAGCAGGTAGCCAAAGTTGTGCAGCAGCCCTGCCAGGTAGGTCAGGCCGGCTTCCGGGCGCTCGGCGCGGGGCATGGCGCGGGTCAGGCCTTCGATGATGGCGGCGGTGTAGATCGACTGCTGCCAGTACGGCGTGGCTTGCTGCGGATGGTCCTTGGGCAGGCTCAGGGTCTTGCCCAGCGCCAGGCCCAGGGCCAGGTTGATCACCAGGTCGAAGCCCAGTACGCGGACGATGGCATCTTCCACCGAGCGGATCTTGCCGGGCGAGGCGTAGTAGGGCGAAGCCGCCCAGCTGACCACCTGGGCGGCCAGGGCCGGGTCGGTTTCGACCACGCCGGTGATGTCGTCGATGCTGGCGTTGGGGTCGACCCGCAGCTTGATGATCTTCTGCGCCGTGTCGGCCAGTGGCGGGATCTCGATGGTTTCTTCCAGGCGCTTCTGGATGCGCCGGGCCGTGAAGGCCTGGACCGCCAGGGTGATTTCCTTGGGGTCGTCATCCGGGCGATCGAGGTTGGGGCGGATGTCGCGCACAGGCTGGCCGAACGTGCCGGCACTGGCCTTGGCGAGCATGCGCTTGAAATCATCGCGGCGTACCTTCAGCAGCAGGCCGGCTTCGCCGGACTGGATGTGCAGGTGCTCGGCCTCGAGCAGTTTGCCTTCGTACAGGCAGGGCGAGCTGGTCAGGGCCGGAATGGCCGGCAAGGCCTTGAGCTGGTGCTTGTCGAGCATCTGCTTGAGGCGCGGCAACGGCACGGCCTTGAGCTTGCGGCCAGTCAGCTCTTCGAGGCGATTGAGGTCCAGTAGCTTGCTCTGCGGGAACAGCACCAGCAGGGCGCCGATCTCGTCGTCGAGCAGGACCGCCTGCACTCGGGACGCGGCTGGCAGCTCCGGATGTTCCGCTACCTCTTCAAAGGCCACGTGCAGTTTTTCGAGCAACAGCCGGATGACAGACGGTGCGTGTGGGGTTGCGGTGTCCAGGGCAACTTCAGTCATGGTCTGTATCCACAAATTCTTTTAAACGCGAAGTATAACCAGCCTGATGGCAAAGCTGGATCCATTCTGGGACAGGCGTCACACCTGGCCATATTGTTGACCGTGACGCAGCCAGCGATCGAGTAGCGGGCTGACATGCTCGGGCCAGCGTGCCAGCAGTGCCTGGGCAGCGTCACGCACCGCCGGCAGCAGGTCGGCGTCGCGCATCAGGTCGGCGACCTTGAACTGCAGCAGGCCGGTCTGGCGTGTGCCGAGCATTTCGCCGGGCCCACGCAGTTCGAGGTCCTTCTCGGCAATGATGAAGCCATCGTTGGTTTCCCGCATGATCCCCAGGCGTTCGCGGCCAATCTGCGACAGCGGCGGGTGGTACAGCAGCACGCAGTGGCTCACCGCGCTACCCCGGCCAACCCGGCCACGCAGCTGGTGCAGCTGGGCCAGGCCCAGGCGCTCGGGGTTCTCGATGATCATCAGGCTGGCGTTGGGCACGTCGACGCCGACCTCGATCACCGTGGTGGCGACCAGCAGTTGCAGGTTGCCTTGCTTGAACTCGGCCATGACTTCGGCCTTTTCAGTCGGCTTCATGCGGCCGTGGATCAGACCCACGCGCAGTTCGCCGAGTGCACTGCCAAGCTCTTCGAAGGTGCTCTCGGCCGCCTGGCAGGTCAGCTCTTCGGATTCCTCGATCAGCGTGCACACCCAGTAGGCCTGGCGCCCCTCGGCGCAGGCGGCGCGGACCCGCTCGACCACTTCGAAGCGGCGGCTGTCGGCGACCAGCACGGTATTCACCGGCGTGCGCCCTGGCGGCAGTTCGTCGAGCACCGAGGTGTCGAGGTCGGCATAGGCGCTCATGGCCAGGGTGCGCGGGATCGGCGTGGCGGTCATGATCAGCTGGTGCGGGCACAGCTCGCCGGCCACGCCTTTCTTGCGCAGGGCCAGGCGCTGCTGCACGCCGAAACGGTGCTGTTCGTCGATGATCGCCAGGGCCAGGTGCTTGAAGCGGACTTCTTCCTGGAACAGCGCGTGGGTACCGACCACCATTGGCGCACCACCGGCGATCTGCTCCAGGGCGCTGGCGCGGGCCTTGCCCTTGAGCTTGCCGGCCAGCCAGGCGACTTCGATGCCCAGCGGCTCCAGCCAGCGTTTGAAGGTGATGTAGTGCTGCTCGGCAAGGATCTCGGTAGGCGCCATCAGCGCCACCTGATAGCCGGCTTCCAGGGCCTGCAGTGCAGCGAGGGCGGCGACCACGGTCTTGCCGGCGCCGACATCGCCCTGCACCAGGCGCATCATGGGTTCGTGCTGGCTGAGGTCATAGGCAATTTCGTTGGCTACCCGCTGCTGCGCCCCGGTCGGCTGGAAACCCAGGTTGGCCAGGTACTGCGCCTGCAGCCGTTTGGCCTTGGGCAGTACCGGCGCCCGCAGGCTGCGCAGGCTTTCGCGCAGGCGCTGCTGCGACAGCTGGTGGGTCAACAGCTCTTCGAAGGCCAGGCGATGCTGGGCCCAGTGCTGGCCTTCGGCGAGCTCGTCGAGGTCGGCATCGGCTGGCGGGTTGTGCAGGTAGCGGATGGCATCGTCCAGCGGCGCCAGGTGGTAGTCGCGGGCCAGTTCGTCGGGCAGCCAGTCGGGCAGGCTGCGCGGGCCGAGCATGCCCAAGCTCTGCTGGCAGAGCAGGCGCAGGCGTTGCTGGGTAAGGCCTTCGGTGGACGGGTAGATCGGCGTCAGGGTCTGTTCGACCGGTGGCGCCGGCTCGTCGCCATTCAGCGCACGGTATTCCGGGTGGTAGATCTCCAGGCCCGAGGCGCCGGGGCGGGCTTCGCCGTAGCAGCGCAGGTGGGTGCCACGCTTGAGGCCTTCCTTCTGCGCATTGCTGAAGTGATAGAAGCGCAGGCTCAGCACGCCTGTGCCATCACCCAGGCGTACTACCAGGCTGCGGCGCTTGCCCATGGTCACGTCGGCACCGCTGACCACGCCCTCGATCACCGCGTCCTGGCCCGGGCGCAACTGGCCGATCGGCACCACGCGGGTACGGTCCTGATAGCGCAGGGGCAGGTGGAACAGCACATCCTGCAGGTTCTCCAGGCCGACCTTGGCGAGCTTTTCCGCCATGGCATCGCCTACGCCCTTGAGCGCCGTGACCGAAACCTTCGACAGCTCAGTCATGGATCAGGCCGGTTGTTCCACAGGCGGCTTGGCCACCGAGCAGAGACGGATCGAGTCGGCAAGGATCTCGATCGCCTTCGGCCGCGGGAAGCTGGCGCGCCAGGCAATGGCCACGGTACGGAACGGTGCAGGCGGGGTAAGCGGACGCACTTCGATGACCCCTGGCGCATAGTGATGGCTGTGCACGGCCGACAACGGCAGGATCGACACCCCCAGGCCGGACGCGACCATGTGGCGGATGGTTTCCAGCGAGCTGGACTCGACCGTGGTGTGCCTGGAGCCCTCGCCACCTTTGTTCAGCGTCGGGCAGGCCTCCAGCACCTGGTCGCGGAAGCAGTGGCCTTCACCGAGCAGCAGCAGGCTCTTGTCGTTGAGCATGGCAGTGTCGATGGTCTTCTTCGCCGTCCACGGGTGGTCGGCTGGCATCAGGGCACAGAAAGGCTCGTCGTACAGCGGCAGGGTCAACACATCGGCTTCGTTGAACGGCAGGGCGATGATCACTGCGTCCAGTTCGCCGTTGCGCAGCTTCTCGCGCAGCACGTGGGTGAAGTTTTCTTCGATATACAGCGGCATCTGCGGCGCTACCCGATGCAACTGCGGGATCAGGTGCGGGAACAGGTACGGGCCGACGGTATAGATGGCGCCGACCTTGAGCGGAGCGGTCAGCTGGTTCTTGCCCGCCTGGGCCAGTTCGCGAATGCCCTGGGCTTGCTCCAGTACCTTCTGCGCCTGGGCAACGATGCTTTCGCCGACCGGGGTCAGGCGCACCGCGCTCTTGCTGCGCTCGAAGATCAGCACGCCGAGCTCGTCCTCAAGCTTCTTCACGCCGACCGACAGGGTCGGCTGGCTGACGTGGCAGCGCTCGGCAGCATGGCCGAAGTGCTGCTCCTGGGCGAGCGTGACGATGTAGCGTAATTCTGTGAGGGTCATAACGTGCGTCCATGAAGTTGCGGGCCCAGCATAGCGGCTGCAATCGATAGACGCACGTTATCAGACTTGCCGATTTGTGACAGAAACAAAAGTATCAGCGACGGTCCAGCGAGTAGACGAACGGTGCCACGACTTCGATCGTGCCATTGGTCAGCAACTCGGCTGGCGGCTTGGGTACCGTGCCGGCGCGGCGGATCATTTCCATGGTTGCCCGGTCCAGGGACGCGCTGCCGGAGCCGCCTGCCATGGAGTAGGACACCACCTTGCCTTCGGCGTCGACCACGAAGCGCAGGCGGTTGATGCCTTGCAGGCCACGACGGCGAGCGTCCTCCGGATAACGCTTGTACTTCGCCAGGTGGCGCAACAGGTCGCTCTGCCAGGTTGGCAGGGCCTGGCTGTTGGAGGTGATGCTTGGCGCCGGTGCCGCCGATTTCTGCGGTGGCGTATTGCTTGGCGGCGTATCGGCTACCTGTTCCTTGGCCGGTGGCTCATCCTTGGGCGGCTCAGGCTTCTTCTCAGGCTTTGGTGGCTGAGGCTTGGGCTTGGGCTTTGGCGGCTTGGCGATGGCGATCTTCGGTTTCGGCGCCTCGACCAGCTTCGGCAGCGGCGGTTCTTCGACCGGTGCCGGTGGCTGTGGGGCGGCTTTCGGTGGTGGTGGCGGCGCGGGCTCGGGCAGCGGTGCCAGTTCGACCATCATGGCTGCCGGGGGCAGTTCGATAGCCTGGGGCACCGACCAGTTGAGCGTCAGCAGCACGGCGACCACGTGCACGCCCAGCACGATCGCCAGGCTGCCACCGTAGCGCGCCACGTTTGAGCGCGGTTTCGTCATTTCTTGGCTGCCGTCTCGAGACCTACCAGACCGACCTTGAGGTAGCCGGCCGCGCGCATGTTGTTCATCACTTCCATCAGGTCACCGTAATCCACGCCCTTGTCGGCCTGGAAGAAGATGGTGGTTTCCTTGTCGCCCTTGGTCTTGGCGTCGAGCATCGGGCCAAGCTGTTCGGGGGCAGGTACCTGATCGTCGCCGACATACAGCTTCTGGTCGGCCTTGACGCTGACGAACACCGGTTTCTCGGGCCTCGGTGCCGGCTTGGCAGTCG
Organism: Pseudomonas sp. NPDC089422; assembly: GCF_044749405.1. Lineage (NCBI taxonomy): Bacteria > Pseudomonadati > Pseudomonadota > Gammaproteobacteria > Pseudomonadales > Pseudomonadaceae > Pseudomonas > Pseudomonas sp. NPDC089422. The sequence goes on from NZ_JBIVHW010000011.1 coordinate 215,897, forward strand.
AGGCCGGCAGGTCGACCTTGATGTCGACCGTGGCCAGTGGCGCTGCGACCATGAAGATGATCAGCAGCACCAGCATCACGTCGATGAACGGCGTAACGTTGATTTCGTGGTTCTCGGCGAGGTCGTCGCCACCTTCGTTGAGATGCAGGCCCATGGTTTACCCCACTTTCACCATGTGCGGGGCGGCGCGCTCGCTGCCCTGGTGGTCCAGGTCACGGCTGACCAGCAGCAGCACCTGGGCGGAGGCGTCGGACACCTGTGCCTTGTAGCCTGCGATGGAGCGGGCAAAGACGTTGTAGATGACCACCGCCGGGATCGCTGCGACCAGGCCCAGTGCAGTGGCCAGCAGGGCCTCGGCAATACCTGGGGCAACCACGGCCAGGTTGGTGGTCTGGGTCTTGGCGATGCCGATGAAGCTGTTCATGATGCCCCACACGGTACCGAACAGGCCGACGAACGGCGCAGTGGAGCCGATGGTGGCGAGCACGCCGGTGCCGTTGCTCATGGTGCGGCCGCTGGCAGCGACCAGGCGCTCCAGGCGGAAGCTGACGCGTTCCTTGATGCCTTCTTTCTCGCGGGCATTGGCCGACAGGCGCATCTCTTCGAGGGCGTCGTGGACCAGGGTGTGGGCGAGGGTGCCTTCTTTATTGGCGACGGTGCTGGCCTCTTTCAGGCTCACCGACTTCTTAAGTGCGGCAATCTCGCCACGCAGGCGGCGCTTGGCGCCCATCAGCTCGAAGCCCTTGGCGATCCAGATGGTCCAGGTGATGATCGAGGCGATGGCCAGGCCGATCATCACGATTTTGACGACGATGTCAGCGTTCTTGTACATGCCCCAAGGGGACAGGTCGTGGGCCATACCCAGCGAGGTGTCTTCAACCAGTTCCTGAACGGCCGGGTCGGCAGCGGCAGGGGCATCGACCGGGGTGGCAGCCTGGCCTTCGACAGCAGCCGGGGCCGGGGTGGCCGGAGCGGCAGCGGCAGCCGGGGCGGCGGTGTTGGCGTTAGGCTCATCGGCCATGGCCACCGGGGCCAGCACCAGGCTGAACATCAGCGCGGCGATGGCGCGCCAGGCGCGCGACGGGGTTGGCGAAGCGGAAGGTTGAGTACGTGTCATGCTGGCCGGACCTGATGAAGAAAAAGTGAGCGTTCTCCAAGGCCTCGAGATAGGCCGAGAACAGATAGGGGTGCCATTATTGCAAGTAATTCTTGTTAACAAAAGTAATCTTGTTGCTTTTTTCACCTGCGGTCTAGCCGCCTATCGTGTAATACGGCTAGCCTGATCCTTTGGTCTAGGGAGTTTTGAGATGTCAGACCTTTCCGCAATTATCGTGGGATGTGGTGATGTAGGCGGCCGCCTGGCCCGCCAGCTGCTGGCCAAAGGCTGGCAAGTCAGTGGCTTGCGCCGCTCGGTCGGGCAGCTGCCCGAGGGCGTCGTGCCCATCGCTGCCGACTTGTCCGAGCCTGCCATTCCATTGGCCTGGCCGCAGCGCTCGCCGGACTACCTGGTGTACTGCGTCGCCGCCAGTCAGCATGACGAGGCGGGCTATCAAGCTGCTTACGTCGACGGTTTGCGCCATGTGCTGGCGTGGCTGGCCGAGCGTGGCCAGCGTCCACGGCGTTTGCTGTTCGTCTCCAGCAGCAGCGTGTTCGCGCAAAAGGACGGTGAATGGATTGACGAAACGGCTGCCACCGAACCTGAAGGTTATTCCGGGAAGGTGATGCTGGAGGCCGAAGGGTTGGCGCTGGCCAGCGGCATTCCTGCCAGCGTGATTCGCCTGACCGGCATCTATGGCCCAGGTCGCGAGTGGCTGCTGAGCCAGGTGCGGCAAGGCTATCGGGTGGCCGAGGAGCCGCCGCTGTATGGCAACCGGATTCATGCCGAGGATGCGGCGAGCCTGATGGCGTTCCTGCTGCAGGCCGATGCCGAAGGTGTGGCGCTGGAGGATTGCTACATCGGCGTCGACGACGACCCGGCGCCGCTGGCCGATGTGGTGGCCTGGCTACGGGAGTACATGGGTGTTACCGAGTGGTCCGATGAGCAGCGGGTGCGCCGTACCGGCAGCAAGCGTTGCAGCAATGCCCGGGTGCGGGCGTTGGGCTGGGCGCCGGAGTATCCGAGCTACAAGGAAGGCTATGCGGCGATTCTGGCAGGCAAGCGCTGAAATCTAGAGGCCTGGCGCGGTTCTTGTAGGAGCGGCCTTGTGTCGCGAAAGGGCTGCGAAGCGGCCCCAGGATCTCAGCTTCGCCGCATAGATTGCCGGGGCCGCTGCGCGGCCCTTTCGCGACACAAGGCCGCTCCTACAGGGGTCGCGTGTCAGTCCCGCTCCAGCACCCACTGCTGGGCGCCGGCTGCCAGCTGCGGAATCTCGTCCGCCTGGGCGGTGTTGACCGCCTGGAAGATTGCAATCTTGTCGCCATCACGCTTGAAGATGAACGGCGCGCCGCGCTGATTGCGCTCCAGCCACAGGCTGTCGTTGTCGCCACCCATGCTGGCGCAGTCGCCGGCCAGGCACAGGGCGAAACGGTCCGGGCCTGGCAGGCCGGTGACGTTGCCGGTATCGCTGAAGCGTACGGTGGCGCCCTTGCCCTGGCCCTCGATGATCTTCCAGTCGCCACCGAGGTAAGCCTGGTACAGCGCCTTCTCGAAGCTGCTGCCCAATGGTGCGTTGCCGGGCTGCTTGGCGCGCACGAAGGTCTGCTCGGCACCGCCCTGGGTTGTGGCTTTCAGTTCATCGCCATCGAGTTCGAGTTGTTCGGTCTGGCCGCCCTGGAAGCTGGCCTGCCATTGCTTCTGGTTGGCGCTCAGCTGGCCGTCGGCAGCCTCGAAGCCATTGCTGAAGCTGGCCTGCTGGTGGGCGACATCGAGCTTCCACTCGAACACCGGGCCGTGCTCGTTCAGGGCCTGGCGCAGGCTGCCGCCTTTGCTGGCGGCCTTGATGGCGGCCTGGTTGATCCAGGTGCCGTTGAAATCTTCGGGTTTGTGGCTGGCGCAGCCGCTCAGGAGCAGGGCTGCCAGCGCGATGGGCAGTGCTTGACGCATGACGGGATAACCTTGCAGAGGAGGGTGACGGGCAGGGCGCCCGTCACCAGGGGCATCATTCGATGACCAGGATGGCGTCCATTTCGACCTGGGCGCCTTTCGGCAGTGCAGCAACGCCGATGGCGGCGCGGGCTGGGTATGGCTGTTCGAAGTAGCGGCCCATCACCTCGTTGACCTTGGCGAAGTGGCTCAGGTCGGTGAGGAAGATGTTCAGCTTGACGATGTCCTTGAACGAACCGCCAGCCGCTTCAGCCACGGCCTTCAGGTTCTCGAACACCTGTACGGTCTGGGCTTCGAAGCCTTCGACCAGTTCCATGGTCTTCGGGTCCAGCGGGATCTGGCCCGACATGTAGACGGTGTTGCCGGCCTTGATCGCCTGGGAGTAGGTGCCGATAGCGGCAGGGGCCTTGTCGCTGTTGATTACGGTCTTGCTCATGATGACTCCTTGCGGTTGGCGGACTACGTACGCATGCGGGTGATGCGGACCACGCCGGTCAAGGTACGCAGCTTCTTGATCACACGCGCCAGGTGCACACGGTCGTGCACGCTGACCACCAGTTGGACCACGCTGATACGGCCGTCGCGTTCGTCCATGCTGATCTTCTCGATGTTGCCGTCGGCAGCGTTGACGCTGCTGGCCAGCAGGGCGATCAGGCCGCGCTGGTGTTCAAGCTCGACACGCAGCTCGACGTTGAATTCGCCAGCGATGTCCTTGGCCCACGAGAGCTGTACGCACTTCTCCGGGTTGTGGCGGATTTCGCTGATGTTGCGGCAGTTTTCCAGGTGCACGACCATGCCCTTGCCCGCCGAAAGGTGGCCGACGATCGGGTCGCCCGGAATCGGTGTGCAGCACTTGGCGTAGCTCAGTACCAGGCCTTCGGTTCCGCGAATCGCCAGTGGGCCTTCCGGCGCCGGCAGCTGTTCGCCTTCGGCCGACAGCAGGCGGCGGGCGACCACGTAGGCCATGCGGTTGCCCAGACCGATGTCTTCGAGCAGGTCTTCGATCAGCTCCAGGCGGTACTCGGCGAGAATCGCCTGGATGCGCTCCTGGGGGATCTTCTCCAGGCTGCTGTCGAAGCCGGTCAGCACCTTGTTCAGCAGGCGCTCGCCAAGGCTGATCGACTCGGAGCGGCGCTGCTGCTTGAGGGCGTGGCGAATGTGCGTGCGCGCCTTGCCAGTGACCACGAAATTGAGCCAGGCCGGGTTCGGCCGTGCGCCCGGGGCGCTGACGATTTCCACCGTCGAGCCGCTCTGCAAGGGTTCGGACAGCGGCGCCAGGCGGCGGTTGATGCGGCAGGCGATGCAGCTGTTGCCGACGTCGGTGTGCACCGCGTAGGCGAAGTCGACGGCGGTGGAGCCTTTGGGCAGCTCCATGATCCGGCCCTTGGGCGTGAACACGTAGACCTCGTCCGGGAACAGGTCGATCTTCACGCTTTCGATGAATTCCAGCGAGTTGCCGGCGCGCTGCTGCAGTTCGAGGATACCCTTGACCCACTGCCGCGCGCGGGCGTGGCTGCCCTTGGGCTGTTCGTCCTCGTTGGACTTGTACAGCCAGTGCGCGGCGATGCCGTTGTTGGCCATCTCTTCCATCTCGCGGGTGCGGATCTGGATTTCGATGGGCACGCCGTGCATGCCGAACAGCGTGGTGTGCAACGACTGGTAGCCGTTGGCCTTGGGGATCGCGATGTAATCCTTGAAGCGACCGGGCAGCGGCTTGTACAGGTTGTGCACGGCGCCGAGCACGCGGTAGCAGGTGTCGACCTTGTCGACGATGATGCGGAAGGCGTACACGTCCATGATCTCGTTGAAGGCGCGGCGCTTGCCACGCATCTTCTTGTAGATGCCATAGAGGTGTTTCTGCCGGCCGCTGACCTCGCCTTCGATGCCGTCGGCGGCCAGGCAGTTGGCCAGCGAGTGCTCGATCTTGGCGACGATCTCTTTACGGTTGCCACGTGCGCTCTTCACCGCCCGGTGGATCAGCGACGAACGCATCGGGTGCATGGCCTTGAAGCCGAGGTCCTCGAACTCCACGCGCACGGTGTGCATGCCCAGGCGGTTGGCGATGGGGGCGTAGATCTCGAGGGTTTCCTTGGCGATGCGCCGGCGCTTTTCGCCAGACAGCACTTCCAGGGTGCGCATGTTGTGCAGGCGGTCGGCCAGCTTGACCAGGATCACGCGGATATCGCGGGCCATGGCCATGGCCATCTTCTGGAAGTTCTCGGCCTGGGCCTCGGCCTTGGTCTCGAAGTTCATCTGGGTCAGTTTGCTGACCCCATCGACCAGTTCGGCCACGGTCTCGCCAAACTGCTGGCAGAGGGCTTCCTTGGCGATGCCGGTGTCTTCGATCACGTCGTGCAGCATGGCCGCCATCAGGCTCTGATGGTCCATGTGCATGTCGGCCAGGATGCTGGCCACGGCCAGCGGATGGGTCACGTAGGGCTCGCCGCTGCGGCGGCGCTGCCCGTCGTGTGCCTGTTCGGCGTAGAAATAGGCGCGGCGAACCAGGTTGACCTGTTCGGGGCCCAGGTAGGTCGACAGCCGTTCGGCTAAGGCTTCTATGCCCGGCATGGTTTCACCTCTTGCCGAGGAAGAGGGCCTTGTGCCGCGCGACGTCGACAGGGCATCGATCAGACAGCCTCGTTGGACTCGTCCTCGAACGCGGCGAAGACCGGATCCTCGGTGACGATCTCTTCGGCGGCGATGAACTCAGGGGTCACGATACCTTCGGCGATTTCGCGCAGAGCGACCACGGTCGGCTTGTCGTTTTCCCACGCTACGCGTGGCTCTTTGCCGCCGGTAGCCAGCTGACGGGCGCGCTTGGTCGAGAGCATGACCAGCTCAAAACGGTTATCCACGTGTTCCAGGCAGTCTTCAACAGTTACGCGGGCCATGGTCTTCCTCAGTAGCAAATGCGGTAGGCGTGCAGCCCAATATGGGCAGGCGGACTCGATAGTTTAAAAAATCACCAGCCAATAGGGAAGCGCTGTTTTGTCGGCTACCTCGTAAGGCCTGCGTATCACCGTACCCTGCGGGCGCGGCTTCAGCCACGGAAGGGCCGAAACAGACACCCTTGCTGCATGATCCCGACGATAACCTCAGAGCATCGCATCCCGCAACCGCGGCGTCAGCTCCTCGAACAGCGTCTGCACCGAGCGCAATGCCCGGCAATCCGGCCGTGTCAGCAGCCACAACTGGGTATCGCAGCCCGGCAGCGGCCCGCTCAACGCATCGACCCCCGGCAGCGCATCCACCATATAGTCCGGCAATGCCGCCACGCCCAGCCCGGTGCTCACCAGCTGGGCGATGGTCGACATGCTGCTGCACTGGTAGCGCGGGCTCAGCCCTGGGTACTGCTGGTTGCGCCAGACCACGGTGGGATGGTCCTGCATGGAATCGTCCGGGGCGATCCACGGCACGCTGCTGGCCGACTCGTTCAGGCGCTCGCGCCACTGCGGCTGACCGCAGATCACGTAGGACGTGGAGCCCAGGCAACGACCCACCAGGTGCTCCGGCGGCGTATTGGTCAGGCGCAGGGCGATGTCGGCATCGCGCCGGCTGAGGTTGGCGAAGGTGTTGGAGGTGCCCATCTCCAGCGACAACGCCGGGTAGTTCGGCATGAACGCCGCCAGCGCCGGCAACAGCAGGCTGTGCATCACGGCTTCAGTGCAGGTCACGCGTACGGTGCCGCTGACCACTTGCTCGCCGCTGGTCATGGCGATGCGTGCGGCATCCAGCGCCTGCTCGGCGCGCTCGGCCTGCTCGGCCAGGGCCTGGGCCGTATCGGTCGGCAGGTAGCCTTTGCGGCTTTTCACGAACAGCGCGGTGCCCAGCGCCGACTCCAGCCGGCGAATCGAGCGGAACACGGTCGACACGTCGACCTTGAGCAGTTCGGCGGCCTTGGCCAATGAGCGCCCGCGTTCCAGTGCCAGGACCAGGGAGAGGTCGGCGTGGGTAATCTGATATTGCATTGGTGCACGCTCTGCTTGCCGAATTGCCAATGTCTGTTGCGTGAGGGCCATTTTATAGTGAAACGGCCCCCGGGAATCAATGCGCCCGGTCGGGTAACCAATCCCCACGATGGGAAAGTGAAAAGAACAACAGCTGCAACCATCGTCGCCCGTGAGGCGCCAGCCGTATCCCCCACATCGCCGCAGCAAATCATAGGATGTAAGCCATGACGTCGGTCACCCCGTGCGCCAGTACTTCCAGCGAGATGAATGACTTCCTTCAGGCCCATCCGGATACGCAGTACGTCGATCTGCTGATTTCCGACATGAACGGCGTGGTACGCGGCAAGCGCATCGAGCGCGCCAGCTTGCACAAGGTGTACGAGAAAGGTATCAACCTGCCAGCCTCGCTGTTCGCCCTCGACATCAATGGCTCGACCGTGGAAAGCACCGGCCTGGGCCTGGACATCGGTGACGCCGACCGCATCTGCTACCCGATTGCCGGCACGCTGTCCGACGAGCCGTGGCAGAAGCGCCCGACCGCACAGCTGCTGATGACCATGCACGAACTCGACGGTGAGCCGTTCTTCGCCGACCCGCGCGAAGTGCTGCGTCAAGTGGTGAGCAAGTTCGACGCCATGGGCCTGGATATCTGCGCCGCGTTCGAGCTGGAGTTCTACCTGATCGACCAGGACAACCTCAACGGCCGCCCGCAGCCGCCACGCTCGCCAATCTCGGGCAAGCGCCCGCAGTCGACCCAGGTGTACCTGATCGACGACCTCGACGAATACGCCGACTGCCTGCAGGACATGCTCGAAGCGGCCAAGGAGCAAGGCCTGCCAGCCGATGCCATCGTCAAGGAAAGCGCCCCGGCGCAGTTCGAAGTCAACCTGCACCACGTCGCCGATCCGATGAAGGCCTGCGACTATGCGATCCTGCTCAAGCGCCTGATCAAGAACGTCGCCTACGACCATGAAATGGACACCACGTTCATGGCCAAGCCCTACCCGGGGCAGGCGGGCAACGGCCTGCACGTGCACATTTCGCTGCTGGACAAGAAAACCGGCAAGAACATCTTCGCCCATGAAGACCCGCTGCAAAGCGACGCGCTGCGCCACGCCATCGGCGGTGTGCTGGAGACCATGCCGGCGTCGATGGCCTTCCTGTGCCCGAACATCAACTCCTACCGCCGCTTCGGTGCGCAGTTCTACGTACCGAACGCGCCGAGCTGGGGCCTGGACAACCGCACCGTGGCCGTGCGCGTACCGACCGACAGCAGCGACAACGTGCGTATCGAGCACCGCGTGGCTGGCGCCGATGCCAACCCGTACCTGATGCTGGCGGCCATCCTGGCCGGTATCCACCACGGCCTGACCAGCAAGATCGAGCCAGCTGCACCGATCGAAGGCAACTCCTACGAACAGCTGGAGCAGAGTTTGCCGAACAACCTGCGCGACGCCCTGCGTGCGCTGGATGACAGTGAAGTCCTCAACCAATACATCAGCCCGGACTACATCGATATCTTCGTGGCCTGCAAGGAAAGTGAGCTGGCCGAGTTCGAAGTGTCGATTTCCGACCTCGAGTACAACTGGTACCTGCACACGGTGTAAGCCCATGAGCGCAATTGCGGTCCCCTTGATCGGTATCAGCGCCTGCCGCCAGCAGGTGGGGAAGAACTCGTCGCACACGGTGGGCGACAAGTACGTGGAGGCCGCCGGCTTCGCCGGATTGCCGCTGATTCTGCCGGCCCGCGACGGCGGCAGTGACACGCAGGCGCTGCTGTCCCGGCTTAACGGCATTGTTTTTACCGGCTCGCCTTCAAATATCGAGCCGCATCATTACAATGGCGCCGCCAGCGCCGAAGGGACCCGGCACGACCTGGCCCGTGACCGGCTGACCCTGCCGCTGCTGCAGGCGGCGATTGCCGCTGGCGTGCCGGTGTTCTGCATCTGCCGCGGCTTCCAGGAGCTGAACGTGGCCCTGGGCGGTAGCTTGCACCAGCGTGTGCAGGATTTGCCCGGCTACATGGACCATCGTGAACCCGAGGATGCGCCCCTGGAAGTGCAATACGGCCCTCGTCATCCCGTCAGCGTTGCACCTGGCGGGTTGTTCGAGCGCCTGGGCCTGGCTGCACAGTTCGAGGTCAACTCGCTGCACAGCCAGGGCCTCGACCGCCTGGCCCCAGGCCTGCGGGTCGAGGCACGGGCCCCGGATGGCCTGATCGAAGCAGTGTCGATGCCTGACGCGCCGGGCTTTGTACTTGGCGTGCAGTGGCACCCTGAATGGCGTTTCGCCGAAAACCCGGTCTCAAGGCGCCTTTTCCAGGCGTTCCGCGAGGCCTGCATCGCCCATGCTGCACGGGAGGTCTGACAGCAAGTCAGCCAAAAGTCCGGGATGACCCACCCCCGGCAGCGCGCTTTCAATGAGTGGAAGCAGGCCTTGGGAACAGGGCCTGTGAAAACAATTCCAATAGTTACGGCAAAAACTCATGAGCAATTACACAGAAGCCGGCCGCCCACCCGATGTGGCCGACTCGGGCAGCACTCAGCGCAGCAAAGGCCTGGCCAAGGGCCGTCTTGGCCTGCTGGCCAGCGTGGTGTTGGGCATTTCCACCATTGCCCCGGTCTACACCCTGACCGGCGCCCTAGGCCCGACCGTGCGTGAGGTCGGTGCACATCTTCCCGCCGTGTTCATTGTCGGCTTCCTGCCGATGCTGCTGGTTGCCCTGGGCTACCGCGAACTGAATTCGGCCGAGCCGGACAGCGGTACTTCGTTTACCTGGTCGGCTCGTGCCTTTGGCCCGATGATCGGCTGGATCGGTGGGTGGGGGCTGGTCGTTGCCACCACCATCGTGTTGTCCAACCTGGCGGGCGTTGCCGTCGACTTCTTCTATCTGTTCCTCAGCCAGATCACCGGCCACCATGAGCTGGCGGCCCTGGCTGACAACCTGTTGATCAATATCACCACCTGTTGCGTGTTCATCGCCCTGGCGGTGTGGATCTGCTGCCGTGGCATGGCCACCACCATGACCGTGCAATACGGCCTGGTGGCGCTGCAGCTGATGGTACTGCTCGGCTTTGCCTTCGCGGCCTTCGGCAGCACCACCGCACCACCGCCACTGGAGTTCGATTTCGCCTGGTTCAACCCGTTCGGTGTCGAGTCGTTCTCGGCCTTTGCAGCGGGGCTGTCGCTGTCGATCTTCATCTTCTGGGGCTGGGACGTCTGCCTGACCGTCAGCGAAGAGTCGATCGGCAGTGACGAGGTGCCGGGCAAGGCGGCTACCTGGACCGTACTGCTGATCCTCGGCCTGTACCTGGTTACCGCCATCGCCACTCTGCAGTTCGCCGGTATCAGCGAGCAAGGCCTGGGCCTGAACAACCCGCGCATCCAGGAAAACGTGTTCGCTCACCTGGCCGGGCCGGTGATGGGGCCACTGGCGATCCTGATGTCGATCGCCGTGCTGGCGAGCACCGCAGCGTCGCTGCAGTCGACCTTCGTGTCGCCGGCGCGCACGCTGCTGGCCATGGGTTACTACGGCGCAGTGCCGCAGAAGTTCGCCAGCGTCTGCCCGCGTTCGCAAACGCCGCGTTACGCGACCATCTGCGCCGGTGTGGCGGCAGGGCTGTTCTACGTGACCATGCGCACCCTCAGCGAGAACGTGCTGGCTGACACCATCACGGCGCTGGGCATGATGATCTGCTTCTACTATTCGCTGACGGCGTTCGCCTGTGTCTGGTACTTCCGCGACAGCCTGTTCGGCAGCCTGCGCCACTTCTTCATGCGTGGCCTGTGCCCGCTGGTGGGTGGGGTGATCCTGTCGGTGATCTTCGTGCGCACGGCCATCGACAGCGCCTCGCCGGACTTCGGCAGCGGCTCGCATGTGGCCGGGCTGGGGTTGGTGTTCGTGATTGCGGCGATCATTTCGGCACTGGGGATCGTGCTGATGATGATTTCGCGGATGCGTGCGCCGGCTTACTTCCTCGGGGCGACCCTGCGTCAGCAGGCTACCTTGCCACTGCAGGAATAAAGCAAGGGGCCGCAGCGCGGCCCCTTCGGTCTATCAGGCCAGCAGTTCTTTCAGCAACCCGCTGTAGCGCTGCTGCTGCTTGTTCAGCAGCAACCGGTTGGCCGCGAACACCGCTTTCAATTCCTCAAGCGCCACGTCGAAGTCGTCGTTGATGATGACGTACTCGTATTCGTCGTAGTGCTCCATCTCGCTAACCGCTTCCTTCATGCGCCCGGCGATGATCTCTTCGCTGTCCTGGCCACGGCCATCCAGACGCTCGCGCAGGGCCTGCTGGCTCGGCGGCAGGATGAACACCGAACGTGCCTCGGGCATCAGCTTGCGCACCTGCTGGGCGCCTTGCCAGTCGATCTCCAGGATCAGGTCGTTGCCCCGGTCCAGCACCTCTTGCAGCGCACTGCGTGAAGTCCCGTAGAAATTGCCGAACACTTCGGCGTGCTCGAGGAAGTCGCCCTGGGCGATCAGCCCCTTGAAATCGTCATGGCTGACGAAGTGGTAGTTCACGCCGTGCTCTTCGCCCGGGCGCATGGCGCGGGTGGTGTGCGAGACCGAGACGCTGACGCGCGGGTCGGCCTTGATCAGGGCGGTGACCAGGCTGGTCTTGCCAGCGCCGGACGGTGCCGAAACGATATAGAGGTTGCCGCAGCTTTGATTCATGGTCGGGGTGGCCTTACTCGATGTTCTGTACTTGTTCACGCATCTGTTCGATCAACACCTTCAGGTTGACCGCCGCTTGCGTGCTGCGTGGGTCGAAGGCCTTGGAGCCCAGGGTGTTGGCTTCGCGGTTGAGTTCCTGCATCAGGAAATCCAGGCGACGACCGGCGGCACCGCCGGACTTGAGCACCCGGCGCACTTCGTTGATGTGGGTGCTGAGGCGGTCGAGCTCCTCGGCGACGTCGCTCTTCTGTGCCAGCAGCACCATCTCCTGCTCCAGGCGCTGCGGGTCGAGCTCGGCCTTGAGGTCGCCGAAACGGTCGATGATCTTCTGCCGCTGGGCGGCAAGCATCTGCGGCACCAGGGCGCGCAGGGTGGTGACCTCGGCGGTCATGTTGTCCAGGCGCTCGTTGATCAGCCGGGCCAGCTCCTGGCCTTCGCGCAGGCGCCCGGCCTTGAGCTCGGCCAGGGCCTCGTCGAACAGCGCCACGGCTTCGGCGTTCAGGGCCTGGGGGTCAGTGGCGTCGGCCACCAGCACGCCCGGCCAGGACAGCACTTCCAGCGGATTGAGCGCGGCCGGCTGCTTGATCAGGCCGGCCACCTCTTCGGCGGCGGCGACCAGCTGCGCGGCGCGCTCGCGGTCGACCTTGAGCGGCTTGCCGTTGCTGTCTTCGTGCAGGCGCAGGGTGCATTCGACCTTGCCGCGCGACAGGCCCTGGCGCAGGCCTTCGCGTACCGCGCCTTCAAGGTCGCGCAGGGCGTCCGGCAGGCGCAGGTGAGGCTCAAGGTAACGGTGGTTGACCGAGCGCAGTTCCCAGACCAGGGTGCCTTGGCTGCCTGCGCGCTCGACACGAGCAAAAGCGGTCATGCTGTGCACCATGGGAAGTACCTCGCGTTAATGAATTGAAGGCGCGCGATTGTAGCGCAGTGCGCACGTGGCGCCCAATCCGCCCATGTTACAGAGCGCGTGCCAGTGAGTGGGAAAAGGCGACAGGCTGCCGGGGGCGCGACAATAGGCATGTCCTCTGGGGGCGACGGGCTCTATAATGGCGGGCAGATTCAAAGTCCCAGTACAGGTATCCCAGATGAAACGTCCAAGTGGTCGCGCCGCCGATCAGCTCCGCTCGATCCGCATCACCCGCAACTACACCAAGCACGCCGAAGGGTCGGTACTGGTCGAGTTCGGTGACACCAAGGTCATCTGCACGGTCAGCGTCGAAAACGGCGTACCGCGCTTCCTCAAAGGCCAGGGCCAAGGTTGGCTGACCGCCGAATACGGCATGCTGCCGCGTTCCACCGGCGAGCGTAACCAGCGCGAAGCCAGCCGTGGCAAGCAAGGTGGCCGCACCCTGGAAATCCAGCGGCTGATCGGCCGTTCGCTGCGCGCCGCGCTGGACATGAGCAAGCTCGGTGACATCACCCTGTACATCGACTGCGACGTGATCCAGGCCGATGGCGGCACCCGCACCGCGTCGATCACTGGCGCCATGGTCGCCCTGTGCGACGCCCTGGCCGTGATCAAGAAGCGCGGTGGCCTGAAGGCCGGCAACCCGCTCAAGCACATGATCGCTGCCGTGTCGGTGGGCATGTACCAGGGCGAAGCGGTACTCGACCTGGACTACCTGGAAGACTCGGCTGCCGAAACAGACCTGAACGTGGTCATGACCAGCGCCGGTGGTTTCATTGAAGTGCAGGGCACCGCCGAAGGTGCGCCGTTCCAGCCTGAAGACTTCAACGCCATGCTGGCACTGGCGCAGAAGGGCATGACAGAGATCTTCGAACTGCAGAACGCCGCGCTGGCTGACTGACTGTTCCGATAGGCACAAAAAAGCCGACAGTGATGTCGGCTTTTTTGTGCCTGATGTCCCGTCCTGAATAAGGTTTACACCTCCCATCCCGAATTTCCGGAGAGTCAGATGGAGCAAGGTGTAAAGCGCACACAGCGTGATTACTCACT
>NZ_JBIVHW010000012.1:0-205936 GCF_044749405.1 Pseudomonas sp. NPDC089422
CAGTAGTGAAACGATGCATCGCCGATGGTAGTGTGGGGTTTCCCCATGTGAGAGTAGGTCATCGTCAAGATTCATTTCGCAAAACCCCTATCTGCACATGCAGGTAGGGGTTTTGTCTTTGCGCACGAAGGAAACCTTCAGCCTCGGGCAACTTCGGCCAGGTGCGCCGTCGCTTCCTCGCTCTTGAGCACCAGCACATCGCCTTCCAGCGAATCGAGCACCACTTCCGAGGTATTGCCGATCAGGGCCCCGGAAATCCCGGTGCGCGCAACAGTGCCGATCACCGTGACAACGGCATCGAGCTGCTTCTCGAAATGGGGTATCAGCACATCTGCCGGCCCTTCTGCGACATGCAGGCGGTCTTCACTGATATCGAACTCCGCCTGGAACGCACTGCAGGCCTCTCGATAGCGCTTTTCGATGGTTTCACTCAGCTGATAAACCGGGTCTGACGCCGACAGCATGGGGGAGGGGTGAGCACTGACGACATGCAGGTCGCCCTTGGTCAGCCTGGCAATACCGTAGCCGTGGTCGATGATGCTGGCGTGCAGGAGACGATGGTCCTCGTCCTGGTTGCCCACATCCACCGCTGCGAGGATCACGCCACCTGTCCAAGGCCGCTCACTCTTGACCATCAATACCGCACAAGGGCAGTGGCGCAACAGCTTCCAGTCAATCGGGGTCAGCAGTGCCTTCTTCAGCGGGTTATCCGGCCGATGTTCCTTGATTACCAGCTCACAGCCTTCGGCCTGCTGCACGGCAATGATCGATTCATGCAAGGTCTCATGCCAGGTCTGTTCATGGGTGACATTGTCATAGCCATCATCATGCAACTGGCTGCCAAGCAGGCTGAGTAGGGCGCTGTGGTCATGCTTCTTGTCACACATCAGCAGATGCAGACGAGCACCGGTCACGCCGGCAATCAGTTTGGCCCGGGTCAGCGCACGGCTATGGGCATGTTCGGGGTCGAGGACGACGAGGATGCTACGGACAGCTTGCATGGGCGTTAACTCCGTTCAAAGGTGGCGACCAATGCCTGACTATAGTCGGCGCCTCCCGCGTCGCCGCTTGATGTACATCAAGCATAGTCACTGGTGCTGCACGTCGCCGTCGGTATAATCGCCGGTCCTGCCTGTCCAGTGTGGTTGTTCGCTTATGTCGCTGATCCCCGAAATCGATGCCTTCCTCGGCTGCCCGACCCCAGATGCCTGGATCGAGGCGGCACTTGCCGACCAGGAAACCCTGCTGATCGATCACAAGAACTGCGAGTTCAAGGCGGCCAGCACCGCCCTGAGCCTGATCGCCAAGTACAACACCCACCTGGACTTGATCAACATGATGTCGCGCCTGGCCCGTGAAGAGCTGGTACATCACGAGCAGGTGCTGCGGTTGATGAAGCGCCGTGGTGTGCCGCTACGGCCAGTTTCGGCGGGGCGCTATGCGTCTGGCCTGCGCCGCCTGGTGCGCGCCCACGAACCGGTGAAACTGGTGGATACGCTGGTGGTCGGGGCATTCATCGAGGCCCGTAGTTGCGAGCGCTTTGCGGCCTTGGTGCCACACCTCGATGAGGAGCTCGGCACTTTCTATCACGGCCTGCTGAAAAGCGAAGCCCGCCACTATCAGGGCTACCTGAAGCTGGCCCACCATTACGGTGACGAGGCAGACATCGCCCGCCGTGTCGAACTGGTGCGTGCAGCGGAAGCGGAGTTGATCCAGTCTCCCGATCAGGAACTACGCTTCCACAGTGGTATTCCGATGGCGCAGGCTGCCTGACGCCTAGTAGCGGCGCCCTAACAGCAGGCCGATCACCAGGCCGAAGCCCGCCGACACTGCCACGGTCTGCCATGGATGGCCACCGATATAGTCCTGGGTGGCCTCTACCACCGGTTGCGCCTTGGCCCGCACCTGGCCGGCGGCCTCGCGAGCCTGGCGCAGCTTGAGGCTGACCTGCGCACGCAGGGTCTCGGCTTCTTCGCCAACCAGCGCGGCACTTTCGTTGAGCAGCTTTTCCGATTCTTCGATCAATGCCTGCAGTTCACTGAACACCTGGTCCTTGATCTGATCACTGTCGGCCAGTGCGGCGGTTTTTCGGGCCATGAACTCGTCCTCGTTGATGGGGTGGTTTGAACAATGGATGCCAGCGCGCCGGGAAAGTTGCGACGGCTTTGCCGATGATGCGACGCCAGGGTGTAAGATAGCGGCCATTTTCAACAGGCAGGTACCTTCATGAGTTTCAATCTGGCCAACATGAGCTTCGAGGAACGGGCGCAGATCGAGGCAGAAAAGGCCCGGCTGTTCGAGATGTGGCAGAACAACCTGGGCAAGGCCAAGGGTGAGGCTGCGCGGCTGATCGCCGAAAAACCACGCCGCAAAGGCAAGTGGGCTGAATGGGTGCGTGCCGAACTGGATGGCATGTCGCCGCCGGAGTACGCCAGCATGGTCCGCAGCGAGGTCAACAAGATGATGGCTGCCGCCAGCGCCAATCGCTGATCCGTCCCCCTACCAATACAGGCTACCGTCCTTGGGCAGGTCCAGCTTGCCCTCGTCGGTGAAGCGTACGGTGCCCAACGGTCCGCCAGCGAGCTTGCCACGCAGTTTGTAAGGCATCCCTTGCAGCGAATCAAGCTTGCCCAGGCCATAGGCCTGGCGCAGGAAGGCGAATGCGGTGATGCTGACCGGCACCACGATCACGGCTTCGTCGTAGCGGCCGATGTGCCCTTGCTGGTCGCTCACGCCGGCCGCCAGCGGCTGACCGTTGACCTCCAGGTTCAGCGCAACGCCGTTGTAGTCGATCGCCGACTCGTTGGGGTTCTGCACCCTCATCTTCACCGCCATGCGCATTTCCAGCGCCTGCCCCGGCAGTGGCTCGATGCCGATCACACTGATATTCAGCGGGTCGCGGGCCTGGAACAGCGCGCAGGCGTTGAGCCCGCCGGCGAGCATCAGCACCAGCAGCAGACGAAGGGAGCGGCGTAAACGGGCAGCCATGGCGAAGGACCTTGCCGATGAGGTAGTGCCTGCAGTGTGGCAAATGCACGGCGGCGCTGAAAGTATCGTGGCTTATGAAAGATACTGTTTCGCAAGTCTGTCGATTACAGGTAACGCGCTGCCCTCAGGTTGGGCGCTATCTCTGTAGGAGCGGGCTTGTCCCGCGAAGAGGCCATGTCAGGAGAACGCTGTCAGTAAATCCTCTACAAAGGCCGCCTGCGCCTCCCCAGGCACCTGTGCCCGATGTCGGGCCAGGGTGAAGGGCACCACGAAATCCAACCCCGGATCCAGCGCCCGCAACATCCCCTGAGCCTCCCAGCCCGCTGCACAATGACACGGCAGATAGCCAATATGTCGCCCCGAAAGTATGAACGTCAGCACGCTCTCGATCTGCTCGGCCACCGCCATGCTGCGTCGGCTCTGGAACGGCTCGCCGCCCTTGAGGAAGCGATAGGGATGACGGACCTGATCCGCCTCCAGCAACTGCTCATGGGGCACCTCGGCTGCATCGAACAGCGCATGCCCCTTGCCGCAGTACAAACGTTGCCGCTCCTCGAACAACGGCTGATAGTCGAATGCCGCCTGGTTGCCGGAAAAATAGCTGATGGCAAAGTCCAGCCGTTGTTCCAGCAGTAGACGCTCCAGCTCCGCCGGTGGCGCGCTGATCAGTTCCAGTTGCACCGCTTCCTCGCGCCCGCGAAAGCGTGAAATGGCCGTGGCCAGGCGCAGGCTCACGGCCGCATCCTGGTTTTCGGCCATGCCCACCCGCACCGTCCCCAGGAGGCGCCCGGCCACGCCGTTGGCCTGTTGTCGAAACAGCTCGATGTTCAGCAACAGATCACGCGCTGCCTCCAACAGCAGCTCGCCCTTGTCGGTCAGGCGAAAGCCACCTTTGCCGCGGCTGCACAGGCGGTAGCCCAGGCGCGTTTCCAGCTGCGCCATGCGCTGGCTGATGGTGGGTTGGCTCAAGCCCAATACGCCTTGGGCGGCACTGAAGCCGCCGGCCTCTACTACAGTGACGAACAGCCGCAGCAGGTGCAGGTCGGGGTCGTGCAGTTGTCCGAGCATCACATTGCTCCCGATGAATGTCAGCTTTGCAAACTTGCCATTTTTGCAATGTTACCCGGCTGGCATGCTGGCGGCATCCACCCATTTGCCGAGGTGCCCGTCATGCGTCGATCGCTGTGCCTGTTGTCCCTGATCCTGGCCCTGCCGCTGCAGGCCGAAGAAAAGGTCGTCAATCTCTACAGCTGGGCCGACTATGTCGCCCCGGAAACCCTCCAGCGCTTTGAAAAGGAAACCGGCTACAAGGTGCGCTACGACACCTTCGACACCACCGAAGTCCTGGAAACCAAGCTGCTCACCGGCCGCAGCGGCTACGACGTGGTCGTGCCGTCTGCCACCGTGCTGGCCCGGGCGCTGAAGGCCAATGCCCTGCAACCGCTCGATGCGCAAGGCATGCCCGGCTACGCCAACCTCGACAAGGACCTGCTGGCCAAGCTGGCCGAGGCCGACCCAGGCAACCGTTACGCAGTGCCCTACACCTGGGGCACCCTGGGCCTGGGGGTGAATGTCGAGGCGGTGCGCCAGCGCCTGGGCGATGTGCCGCTGGACAGCCTCGACCTGCTGTTCAAACCCGAGTACGCCAGCCGCCTCAAGGAGTGCGGGATCGCCATGCCGGACTCGCCTCAGGAAGTGATCGGCGTCGCCCTCAACTACCTTGGCAAGGACCCCTACAGCCAGGACAAGGCCGACCTCACGGCGGCGCAGAACCTGCTGAACCAGTTGCAACCGTCGATCAGCTACGTCGCCAATGGCCGGCAGATCAACGACCTGGCCAACGGCAGCGTGTGCCTGGCACTGACCTACAACGGCGATGCGGCCATGGCTGCCGACCAGGCGCGCCGCGCCGGCAAGCCGTTCGAGCTGATCTACCGTATCCCCCGTGAAGGCACGCTGGTGTGGCAGGACAACCTGGTCATCCCTAAGGACGCCCCGCACCCGGAGGCTGCCCGGGCCTTCATCGCCTTCATGCTCAAGCCAGAGTCGGTGGCTGCCCTGACCAATACGCTGTTCTTCGCCAACGCCAACCAGGCGGCAACACCGCTGGTGGATGACGCCGTGCGCAATGACCCGGATATCTACCCACCTGCCGACGTGCGTGAACGCCTGTATGCCGACCGCAGCATGGCGTTGTCCGACCTGCGCCAGCGCAACCGGCTGTGGACGGCCTTCCGTAGCCGCCAGTGACCGATACCCATAAAGGAGCCCAACCGTGGAACAAGCCCAGAACAACGACCAGGCCATGACCCGCGACAGCCTGTACGGTACCGCAGCGGAAAGTACCTACGCCGGTATCACCAGTTTCTCCCGTCGCCGCTACAGCCGCGATTTGCGCGGGGTGGATGTGGTGGTCAGCGGTGTGCCGTTCGACACCGCCACCAGCAACCGCCCCGGTGCGCGTTTCGGGCCGCGTGCGATCCGTGCCGCCTCGGTGCAGCAGGCCTGGGCGCGCCACTGGCCGTGGGCGTTCGACCCGTTCGACCACCTGGCAGTGATCGACTACGGTGACTGCGCTTTTGACAGCGGCACCCCGCAGTCGGTACCGGGCAGCATCCAGGCCCACGCCGAGCACATTCTTGAAGCCGGTTGCGCCATGCTCACCCTGGGCGGTGACCATTTCATCAGCTACCCGCTGCTCAAGGCCCATGCCCGGCGCCATGGCCCGCTGGCGCTGATCCATTTCGATGCGCACAGCGACACCTGGCCGGACGAAGAGGGTCGCATCGACCATGGCACCATGTTCTGGCATGCCGCCCGCGAGGGCCTGGTCGATCCGTCCTGCTCGGTGCAGGTCGGCCTGCGCACCACCAATGACGACAGCCAGGGCTTTGCCATTCTCGATGCCCGGCAAGTGCACCGCCAGGGCACCGAAGCGATCATCGCGGCGATCCGCCAGCGGGTCGGCGACCGGCCGGTGTACCTGACGTTCGACATCGACTGCCTCGACCCGGCCTATGCACCCGGCACCGGAACCCCGGTATGTGGCGGCCTGAGCACGGTGCAGGCGCTGGAGATCCTCGGTGGCCTGCGTGGCATCAACCTGGTGGGCATGGACCTGGTGGAAGTGGCACCGGCCTATGACCACGCCGATATCACCGCGCTGGCCGGGGCCACCCTGGCCATGGAAATGCTGTGCCTGTACGCGGCACGGCACAAGGTCGACGCAGTACAAGGTCGGTAGTGCCCGGTGATCGGCGGGCCAGATGCACTGTGTCATCAGGCCCATACTGAAACATCAGGAATCGCATTCACACTTTTGCCGCGAACCCTTCGCGCCTTAGGCTATCCAAACGCTAAAGGCGCGCTTTTTCGTACAGGAGGTGAAGCATGAATCTCACAATGCCGACCCTGGCCATCGGCCTGCTGCTGTGCCTGTCGGTGCAGGCAGCCCCCGTGCCGCCGCTGCAGCTCGCCGCCAGCAACAACAACCCGTACAACAGCCCGACCCAGCGCGCCAACCCCAACAGCCGGCAGGGCAGCATGCCGGCCACACCGCCCGTTCGCGGCCCGTCCACCCAGCCCATCTATCGCACGCCAAGCCTGGACAACCGCGGTATCGGTAACGGCGACAACCTGCGCCGCCAGCAGCAGGCGCCCAATCTGGAGCCGACGCGGCCATCGCGTGACAGCCAGCGTGTGCCCTGACCCCATAGAAAGGAATCCTGCATGACCCGACCCCACTGGCTGACGACCCTGACCGCCGCTGCACTGTTGCCGCTGCTGGCCCATGCCGCCCCTGAGCAGCAATTTGCCAGCGAAGCGGGGCAACTCACGGTCAGTACCGTGGCCGATGGCCTGCGCAACCCTTGGGCGCTGGCTTTCCTGCCCGGTGGCAAGAACATGCTGGTCACCGAGCGCCCCGGCAACCTGCGCGTGATCAGTGCCGAGGGCAAGGTCGGCCCACCCATCAGCGGCGTGCCCAAGGTCTGGGCCGAAGGCCAGGGTGGCCTGCTCGACGTGGTGCTGTCACCGGCGTTTGCCAAGGACCGCACGGTGTACCTGTCGTACGCCGAGGAGGGCAGTGATGGCAAGGCCGGTACGGCGGTGGGCCGTGGCCAGCTGTCCGAGGACCGCGCACGGCTGGAAAACTTCAATGTGATCTTCCGCCAGCAACCCAAGCTCTCCGAAGGCAATCACTTCGGCTCGCGGCTGGTATTCGACCGTGACGGCTTTCTGTTCATTGCCCTGGGCGAGAACAACCAGCGCGCGACCGCGCAGGACCTGGACAAGCTGCAGGGCAAGGTCGTGCGGATTCTGCCCGACGGCGAAATACCCAAGGACAACCCCTTCGTCGGCAAGCCGGATGTGCGCCCGGAAATCTGGTCGTTCGGCCACCGCAACCAACAGGGCGCGGCGCTCAACCCCTGGACCGGCAAACTCTGGACCCATGAGCACGGCCCGCGCGGTGGCGACGAGATCAATATCCCGGAGCCGGGCAAGAACCATGGCTGGCCAATCGCCACGCACGGTATCAACTATTCGTTGCTGCCGATCCCCGAGGCCAAGGGCAAGCATGTCGACGGCATGGTCGACCCGCACCATGTCTGGGAGAAGTCGCCCGGCATCAGCGGCATGGCCTTCTATGACAGCCCGACCTTCAAGGCCTGGGATCACAACCTGTTCATTGGCGCGCTGGCGACCCAGGAGCTGATCCGCCTGCAACTCGATGGCGACAAGGTCGTCCATGAAGAGCGCTTGCTGGGTGACTTGAAGGCGCGCATCCGTGATGTACGGGTGGGGCCGGATGGCTACCTGTATGTGCTGACCGAGGCCAAGGATGGGGCACTGCTGAAAGTGGGCTTGAGCGAGGGCTGAAGGCTTGCCGGCGATAAGGCCAATGCAGACAATAGGGCTCTGACAGGCCAAGCCCATTGCCATGCCCATTGACCCGCAAAGCCTCTATCACCAAGCCCTCAGCGAGCAGGGTTACGCCCAGGACCCGGCTCAAGGTAGGGCAGTCGATGCCCTGCAGGCCTGCTTCCAGGCCATAGAACAGGGCCATCGCCCGCAGGGCCTGTACCTCTGGGGCCCGGTCGGCCGCGGCAAGACCTGGCTCATGGACCTGTTCCACCGCTGCCTGAACGTGCCGTCCCGGCGCCAGCACTTCCACCATTTCATGGCCTGGGTCCACCAGCGCCTGTTCCAGCTCAACGGCACTGCCGACCCTTTGAAGGCGCTGGCGAGGGAACTGGCCGGGCAAATCCGCGTGTTGTGCTTCGACGAACTGTTCGTCAGCGACATCGGCGATGCGATCATCCTCGGCCGCCTGTTCCAGGTGCTGTTCGATCACGGCGTTGTGGTTGTCGCGACTTCCAACCAGCCACCGCAACAGCTGTACCGCGATGGCTTCAATCGCGAACGTTTCCTGCCGGCCATCAGCGCCATCGAGCGGCACATGCAGGTGCTTTCGGTGGCAGGCGAGCAGGACCATCGACTGCATCCGGGCGCACAGCGCCAGCGTTACTGGGTAGCCGAAGCGGGGAACAAAGGCGGCGCGCTTGCAGCCGTTTTCCAACAACTCAGCCCGGATGACCCTGGCAGCAACGCCCCCCTGCTGATCGGCTCGCGACAGATCGAGGTGATCCGGCGCAGCACCCAGGCCGTCTGGTGCCACTTTACCGCGCTGTGCGAACGGCCTTTGGCCGCCGTGGACTTCATGGCCTTGTGCGATCGTTTTCCAGCGATCCTGGTCGAGGGCATCCCGGCCCTGGGCGGTGAGCAGCGGGCCGGCCGCATCGCCCGCGGCACCGAGGATGGCGCCGCGCGTGTCGCGGCAGGCGACCGCGAACTGCCGATGCTGTCACCCAAGGATGACGCCGTGCGCCGTTTCATTGCCCTGGTCGACGAATGCTACGACCGCCGGGTGGCCCTGTACCTGGAGGCACAGGTACCGCTCGATGCGCTCTACACTCAAGGGTATCTGGCGTTCCCGTACCAAAGGACCTTGAGCCGGCTACGGGAGATGCAACTGCAACGCTTCGCCTGAAGGAGCCGAACCATGGAGCCGCTGTCGCATCATCTGCTGACCCAGGCCTACAACAATGGCTGGGCCAACCACCGCCTGTACAAGGCCTGCCTGCTACTGACCCACGACGAGTTCGTCGCCCCTCGTTGCAGTTACTTCCCGTCGATCAAGGCCACCCTCAGCCATCTCCTGACGGTGGACTGGTTCTACCTGGACATGCTCGAGTGCGAACAGCGCGGCGAAGCGCCGAACCCGGATGGCGAGCGCTTCTTCGAGCCGGAGCAACCGTTCGCCACCTGCACCGACCTGCATGCCGAGCAGGCCCAGGCCGACCACCGGTTGATCGCCTATTGCAGCCTGTTGCAGGACGACCAACTGGGGCGCTACGTGAGCATCGTACGGCCCGAACGGATCCAGCGCGAACAGCGTCTGCGGCTGCTGGCGCATTTGTTCGAGCACCAGATCCATCACCGTGGGCAGGTACATGCGATGCTCAGTGACACCGCAGTGCGGCCGCCGCAGCTGGATGAGTTCTTCTGTGAAGAGGAAGCCGACCTGCGGGCGCTGGACTTTGCCGAACTCGGCTGGAGCGAAGCGCAGGTCTGGAAGGGTTAGCGGCCGAGCCACTCCACCAGCGTCCGGTTGAAGCGCCGTGGCTCCTCGATCTGCGGTGCATGCCCCATGCCCTCGAAGGTCACCAGCTCGCCTTGTGGAATCAGCTTTGCCACCTGTGGCCCCAGTTCCTTGTATTTGCCCAGTCTGGCCTTCACCTCGGGCGGTGCGATATCGCTACCGATCGCCGTGGTGTCCTGGTCGCCGATCAGCAGCAGGGTCGGCATCTTCAGGTCCTTGAACTCGTGATACACCGGCTGGGTGAAGATCATGTCGTAGATCAGCGCCGAGTTCCACGCCACCGCCTCATGCCCCGGCCCCTGGTTCAGCCCCACCAGCATCTGCACCCAGCGCTCGTACTCGGGCTTCCAGCGCCCCGCGTAGTAGGTCTTGCGCTCATACTCACGCACGCCTTCGGCATCGAGCTTGAGCTCGCGGGCGTACCACTGGTCCACCGTGCGGTAAGGCACGCCGAGGGCTTTCCAGTCCTCCAGGCCGATCGGGTTGACCATTGCCAGGCGCTCGACCTGTTGCGAGTACATCAACGCGTAGCGGGTGGCGAGCATGCCGCCGGTGGAGTGGCCGAGCACGATGGCCTGCTTGACGCCCAAGTGTTCGAGCAGGGCATGGGTGTTCACCGCCAGTTGCTGGAAGCTGTACTGGTACTGGGCCGGCTTGCTCGAGGTGCAGAAGCCGATCTGATCCGCGGCGATCACCCGGTAGCCAGCCTGGCTCAGGGCGTCGATGGTGGTCTCCCAGGTGGCGGCGCAGAAGTTCTTGCCGTGCATCAGCACCACGCTGCGGCCATTGGCCTGGCCCTGGGCCGGCACATCCATGTAGCCCATCTGCAGGTGCTGGCCCTGGGACTGGAAGTCGAAATGCTTGAGTGGGTGAGGGTAGGTGAAGCCTTCGAGCTGTTTGCCGTAGGTGGGCGATTCGGCAGCGAGGGCAGGGGCGCCGACGAGGCAGGCCAAGGCCAGGGCGGTTGCGCGCAGCATGGGGGCACTCCGTGTAGGACCATGTAGGAATTGGCGACTGTAGCAGTCAGTGGAGCACCTTAAACGTTAAAGGTGTTACCAGGCGTGAAACCAGCCCAGGGTAATCATTGCCACGACGATATAGCGCCCCCCCTTGGCCAGGGTTACCAGCAGCAGAAAACGCCAGAACGGTTCACGCATGATGCCGGCAATCAGGGTCAGCGGATCGCCTATCACCGGCATCCAGCTCAGCAGCAGCGACCATTGCCCCCAACGCTGGTAGCGCAGTTGCGCGCGTTCCAGCTGGCTGGCGCTGAAGGGGAACCAGCGCCTGTTGCGCAAGTGCTCGATGGCCCGACCGAGCACCCAGTTGACCACCGAACCCAGCACATTGCCCAGGGTGGCCACCAGCAGCAAGGTCAACCAGGCCTCGGGCTGGCGCAGCAGCAGGCCGACCAGTACCGCCTCCGATTGCAGGGGCAGCAGGGTGGCGGCACCGAAGGCGCTGAGGAACAGCGCCCAGAGGCTCAGCATCAGTAGCTGGCGACCACGGTGTCCTGGCCATCCTGGGTCACGCCGATGACCTGGTAGGCATCCTTGTGGTCACCCATTTCCATGCCGGGCGAACCCATGGGCATGCCCGGTACGGCCAGGCCTTTGAGGTCGTCGCGCTTGGCCAGCAGGCGCACCTGCTCGGCGGGCACATGGCCTTCGACGAACTTGCCGTCGATCACCCCGGTGTGGCACGACGCAAGGCGCGGCGCCACGCCCAGGCGCTGCTTGACGGCGCTCATGTTCGGCTCGACGTGGTCGTTGACGGTGAAGCCGTTGTCGCGCAGGTGGCTGATCCAGGCCTTGCAGCAGCCACAGTTGGGGTCGCGGTAGACATCGATGGTCTCGGCGGCCTGGGCCAGGCCGCTAACGGCCAGCAGGCCGAAGGTGATCAGGTGTTTACGCAGCATGGTCGAACAACTCCTTAGAAGCGCAGGCGGACGCCTGCCACCAGACGGGTCTGGCCGAGGTCTTCGCCGTCTTCGCGGGCCTGGTCGGCGCGGTTGCCGTGCAGGCGCTCGAAGCTTACCCCGACATAGGGTGCGAAGCCTCGGCTGATTTCATAGCGCAGGCGCAGGCCGACTTCGCTGTCGGCCAGCCCCGCACCCTGTTCGTGGCTGGTATCGTTGCGGCCGAAGAAATTGGCTTCCAGGTTCGGCTCGAGGATCCAGCGGTTGCTCAGCAGGATAGCGTAAGCGGCCTCGAGGCGCAGTGCGCTCTGTTGTCGCTCGCCGGCATAGGCGGTGGCTTCCAGTTCCAGGCCATACAGCGGGGTGCCCTGGATGCCGAAGGCGGCCCAGGTCTGCCCGCTGGCCGGCTTGAAGTCCTGGCGCAGGCCACCGACCAGCTCCCACCACGGACTGATCGCGTGGCCCCACAGCGCCTGCAACTCTGCCTTGTGGGTCTTGCCTTGTTCCCGTTCGCCCTCGGTGCGCAGCCACAGGCGATCGATGTCGCCACCGACCCAGGCCGTGGCGTTCCACTTGAGGGCGCTGCTGCTTTCGAAGTTCTGGTATTCGAGCTGGTCGACGATCACCGCCCAATTGACGGCGCGATCATGCACCTGGTGGCCCGGCAGGGGCGGGAAGGCGGCCTGGCGGTCGGCGTCGGTCAGCACGGGGAGCGGCACGCGGGGCTGGCTCGGTGCGCTGGCCTGATTCATCTGGCCATGGCTCATCTGGCCATGTTTCATCTGATCGCGCTCCATCGGCATGGCGCCATGGTCCATGTGCTCCATGCTGGCGGCCATGGCCCGTTCGCTGGCCAGCAGCGCGGCCAGGGCGACGCCCGTCACCAGGCGCCGGTTGTTGATCTCATTCATCGACCCGTACCTCGCGGAACATGCCGGTCTCCATGTGGTAGAGCAGGTGGCAGTGGTAGGCCCAGCGGCCCAGGGCGTCGGCTGTGACCCGGTAGCTGCGGCGGCTGCCGGGCGGCATGTCGACCGTGTGCTTGCGCACCAGGAAGCGCCCGTGTTCGTCCTCCAGGTCGCTCCACATGCCGTGCAGGTGGATGGGGTGGGTCATCATGGTGTCGTTGACCAGGGTGATGCGCACCCGCTCGCCGTAGGTCAGGCGCAACGGCGCGGCATCGCTGAACTTGACCCCGTCGAACGACCAGGCGAAGCGCTCCATGTGCCCGGTCAGGTGCAGCTCGATATCCCGTGAAGGTTCGCGGCCGTCCGGGTCGGGGTAGGGGCTGCGCAGGTCGGCATAGGTCAATACCCGGCGGCCGTTGTCGCGCAGGCCGATACCGGGGTCGGCCAGGTTGGCGCGAGGGGCCATGGTCTGCATGTCGACCAGCGGGTTGCCGGTTTCGCTGGTGGGGTGGCCTTGCATGCCGCTCATGCTGCCGTGGTCCATGCCGGCCATGTTGTCATGATCCATCGCGGCCATGTTGCCGTGGCCCATGTCGGCCATGCTCAGCACAGGGCGAGGGTCAGGCGCCGGTACCACGGCCTGCAGGCCCATGGCGCGGGCCAGGGTGCCGCGGGCGTAGCCGCTGCGGTCCATGCTCTGGGCGAACAGGGTGTAGGCGGGCAGGTCGCCGACGGTCACCAGCACGTCGTAGGTTTCGGCCACCGCGATACGCAGCTCGTCCACGGTCACTGGCGTCACTGGCAGGCCGTCGGCGGCGATCACGGTCAGCGCAAGGCCTGGAATGCGGAAATCGAAATAGGTCATGGCCGACGCATTGATCAGGCGCAGGCGCACGGTTTCGCCGGGCTGGAACAGGCAGGTGAAGTTGCCGTCAGGCGGCTGGCCGTTGAGCAGGTAGGTGTAGCTGGCGGCACTGATGTCGGCGAGGTCGGTCGGGCTCATGCGCATGCGCGCCCAGGCCAGGCGCTCATCGACGGTATTGCCCCAACCCTTGTCGGCAACGTCGGTGACAAAGTCGCCGAGCGTGCGCTTGTGGTAGTTGAAGGCGTCGGACTGCTTCTTCAGGGTGGCCAGCAACGCTTCGGGTGCCTGGTCGGACCAGTCGCTGAACAGCAGCACATGGTCGCGCTGGTAGACATGCGGCTCGGGCTCGCGCGGTTCGATGACGATCGCGCCATACACCCCGGCCTGTTCCTGCAGGCCGGAATGGCTGTGGTACCAGTAGGTGCCGCTCTGGCGCAGGGTGAACCGGTACAGGTAATCGCCACCCGGCGCGATGCCAGCGAAGCTCAGGCCCGGTACGCCGTCCATGTTGGCCGGCAGCAGGATGCCGTGCCAGTGGATCGAGGTGTGCTGGTCGAGGTGGTTGCGCACGCGCAGGGTCACCGTGTCGCCTTCGCGCCAGCGCAGCAACGGGCCGGGCAGGCTGCCATTGAGGGTCAGCGCGGTACGTGGCCGGCCGGTGATATTGACCGGCGTCTGGCCAATGAACAGCTCGAAGTGCTGGCCGGCCAGCTCGTGGCCATCGCTGGCCTGGGCCAATGGGCGCCACAAGCCCAGGCCGGCCAGCGTGGTGGCGGCGCCCAGGCCTTTGACGAAGGTGCGGCGGGTAGGGTTGCGCAACATGGCGTGGCCTCAAGCGGGTGAGCCTCGATCCTCGCCGGTTGCGCCTGTCAGGCGGCTGAGGCGCAGATTACAGCCTTGTCAGGCAGGCTGTTCAGCGTTGCCCAGGTCGCGCATCAACAGGCCGTACTCCAGCCCAACCTGCTCGGGAATCGGCAGGTACACCACATGGCCGTCGCCGGGCGCCACTTCGATGGCGTGCTGTTGGCGGTCGAACAGGCGGTGCAGGTCGAAGTGGTAGTTGCCACGTGGGGTCATCAGTTCCAGGTGGTCACCCAGGGCGAAGCGGTTCTTCACCTTGACCTCGGCCAGGCCGTCGACACGTGCCCCGGTCAGTTCGCCGACGAACTGCTGGCGCTCGGACAATGAGTTGCCGCGCAGATAGTTCTGGTACTCGTCGTGTACATGGCGGCGCAGGAAGCCTTCGGTGTAGCCGCGCTGCGCCAGCGATTC
This sequence comes from Pseudomonas sp. NPDC089422, assembly GCF_044749405.1. Taxonomy (NCBI): domain Bacteria; kingdom Pseudomonadati; phylum Pseudomonadota; class Gammaproteobacteria; order Pseudomonadales; family Pseudomonadaceae; genus Pseudomonas; species Pseudomonas sp. NPDC089422. The sequence goes on from NZ_JBIVHW010000012.1 coordinate 14,613, forward strand.
GAGGTTGTCCATCAGCGACAGGTCGAACGGCCTCCCGGCCGCAGCGTCGTCGATGGCCTTGCGGTACGACTGCACCGCCCGGGCGCAGTAGAAATGCGACTTGGTGCGGCCCTCGATCTTCAGTGAGTGCACGCCCATGGCTGCCAGGCGCTCGACGTGCTGGATGGCGCGCAGGTCCTTGGCGTTCATGATGTAGGTGCCATGCTCGTCCTCGAAGGCCGGCATCTCGCTGCCAGGGCGATTGCTTTCCTGCAGCAGGAACACCTGCTCGGTGGGCGCGCCCAGGCCCAGGGTCGGCTCGACCTCGCGGACGATGTCACCGCTGGCGTCTTCCGTGGCTGGCGTGGCCTCGTACTTCCAGCGGCAGGCATTGGTGCAGGTGCCCTGGTTGGCATCGCGCCTGTTGAGATAGCCGGACAGCAGGCAACGGCCGGAGTAGGCCATGCACAGCGCGCCGTGGACGAATACTTCCAGCTCCATGTCCGGCACGTGCTGGCGGATCTCCTCGATTTCCTCCAGCGACAGCTCGCGCGACAGGATCACCCGGCTCAGGCCCAGTTGCTGCCAGAACTGCACGCTGGCCCAGTTCACCGTATTGGCCTGCACCGACAGGTGCACCGGCATCTGCGGAAAATGCTGGCGCACCAGCATGATCAGCCCAGGGTCGGACATGATCAGCGCATCGGGCGCCATCGCGATCACCGGGGCCAGGTCCTTGAGGAAGGTCTTCAGCTTGGCGTTGTGCGGCGCGATGTTGACCACCACATAGAAGCGCCTGCCCAGGGCATGCGCCTCGCTGATGCCCAGCGCCAGGTTGGCGTGGTCGAATTCGTTGTTGCGCACCCGCAGGCTGTAGCGCGGCTGGCCGGCGTAGACCGCGTCGGCACCGTAGGCGAAGGCATAGCGCATGGACTTGAGGCTGCCGGCGGGGGCAAGCAGTTCGGGCTTGGCGGGTAGGGTCATGGGCGCACCGGGGCAAAGGCGCGGATGCTAAAGGCTGGCTGGGGTCGAGGTATTGATTTGAATCAACAGCAGGGCGGCACTTTTGCGCAGGTGGCATGCACTAATGACCATGACACCCGAGGAGTTGCCATGAACCACGATACCCTGCAGAACAAAGCCCTGGCAGTACTCCTGGCCCTGGTGACCCTTGCCTTCGCTTGGATCCTGCTGCCGTATTACAGCGCGATCTTCTGGGCGGTGATTCTCGGCATCCTGTTTGCGCCGTTGCAGCGGCACTTGCTGATTCGCTTCGGCCGCCGGCGCAACCTGGCGGCGGCCTGCACCGTGCTGGTGTGCCTGCTGGTGGCCGTGCTGCCGGTGATCATCACCAGTGCCTTGCTGGTGCAGGAAGGCGCCACGCTGTACCAGCGAATCGAGAGTGGGCAGCTGGACATCGCCGGCTACGTCGAACATGGCAAGGACATGCTCCCGGCCTTTGCCCAGCACGGTCTGGACCGCATGGGCATGGGCAACCTGGACGGGCTGCGCGACAAGATCACCAAGTGGGCCACCCAGGGCAGCCAGGTGCTGGCCAGCCAGGCGTTCAACTTTGGCCAGGGCACCTTCGAGTTCCTGGTGAGCTTCGGCATCATGATGTATTTGCTGTTCTTCTTCCTGCGCGAGGGGGCCGACGTGGCGCGCCGGGTACGCCTTGCCGTGCCGCTGCCTGAGCATCAGAAGCGCCGCCTGCAGTTGAAGTTCAACCGGGTGGTGAGGGCCACGGTCAAGGGCAACGTGCTGGTGGCCATCACCCAGGGCGCGCTGGGTGGTTTCATCTTCTGGGTGCTGGATATTCCCAGTGCGCTGGTGTGGGCGGTGCTGATGGCGTTTCTGTCGCTGTTGCCGGCGGTGGGGGCGGGGATCGTCTGGGCGCCGGTGGCCGCGTATTTCCTGCTCACCGGGGCGATTTTGCCGGGGGTGATCCTGACGGCATTCGGGATACTGGTGATCGGCCTGGTCGACAACCTGCTGCGGCCGATCCTGGTGGGCAAGGACACGCGGATGCCCGATTACCTGATCCTGGTGTCCACCCTGGGCGGCCTGGCGGTATTCGGGCTCAATGGTTTTGTCATCGGCCCATTGATCGCGGCGTTGTTTGTCTCCAGCTGGGCGATCTTCGCCGCGACCAAGCCGCAGGTGCAGTTACCGTCCTGAGGCGCCTGCTCAGCGGAAGCTGTACGAAACCCCGGCGTAGACGCCAAAGCCTTCGCCCGGCGTCGAGCGGGCAACGTCCTGGCCGGCATCGTTGTACCCTGGGGTCACGGTCGCTGCATAGCGCTTGTTGGTCAGGTTGCGCAGGTCCAGCCAGGTCTGCCAGTCCTGCTTCGGCGAATCCCAGCCCAGGCGTGCGCCGAGCAGGGCGTAGGCATCGGCGTGGTAGCTGTTGGCGTAGTCGACCTGTACCTTCGACGCCATCTGCGTGTTGACCCCGGCGTAGAACCCGCTTGGCCAGTCGTAGCGCAGTTCGGCCTGATAGTAGTGCATGGGGATGCCAGGCAGGCGGTTGTCGCCGAACGTGTCGTCGTCGCGGTAGTGGAAGTCGCTGAAGGTGTAGGCCTGGCGCAGGCTCAGCTTGCCAGTGCCGGGTTGTGCCCAGAGGATGCTGTCCAGGCCGGCCTCGACGCCTTGGTGCACGGTGGGGCTGGCGTTGAACTCCTTGAACGGCAGGCCTTGCACGACTTCCACGTTGAGCAGTTCATGACGTACCTGCGAGTAGTACCAGGCCAGGTCCCATTGGCCCAGCGCCGAGTCGCCGCGGGCGCCCAGTTCCAGGGTGGTGGCGGTCTGATTCTGCATCTTCATGGGCTGGTTGTTTACCGGCGCACTCCAGACCAGCGACCACGGGTGCGGAGGCTCCACCGAGCGGCTGAGATTGCCGTAGACCTGCAGGTCCGGGCGAATGTCGTAGCGCAGGCCCACACGTGGTGCATAGTCCCAATCATGCTGGCTGACCTTGCCACCACTGGCCGGGTAAGTGACATCGCTTTCCCGACGGGTGTAGATCATCGCCAGGCCCGTGGTCAGCCACAGGTCTGGGATCAGCTCCAGATCATTGCCGACATGCAGCACCGTGTCCGAACCCTGGTAGCTGAAGTCGCGCGTGCGTTCACCGACCACATCGTTGACCCGCGAAAACTGCGAGGCGCCACTGTTGGGCAGGTGCTTGGTGGTGCGCCAGCCAAGGGTGGTCTTGCTCTCATGGCCGAGCAGGGTGTCACGCCGGAAGTAGTTCAGCGTGCCACTGACATCGGTGTAGGCGACCTTTAGGCGCATCGGGCCTTCGCGCAGGTCCATCGGGTAGTCGTGATAGACCAGCCCCGCCTCCAGCCGCGAATCGTCGTCGAGGAAGAAGGTGGTCTTGTTGCCCACCCAGGTGCTGCCCGGTTGCGGACGGCTGTCGTTGCGTGACAGGTAGCTTGGGTTGGCCGCGCGTGGGTCGTGCTTGATTTGCTCCTTGGTCAAACGCCCGGCCAGCTCGTTTTCGGTTTCCCGATAGCGCAGGTAGAAGCGCGTTTCCAGGTTCGGGTTGAAGCGGTAGCCGACATTGGCGGCAATGCCTTTCGAGCTGCCGCTGCTGTGCGCCTGGTAGCCGTCGTACGCCGAGTCGGTCAGGGCCACGTAGTAGTCGAGGTCGCCCAGCACCTGGCCGGAACTGACGTGCCGGTGCTGGTAGCCGCGGCTGCCGGCTTCATAGCGCACCTGCAGCGGCGCGGCGTCATAGCCGGTGTGGGTCACATAGTTGATGGCCCCGCCCAAGGCGAGCGAGCCCTGATCGAAACCATTGGCCCCGCGCAACACTTCGGCGCGGCTCAGCCACAGCGGTTCGAACAACTCGTAAGGCGTACCACCCGGGCCGGTAAGAGGCAGCCCGTCGAACATCGTGTATACCCCGGAGCCGTGGGCACCCGGGGCACGGTTGATGCCCGAACCACGGATCGACAGCTTGATGCCGTCGTTACCCGCCGACTGCGCGAACACGCCAGGCTGGTAGGCCAGCACATCCTGGTTGCTGGCAACACGACCTTGCCCGACCCGTTGCATGTCCACCAGGTTGGTGGCACCCGGCACGGCGCGCAGGCGTTCGCGGGCGTCGTCCAGTTCGCTTTGCTCTTCGTCGTTGATCAGTACCTGGCCCAGTTCGACGGCAGGCGCTGCCGTGGTTTGCTGGCTGACAGTGATGATGGCCAGCAGACCAAGGTAAGACGAGAGGGGTAAAACGGGACGCATCGTACAACTCCAGGCGATAGGCGGACGGACAACGGCGTTGTGACGCGCGAAAAGCCGGTCGAAGCACGGCGATATGAATTTTTCCTGTGTAGTTCGTGTTGGACGGTTCTGTAAGACGGTTCTTTACAAGTTGCATCGCTGGAGCGGGCAGGGCTGGCAGCCGTAAGGTGGCCCCATAGGCGGCAACGCTGTTCGCTGCCGCCACTGGCGACTACTTGGGAGAGCTCAGCGATGGATACCAACCTGCGACGGACACCTGAAGGCCATGCCGATGCGCCGATCTACCTGACACCCCGTGAACAGCAAGTGTTGCTGTGGTGCGCCTATGGCAAGAGTTCATGGGAGATCGGCCAGATCCTGCAGTGCAAAGAATCGACGGTGAACTTTCACGTGGCCAATCTGTTGCGCAAGTTCGATGTACCCACGCGGGTGGCGGCGGTGATCAAAGCCATCCGCTACGGCATGCTGGCCGAACAGTGAGGGATGACATGCGTGCAGAATATCTGAGCCAACAGTTACGGGCAGCGCCTTCGTTCAAGCAGAGACCTGTCTGATGGAGGCCGCCATCGCTGCTTTGCACGCATTGCTGGATACCGAGGGCTGGGCCCTGTTCGGAGCGCTGCTGGGGGCCCTGCTGGTGAGCGCTGCCAGGGACCGCCTCATCATCCTGCCGCGCAAGCGCCTGTCCGCCCGCAAGCAGCGGTTGCTGGTGTTGCTGGCCTTGGGGGTCGGCTACCTGTTCGAGCCACTGCTGCACTCGCTGGCGCCCATGTTGTCCCGCGGGATGGCGGCCTTCGTTGCGGCGGTGGTGGTGCTCCCGATTACCTTGAAGGTCATCGTCTGGCTGGATACGGTCGACCTGCGCGAGCTCATCCAGCGCTGGCGTCGGCGTGGCTAGCCCGAGTGTGCGGCAGGCATGCGCCTGGTCAGTTCCTGCAGTTGCCGCTCCAACTGACGGATACGTTGCTTGTCCTCGATGAGCAGCAGCACTGCCTGGCGGTCTGCTTGGCTCAACCCGCGCAGCCGCGTGAGGATGTCGTTCTCCCAGCTGCCCGGTGTATCCGCAGGTCGGCTGTCATCGGGCTCACCCAGCAGTAGCCAATCCAGCGAACAGCCATGCTGTCGGGCCAGGTCTACGCATATTGAATAGGGAATGCTGTCGCGCACCTTCCAGCTGCTCAGCGTCTGCGGGCTGACTTCCAGGGCCCTGGCCATTTGAACGTCGGTGTCTGAGCAGGTAAGCAGCTTAAGTCGTGCCAGTACCGATGCAAACGAGTGGCTACTCATAACGAATATCCATGAGTGGTTTAACAACATTCCTTGGGCTTAGAATACTCGTTTTGAATATATGCCCTTTGATTTGAGGAGATATCTTGGCATGAGAAGCAAACTGATGAAAAACCTTTATATGAAGGTAGCCAATGCCTGTGAATCCGGCAGGACTTTCTTACAGCCTTTTGGCTCAGGCATTACTTGCAGGTGCATTGTGTGAGTACTTACAAACTGGTCTGCCCACACTGCACCAGCCGCATGCGAATTCGTACCAGTGAAGGTCGGCATATCTTCCTGCGCATTGCTTACTTGCAATGCATCAACGAAGCCTGCGGCTGGTCGGTGAGGGCAGAGTTCGAAATGACCCATGAACTATCGCCCAGTGGCATGCCCAATCCGGAAGTGCACCTGCCTTCGGCCAGCAAGGACCTGCGCAGGTCTGCGGTCCCGGCACGCGATGACGGTACTTCTGCTGGCCCATGCCAGGGAGGTCCATCGAGGCAGCCACCAGGCGCAGATAAAAAAACACCCCGCTAGTGCGGGGTGTCTGTACTTCAGCTGTGATCAGCCGAGCAGTTGCAGGCCAGCGTGCTGCACCATGTCCAGCAGCGGCTGCGGGTACACACCCAGGACGAAAGCGAGAATGGCGATGGCCAGCAGCATTACGCCACCGGTGCGCTGTTCCCACTTCAGCGGGGCGTCGTGGCGACGCAGGTTCGGCTCGACCAGGTACAGGGTGACCATGACGCGCAGGTAGTAGTAGACGCCGATGGCGCTACCGATCACCAGGGCACCGACCAGCCACCACAGTTGCGACTCGACGCCGGTGGCGATGATGTAGAACTTGCCGATGAAGCCGGCGGTCAGCGGAATGCCCGCCAGCGACAGCATCATCACGGTCAGCACCGCGGTCAGGTACGGACGGCGCCAGAACAGGCCGCGGTACTCGTACAGCGCGTCGGCGTCACGGCCACCGTAAGGCGAGGACATCAGGGTGATGACACCGAAGGCACCGAGGCTGGTGATCACGTAGGTGACCAGGTACACGCCCATGGCTTCCAGGGCCAGGCCCTTGCTGGCGACCAGGGCGATGACCAGGTAGCCGAAGTGGGCGATGGACGAGTAACCGAGCAGGCGCTTGAGGTTGCTCTGGGTCAGCGCCAGCAGGTTACCGATCAGGATCGATGCCACGGCGATCACGCCCAGCACGGTGCTCAGCACGCCGCTGCTGGCGGCAGGGGAGAGCATGAACAGGCGCACCACCACGGCGAACACCGCGACCTTGCTGGCGGTGGCCAGGAACGCGGCGACTGGCGCCGGGGCGCCTTCGTACACGTCCGGGGTCCACAGGTGGAATGGTACCAGCGACAGCTTGAAGGCCAGGCCGACCAGCATCATGCCCAGGCCCAGCTGGGCCAGCAGGCTAGGCATGCTGGTGGCGGCCAGGGCCTTGCCCAGCTGGTCGAAGGTCAGGCTGCCAGCGTCGGCGTACAGCAGGGCCATGCCGAACAGCAGGAAGGCAGAGCCGGCGGCCGACAGCACCATGTACTTGATGCCGGCTTCCAGCGAGCGCTTGTTGAAGAACGCATACGCCACCAGGCCGTAGACCGGTACCGACAGCAGCTCCAGGCCGATGAACAGGCCGGCCAGGTGGTTGGCGCTGACCAGCACCAGGCCACCGAGGGCAGACATCAGCAGCAGCAGGTACAGTTCTTCACGGTTGCCCGGGAAGCCCTTGGAGCCTTCGCCGAGGTAGGCGTGGGCGAGAGTGACGCAGGCCAGCGTGGCGACCAGGATGATCGCCATGTACAGGCAGGCGAACTTGTCGATGGTAACCAGCGAGGTCACCGCCAGCGGCGCGACCTTCAGTGCCGGCAGGATCGACAGCAGGGCCAGGTTCAGGCCCACGGTGGACAGCAGGAAGGTCTGCGAGTGGTTGCGCTTCCAGGCGATCGCCAGCATCACCACCACGGTGGTGATGGTGGTGATCAGCATCGGCGCCAATGCGATGAAGTGTTGAGTGGTGAATTCCATAGCGCTCTTACCGGGCCGAAGCGAGTTGAGTGAAAGCGGAACCGAGCCACTGCTGCACGCCGGTCATGGTGGCGGCAGAGGTGTCGAGGAACGGCTGCGGATACACGCCCAGCAGGATCAGCAGTACCGCCAGGCCCAGCACCATGATCAGCTCGCGACCGTCCATGCCGGCCAGCACGGTGTCGGCCTTGGCCGGGCCGAAGTAGGCGCGGTGGATCATGATCAGCGAGTACACCGAGCCGAATACCAGGCCGGTGGTGGCGATCACGGTGACCCACGGTACATGCACGAAGCTGCCGATCAGGATCAGGAACTCGCCGACGAAGTTGCCGGTGCCTGGCAGGCCCAGCGACGCTGCGGCGAAGAACAGGCTGATGGCTGGAAGGTAGGCGATACGGTGCCACAGGCCGCCCATCTGGCGCATGTCACGGGTGTGCAGGCGCTCGTACAACTGGCCGGACAGGATGAACAGCGCGGCAGCCGACAGGCCGTGGGCCAGCATCTGGATCACCGCGCCTTGCAGGGCCTGCTGGCTGCCGGAGTAGATACCGATCAGCACGAAGCCCATGTGCGAGACGCTGGAGAAGGCGATCAGGCGCTTGATGTCGGTCTGCGCGAAGGCCAGGAAGGCACCGTAGAAGATACCGATCAGGCCCAGGGTCATGGCGATCGGCGCAAACTCGGCCGAGGCGTTCGGGAACAGCGGCAGGGCGAAGCGCAGCAGGCCGTAGGCCGCAGTCTTCAGCAAGATACCGGCCAGGTCCACGGAACCTGCGGTCGGTGCCTGGGCGTGAGCGTCAGGCAGCCAGGAGTGGAACGGCACCACCGGCAGCTTCACCGCGAAGGCGATGAAGAAGCCCAGCATCAGCAGGTACTCGGTACCGGCCGGCAGCTGCGCCTTGAGCAGGTCGCTGTAGTTGAAGGTGATCACGCCAGTGTTGCTGTAGTTGACCAGCACCAGGCCCAGGATCGCCACCAGCATGATCAGGCCGCTGGCCTGGGTGAAGATGAAGAACTTGGTCGCCGCGTAGATCCGGGTCTTCTTGCCGTCTGCCGAGCTGTGACCCCAGAGCGCGATGAGGAAGTACATCGGCACCAGCATCATTTCCCAGAAGAAGAAGAACAGGAACAGGTCCAGGGCCAGGAACACACCGACCACGCCGCCGAGGATCCACATCAGGTTGAGGTGGAAGAAGCCGACGTGGCGCTGGATCTCTTTCCAGGAGCACAGCACCGACAGCACACCGAGCAGGCCGGTAAGCAGGATCATCAGCAGCGACAGGCCGTCGAGGGCCAGGTGGATGCTGATGCCGAAGCGCTGGATCCACTGGACTTTGTATTCCACCGCCCAGTGCGGTTCGGCGCCCGGGGCCGGGGCCAGGGTGTAGTCGCCGTGGGCCCACAGCCACAGGCCAATGCCGAGCAGCAGGGACATGGTCAGCAGCGCGATCCAGCGCGGCAGGGTGGCGCCGAAGCGCTCACCCAGCCAGCACAGGAGGCCGCCGATGAAGGGGATCAGGATCAGCCAAGGCAAAATCATGACGGGTTGGTTTCCTTTCGCAGAGTCGCAAGGTTCGCAAAGTTCATGGTCATACCGCTGCCACTACCACAGCGCCGAGTACCAGCACTGCGCCAACGGCGATCGAAGCGGTGTACCAGCGCAGCTGGCCGGTCTCGGTCTTGCTCATGGCGACGTTGCCGCCGCGAGCCAGGCGAGGGATCAGGCCAATGCTGCGGTCAACCGGATCCTTGCGCAGGACGTGGCTGATCAGCAGGTAAGGTTTGACGAACAGCTTGTCGTAGATCCAGTCGAAGCCCCAGGCGGCGAACCACCAGGCCGACAGGACGCGACCGATGCCGCTGTTGGCAACCGCGCTGACGAAGCGGCGCTTGCCGAGGAACAGCAGGGCCGACAGCAGGATGCCAGCGATGGCGATGGCACCGGAGGTGATCTCCAGCGCGTGCTTGGCTTCGCCACCGGCATGGCCGGCGCTTTCCGGCAGCACACCGGCCAGTGGTGGGGTGATCCAGGCGCCGACGAAGGTCGACAGCACGATCAGCACGCCCAGCGGCAGCCAGTGGCTGATGCCGTGGCCAGCGTGGGCTTCGGTCTTGGCTTCGCCGTGGAAGGCGATGAAGATCAGGCGGAAGGTGTACAGCGAGGTCATGAACGCGCCGACTAGGCCGGCATACAGCAGGCCGGTGTTGCCGCTGGCGAAGGCTTCCCAGAGGATCTCGTCCTTGGAGTAGAAGCCCACGGTCACGATCGGCAGGGCTGCCAGGGCAGCACCACCCACCACGAAGCTGGCGTAGGCCAGCGGCAGCTTCTTCCACAGGCCGCCCATCTTGAAGATGTTCTGCTCGTGGTGGCAGGCAACGATCACCGCACCGGAGGCAAGGAACAGCAGGGCCTTGAAGAAGGCGTGGGTCATCAGGTGGAAGATCGCCGCGTCCCAGGCACCGACGCCCAGGGCCAGGAACATGTAGCCGATCTGGCTCATGGTCGAGTAGGCGAGGATACGCTTGATGTCGGTCTGCACCAGCGCGGCGAAGCCGGCCAGTACCAGGGTCACGCCGCCGACCACGCCCACCAGGTGGAGGATGTCCGGCGCCAGCAGGAACAGGCCGTTGGTCCTGGCGATCAGGTACACGCCCGCGGTCACCATGGTTGCCGCGTGGATCAGTGCCGAAACCGGGGTCGGGCCTGCCATCGCGTCGGCCAGCCAGGTCTGCAGCGGCAGCTGGGCCGATTTACCGACCGCGCCACCCAGCAGCATCAGGGTCGCCAGCACCATCCAGGTGTCGCCAGCCTTGAACTTCTGCGGTGCCAGCACCAGCAGTTCCTGCACGTTCAGGGTACCCAGCTGGGCGAACAGGATGAACAGGCCGATGGCCATGAACACGTCGCCGATGCGGGTGACGATGAACGCCTTGAGCGCCGCGTTACCGTTGTTGCGGTTGCTGTAGTAGAAACCGATCAAAAGGTACGAGCACAGGCCCACGCCTTCCCAGCCGAAGTAGATGAACAGCAGGTTATCGCCGAGGATCAGGAACAGCATGCTGGCGATGAACAGGTTGGTGTACGAGAAGAAGCGCGAGTAACCGGCCTCGCCGCGCATGTACCAGGAGGCGAACAGGTGGATCAGGAAGCCGACACCGGTGACCACGCCGAGCATGGTGACCGACAGGCCGTCCAGGTACAGGGTGAAGTTCGGCGCGAAGCCGTCCACCGACATCCACTGCCACAGCAGCTGGCTGTACGCGCCGCCCTCAGGCGGGGCGACGTTGAACTGCCAGATGACATAGGCGGCGGTGGCGGCCGACAGGCCCACCGAGCCGACGCCGATCAGGGCGGACAGGTTCTCCGAGAACCGCCCGCGCGAGAACGACAGCAGCAGGAAGCCGACGAGGGGGAAGACGAAAGTCAGGAAGAGAAGGTTCATCCGCGCATCTCACTGGCAGCATCGATGTCGAGAGTGTGGAAGCGGCGATACAGCTGCAACAGGATTGCCAGGCCAATACTGGCCTCGGCGGCTGCCAGGCTGATCACCAGAATGAACATCACCTGGCCGTCGGGCTGGACCCAACGGGCACCGGCGACGATGAACGCCAGGGCAGAGGCGTTCATCATGACTTCCAGGCTCATGAGCACGAAGAGGATGTTGCGGCGGACCATCAGGCCAACCAGACCTAAGCAGAACAGGATGCCGGCGACTGCCAGACCATGCTCGAGAGGGATAGCACCCATGATTTACTCCTTCGCCTCGTTGCGGCCCAGGTGGAAGGCGGTGACGGCTGCAGCGAGCAGCAGCATCGAGGCCAGTTCGACCACCAGCAGGTACGGGCCGAACAGGCTGATACCCACTGCTTTCGGGCTGACGGTGGTACCGCTGATGGCCGCGCCGCTCGGCGCGACGAACAGCACATACAGCAGCTCCAGCAACAGCAGGGCGGCCAGGATCACAGGCCCCGCCCAGATGCCGGGCTTGAGCCAGCCCCGCTCCTGGGCGACCGAAGCCGGCCCGAGGTTGAGCATCATCACCACGAACACGAACAGCACCATGATGGCGCCGGCGTAGGCGATCACTTCCAGGGCGCCGGCAAACGGCGCACCCAGGGCGAAGAAGATCATCGCGACGGAAATCAGCGAGATGATCAGGTACAGCAAGGCGTGCACGGGGTTGGTGCCCGTCACCACCCGAAGGGTGGAGACCACGGCGATCCCGGATGCGAAGTAGAAAGCGAATTCCATCTTTCTGTCCTTATGGGAGCAAGCTCTTCACGTTGATCGGCTCGGCTTCGTTCTGTGCAGAGCCTTTCGGCTTGCCAGCGATCGCCATACCCGCAACACGGTAGAAGTTGTAGTCAGGGTTCTTGCCGGGGCCGGAGATCAGCAGATCTTCTTTCTCGTACACCAGGTCCTGACGCTTGAACTCGGCCATTTCGAAATCCGGAGTCAGCTGGATCGCGGTGGTCGGGCACGCTTCTTCACACAGGCCACAGAAGATGCAGCGCGAGAAGTTGATGCGGAAGAACTCCGGGTACCAGCGGCCGTCCTCGGTCTCGGCCTTCTGCAGCGAGATGCAGCCGACCGGGCAGGCCACCGCGCAGAGGTTGCACGCTACGCAGCGCTCCTCGCCATCGGGGTCACGGGTGAGGACGATGCGGCCGCGGTAGCGCGGCGGCAGGTACACGGGTTCTTCGGGGTACTGCAGGGTGTCGCGCTTGCGGAACCCGTGGGAGAACACCATTGCCAGGCTGCGCAGCTGGGTGCCGGTGCCCTTAACGATGTCGCCGATATACTTGAACATGGGTCAAATCCTCACTGGGCCGCGACGGCTGGCGTGTTGTAGAGCACGATCGCAGCGGTCACCAGCAAATTGATCAGGGTCAGCGGCAGGCAGAACTTCCAGCTGAAGTCCATCACCTGGTCATAGCGTGGGCGCGGGATCGAGGCGCGCAGCAGGATGAACAGCATGATGAAGAACGCGGTCTTCAGGGCGAACCACAGGAACGACAGTTGCGGCAGGATGCCGAACGGGCCGTGCCAGCCGCCGAAGAACAGGGTCACCAGCAGCGCCGAGATGAGGATGATGCCGATGTACTCACCGACGAAGAACATGCCCCATTTCATGCCGGCATACTCGATGTGGTAGCCGTCGGCCAGTTCCTGTTCCGCTTCCGGCTGGTCGAACGGGTGACGGTGAGTCACGGCGACGCCAGCGATGAAGAAGGTGCAGAAGCCGAAGAACTGCGGAATGATGAACCACAGGTTCTGTGCCTGGTACTCAACGATGTCGCGCATGTTGAACGAACCCACCTGCACCACCACGCCCATCAGCGCCAGGCCCAGGAACACTTCGTACGATACGGTCTGTGCCGAGGCACGCAAGCTGCCCAGCAGGGCGTACTTGTTGTTCGACGACCAGCCGGCGAACAGCACCGCGTAGACCGACAGGCCGGCCATGGCGAAGAAGAACAGCAGGCCGATGTTCAGGTCGGCGACGCCCCACAGTGGGGTGATCGGGATCACGCAGAAGGCGATCAGCAGGGCACTCATGGCCACCACTGGCGCCAGGGTGAAGATCATGCGATCGACGAAGGGCGGGTTCCAGTCTTCCTTGAAGAACATCTTCAGCATGTCGGCAGCGATCTGGAACATGCCGAACGGGCCGACGCGGTTCGGACCGTAACGGTCCTGCCACCAGCCCAGCAGGCGCCGCTCGACGAAGCTGAGCAGCGCGCCGCAGACCACCACCGCGAGCAGGACCACGACGGCCCGGACCACGGTGAGGATCACATCGATCACTTCGGGGGTGAACCAGCTCATTGTGCTGCCTCCTGCAGACCTTCGACGGATGCACCGAAGATGGCAGGCGGGATGCCGGCCAGGCCTTTGGGCAGGGCAACCAGGCCAGCGCCCAGTTCTTCATTGATGCGCAGCGGCAGGCGCAGGGCCACACCAGCCACGTTCAGGCTCAGCAGTGCGCCGTCGTTGACACCCAGGCGGTCGGCTTCGGACTTGGCCAGGGCCACGTAGGCGGCCGGGATGCGTTCCTGTACCGGGGCGGCGCGCGAGGAGCTCTCTTCGCTGCCGAACAGGTGGAAGAACGGTACCGCCGTCCAGGTACCACGGGCCGGGTTGAAGGCGCCCGGGATGGTGTTGAACCAGTTCAGGCGATCGCCTTGCGACTCGATCAGGCGCACGCCCGGGTCACCGGCACGCAGGTGGCCACCGACCTCGTCCTGGAACTTGTTCCAGGCTTGCGGCGAGTTCCAGCCCGGCGACCAGGCGAACGGCACCTGCTGGCGCGGTTCGGCCGAACCCGAGTAGCCTTCCATGGAGAAGGCGAACGCGGTGTCCTTGTCCTGCGGGGTACGTGGCTCGTGCACGCTGATGTTGGCGCGCATGGCGGTACGGCCGGAGTAGCGCAGCGGCTCACGGGCCAGCTTCATGCCCTTGATGCGGAACGCGGCGCTTGGTGCGGCGTTGACGATGCCGGCCAGTTGCGGGGCGGCTTCGGCGCAGGCGCTGGTGACGTGGTCCAGCTGGGTCCAGTCGACCGGCTTGTTGAGCAGGGTGGCACGCAGGGCGTGCATCCAGCGCCAGCCTTCGTGAACCAGGATGCTGCTGTCCAGGTACTGCGGGTCGAACACCTGGAAGAAGCGCTGGGCACGGCCTTCCTGGCTGACCAGGGTACCGTCGCCTTCGGCGAACGAGGCAGCCGGCAGCACCAGGTGGGCGCGGTCGACCGTGGCGGTCTTGGAGTGGTCGGCGACGATCACCACCTTGGCCGCAGCCAGGGCTGCGTCGACCTTGGCGGCCGGTACGCGGGCGTACAGGTCGTTTTCCAGCACGACGATGGCGTCGGCCTTGCCGCTGATGACAGCGTCCAGTGCGGCATCGACCGACTCGCCACCCATCATGGCCAGGCCGAGGCTGTTGGCCTCAGGCACCACCAGGCTCAGCGAACCGTTCTTCTCGCGCAGCTTCAGGGCCTTGGCAATGTTGGCGGCGGCTTCGATCAGTGCCGGGTCGGCCAGCGAGGTACCGGCGATCACCAATGGGCGCTTGGCGGCGACCAGGGCATCGGCGATGCGCTGGGCCAAGGCCTTGGCTTCGTCGTCCAGGCCGGCAACTGCCGGTGCGCTCGGGTCGATGGCGTGGGCCACGGCGAAACCGATGCGGGCAAGGTCCGCTGGGGCTGCGTGCACGCATTCTTCGGCCACGTCGTCCAGCTTGGTTTCAGCCAGCGAGGCGATGAACAGCGGGTACAGCGCGTGCTGGCCGATGTTCTTCACGGCAGCGTCGAGCCACGGCTGAACCTTCATGGCTTCGGCCATGGCCTCGGCTTTGCCTTTGGTGGACTGGCGCACGGCCAGGGCAACGCGGGCAGCGGTCTGGGTCAGGTCTTCGCCGAGCACGAACACGGCGTCGTGGTCTTCGATGTCGCGCAGGGTCGGCACCGGCAGCGGGCTGTTGTTCAGCACGTTCAGGGCCAGGCGCACGCGGGCCAGTTCACCAGCTTCCATACCGGAGTAGAAGTAGTCGGCGCCGACCAGCTCACGCAGGCCGTAGTTGCTTTCGAGGCTGGCGCGTGGCGAGCCGATGCCGACGATGGTGCGGCCGCGCAGCAGGTCGGCGGCCTTGTCCAGGGCAGCGTCCAGGCCCAGCTTGGTGCCGTCGGCCAGGTGTGGCTGGCGCGGGCGGTCCTTGCGGTTGACGTAGCCATAGCCGAAGCGGCCGCGGTCGCACAGGAAGTACTGGTTGACCGAGCCGTTGAAGCGGTTTTCGACCCGACGCAGTTCACCGTAGCGCTCGCCTGGGCTGATGTTGCAGCCGCTGGAGCAACCGTGGCAGATGCTTGGGGCGAACTGCATGTCCCACTTGCGGTTGTAGCGCTCGGAGTGGGTCTTGTCGGTGAACACGCCGGTCGGGCAGACCTCGGTCAGGTTGCCGGAGAACTCGCTTTCCAGCACGCCGTCTTCGACGCGGCCGAAGTACACGTTGTCGTGGGCGCCGTACACGCCCAGGTCGGTACCACCGGCATAGTCCTTGTAGTAGCGCACGCAGCGGTAGCAGGCGATGCAGCGGTTCATCTCATGGGCGATGAACGGGCCGAGGTCCTGGTTCTGGTGGGTACGCTTGGTGAAACGGTAGCGGCGCTCGTTGTGGCCGGTCATTACCGTCATGTCCTGCAGGTGGCAGTGACCGCCTTCCTCGCACACCGGGCAGTCGTGCGGGTGGTTGGTCATCAGCCATTCGACGACGCTGGCACGGAACGCCTTGGACTCGTCATCGTCGATGGAAATCCAGGTGCCGTCGGAGGCAGGGGTCATGCAGGACATGACGATACGACCACGGGTGTCGTTCTCGTCGGTGTACTGCTTGACCGCACACTGCCGGCAGGCGCCGACGCTACCAAGCGCCGGGTGCCAGCAGAAATAAGGGATGTCGAGGCCGAGTGACAGACACGCCTGTAACAGGTTGTCCGCACCGTTGACTTCGAGCGCTTTGCCGTCTACGTGGATAGTGGCCATTGTTCAAAGTTCTTCGTTGGCCCGCGTGAGCGGGCGTGGCTAATGGAAATCGGTGAGCTTGCGACACGCCACGATCTCTCGGGCCTGCCGGCAAGCTGGCGAGTGGCACGGACCACCCGCCTAATCATCTTGTTATGCGCCGACCACGATCGGCTTGGCCAGGTTCGGGCGCAGGGTATCGCCCGCGCCAGCGGGAGCGACTCCGGCTTCGAACTCGGACCGGAAGTACTTGATGGCACTGCCCAATGGCTCGACGGCACCCGGTGCGTGAGCACAGAAGGTACGGCCTGGGCCGAGGAAGTTGACCAGCCCCAGCAGCGTCTCGATATCTTCGGCGCGGCCCTGGCCGTTCTCCAGCGCGCGCAGCATCTTCACGCTCCACGGCAGGCCGTCACGGCATGGGGTGCACCAGCCGCACGACTCGCGGGCAAAGAACTCTTCCATGTTGCGCAGCAGCGAGACCATGTTGACGCTGTCGTCGACCGCCATGGCCAGGCCGGTACCCATACGGGTGCCGACCTTGGCGATGCCGCCGGCGTACATTTGTGCGTCGAGGTGCTCGGGCAGCAGGAAGCCGGTACCGGCGCCGCCTGGCTGCCAGCACTTGAGCTTGAAGCCGTCGCGCATGCCGCCGGCGTAGTCTTCGAACAGTTCGCGGGCGGTGACGCCGAACGGCAGCTCCCACAGGCCTGGGTTCTTCACCTTGCCGGAGAAGCCCATCAGCTTGGTGCCGTGGTCTTCGCTGCCTTCACGGGCCAGCGACTTGTACCAGTCGTTGCCGTTGGCGACGATGGCCGGGACGTTGCACAGGGTTTCGACGTTGTTCACGCAAGTCGGCTTGCCCCAGACGCCAACGGCGGCAGGGAAGGGCGGCTTGGAGCGCGGGTTGGCGCGGCGGCCTTCCAGCGAGTTGATCAGTGCGGTTTCTTCACCGCAGATGTAGCGCCCGGCACCGGTGTGCACGAACAGCTCGAAATCGAAACCGCTGCCGAGGATGTTCTTGCCCAGGAGGCCGGCGGCCTTGGCTTCGTCGATGGCGCGGTTGAGGTTCTTCGCCGCGGTGGTGTATTCGCCACGCAGGAAGATGTAGCCACGGTAGGCCTTCAGGGCGCGGGCGCTGATCAGCATGCCCTCGACCAGCAGATGGGGCTGTTGCTCCATCAGCATGCGGTCCTTCCAGGTGTTCGGTTCCATTTCGTCCGCGTTGCACAGCAGGTAGCGGATGTTCATGGATTCATCTTTGGGCATCAGGCCCCACTTCACGCCAGTGGGGAAGCCCGCGCCGCCACGGCCCTTGAGGCCGGAGTCCTTGACGCTCTGCACGATGTCGTCGGCGGACATCTGCGCCAGTGCCTTGCGGGCAGCGGCGTAGCCGTTCTTCGACTCGTACTCGGCCAGCCAGACCGGCTCGCCGTCGTCACGCAGGCGCCAGGTCAGCGGGTGGGTTTCGGCCGAACGCGCGATGCGGTTGGCCGGGCCGAAGGAAGTAATGGTCATACGTAACCCTCCAGCAGTTTGGAAACGCCGGCCGGCTGCACGTCACCGAAGGTGTCGTCGTCGATCATCAGCGCCGGGGCCTTGTCGCAGTTGCCCAGGCAGCACACCGGCAGCAGGGTGAAACGCCCGTCCGCGGTGGTCTGGCCGAGGCCGATGCCCAGCTCGCTCTGGATCTGGCTGACCACGGACTCGTGGCCACCGATGTAGCAGACCATGCTGTCGCACACGCGGATGATGTGACGGCCAACCGGCTGGCGGAAGATCTGGCTGTAGAAGGTGGCCACACCCTCGACGTCGCTGGCCGGGATGCCCAGCACTTCGCCGATGGCGTGGATGGCGCCGTCCGGCACCCAGCCACGTTCCTTCTGGACGATCTTCAGGGCTTCGATGGACGCCGCGCGCGGGTCCTCGTAGTGATGCATTTCGTGCTCGATGGCCGAGCGCTCGGTTTCGCTCAGGGCGAAACGGTCTGTCTGGATAAGCGTGCTGTTCATGCTTAGCGGTCCACGTCAGCCATAACGAAGTCGATACTGCCCAGGTACGCAATGAGGTCGGCGACCATGCTGCCTTTGATCACCGAAGGGATCTGCTGCAGGTGCGGGTAGCTCGGGGTACGGATCCGGGTGCGGTAGCTCATGGTGCCGCCATCGCTCGTCAGGTAGTAACTGTTGATGCCCTTGGTCGCCTCGATCATCTGGAACGACTCGTTGGCCGGCATGACCGGGCCCCACGAGACTTGCAGGAAGTGCGTGATCAGGGTCTCGATGTGCTGCAGGGTGCGCTCTTTCGGCGGCGGCGTGGTCAGCGGGTGATCCGCCTTGTACGGGCCTTCCGGCATGTTGCGCAGGCACTGGTCGATGATGCGGATACTCTGGCGCATCTCCTCGACACGGACCATGCAGCGATCGTAGGCATCGCCGTTGTGGGCCAGCGGTACTTCGAACTCGAAGTTTTCGTAGCCGGAGTATGGGCGGGCTTTACGCAGGTCGAAGTTGCAACCGGTGGCACGCAGGCCGGCACCGGTGGTACCCCACTCCAGGGCTTCCTTGGTGTTGTACGCGGCAACGCCGATGGTACGGCCCTTGAGGATGCTGTTCTGCAGGGCAGCCTTGGTGTACTCGTCGAGGCGCTTGGGCAGCCATTCGACGAAGTCCTTGACCAGCTTGTCCCAGCCGCGCGGCAGGTCGTGGGCGACGCCACCGATGCGGTACCAGGCCGGGTGCAGGCGGAAACCGGTGATCGCCTCGATCACGGTGTAGGCGCGCTGGCGGTCGGTGAAGGTGAAGAACACCGGGGTCATGGCGCCGACGTCCTGGATATAGGTACCCAGGAACAGCAGGTGGCTGGTGATACGGAAGAACTCGGCCAGCATGATGCGGATCACGTCGACCTTCTGCGGCACCTGGATGCCGGCCAGCTTCTCCACCGCGAGCACGTACGGCAGGTTGTTCATCACCCCGCCGAGGTAGTCGATACGGTCGGTGTAGGGGATGAAGCTGTGCCAGGACTGACGCTCGGCCATTTTTTCGGCACCACGGTGGTGGTAGCCGATGTCCGGTACGCAGTCGACGATCTCTTCACCGTCCAGCTGCAGGACGATCCGGAAGGCACCGTGGGCCGAAGGGTGGTTCGGGCCGAGGTTGAGGAACATGTAGTCCTCGTTGGCACCCTGACGCTTCATACCCCAGGCTTCCGGGTTGAAGCGTGCCGACTCTTCTTCAAGCTGCTGCTTGGCCAGGGTCAGGCTGTAGGGATCGAACTCGGTGGCACGGGCCGGGTAGTCCTTGCGCAGCGGGTGACCTTCCCAGGTCGGCGGCATCATGATGCGGCTGAGGTGCGGGTGGCCGGCAAAGTCGATGCCGAACATGTCCCAGACTTCGCGCTCGTACCAGTTGGCGTTCGGCCAGATGCCGGTCACGGTCGGCAGGTTAAGGTCGCCTTCGCTGAGCGACACCTTGATCATCACGTCGCTGTTACGTTCGACCGACAGCAAGTGGTAGAAGACGCTGAAGTCGGCAGCCGGCAGGCCGCGGCGCTGGGTGCGCAGGCGCTCATCGACGCCGTGCAGGTCGTACAGCATGCTGTACGGTTTGGCCACGCCGCGCAGGAAGCTGAGCACTTCCTTGAGCTGGGCGCGCTTGACCCACAGCACGGGCATGCCGGTGCGGGTTTCCTGGGCGACGAATGCGTCGGCGCCAAAACGGTTGTGCAGTTCGACGACCACATCCTGGTCGTCAGCCTTGTAGGGCGGAATGAAAATAGCGTTGTCCGCTGTCATGGTCTCGGTCGCTTTGGGTCAGCGTTAAGAATGAAGCCAGGCCGCCGGCTCCATCGGGAGCGGGCGGCAGGTCGCTGGATCAGACTTCGTCGGGGCTGCGCAGGTTGGTTACCGCAATGCGCTGTTCACGACGCAGGTCTTTCTGGGCTGGCATCTCGGCACGGTAGATGCCTTGATCACCAACCACCCAGGAAAGCGGGCGTCGTTCTTGGCCGATCGACTCCTGCAGCAGCATCAAGCCTTGCAGGAAAGCCTCAGGGCGTGGCGGGCAGCCAGGCACGTAGACGTCCACGGGGAGGAACTTGTCGACCCCCTGAACGACCGAGTAGATGTCGTACATGCCACCGGAGTTGGCGCACGAACCCATGGAGATGACCCACTTCGGCTCGAGCATCTGCTCGTACAGGCGCTGGATGATCGGCGCCATTTTGACGAAGCAGGTACCGGCGATGACCATGAAGTCGGCCTGACGCGGCGAGGCCCGGATGACTTCGGCGCCGAAGCGGGCGATGTCGTGGGGTGCCGTGAAGGCCGTGGTCATTTCCACGTAGCAGCAGGACAGGCCGAAGTTGTACGGCCAGAGGGAGTTCTTGCGACCCCAGTTGACCGCGCCACGCATCACATCTTCAAGCTTGCCCATGAAGATGTTCTTGTGGACCTGGTCCTCGAGCAGCTGGTCGGTGACGGTTTCCCGATCACCTACCGGGTATTGCTCGTTGGGCGCATCCGGATCGATTCTGGTGAGATTGTATTGCATTGCCAAAGCCTCATTGTTTCAGCTTCGCTTGCCGCTTGCGGCGACCTTCGGGGGCCCAGTCAAGAGCTCCGACGCGCCATAGGTAGACAAGACCAGCCAACAGAATTGCTATGAAAACGAGTGCTTCGACGAATCCGGTCCAGCCACTTTCGCGGACGGACACAGACCATGCATACAGGAAGAGGGCTTCGATATCGAAGATCACGAACAGCATCGCGACCAGATAGAATTTGGCGGACAGGCGCAGGCGAGCGCTGCCGACGGGCAGCATGCCGGATTCGAAGGGTTCGTTCTTGGCGCGGCCCCAAGCCTTGCTACCGAGCAGGCTGGAGAGACCGAGCATGAAGGCACACAGGCCGACGACACCCAGAAGGAAGATGGCAAAGCCCCAGTTGTGGGCGATGAGTCCAGCCGAATCGGACATGCTAGAAATCCTTATACAGAGACCCAGCTCTGCAGTCTGAAATAAGTAGAGCGGCGACGTGGTGTCGCAGGTGCAGTGACCAAATGTCGCAGCTGAATCAATCGGGCTGATTTTATGGGTAAACCCCGTGCAAGTAAAATTTCCGTTGCAAATTTATTCGTAGGATTTAGAACAAAATCCACTCCTAACTGGCTGAAAGCCTTGAGATTCGGGCATTGCATGCGCTTTTGTTAATTATGTTTCTTGAGAGTGGTAACGAATTACAACTTTCGTAATGATAATTAATATCATTTGACCTGATGGCATGTAATCTGGCTCTTCTGCACCTTGTAAAGTTCATCTGGCGATTTCCCCTGCTTGCAAATGCGAAAGGATCTTGTTCTAGCAGGTTTTGAAGGTGGGAGTACCGCTTTGGGTCAATGCTTTGGTGGTTGGGGTGAAGCATAGACGTGATCTGGTGTCATGGCCTCCAGGTGTCCGCCATGAAAGGTGCAGCGCCTATGAGATCGAGCGCCGCCCGCGCGGCGCATCGCAGGCAAGCCTGCTCCTACATTTGTTTCGGGCCAATTATTTCTATGCCATTGGCGCGCGTCCCCCTTGGCGCATGGCTCGATATCGCGTCGTACAAACAAGGGGCCGCGCAACAATGCCTCAGGATTGATTGGCCCGAAACAAATGTAGGAGCAGGCTTGCCTGCGATGCGCCGCGCGGGCGGCGCTCGATCTCATAAGCGCTGAAACTGTTGTGGCGGGCCCTGGTGGCCTTGACGCAATCCACCCCATGCCCCAAAGAAAAAGCCCGGAGCTCTCACAAGCCCCGGGCCTCTTTCACCACCTAGAAAATCAGTGGAACTGCTCTTCCTCGGTCGAACCGGTCAGCGCGGTCACCGACGAAGCACCACCCTGAATCACGGTGGTCATGTCGTCGAAGTAGCCAGTGCCGACTTCCTGCTGGTGCGCCACGAAGGTGTAGCCCTTGCTGGCGTCGGCGAACTCCTGCTCCTGCAGCTTCACGTAGGCGGTCATGTCGTTGCGGGCGTAGTCGTGCGCCAGGTTGAACATGCCGTGCCACATGTTGTGGATGCCGGCCAGGGTGATGAACTGGTGCTTGTAGCCCATGGCCGACAGCTCGCGCTGGAACTTGGCGATGGTCGCGTCGTCCAGGTTCTTCTTCCAGTTGAAGGAAGGCGAGCAGTTGTACGACAGGATCTGGTCCGGGTACTCCTTCTTGATGGCCTCGGCGAAGCGACGGGCTTCTTCCAGGTCCGGCTTGGCGGTCTCGCACCAGATCAGGTCGGCGTAAGGGGCGTAGGCCAGGCCGCGGGCAATGGCCTGGTCGAGGCCGGCACGCACCTTGTAGAAGCCTTCACGGGTACGCTCGCCAATCACGAACGGCTGGTCGTACGGGTCGCAGTCGCTGGTCAGCAGGTCGGCGGCGTTGGCGTCGGTACGGGCCAGGATGATGGTCGGCACACCCGATACGTCGGCAGCCAGGCGCGCGGCCACCAGCTTCTGCACGGCTTCCTGGGTTGGTACCAGTACCTTGCCACCCATGTGGCCGCATTTTTTCACCGAGGCCAGCTGGTCTTCGAAGTGCACGCCGGCGGCGCCCGCTTCGATCATGTTCTTCATCAGTTCGTAGGCGTTCAGCACGCCGCCGAAACCGGCTTCGGCGTCAGCCACGATCGGCGCGAAGTAGTCGATGTAGCCGTCGTCACCCGGGTTCTTGCCGGCCTTCCACTGGATCTGGTCGGCGCGGCGGAACGCGTTGTTGATGCGCTTGACCACGGTCGGTACCGAGTCGACCGGGTACAGCGACTGGTCAGGGTACATGGACTCGGCCGAGTTGTTGTCGGCAGCCACTTGCCAGCCGGACAGGTAGATGGCCTGGATGCCGGCCTTGACCTGCTGCACTGCCTGGCCACCGGTCAGGGCGCCCATGCAGTTGACGAAATCTTTTTCTGGGCGGAAGGACGGGTGGGCACCTTCGGTGACCAGCTTCCACAGTTTTTCTGCACCCTGGCGAGCAAAGGTGTGCTCAGGTTGCACGGAGCCACGCAGGCGAACGACATCAGCGGCGGTGTAGGTACGGGTCACGCCTTTCCAGCGCGGGTTCTCGGCCCAGTCTTTCTCGAGGGCTGCAATTTGCTGTTCGCGTGTCAGTGCCATGGAAATAAACCTCGTCGCATCGATCTTGGGTTAATTGTGCTGATGCTCGGGGCCGATCAGGGACCTGGCGGCTGTCCTGTCCGGGGGAGTGCGGCGGCGAACGCGAAGGCTCGAAGGGGAAGGAGGTGCAGGTCAGGCGCAGGTGTGCTCCGGCAGGTCGGCTCGTGGTTGCCTTGCTGCGGTGCTACGCGATTGCCAGAACTGCGGTGATGCGCTTCCGTCCCTCGGGACAACTTCTTCGTTGCAGTCGCAATCCCGTCGAACCGCCTTGTGGGCCGTATAGACACGAGGTGCCTCCAGGGGTGGGAGGAGTGCGCCTCGAAGGCCCTTGCCAGGGCCCCTGATTAGCGGGAGCGAGGCCATCATGCCCTTGGGAAAAAGACCCTGTCAACGGTTTTGTAGTGCTTTTTTCGACTTACTACATCTTTGGTCTAATGCGACTTGGCGGTCAGTTTCAAGGCCTTTGGTCGAGGCCTTGAATTGCCTGGGGTCAGTCAAGAAGGTCGACTTTGACACGCAAAGTCATGTTTTCACCCCGTTGCGTGCTGTAAGTGCGGCTTGACGGGTTGCGCTCGGCTTGGCTCTGCTGGTTGTAGCCGGCCAGGGTGATCCACTCGCCGAGCCTTCCACTGATTGTCGTGTCGCTACTTTGCACTTTCACTACATCGGTACGTTCCTGGCTCATTCGGTCATTATTGGTGCTTATTTGCAGGCGAACCGTATCACCGCTCAGGCTCGGCGTGACGTAGAAACCCTGGGTCACATTGCGGTATTCGGTGTTGCTTTGAATGCGCCCGTAGCCGTCGGTGCTGGTGCTGGTGATTGGAATGCTCTGACCAATCTGGATCAGTGCGGGTTGGCCTTCACTGGCCTGGATTTGCTGCAAACCGCCTTCGCGGTTGCTGGTGCCGTAGCGGATGACCTGGCCAGTACCGCGGTTGTCCTGGTAGTTGCTGTCGTTGTTGTCGACACTGATCAGCAGGCGTTTGGGGGCGGTGTCCAGCTGTTGCAGCAGGGCGCGCAGGTCGTCGATGCGTTCGGGGCTGGCATTGACGATCAGTTTGTTCTCGAAGGCGCTGACCGTGCCGTCGCGGCCGATGAAGGCCTGGGCGGCAGGCAGCAGTTCGGTGCTGCTGCGATGCTGCAGGGGCACCACCTCGGTGGCGGCCTGGGCGGTAAGGCTGGCGGTCAGCAGCAGGGCAGTGAAGAGGGGGCGTAGCGGCATGTCCATGATCTCCGCAGGTGGAATCAACATGATGGCAAATTTGTCGTGGTTTTGCCGGGCCTGGATCACAGCACGGGGTTGCTTCCGGCAAGACTGAGCGGTGGTCGCTGTCAGACAAATTCCGTAACATCGCGCCCCTTGTTTTCCCGTACCGTCCGACCGGACCGCACCACAGGATGCCCATGAAGCCCGCCCGACTACGCGCCGACCTGCTCGCCGGCCTGACCACCTCGTTTGCCCTGGTGCCCGAGTGCATTGCCTTTGCCCTGGTGGCCCATCTCAACCCATTGATGGGGCTGTATGGCGCCTTCATCATCTGCACCCTGACGGCGTTGTTCGGCGGCCGCCCGGGGATGATCTCCGGTGCCGCAGGCTCCATGGCGGTGGTGATCGTCGCCCTGGTGGTGCAACACGGTGTGCAGTATCTGCTGGCCACGGTGCTGCTGGGCGGGGTGGTGATGATCCTGTTCGGCCTGCTGCGCCTGGGCAAGCTGGTGCGGTTGGTGCCGTACCCGGTGATGCTCGGCTTCGTCAACGGCCTGGCGATCGTCATCGCCATGGCCCAGCTCGAGCACTTCAAGGATGGTGAGCACTGGCTCAGCGGCGCGCCGCTGTACCTGATGATCGGCCTGGTGGCGCTGACCATGCTGGTGGTCTATGTGCTGCCCAGGTTGACCCGCGCAGTGCCGCCAGCACTGGTGGCGATCCTCGGGGTTGGCATGCTGGTGTACCTGCTCGACCTGCCGACGCGCACCCTCGGCGACATGGCGCACATTGCCGGGGGCTTGCCGCAGCTGGCCCTGCCGGAGGTGCCGTGGAACCTGGAAACCCTCAGGGTCATCGCCCCTTACGCGGTGCTGATGGCCATGGTCGGCCTGCTGGAAACCCTGCTGACCCTCAACCTTACCGATGAAATCACCGAGAGTCGTGGCTACCCGGACCGCGAATGCGTGGCCCTGGGCGCGGCCAACATGATCTCCGGCCTGTGCGGTGGCATGGGTGGCTGCGCGATGATCGGCCAGACCGTGATCAACCTCAGTTCCAATGGTCGTGGCCGGTTGTCCGGGGTGGTGGCCGGGGTGATGATCCTGCTGTTCGTGCTGTTCCTGTCGCCGCTGATCGAGCGCATTCCGCTGGCGGCGCTGGTCGGGGTGATGTTCGTGGTGGCCCAGCAGACCTTTGCCTGGGCCTCGCTGCGGGTGCTGCACAAGGTGCCGGTAAGCGATGTGCTGGCGATCATCGCGGTGACCGTGGTGACGGTGTTCACCGACCTGGCCATGGCGGTGCTGTTCGGCATCGTCATCGCGGCGGTGAACTTTGCCTGGCAGCATGCCCGCGAGCTGTATGCCGACAGCCACGAGGATGGGGAAGGGGGCAAGCATTACCAGGTGCATGGCACGCTGTTCTTCGCCTCGACCACGCTGTTTCTCAACCAGTTCGACTCCGCGGGCGATCCGGCCAAGGTCACCCTCGATTGCCAGCATTTGAGCTTTGTCGACTACTCGGCGATTGCGGCGTTGAAGACCCTGCGTGAGCGTTATGCCAAGGCGGGCAAGCATCTGCGCGTGGTACATCTGTCGGAGCGGTGCAAGAAGCTGCTGAAGCGGGCTGGCGAGCAGCACTGAAGATAATTGTTGCCTGTGCTGCCCTCATCGCGAGCTTTGCTCGCTCCTACGGGGGATATGCGATCCTTGAGGAGCTCGCGATAGGGCCGGCACAGGAAAACCGCTTACTCCCCGCGGTTCTTTTTCACGATGCCATCGGCAATGCTCGCCGGTGCCTCGGCATAGCGGGTGAACTCCATCGAAAAGCTCGCCCGCCCCTGGGTCATCGAGCGCATCGAGGTGGCATAGCCGAACATCTCGCCCAGTGGTACTTCGGCGCGGATCACCTTGCCCGCCGGTGTCTCGTCGCCATCCTGGATCATGCCTCGGCGCCGGCTCAAGTCGCCGAGGATGTCGCCCTGATACTCCTCGGGCGTCACCACCTCGACCTTCATCACCGGCTCCAGCAACACTGCACCGCCTTTCTGCGACAGCTGCTTGGTGGCCATGGAGGCCGCGATCTTGTAGGCCATCTCGTTGGAGTCGACGTCGTGGTAGGAGCCGTCGAACACCGCCGCCTTCAGGTTGATCAGCGGGTAACCGGCCAGCACGCCGTTTTTCATCTGCTCCTCGATGCCTTTCTGGATCGCCGGGATGTACTCGCGTGGCACCACGCCGCCGACGATCTCGTTGATGAACTCCAGGCCTTCCTTGCCCTCATCGCCGGGGGCGAAACGGATCCAGCAGTGGCCATACTGACCACGCCCGCCGGATTGACGAACGAAGCGGCCCTCGATCTCGCAGGTATTGCGGATCTTCTCGCGGTAGGCCACCTGCGGCTTGCCGATGTTGGCGTCGACGTTGAACTCGCGTTTCATGCGGTCGACGATGATGTCCAGGTGCAGTTCACCCATGCCGGAGATGATGGTCTGGCCGGTTTCTTCATCGGTGCGCACGCGGAACGACGGGTCTTCCTGGGCCAGCTTGCCCAAGGCGATGCCCATCTTCTCCTGGTCGCCCTTGGTTTTCGGTTCAACCGCCACCGAGATCACCGGGTCGGGGAAGTCCATGCGTTCGAGGATGATCGGCTTGTCCATGTCGCACAGGGTGTCGCCAGTGGTGACGTCCTTCATGCCGATCAGCGCGGCGATGTCGCCGGCACACACGTCCTTGATCTCGGCGCGCTGGTTGGCGTGCATCTGCACCATGCGGCCGATGCGCTCCTTCTTGCCTTTCACCGAATTGAGCACGGCATTGCCTGAACTGAGCACGCCGGAATACACCCGGGCGAAAGTCAGGGTGCCGACGAAGGGGTCGGTGGCGATCTTGAAGGCCAGGGCGGAGAAGGGTTCCTTGTCATCGGCGTGACGTTCCAGGTGCTTTTCTTCATCGTCCGGGTCGGTGCCCTTGATCGCCGGGATTTCCGACGGGGCGGGCAGGTAGTCGATCACCGCGTCAAGCATCAGCGGTACGCCCTTGTTCTTGAACGACGAGCCGAGGATGGTCGGGACGATTTCATTGGCGATGGTGCGCTGGCGCAAGGCGGCCTTGATTTCATCGACGCTCAGTTCCTCGCCCTCGAGAAACTTCATGGTCAGCTCATCGTTGGCTTCGGCGGCGGCCTCGATCATGTGCGCTCGCCATTCGTCGGCCAGCGCCTGCAGTTCGGCGGGAATGTCTTCTTCGCGGTAGCTGGTGCCCTGGTCGTTGTCGTTCCAGTAGATCGCCTTCATCTTCACCAGGTCGATCTGGCCGATGAAGTTCTCCTCGCTGCCGATGGCCAGCTGGATCGGTACCGGGTGGTGGCCCAGGCGCTGGTCGATCTGCTTGACCACGCGCAGGAAGTCGGCGCCCTGGCGGTCCATCTTGTTGATGTAGGCCAGGCGCGGCACATGGTACTTGTTGGCCTGGCGCCAGACCGTCTCCGATTGTGGTTCGACGCCGTCGGCGCCGCTGAACACCACCACCGCGCCATCGAGCACGCGCAGCGAGCGCTCCACCTCGATGGTGAAGTCGACGTGGCCGGGGGTGTCGATGATGTTGAAGCGGTACTTGTCGGCGAACTGCTTGGTCGAGCCCTGCCAGAAGGCCGTGGTTGCCGCCGAGGTGATGGTGATGCCGCGCTCCTGCTCCTGGGCCATCCAGTCCATGGTCGCGGCGCCATCGTGCACCTCGCCCATCTTGTGGTTGACCCCGGTGTAGAACAGGATGCGCTCGGTGGTCGTGGTCTTGCCGGCGTCCACGTGGGCGACGATGCCGATATTGCGATACAGCTCGATGGGCGTTGTACGGGCCATGGCGGACTACCTGCGGATGGGCGGATTCCCCCACGGTAGCAGAGCGGGAGAATCCTGCCTGACCGCCGGGCCGTCAGTCAGCCTGGGCTTGCAGCATCCATTGGCCGTCGATTTCGCGGGCCAGGCCGCTGGCCGGCAGCAGGGCCAGCAGGCGCTCGTGAAGGGCGGCTTCGGTGAAGGTCTTGAGGGTGGTCAGGTCCAGCGCGCCGATCAGCGTGAGGTCGGCCTTGGTGTACGACAGCCAGGCCTTCTTCAGCACCTGGGCGACGTCGCTGCCGGCGGTGCTGGCAAAGCGGCGGTGCCACGGACGGCCTTCGAAGGTGAAGTTGTGTGCGTGGCTGTAGGTGCTTTGGTCGCTGCCTTCGGCGCAGCGGTGGCAGTTGCACGGGCCTTCGCCAAAGGCGTTGCGCAGGTAGCTGTTGAAGTCCACGACGGGCTTGAGGGTCAGGCGTTTGTCGACCTCGAACAGGTCGGCGATCAGGGGTTCTTCGGCGCTCACTCAGGTGTCCTCGTGTGGTGTGGCGTGCATCGGCGGGCACCCTAACAGATCGGGGCAGCTTTTGCAGGCCCGGCCTCTTCGGCGTACTCTACGCGCCCATATACCCAGACACCCTTTTGAGGTAACCCCGCTTGAGCACCAAGTACCCATACACCGCCACCGTGACCATCAGCGCCGAAGACCGCGGCGGTGACACCGAAGCCTCGGAAAACCCGGGCATGCGCGTCGGTCTGGAAGCGGTGACCGAAACCCTGAAGAAGGTGCATTTCGTCGGTACGCTCGCGGCCCCCGAGAAATCCGCCACGCACATCTGCGTGACCCTGGAGAACGGCCTGACCTACTACGGCCCGATCGTCAACGGCCACGCCGAACTCGAAGGTGGCTGGATCGCCTTCGAGTCCGACATGCTCACCCCTGAAGAACTGGGCCTGTAAGCCTCAGCCCAGTTCAGCCAGGCACTGCTCGAGGATATCCAGCCCTTCCTCGAGCACCTCGGCCTCGATGGTCAGTGGTGCCAGCAGCCGAATGATGTGCCGCGCCTTGCCGCTGGGCATCAGCAGCAGACCCTTGGCGCGCGCCGCTTCCATCACCTTGGCCAGCTGGG
Organism: Pseudomonas sp. NPDC089422; assembly: GCF_044749405.1. Taxonomy (NCBI): domain Bacteria; kingdom Pseudomonadati; phylum Pseudomonadota; class Gammaproteobacteria; order Pseudomonadales; family Pseudomonadaceae; genus Pseudomonas; species Pseudomonas sp. NPDC089422. Next base: position 43,983 of record NZ_JBIVHW010000012.1, read on the forward strand.
CTGGCGCCGGGCTGCCGTCGGCATTGACGAACTCGATACCGCGCATGGCGCCGGTACCAGTCAGGCGGCCGATGTACGGGCTCAGGTTCGAGGCCTTCCAGCGGGCGTGACGGCCAACGATCGCTTGCTCCTGGCGCTCACCCCAGGTGGCGACGTTCTCGTCGGTCATCTGTGCCAGGCTCGCCAGCGCCGCCGCACAGGCGATCGGGTTGCCCGAATAGGTGCCCCCCAGGCCGCCCTTGGGCAGTGCCGCCATCAAGTCCTGACGCCCGACCACGGCGCCCAGCGGCATGCCGCCGGCGATGCTCTTTGCCAGCAGTAGCAGGTCTGGCTCGATGCCCAGACGTGGGAAGGCGAAGCGCTGGCCGGTGCGGCCGAAACCGGACTGGATCTCGTCGATGATGATCAGGATCCCGTGCTCGTCACAGAAGCGCCGCAGCGCCTGGGCAAACGCAGGATCAAGGGCGAGGAAGCCGCCTTCGCCTTGCACCGGCTCGAAGATGAACGCGGCCACGTCCTCCACCGCCAACTCGACGCTGAACAGGCGGTCCATGGCCTTGAGTGCCTGCTCGCAGGTCACGCCGGTATCGGCGCTGGGGTAGGGCAGGTGGTACACCGGCCCCGGCAGTTCGCCGACCTTTTGCTTGTACGGCGCGACCTTGCCATTGAGGTTCAGAGTGGCCAGGGTGCGGCCGTGAAAGCCACCGTCGAAGGCGATGATGGCGCGTTTGCCGGTGGCGCCGCGGGCGACTTTCAGGGCGTTTTCCGCCGCTTCCGCACCACTGTTGGTGAGCATGCCGGCCAGCGGGTAGCTGACCGGGACGAACTGGCGCAGGCGCTCCATCAGCTCCAGATACGGGCCATGGGGCGCGGCGTTGAAGGCATAGTGGGTCAGGCGGCTGGCCTGGGCCTGGATCGCCTCGACCACGGCCGGGTTGCAGTGGCCCAGGTTGAGCACGCCGATACCGCCGACAAAGTCGATATAACGTTTGCCGTCGGTATCCCAGACTTCGGCATTACGGCCATGGGAAAGTGTGATCGGATGAACGATGGCGATGGATTGACTGATACTTTCCAGATTCATGGGCACGCGGACCTTGTTCGAGTTTCTTAATATCCAAGCGCGCCACGGTATTATTCCGCAAACGAATTATTCGATTGCGGTCATTCCCTGGATTCGCAAACTTTACCGATCATCCTCAGCCACCCGCTCGCGGATCCACTGCACGAAGGCTTTGACCTTGGGGACTTCCGCGGCGTGTTCGGCGTGGGCGATGAAATGCCGGCCATTGCTCGCCACCGGGTGGTCCCAGGCCACCACCAGCTTGCCTTCGCTCAGTTCTTCAGCCACCAGGTAGCGCGGAATCAGTGCAATGCCACAGCCAGCGATGGCCGCGCGGATGCACAGGTAGAACGTGTCGAAGCGCGGCCCGTGGTAGCTGTTCTGGCTATGCAAGCCTAACCCCAGGAACCACTCGTGCCAGGCCTCCGGCCGTGATGCGCACTGCAGCAGGCGGTGTTCGGTGAGCGCCTCGGCGCTGTCGAAGCGGTGCCGGGCCAGCAGCTCGGGTGCGCACACTGGCACCACTTCCTCGCTGAACAGCTCGATGCAGGTGGCCCCGGGCCAGGTGCCCTGGCCGAAGAAGAAGGCGATATCGGCCTTGGCCTGCACCAGGTCGAACGGCTCCAGCTCGTTGCGGATGTCCAGGTGGATGCGCGGGTGGCGGTCGCCAAAACCCTTGAGCCTGGGCACCAGCCAGCGAGCGCCGAAGGTTGGCTGGGTGGCGATGCGCAGCACCTCGGTCTCGTCACCGTAGCTGAGGATGTAGCGGCTGGAGATGTCGATCTGGGTGAGGATCTTGTTCACTTCAGTGAGGTACAGCGCGCCGGCCGGGGTCAGGTGCAGGCGCCGGCGAATACGCTGGAACAGCGAATGCGACAGCATGTCCTCGAGCTGCGCGACCTGCTTGCTGACGGCGCTCTGGGTCAGGTGCAGCTCCTGTGCTGCACGGGTGAAACTCAAGTGCCGGGCGGCGGCTTCGAAGCACTGCAGGGCGGTGGTCGAGGGCATCAGGCGTTTGGACATGGCAGGCGCATACCGAGCAAAAAAGGAAGAAGTTCATTCCGCAATGGAATCATGTGCTTCGAAAAGGTCGTTTGTTGACCTTGCCCTATAGATTAATACTGACCTCGATCAACGATTACAACCGGTATGGCGAAGAGGAGGTAATTGCGCGACCGGCGACTTAAAACAACAAAAAACAGCAACACGACCTACCCGAAATCTGCTCCAACTTTTCAGCCGTCGACGGCATTGCCGCCGCACGCCGGCCGACCCATTCGAGGGTTCTTCATGGCTTCGCTACACAACAACAAACAGCGTTCCTTGCAGCACGGCCTGACCTCGCGTCAGGTGTCCATGATTTCCATTGCCGGCATCATCGGTGCCGGCCTGTTCATCGGTTCTTCCAACGCCATCGCGACGGCGGGCCCGGCGATTCTCATTTCCTACGCCATGACCGGCCTGCTGGTGCTGCTGGTGATGCGCATGCTGGGCGAAATGGCCATCGCCAACCCCAACAGCGGCTCGTTCTCCACCTACGCCTCGGAGGCCATCGGCCCCTGGGCAGGCTTTACCATCGGCTGGCTGTACTGGTGGTTCTGGGTGCTGATCATCCCGGTCGAGGCCATCGCCGGCGCGGACATCCTGCATGCCTACTTCCCCGCCGTACCGTCCTGGCTGTTCGCCTTCCTGATCATGGTCGTGCTGTCGGGCAGCAACCTGGTCAGCGTGAAGAACTTCGGTGCGTTCGAGTACTGGTTCGCGCTGGTCAAGGTGGTCGCCATCATCGCTTTCATCGGGGTCTGCAGCCTGGCCGTGTTCGGCTTCTGGCCGCTGGCCGAGGTGTCCGGCATCAGCCGCCTGTGGGACAACGGCGGGTTCATGCCCAACGGTTTCGGCACCGTGCTCGGTGGCGTGCTGATCACCATCTTCTCGTTCTTCGGCGCCGAGATCGTCACCATCGCCGCTGACGAGACGGCCAACCCGAAAGACAAGATTCGCCGTGCCACCAACCTGGTGGTGTACCGCATCGCGATCTTCTACCTGGCGTCGATCTTCCTGGTGGTATCGCTGGTGGCCTGGAACGACCCAAGCCTGAAGGCGGTGGGCTCGTTCCAGCGCGTGCTGGAAGTGCTCAATGTGCCGGGCGCCAAGCTGCTGGTCGACCTGGTGGTGCTGGTGGCGGTGACCAGCTGCATGAACTCCGGCCTCTACACGGCTTCGCGGATGCTCTATTCGCTGGGCGCCCGTGGCCAGGCGCTGAGCATGACCAAGCGTATTTCCGGTGCCGGCGTGCCGACCGTGGCGGTGATCCTGTCGACCCTGGCCGGCTTCGTCGGTTGCTTCGTCAACTATGTGCTGCCAGGCAAGGTGTTCGGTTTCCTGCTGTCCACAACCGGCGCCATCGCCTTGCTGGTGTACCTGGTAATCGCCGTGTCGCAGCTGCGCATGCGCGCCCGTGCCGAGCGTGAAGGGCGCCCGCTGGAGCTGAAGATGTGGTTGTTCCCGTGGCTGACCTGGCTGGTGATCGGCACCATCGTCATGGTCCTGGGCTACATGCTGTTCAGCGATGCCTACCGCTACGAGACGCTGATGACCGCTGGCGTGACCGCGTTCATCCTGCTGGTCTCGCTGACCCAGAAGGGCGGCAAGGTGGTTGCCCAGCCGGCGTGAGCTTTCTGCTTTAATGGGGGCGTTTCGCGCCCCCATTCCTACAAGCACAGGCAGCGTATGAACGATTACTCCCTTTCCCTCCAGGCCCTCGCCGCCCCCGAAGGCACCTGCTTCGGTTGTGGCTGCTCCCACCCCTCCGGTTTGCACCTGCAAAGCCACTGGGATGCCGACGGCATCCACCTGTTGTGCCGGCACTCACCCGACAGCACCTACATCGGCTGGCCCGGCCTGGTCTATGGCGGCCTGCTGGCCATGCTGGTCGACTGCCATTCGAACTGGACCGCCATGGCCTACCACTACCGCGCCGAAGGCCGCGAAGCGGGCAGCCTGCCGCGTATCGATTGCGTCACCGGCAGCCTCGGCCTGAACTACCTCAAACCCACCCCTATGGGCGTGGAGCTGCTGCTCAAGGCGCGCGTGGAAGGTGAGGTCGGGCGCAAGACCCGAGTCATCTGCGAGGTCTGGGCTGGCGATGTGCTGACGGTCAGTGCCGACTCGGTGTTCGTGCGGGTGGATACCGAAAAGCTCAAGCTCAAGGCGCACGGCCAGGCCAGCTGATCAACGGCGGGTGATGGTCAGCCAGTTGGGATGTCTCTACAGTGACGGTTCCCTCTCAAGCCCAAGGTTGAACATGACCGATCTGAGCGCTTTCCCCATCACCCGTAAATGGCCCGCGAAGCATCCCGAGCGCCTGCAGCTGTACTCGCTGCCCACGCCCAACGGCGTCAAGGTGTCGATCATGCTGGAGGAAATCGGCCTGGCCTACGAGCCGCACAAGGTCAGCTTCGACAACGATGACCAGCTGAGCCCCGAGTTCATCTCGCTCAGCGCCAACAACAAGATCCCGGCGATCCTCGACCCCAACGGCCCGGGCGGCCAGCCGCTGCCGTTGTTCGAATCGGGGGCGATCCTGCAGTACCTGGCGGAAAAGAGCGGGCAGCTGCTGAGCCAGGACCCGGCCCAGCGTTACCAGACCCTGCAGTGGCTGATGTTCCAGATGGGCGGCATCGGGCCGATGTTCGGCCAGGTCGGTTTCTTCCATTTCTTTGCCGGCAAGGAATACGAAGACAAGCGCCCGCGCGACCGCTACGTCAACGAGTCGAAGCGCCTGCTGGGTGTGCTGGACCGGCACCTGAAAGGGCGTGAGTGGATGGTCGATGAGTACAGCATCGCCGACATCGCCATCTTCCCCTGGGTGCGCAACCTGGTGGAGCGCTATAACGCGCGGGAGCTGGTGGGCTTCGATGAATTCAAGGAAGTGCAGCGGGTGCTGGCGAAATTCCTTGAGCGGCCAGCCGTACAACGCGGCCTGAAAATCCCTGCCTGATCCGCTCACGCCGGCCTTTGTAGGAACGGCCTGTGGCTCAGTCTAGAAAATCTGGTTCAGCAGCCAGTACAGGCCACCGGCCAACAGCATCGCCGCCGGCAGGGTCAGCACCCAGGCCATCAGCAGGTTGATCAACGTGCGCTTCTGGATCCCCGAGCCGTTGGCGACCATGGTCCCGGCCACCCCCGAGCTCAGCACGTGGGTGGTCGACACCGGCAGGCCGAACATGTCCGCCGCACCAATAGTGCACATGGCGACCACTTCCGCCGACGCACCCTGGGCATAGCTCAGGTGGGTCTTGCCGATCTTCTCGCCCACCGTCACCACGATACGCCTCCAGCCGACCAGGGTGCCCAGGCCCAATGCGATGGCCACGGCGACCTTCACCCACAGCGGAATGTAGCGGGTGGCATCGTCCAGCTGGGTCTTGAACAACTGCACATGGCTGCGGGTGTCGGCGTCGAACGCCACCAGCTGTTTCTTCTCGATCAGGCGGATGGCTTCGCTGGTCAGGTACATGTCGTTGCGCACGTTGGCCATGGCTTCGGCCGGCACGCGCTTCAGCGAACCATAGCCTTTGACCTGGTCACCGATCATGCCGGTGAGCGCGGCGAGTGCCGGCACCAGCTGCGGGCTGGCCTTGGGTTCGGCGATGAATGCGCTCAGCGCCTGGCGCGGGTCGGCGGGGGCTGGCCCGGGGTCAGTGTGCACCAGCACCTGGCGGGTCGCTTCGGCAACGGCGGAAAACTGCAGCGCCTGCTCGCTGGGCATGGTCTTGTTCAAGGCGTAGGCCATCGGCAGGGTGCCGACCAGAATCAGCATGATCAGGCCCATGCCCTTCTGCCCGTCATTGGAACCGTGGGCGAACGACACACCGGTGCAGGTCAGGATCAGAATCCCGCGGATCCACCACGGCGGCGGTGTGCGGCCTTCCGGTGCCTGGTACAGCGCCTTGCGCTTGACCAGTGCGCGTAACGCCAGCAGCAGCAACGCTGCGCAGGCAAAGCCGATCAGCGGCGAGAACAGCAGGGCATAGCCGACCTTGCTGGCCTGGGCCCAGTCGACCCCGCTGGTGCCGTCACGCCCGTGCATCAGCGCGTTGGCCACACCGACGCCGATGATCGAGCCGATCAGCGTATGCGAAGAGGAGGCCGGCAACCCCAGCCACCAGGTGCCGAGGTTCCAGATGATGGCCGCCAGCAGCAAGGCGAAGACCATGGCGAAGCCAGCCGAGGAGCCGACCTGTAGAATCAGCTCCACCGGCAGCAGGGCGATGATGCCGAACGCCACCGCGCCACTGGAAAGCAGCACGCCCAGGAAGTTGCACAAGCCAGACCATACCACCGCCACCGGCGCGGGTAGCGAGTGGGTGTAGATCACCGTGGCCACTGCGTTGGCGGTGTCATGAAAGCCATTGACGAATTCGAAGCCCAAGGCAATCAGCAGTGCCAGCCCCAGCAGCAGAAACGGCGTTACGGTGGTGATCACCGTGCCGCTGGCGGTCACGTCCTGCTTGAGGCTCCAGGCGGTGTAGGCGATGCCGGCCAGCAGCAGGCCAAAAAACAGCACGAGGCTGGCGCGCCCGGGTTTGTGCGCAAGCTGCGGGCGGGCATCGCGACGGGCCAGTGACGGCTGGCTGGCCAGGGACGGGGTTGCCATTGGGGGCTCCGGTCGGCATTGGCGAAGGTGGCTCTGAGCATAGAAACAATTCCTCGAATGGTTATGACCTTGATCAAGTAATCACCTAGTCTCAGGACAGACGGTAAAGGCATGAGAACCCCATGATTCGCTGCAAACGTGTCTACGACGAGGTTGAAGATGACGATGGCCAGCGCGTGCTGGTCGACCGCCTGTGGCCGCGCAACCAACGCAAGGACGAACTGCAGGGGCAATGGCTGCGCGAGGTGGCGCCCTCCACCGATTTGCGCAAGGCGTTCCACCAGGGTGAGGTGGATTTCGCCGGGTTCACCCAGCGCTATCGGCAGGAACTGGCGGCGCACCCGGAATACTGGTATCCGCTGCTGGACCTTGCAGCCAAAGGCAACCTGACCTTGCTGTATGCCGGCAAGGACACCGAGCACAACAACGCCCAGGTGCTGGCGGCGTGGCTGGAGGACGAACTGGAGCGGCGCGGCCCGGGCAGTTCGCCGGTGTGCTATGCCCATTGAGCTGATTGCCGCGAGCGATGCCTGGCGCACGTTTGCCCGGGACCTCACGCGACGGGCGATGCTGCCCTATTACCGCGAGTTCGACTTGTTGTGGATCGAGGAGGCCTTCGACGAGGCCTGGGGCTGGCGCGAGCAGTGGCTGGTGATGGACGGCGAGGTCGTGCTGGGTTTCTGCAGCCTCAGCCAGGACCGGCAGGCATTGTTCATTCGTGAGTTGCACCTGGTGCCGGAGCAGCGTGGGCGAGGGGTGGGCAGCCAGGTGCTGGAAACACTGGCTGACTGGGCGGCGCAGCGGCGGTTGCCACGCTTGAGGTTGATGGTGTTCAAGAGCAACCCGGCGCGGCAGTTGTACCTGCGCCATGGGTTTGTCGAGATGGGTGAGGATGATTGCTTTGTGAGGATGCAGCGAGTTATCGGTTGACCTGTGCCGGCCTCTTCGCGGGTAAACCCGCTCCCACAGAGGCCGGTGCAGTTACAGCAGATGCTGGATCATTGCTGCCTGACCCGCACAGTCTCACCCTGGCGAACCGTGGCTTCGAGCAACTGCCCCTGCACGGGCAACAAGTCCCCGATCAACAGGTTCTGCAACAACGGCTTGCCATCGAAACTGTTGCCCCCCAGCAGCACATCCCGCACACCCTCCACCCGCACCAGCGCCTTGCCGACCCGGCCCAGGCGGTTGCCGCTGAGCACCAGCGGCCCGGCCAGCGGCGTGGCATTGCGCAGGCTGATGGCATATTCCGCGGTGTTGCCGATGCGGTTGTCGAGCAGCGCCACGGCGCCTACCTCGCTGGCATCCACCGCGCTGCCCTGGCTGCTGGCCAGCAGGTTGCCATCGATTACCAGCGGTGCCGCCGCAGTGGGTGCCAGGTTGCGCAGCTGGATGCCATTGCCACGGCTGTCGCCGATGCGGTTGCCGACCAGCAGCACCGCGCCCTGTTGCTCGCTGACTTCGATGGCGGCCTTGGTCGCACCGAGGATCAGGTTGCCTTCGACCAGGGCACGGGTCTGGCCACGCAGGCGCACGCCGCTGTTGTTGTCGATGCCGCGCAGCTGGTTGCCCTGCAGCCTGACCTGGCTGTTCTGCACATCGATGGCGTATTGCTGCGACTGTTCGAACTGGCTGCCGGTAAGGGTCGCCTGGCTGTGCTGCAGCTCCACCGCACTGGACATCTCGCTGAACTGGCTGTCGCGGATGATCACCGTGGCCGGGCGCGTGCTGGCGGCCTGCTGGGTGCTCAATGCCGTGGTCAGGCCACGGGAAAGGTTGGCGTTGTAGCCCAGGCGCCTGAGCGTCGAGCCGATCACCTGGGTATGGCTGCCGGCCCAGGCCACCACGAACGGCCGCCAGGCCCGGTCGGTGCTCCCCGGCTTTTCGCCGGCCATGCTCTCCAGGCTGGACTGGTTCAGCCCGAGCCAGCCCTGGTTGATGAGTGCCGTGCCGGAGAAACTCGACAGGTACAGGCTGGTGCCTTCCAGGACCAGCCCGGCATCGCTGCCGATCAACAGCGGGTAGCTGAGCAGGTAGCCATCCTTGTAGCGCTTGAGGACGCGCGGGTCGTTCAGTGCGTCGTGCAACTGCGCCAAGGTGATGCTGCCACCGCGCAGCATCACCACCTGCGGGTGGTGCGCCTGGTAGCCGGCGATGGCGCGGAACAGGCCGTTGTTGACGAACGGCTCGAACGGCCAGCTGCCGGCCTGGGACGAGAACATTGGCTGCAGGCTGACGCTGGCGCGCCCGGCCGGGCGTTGCCGTTCGGTCTGCTGGAAAGTCACGGCCTGGCGCACCTGCTGGCGCAATTGCTCGAGCCTGAGCTGGTGTTGCTCACGGGGCAGGGTGTCCACGGTCTGCGTGACCGGCAGCGATTGGCTGGCGGCCTGGGCAGTGCCTGCCAGGCACAGGGCGGCCAGGCAGGTAAGGGAAAAGCGGGCGAGGGCAGCCATGGGTCAGCTCCTTGATCCGGGCAATGGGGGGTAGAACGCTTTGATCGGGCCGCCGAGCTGGCTGTAGTTGTCCACCTCGCCGCCTTCGCTGTCGTACAGCTGGCGCGCCAGCGCATGGTCGGGGTTGCGTTGCAGGAACGGGATCAGCCAGGCCAGTTTGTACGGTGCCACATCCGCCTGGGACTGGCCCTTGAGTTCGGGCAGCTCGCCCGGGGCGAGCACTGTGCGGGCAGCGAAGTTGGCCAACTGGTCGAGGGTCTGCTGGTCGTCGCGGCTCCACGGCAGGCTATTGGCGCGCGCCGACTCGGCCAGCAGCACCAGCGGGACCAGGGCGTACTGGCTGTAGTTGGCCGCCAGCTTGCTGCGCGCCACTTCCAGCGGCAGATAGGCGTAGTTGCCGTTGTTGGCGCGCACGGCCTGGGCCAGGGCACGGCGCAGGTTGCCGTCGGCCCACTGGATGAAGTCGTCGCGGCCGACCAGCATGCCGGTGGCGGCCACGGCCCAGGCCGCCCAGTAGTCGTGGTTGTTGAAGTACACACCGCGGGTGCTGCGGCGCGGGTCGTACTCACGGATCACCAGCTCGCCCAGGCGGGTGAACCAGCTGCGCTGCGTTTCGTTCAGTTGCAGCTTGCCGTCGGCAGCCGACTGGGTCAGCAGCACGGCGCCGGCCATGGCCGCCAGCGCCCACTTGCGCGCGGCCATGCCGGTGCCGCTGGCATCCGGGTTGAGCAGGGCACCGGCTTCGGCCCAGTGTTGCAGCCACTGGTCCTGGCAGGCCAGGGCCATGTTGGCGTCCTGGGGTTTGCGGGCGCCCTGGAAGCGTTTGCTGGCGTAGATCAGGCCACCGACGAACTGCTTGACCTGCTTGGCGATCTGCTCGCTGTTGGCGTCCGGGCTGCTGCGCAGGGTCGACTTGCTGGCGTCGCGCTGGTCGTACTTGCTTTCCAGGCGCAGGCTGCCGGTGTAGGGCGCGGGTGGTTCCCTGGTGCAGGACAGGGTGCGGTAGTCGGCGATCATGGCCGATTGTGGGGTGCTGTGGGCGGGCCAGATCGACTGTGCCGCCTGTGTCAGTGGGCTTATAAAAAATAGGGTTAGCAGGATGGGGGCCGCTTTGCGGCCCATCGCCGGCAAGCCAGCTCCCACACTGACCGCATCAGCCCTGAACAGCGGTATCACAGGCATAGCCGAGTCTCCACATCGGTTGCCACAGTCCCCGCCTTGGTCGGCTCCATGAACACCGACAGCAGGTTGGCCCCGGCAAACTCCGGTGCCTTGCTCAGTTCCAGGTAGTACTGGCCACCGGTCACCGCCGCCTCACGGCGGAACCACACCTTGTCCCGCGCGCCGTTGTCGTAATAGACGATGATGTAGAAGTCCTTGACGTTCTTGTCGCTCAGGCGAATGTCGAGGAACCCTTTGGACAGCGCCTGGCGGCCACTGCCGGCATTGCTCAGCAGCTCGATACGCTCACCCACCTGCAACGCCGGGCGCTGCAGTTTCGAGCCAAGTACTTCCTGGTTTGCCGGGCAACCACCCTGGACCGCCGGCACCAGCTGGCGATACATCAGCGGCGAATCGAGCCGATAGTTGGCCGGCAACTCCCAGACGATCAGCTTGGGCGGTGCCTTGGGCTTGTAGTCGCTGGACAACAGGTACTCCAGCAGCGAGCCATCTTCACCCACCCCGGGCAGGGCGTAGTTGAGGATGTCGACGTTCAGGTACTGCTTGAGGTAGCCATCGAAGTTGAATTGCTTGCTCTCGTCCTCACGGGCCGCAGCGTTACTGTCGCCGACCAGGATCACCTGCGGGTCCGGTGCCTCGTCGAACAGCGCGTCGGCGCCTGCGGCCACCGGGATGGTCTGGTAGCCGCGTACGTACTGGAAACCGTAGTTGTTGCCGCAGATGCTGCTCATCGCCAGGTTCATGGTGCCGTCCTTGGGCACCATCACGCCCGGCTCGGTGTGGTACGCCTTCTTGGTCAGCCCGGCATAGAACGGCTGGCGGCGGATTTCCTCGGCCATCAGTTTCGCCGTGGCCTCGGCGCCGGAGGGCGTCCAGTGGTGGTCGCGGCGGAAAAAGTACTCGCCCTTCGGCGGTTGCTGCACCAGTTGCATCATCGGCGCCACCACCGCGCCGCCCTGGCGCAACTGGCCGAGGTAGGCACTGAGGCTGTTGCTGGCACGGGCATAGTCGAAGCCATGCAGCTGGTCGGCGAACAGCTTGTCGCGGTGCATCAGCCCGCGGGTCGGCTGGATCGCCATGGCCACATGGATACCCTGGCGTTCGAACGCCTGCATCAGGCGGGCGAACTCCGGGCGCATCGGCGCGGGGATGCCGAAGTCATTGGTCAGGTCGACGGCCGAGCGGAACAGCCAGCGGTCCTTGCCAGGCACGATCTCGCGCATCAGTTTCATGCGCCCTTCGGCATAGCGTTGCGGGTCACTCAAGGCCGGGCAGACCATGCACTGCAGGTTCTCGCAGCCAGGCTTGCTCGCTTGGGCCGGCTGCGCGGCCTGGCCGGGCAGGCTGAGCAAGGCCAGGGCAGCGCTCAGGCCAAAAGGTACAAGGGTCTTCATGTGCCATTCATCCTTGCAGGGCATTCATCACTCGGTCGGGTCGATGCTGTTGGCCAGGGTCATGCTGCGGTTGCCGGGCAGCAGCACGTAGCTGTAGGAGCGGCCCTTCTTGAGGAACTGCTCGTCGAAGCTGGCGACCTTGGTGTCCTGCTGGTAGGCAGCAAAGTCGATCTTGATCTCGTTGACCATGCGCGTGCCGGTCTGGCCATTACCAAGCGCTTCGACCACTTCGTGCTTGCCATCGGAGGTCTTCAGTGCGGCCTGGTTGGCGGTCAGGTTGTAGAAGGCGATCTGTGCTTTTTTCGGTTCGTTGACGTACTTGTCGCTGATCAGCTTCAGCTGCTTGCCGTCGTACACCACGGTGCTGGCAGCATTGGCCTTGAGCTGCGGCTCGATCGACTTGCCGCCGACGGCGATCTTGTGCGGGCCAGCAGGGGTGAAGCGGTAGCCGCTGAGCTGACCAGCGGCGACCCGCTGCGGGTTGACCTTGCCGCTGAGGGTCACGTCGATGTTGCTGTCCGACAGGTTCAGCACGCGGACGAACGCCGAGTCGGCCGGGGCCACGGCGTCGTACAGGTCGGCGTTGCCTTCGGCGGCCAGGGCGGCATGGCTGGCAGCGGCCAGGGCGATGGCGGTGAACAGCTGGGTAAGTTGCATCAGGCTCTCCTTGAATCGTCAGAAATGCTGGGGCGCAGCGCTGCGGCTGAGCGAGCCGGGGCGGTGGGCGAGCAGGGTGCGCAGGGGGAATTCCCAGACCACGGTGTCGATCTGTGTGTTGGCCAGCTGGTCGCTGGCCAGGAACTGGTTCATCGCCTCGAACGGGCCGCGGGCCTCTACGGCGATGCTCAGCAGGTCGCGGTTGAGTGCCTCCTTGAGAAAGCCGACGAAGTTCCAGTCGTCGATCTTGCTGTAGCTGGTGCCGACCAGCAGCAGGCTCTGGTTTTCTTCGGCGAACAGGTCGTCGGCGCCTTGCGTGGCCTTGAGGGTTTCGTACAGGGCGATCGGGTTGGGGCCGAACTGCGGTGCCAGGCGCGCATGGTCGAACTGGATGTAGTTCATCAGGTCACCCTTGACGCTTTTCTCACCGGCCTTGTGCGACACGTACACCTGGTCACCCAGCAGTTGCGGGCGCTGGCGTGCCAGTTCATAGGCCGACAGCCTTGCGCCTTCCGGGCTCCAGTGGGTGTCGGACTTGAGGAACAGCTGCGGGCCGTCGAGGTTGGCAAGGAAGGCCCCGCGCAGCGGCACCACGTCCAGCTGGCGGTTTTTCAGCTCACCGACGAAGTGGTCGTAGAGGCTGGTCACCCGTGGGTCGAACGCGTGCTGGGCATGTGCCGCGTACACATCCAGTTTCATCGGCAGCGGCAGGATCACCAGCTGCTTGCCATGCTCGGCCAACTGCGCGCGGACCTTGGCGATCTGCTCCAGCTGGCTCGCCACGTTGGCCTCAAGGTCGTTGGGCACACGGTATTCCTGGTTGGTGTAGAGCCAACCGTCCTTGCCCAGCACCACGCCCTTGGTACCTTCGCCGAACAGGTGGAACTGGGCATCGGCCCACAGCTCCACCGACGGGTCACGCAGGAAGAAGCGCTTGTCGTAGGCCTGCTCGAACTTGCGCAGCAGCTTGCCGTCGACGAACAGGTTCCAGGTGTCGGTGGAGGTGCGGGCGAAGCTGAATACCGGTGGCAGCGAATAGACGAACATCGCCGCCAGCACCACCACGAACAGAATGCCATTGGCCTTGCTGGCCGAATTCATCACCGGGTACATGGCCGTCTCCTAGAACTGGAAATACAGGAAGGGCGAAAACGAGTTGGCCGCCAGGCTGCTCAGCGCCAGCAGGAAGCCGCCCCACAGCAGCACGCTGTGCAGCGCGCCGACATGGCGCATGAAGTAGCCGTCCTTGTTGCCGGCGTAGAAACGCACGTTGTTGATCCCGGCCAGTACCAGCCAGGCCAGCGCCACCAGGGCGAAGGCCATGGCCATCTTCGAGGCGCCAAGCACGTACAGCTCCAGCGAACCGAAGCCGTTGAGGCCGAACAGCGCCTGGTAGATGTCGATGCTGTGGCGCAGGTCCATGGTGAAGAACAGCGGCATGCTCAGCAGGATCAGCAGCCCGGTGCGCAGGTTGCGGCCCAGGTGGTAGGGCGTGCTGACCTTGGTCGCCAGGTTGAACTTGCGCTCGATCACCATGCCCACGCCGAAGAACAGGCCCCAGCAGATGAAGGCGAAGCTCGCCCCGTGCCACAGGCCCGACAGCAGCATGGTCCAGATCAGCGCCGGCAAGGCACCGGCCACGCGCTTGCGCACCAGTGGCATGTACACGTAGTCGCGCAGGAAGTGCGCCAGGGTCATGTGCCAGCGTGCCCAGAACTCGGTGATGCTCTGCGAGACATAGGGCTGGTTGAAGTTTTCCGGGAAGCGGAAGCCCATCATCAGCGCCAGGCCCAGGGCCATGTGGCTGTAGCCGGCAAAGTCGAAGTACAGCTGCAGGGTCGAGATCACCAGGCCGAACCAGGCATCGCTGAACTGCAGTGTGCCTTCGCTGACGAACAGCACGTTGATCGGCGCCAGGCGGTCGGCGATCAGCACCTTCATGATGAAGCCGAGCATGAAGCGGCACACGCCAAGCGAGAACAGCTCCAGCGAATGGGTGCGTTCGCGCAGCTGGGGTGCCAGCTGGCTGTAGCGCAGGATCGGCCCGGCCACCAGGTGCGGGAACAGCGCGACGAAGGCGGCGAAGTCGATGAAGTTGCGCGTTGGCGTGGCGTCCTTGCGGTAGATGTCGACGATGTAGCTCAGGGCATGGAACACGTAGAACGAAATGCCCAGCGGCAGGAAGATGTTCTCCAGCGTCCAGGTGTTGATGCCCAGCGGCGCCAGCAGCAGGGCCAGCACCTCGGCACCGAAGTTGGCGTACTTGAAGTAGCCCAGGGTCGACAGGTTGCCGGCGATGCCGATCCACAAGAGGCGCAGGGCCATGGTTTTGTCGCCCGCGTCCAGGCGTGCCTTGATGCGTAGGCCGAACCAGTAGTTCCAGTAGGTGATGCCGACGAACAGCAGCAGGAAGTCTGGCCGCCACCAGGCATAGAAGATGTAGCTGGCAGCCACGATCACCGTGGAGCGCCACTGCGCCTTCGCCAGGAAATACACGGCCAGGAACAGCGGCAAGTAGAGGAACAGGAACACGTTGGAGGCGAAGATCATGGCACGGCCCTTCCTTAGTAACTGATCACCACGCCGACGCTCAGCTGGTAGTCATCGCCGGTTTCCAATGCACTGCCGGCATTGAGGTAACTGGCGCTGACCAGCGCGTTGACGTCCAGGTGCTTGCCATCGATAGCCACCGGAAACATCTTCCAGTAGTAGTTGAGGTCGATCATCTGCCCGACATTGCGCCCGTTGCCGTTGCTGCCTTGGCTGATGGCGCGGTTGCGCTCGGCGCGTTGATCGCCGTTCATGCGGATCGGCAGGGTGCCGTCGGCATCGCGCAGGTCGAGTTGGGTCACTCGCAGGTCCAGCGCGCTGCGCGGGGTGGGGCGGGTCTCCACGGCGAAGCCGTAGTAGCTCAGGTTGCGCAGGTCGAGGGCAACGAACGAACTGGTCAGGCGGGTGCTGTAGGAGCCGGTGCGGGTGATGCGGTCGGACTGGATGGCGTTCAGGCGGAAGCCGTCGTTCTCGTCGCTGGGCTTGTCGGTCAGGCCGCCGCGCAGCGCCACGCGCGGGGTCCACGCCAGGTCGTCGAAGCGCTTGCCGACTTCGCCGAGCACCGCCCAGCCCTTGCTGCTGTGGCCAGTGGTGGTGACGCCGTTGCCGTCGGTGTTGTCCATCTTGCCATCCAGCGCTGCCAGTTCCAGGTGGTAGTCGCTGAGCACCGGGTAGGCGAGGTTGTCGCCCTTGAAGAACAGCCCGTAGCGCATGCCCTTGAAGTCGTAGCGGTCGTCGGCGTCGTGGCCGCTGTGGTCGTTCTCGTGCATCAGGCGCACACCGACCTGGTTGTTCTGGCTCCAGCGGTAGGCGTACTGGCCCATCAGGTAGGTGGTGCGCTCTTCGCTGTCGGCCAGGCGGTTGACGTCGGTGTTGTAGTTGTGGAACTTCTGGCCGACGGCGAAGAACGCCTCGCTGAAGGTGTCCTGATAGTTGAAGCGCAGCGATTCGAGGCTGTCGTCCCACCAGATCCCGTAGTCGTCATAGAAGCGCTGGCGGCCGAACGAGGCGGAGAAGCGCGGGTCGTCGCCGATCAGGTTGCGCTTGACGTACAGCTCGCGCAATTCGGCGTACCAGCCTTCGGGCTGCTCGCGTTCGTTGGCGTTGGACGCTTCGTTGGTCAGGTTGCTCGACTGGCTGGAGTCGTAGTTCAACCACAGGCGGCCGTAGACCATCCATTTGGCCCAGCGCTTTTCCGGCGAGTACCAGGCGAACGATGGCTCGTAACGCAGGCTGTAGAACATCTCGCGGTCGCTGCCGACCTGGGAGTCTTCGGGGCCGTAGCCGGTCTGCACGGTGAGCTTGTTGAACACTTCCGAGGTGATCACCGGCTCGCTGCCATCCAGCGCGGCGACGCGCACCGGTTCGTTGCTGTCGGCTTCGGGGCCGGTGATTTCTTCTGCGGCGAAGGCCGCTGGCAACGGCGCCAGGGCCAGCAGGGCGCCGAACAGGGGGTGATGCGCTTTCACAGGGTGGCCTCCTTGAACAGCCCGTTGCGAGCGGCCAGGGCACGCTCGATGTCATCCTTTGGCAGGGTCTTTTCCAGGCGCTTGATCAGGCTGCGCGCGCTGCGTTCACCCAGGTCGAGGGCCACGCGGGCGTAGGTGTAGGCCTTGACCGGGTCGTGGCACAGGGCACGGCCGTAGGCGTGCAGGGTGGCCATGCGGTACCAGGCGGCGGTGTTGCCCTTGTCGGCTTCGGCCTGGAACAGCGCCAGGGCCTTCTCCTGGTCGGGCTGGTCCTCGACGCCCTTGCTGTAGTACTCGCCCAGCAGCAGGCCGGCACCCGGGTAGCCGCTGGCGCGCAACTCGTCGATCAGTGCGCGGGCCTTGTCCGGGTCCAGGGTCAGCCAGTTGTTGACCATGTAGAACTGCGCCTGCAGGGCCTTGGCCCGGGTCGGCTCGCGCTCGCGCACCTGGTCGATCAGCGCCTGGGTTTCCTCGGCGTTGTGCTCGGTCGGGTTGGAGATCATGTAGTTGGCCTTGGACACCATGGCCGGCACGAAACCACGGGCCACGGCCACATCGCGCCAGCGCTGGACCCGGGCGGTGGCCAGGTTCAGCGCATCGCTCTGGGCTTTTTCCCGGGCCAGTTGTTCCGGGCTTGGCGGCAGCTTCTCGGCGCCGGGCGCGAGGGCCTGGTTCTCGTAGCGGTCGGCTTCCTGTTCGGCGCGCTGCACGCTGCTGATGCTGTCGAGCAGCGCGGCGACGCGGTGGATGATCTCCACCGGCAACTGCTCGCGCTCAGGTTCGAGCTGGTCGGCGAACGGCGGGAACAGGCGGTCCTGCTGCTCGCCGAGGAAGGCGTAGTAGCGGTCTACGGCGCGCGCGTCCACGCGCACCGCCTGGCGATACCAGCGCTCGGCGCTGGCGCGGTCGCCCTGGCGCTCGGCGAGCACGGCGTGGTACAGCTCGGGGCGGCAGTTGAGCAGGCAGGCCTGCTCGTACAGTGCCAGCAGCTGGGCCGCCTGGGCGGTATCGACCAGCTCAGGGTAAGTCAGGAACACTTCGAGCGTGGTGCTGGTGTTGCGCGGGTCGAGGTTGGCCGGGTAGCGCGTCAGTGCCTGTGCCATCCACGGGCGCTGCGCCTCGCGCAGGCTTGGGGTGCGGTCGATCAGGCGGGCCAGCGAAGCCAGTGCCGGGACCATGCCATGGCCGTCGGCAAAGGCCTTCTGGTACAGCGCCAGCACTTCTGCGCGGCTGGCGTCTTCGCGCCCGGCCAGCACATCGCCAAGCAGCAATGTACTGGCCAGGTCGCCACGGGCAGCCAGTTCGCGCAGGTCGGCGGTGACTTCGGCCGACGGGTCCTTGTACAGCGCGTAGCGGATCTGCTCCAGGCTCTGCCCGGCGCTGGCTGTGGTTGCGCAGGCCAGGGCCAGGCCGGCCAGCAGCAGGCGGGGAGGCATATTGGCGGTCATGGCGTCATCGTCCTCGGCGCTTAGCGCGCTGCGCCGAACGGCAGGCCCATGAACAGGTCCACCGCCACCGCTTTCTGGTAGGCAGCGGCCGGCAGCGGGCTGTCAGGCTGGATGGTCAGCGCCAGGTTGCGGTTGACCTCGTCGACCCGGGCGTCGACCACCTTGCCGCTGTAGTGCTGGTCGAGGCCGAACACCTGCATGTCCACCGACTTCACCCGGTCGACATCGGCGAGCTTGTCGAACGGCACGTTGGCGCGCACGAACAGGCCCTGGTCCTTGGGCAGCAGGTGCATCAGCGGGGCTTCCTTGTAGCCGTAGCCGTCCAGGCGCTGGTTCGGGTAGTAGACCGTGCAGTCGCACGGGCTGTTGATCACCGTCTCGATGGTGGCGCGGCCGAGCAGGGTCTGCAGGTCGCCCGGTGACAGGTCGGCAACCGCCTTCATGTCGGCCGGGCTGGTGAAGCTGGTGGCCAGCTGCGTGGAGACGCTGGCCAGCGGCTGGCCGGCCTGCACTTCGGTGGCGCCGGCGGGCAGCAGGTACTTCACATAGCCGTTGTCGGGCATGCTGATGACCTGGGCGTTGGTCGCCACCTGGGCCTGCAGTGCCGGGATGCGGAAGAACAGCAGGTAGCCCTTGTAGCCGACGAAGGCCAGCGCGGCGACGCCGGCGGCGGTGTACAGCAAGGTGCCGGTCAGGGCCTTGAGGCGGGCGCTCGGGGTGCGTGCGCTGGCGTACTTGTGCTTGCGCTCCTTGATGTAGTTCTCGCGCTGCATGACATTGAACAGGCCATTGATGTCGGCAATCTCGCCGGACATGTAGGCGCTGATCAGGTAGCGCAGGATGTCGCGCTTCTGCGCATCGAGCTCGACGAACTGCGCGCCCACTTCGCTGCCGCGCTGGGAAACGATGCGGATCTTGCTGTCGATGTTCAGGTCCACCTGGTTCAGGCGCAGGCGGATCGAGGCGTCGTACAGTGTGCCGACTTTCAGCGGCGCGTCGTGGGTCAGGCCCAGGCCACCCAGCGAGATGTCCTGCAGGGCCACTTCGAACGGGGCCTGCCCGGCACTGGCCAGGCGCACCCGCGCGTTCATCCGGGTGCGCACGTACTGGCGCTCGTCGACCGCTTCGTGGACGATGTTGGCCGCTGTCTTGCCCGGGGCCGCGGGAATGTTCGTGGTACTCATGTGCAGGCGCCTTTCCTTAACGTTGCGAGAGTTCTAAAAGAACGGTGATGACCCCGAAGAAGATGGCGATCGACGAGCACAGCATCGCCTTCGAGGACCAGCGGTTGAGGCTGGCGTCAAAGTCGACGCTGCCAGTGGCCAGGGTGGTCTTCTGCCGCGTCCAGCTTTGCTGGTCCATGTGGAACATCGCGTAGACCTTCATCAGCGAACCGACGATCTGGTTGTAATAGAGAACGAAGGGGTACATCGGGCTGACCGGGTGGCCGGCAAAGACGAACAGCACCGTCACCAGGCTGCGCGAGATCAGTACCCAGAACAGGTACACCAGCAGGTACTGGATGCCGAACACCAGGCCGGCCACCACCGAGGCGGTCAACCCCATCAGGCAGGTCCACATCGACACACGCTGGTCGAACAGCACGTACAAGGTGAACAGCCCCAGGCGCGCGCGGCCGAGCAGGGCGGTGGCGCGGAAGTTCTGCCGCAGCGAGTTGCCGTACCAGCGGAACATCAGCTGGCGGGTGGCGATCCAGAAGCTGTCGCTGGGCGGGTGCTCGACGGTCAGGGTGTGGCTGTCGGGCACGTAGAAGGTGTTCCAGCCGGCGCGCATCAGGCTCAGCCAGCTCGACTTGTCGTCACCGGTGAGGAACTGGAAGCGGCCCAGGCGCCAGTGTTCGAGGAAGTCGGCTTCGACGTCGCGGATGAACTCGGGGTCGGTCATCACTTCGGCGCGGAAGAACGACAGCCGCCCGGTCAGGGTCAGCACCCGGTGTGACAGCGCCATCGAGCACATGTTGATGTGGCGCTGGACGAAGCGCATCGAGTGCCACTGGCGCATCCAGCGGCTGCCTTCGACTTCGCAGAATTCATTGGTGGTCAGGCCACCTACGTCTGGCAGCACGGCGAACAGCTTGACCGCACGCTCGACACAACCGGGCAGCATCATGGTGTCGCCGTCGACCACGCCGACCACCGCGTCATTCAGCGGCATCTGCCGCGACAGCGCACGGAAGGCATGGGCCAGACCGTCACGCTTGCCGGTGCCACGGGCGCGAACGATCACCAGCTTGATGTCGTCGCGGTCCTTGACCTCGTTGCGCATGATCTCCTTGATGAAGGTCTCGTCACCTTTCTCGACGATCGAGGCGATCACCGTGCACGGCACGTTCAGCCGTTGCACTTCCTGGAACACTGACTGGTAGACCTTGAACGTGGTCGTGGTGGGGATGCGGAAGCTGGTCACCACCATGAACATGTGCGAGGGCAGTGCGGCATCGCCCAGGCGGTCGACCTGCCGGCGCAGGCGCGGGAACTTCCAATGCAGGAAGTACATGCCGCGCAGGTAGTGGACGATGGCGTTGCCATAGCGCCACATGCCCAGCGTGCCGATAATGAAAATGAACAGGTGATGGTTCGGGTCCAGGTACTGCGGTGCGACCATCTCCGACGCCAGCGCGATCAGCCCGGCGAGGCACGCCCAGCCGAAGAAGCTGGCGCCTGCGCGCAGGTAGCCGGGTGCCACGAAGGGCGGTTGCTGTCGATCCATGTCGCCTTGACTCCTGTTTTTGCGGTGCCCGCGCGCCACCCCGCCCAGGCGTAAGCCTGTGGTGGGTGGCGCGCGGTAGGTGCCGGGTCGGTTACCAGCAGATGCCTTGGGTGCGGCTGTCGCTCAGGCCGGGCATGAAGCCGACCAGGTCGATCACCTGTTTGCCGTGGCCGGCTTGCAGGGCGCTGGCAAAGCGCGGGTCGTTGTTGCCCAGGACGATCACCTCGGCGTCATCGATCACCTGTTGCAGGTCGCTGTGCAGCAGCGACGAAACATGCGGGATCTTCGCTTCGATGTATTCCTTGTTGGCCCCGTGCACCCGGGCGTACTCGACGTTCTCGTCGAAGATGTGCAACTGGTAGCCCTTGCCGATCAGGCGCTCGGCCAGTTCCACCAGGGGGCTTTCGCGCAGGTCGTCGGTGCCGGCCTTGAAGGCCAGTCCGAGCAGGGCGATCTTGCGTTTGTCCTGGCGCTCGATGAGGTCGAAGGCGTTCTGCACCTGCGAGGCGTTGCTGGCCATCAGCGAGTCGAGCAGCGGCGCCTTCACATCCAGGCTGGCGGCACGATAGGTGAGGGCGCGCACGTCCTTGGGCAGGCACGAGCCGCCGAAGGCGAAGCCCGGGCGAAGGTAGTAGCGCGACAGGTTGAGCTTGTGATCCTGGCAGACCACATCCATCACCTCGCGGCCATCGACGCCAGCAGCCTTGGCGATGTTGCCGATCTCGTTGGCGAAGGTAACCTTGGCCGCGTGCCACACGTTGCAGGTGTACTTGATCATCTCGGCGACTTCGATCGGCTTGCGGATAACCGGTGCGTCGAGCTCGCTGTACAGCGACGCGAGGAGGTCGCCCGACTGGCTGTCGAGTTCGCCAATCACGGTCATGGCCGGGAAGTCGTAGTCCTGGATCGCCGTGCTCTCGCGCAGGAATTCCGGGTTGACCGCCACGCCGAAGTCGACGCCGGCCTGTTTGCCCGAATACTGCTCGAGGATCGGCACCACCACGTTCTTCACCGTGCCTGGCAGCACGGTACTGCGTACCACCACGGTGTGGCGGCTGCCCTTGTCGCGCAGGGCGCTGCCGATTTCCCGGCAGACCGCTTCCATGTACACCAGGTCCAGGTCGCCGTTCTTCTTGCTCGGGGTGCCGACGCACAGCAGCGACAGGTCCGTGGCGAGGATCGCCGCCTGCACGTCGGTGGTGCCGCGCAGGCGGCCCTTGCTGACGCCGTCCTGCAGCAGCTGTTCCAGGCCCGGCTCGACGATGGGCGACTTGCCCTGGTTGATCAGTTCGATTTTCGCCGGGGAAATGTCCACCCCCAGCACATTGTGGCCGCGGGCCGACAGGCATCCCGCGCAGACGGCGCCAACATAGCCAAGTCCAAAGATACTGATGTTCATAGGTCCCTCTCCCTGGGGCACGGCAAAGCCGGCCGAGATACATCGTTCATGAAGTTGTCGAAATGGCAGACGCGCAGAAGTAAGCCGCGCTCGGAAGTGGCGTTGCAGGCTGTTTCTTAGTTGTCTTTTTACAGCCTAAAGGCGTTTTTATTTTTATTGCAAGCCTTGATATTCGCTTATTTGAAAATAACTTACACCTTCTCTGTGAAAGTTAAAAAACCGTTGTAAATCAATAAGTTAAAGTTGTTGTTAGTTGGGCGTCAAAAAAATGATAATCCGCTTCGTGGCAATAAAGTGACGCCAAAGGCGTGGCGCCCTGGCGGTTTCTGCCTCGTGCTTTGCGGCCTGGAGTGCACGGCCGGGGCGTATAAAACCCCTGTAAATCAAGGCCCCGCAGGGCAGGCTGGTGGCGCAATACTGGCTTGCGACGCTGGCCGCTGATGGGCATAGTGACTCCACAGTCTGCATCTGCTGACAGGATTGTGAGCGGAACCCATGACGGCAAAGGAATCAGGAGAAACGTCATATGAAAGGACTCGGTCCACGTCTGCGGGAAGAGCGTGAACGGCTGGGCATGACCCAGCGGGTATTCGGTGATATCGGCGGCGTCGAGCCCAATGCCCAGGGTAAGTACGAGAGCGGTGAGCGCACGCCGCGGGCGGACTACCTGGCGGCACTGGCGATCCGGGGGGTGGATGCGTTGTATGTGCTCAGCGGTGAGCGCACGCCGGCACCGCTGGAAAGCCTGTCGCCGGACGAAAGCGGTCTGCTGGGCGCCTTTCGGCGATTGCCGGCGGCCGACAAGGCGGCGTTGTGGCATCTGTTGGGACGCCTGGTGGGTGAGGGCAGCAGCAGTGAGCCAGCACGGAAACCGCGTCCTGAGCGTCAGACGTTTCTGACGGAAGTTTTACGCTAGGTCCGCTATGAAAAATTTTGTTAAGGTGGCGGGATCCAATCGCCCTGTTGACGAGGTGTCTGCTTGATTAGGGTCCTAGTGGTCGACGATCACGATCTGGTTCGAACCGGTATTACCCGCATGCTGGCCGATATCGACGGCCTGCAGGTGGTGGGTGAGGCGGATTCGGGCGAGTCGGCACTGAAACTCGCCCGGGAACTGAAGCCTGACGTCGTGCTGATGGACGTGAAGATGCCTGGGATCGGTGGCCTGGAAGCCACCCGCAAGCTGCTGCGCAGCCACCCTGACATCAAGGTGGTAGCGGTTACCGTGTGTGAAGAAGACCCGTTCCCCACCCGCCTGATGCAGGCCGGTGCCGCCGGTTACCTGACCAAGGGCGCAGGGCTGGACGAAATGGTCCAGGCCATTCGCCTGGCATTTGCCGGCCAGCGCTACATCAGCCCGCAGATTGCCCAGCAGTTGGCGCTCAAGTCGTTCCAGCCGCAAGCGTCGCCGTTCGATGCGCTGTCGGAGCGGGAAATCCAGATCGCCCTGATGATTGTCGGCTGCCAGAAAGTGCAGATCATCTCCGACAAGTTGTGCCTGTCGCCCAAGACCGTCAATACTTACCGTTATCGGATCTTCGAAAAACTCTCGGTCACCAGCGACGTCGAACTGACCTTGCTGGCCGTTCGCCACGGTATGGTTGACGCAAGCCTGTAAACCTTCATGTCACAAGTCTTTGATGCCAGCGCATTCCTCGCGACCTGCAGTGGTCGCCCGGGCGTTTACCGGATGTTCGACGCCGAGGCGCGCCTGCTCTATGTGGGCAAGGCCAAGAACCTCAAGAAGCGCCTGGCCAGCTATTTCCGCAAAACCGGCCTGGCGCCGAAAACCGCCGCGCTGGTGGGGCGCATCGCCCAGGTCGAAACCACCATCACCGCCAACGAGACCGAGGCGCTGCTGCTCGAGCAGAACCTGATCAAGCAGTGGCGCCCGCCGTACAACATTCTGTTGCGCGACGATAAGTCCTATCCGTACGTGTTCCTGTCGGATGGCGAATTCCCGCGCCTGGGCATTCATCGTGGGGCGAAGAAAGCCAAAGGGCGCTATTTCGGGCCATACCCCAGTGCGGGCGCCATTCGCGAAAGCCTCAGCCTGCTGCAGAAAGCCTTTTCCGTGCGCCAGTGTGAAGACAGCTATTTCGCCAACCGTACCCGCCCGTGCCTGCAATACCAGATCAAGCGCTGCAAAGGCCCGTGCACCAACCTGGTCACGGCCGAGGAATATGCCGAGGATGTGCGTCACTCGGTGATGTTCCTCGAAGGGCGCAGCCAGCAGTTGGGCAACGAACTCAACGAGGAAATGGAAAAGGCGGCCATGGCCCTCAATTTCGAGAAGGCCGCCGAACTGCGCGACCAGATTGCCTTGTTGCGCCGGGTCCAGGACCAGCAGTACATCGAAGGCGGCTCTGGCGATGTCGATGTGGTCGCCGCCTTCGTCAACCCGGGCGGTGCCTGCGTACACCTGATCAGCGTGCGGGGCGGCCGGGTACTGGGCAGCAAGAACTTCTTCCCGCAGGTGGGCATCGAGGAGGAGGTGGCCGAAGTCATGGCCGCGTTCCTGTCGCAGTACTATCTGGGCAATGCCGAGCGCGAGCTGCCTGGCGAGCTGATCGTCAACGTGGTCCACGAGGACTTTGAGGCCATCACCGAAGCCGTGCAGAGCCTGCGCGGTCGCGAGCTGACCATCAGCCATCGCGTGCGCGGCACCCGTGCGCGCTGGCAGCAACTGGCGGTGACCAACGCCGAGCAGGCGCTCAATGCCCGCCTGGCCAACCGCCAGCACATGGCCGCACGCTTCGAGGCTTTGGCCGAAGTGCTCGGCCTGGATGAAGTGCCGCAGCGCCTGGAATGCTATGACATCAGCCACTCCAGCGGCGAAGCCACGGTGGCCAGCTGCGTGGTATTCGGCCCGGAGGGCCCGATCAAGTCGGATTACTGCCGCTTCAACATCGAAGGCGTCACCGGTGGCGACGACTATGCCGCCATGCACCAGGCCCTGACCCGCCGTTACGGGCGGATCAAGGACGGCGAGGGCAAGTTGCCCGACGTGCTGCTGGTGGACGGCGGCAAGGGCCAGCTGAACATGGCCCGCGAAGTGATGCAGGAACTGGCCTTCACCGACCTGACCCTGCTCGGCGTGGCCAAGGGCGTGACCCGCAAGGCCGGCTTCGAGACCCTGTACCTCAACGACGTGGCCCACGAGTTCACCCTCAAGGGCGACAACCCGGCGCTGCACCTGATCCAGCAGATCCGCGACGAAGCCCACCGTTTTGCCATCACCGGCCACCGCGCCCGGCGCGGCAAGGCCCGCCGTACCTCGAGCCTGGAAGACGTCGCCGGGGTAGGGCCCAAGCGCCGTCGCGACCTGCTGAAACACTTCGGCGGCCTGCAGGAGCTCAACCGCGCCAGCATCGATGAGATCGCCAAAGCCCCCGGCATCAGTAAAAAGCTTGCCGAGTCGATTTATGCCAGCCTGCATAGCGAGTAGAATGCCGGGCTCAACCCGCAGCCAGTCGTACCGATGAATATTCCAAACCTGCTCACCGTTCTACGCGTCCTGCTCATCCCGATCTTCATCCTGCTGTTCTATGTGCCCTATCACTGGAGCTACATGGCCGCCAGCACGGTGTTCGCCATCGCCGCCGCCACTGACTGGCTGGACGGCTACCTGGCGCGTCGCCTGCAGCAGAGCACACCGTTCGGCGCCTTCCTCGACCCGGTGGCCGACAAGCTGATGGTGGCCGTGGCCCTGGTACTGTTGGTGCAGGTTCACGCCAACTTCTGGCTGACCCTGCCGGCGGCGGTGATCATCGGCCGCGAAATCGTCGTTTCGGCGCTGCGCGAGTGGATGGCCGAACTGGGCGCACGGGCGCATGTGGCGGTGTCCAGCCTCGGCAAGTGGAAGACCGCGGCGCAGATGCTGGCGCTGGTGATCCTGCTGGCCAACCCGCCGGTGGTGAGCTTCTGGGTGGTGCTGGGCTACGGCCTGCTGCTGGTGGCGGCAGCACTGACCCTGTGGTCGATGGTGCACTACCTGCTGGCCGCCTGGCCGCACCTGCGCGAAGGCTCCGAGCAGAAATAAAACTTTTTTTGAATCAAGGGGTTGACGCCGTTTCAGATATCGCTAGAATGGCACCCATCACGACGCGGGAATAGCTCAGTTGGTAGAGCACGACCTTGCCAAGGTCGGGGTCGCGAGTTCGAGTCTCGTTTCCCGCTCCAAATAAAGATCTACAGGTTTCCACGGGGGTCTGTAAATCGTTGAAAAAGGGCCTTAGGGCCCTTTTTTCGTTCCAGCGAAAATCACTGATAACCGGCAGTATCCGGACGTTTCAAGTCCAGGATCGCGTCCAGAACTGGAAAGCGCCCAATTCGCTTCTCCGGTATACCCCCCACATCGGCGATCGCGCCTTCCTTGACATCACCCGACATGTGCTCATGGGTGTGCCAAATCAACTGTTTCGTCATGCGCTGGTGCGTACGACCGAGCTAACCCCGCTGCTAAGCAGACACCGTACTTCATGGCGGTCAGCAGACCACCCAGAAGTGCTTGCACGCCACATATGGAAATTCGTATATTCGATTTTCCATATGTATTGGTGTCGCCATGATTACCCCGCCTGATGTCTTCAAGAGCCTGTCCGACGAGACCCGTGCTCGCGCCACCCTGCTGATCGCCAGCCTTGGTGAGCTGTGTGTCTGCGAACTGATGTGCGCGCTGAACGACAGCCAACCCAAGATAAGCCGCCACCTGGCGCAGTTGCGCAGCAGCGGCATGCTACTGGATCGCCGCCAGGGGCAATGGGTGTATTACCGCCTCAACCCGGCACTTCCCGCCTGGGTACACGAGATCTTGCAGGCGACACTGCAAGCCAACGCGTCATGGTTGGCAGAGAACACCCTTCGCCTGCAGAACATGAACGGCCGCCCCGTTCGTGATGCTGCCTGCTGCTGATCATCACCGAGCGAGATATTCATGCTGGTCGCCATTGCCGTCTTTGTGTTCACCCTCATCCTGGTCATCTGGCAGCCCAAAGGGCTTGGAGTCGGCTGGAGCGCCGCACTCGGTGCCCTCATCGCCCTGGCGGTGGGTGCCGTTTCTGTGCACGACATCCCGACCGTGTGGGCCATTGTCTGGAACGCCACCGCCACCTTCATCGCCGTCATCATCATCAGCCTGCTGCTGGACGAGGCCGGTTTCTTCGAGTGGGCCGCGCTGCACGTGGCACGCTGGGCGAACGGCAGCGGAGGCCGCCTGTTCGCCTTCTGCGTACTGCTCGGTGCTGCCGTGTCGGCGCTGTTCGCCAACGATGGTGCGGCGCTGATCCTCACGCCCATCGTCATGGCGATCCTGCTCGCGTTGCGTTTCTCGCCTGCTGCGACGCTGGCCTTCGTCATGGCCGCTGGCTTCATCGCCGATACGGCGAGCCTGCCGCTGGTGGTCTCCAACCTGGTGAACATCGTCTCGGCAGACTACTTCGGGCTGGGCTTCAGCGAATACGCCTCGGTGATGGTGCCGGTGAATCTGGCCAGCGTGGCCGCAACCTTGCTGGTGCTGTTCCTGTATTTTCGCCGTGACATACCGAAGCAGTACAAGGTCGCGGCCCTGAAGATGCCCAGCGAGGCGATTCATGACCGCGCCACCTTCAACGTCGGTGGCGGGGTGCTGCTGATGCTGCTGATCGGCCTGTTCGCCCTGGAACCCCTGGGAATCCCGATCAGTGCGGTAGCCGCAGCCTGTGCGGCGATCCTCTTTGCCGTCGCCGCTCGCGGGCATCGCATCTCGACCCGTCGGGTGCTGCGCGAAGCGCCCTGGCAGGTGGTGATCTTCTCGCTGGGCATGTATCTGGTGGTCTACGGGCTGAAGAACGCCGGCCTCACCGATATGCTTACCCAGCTGCTCGACCGCCTTGCGCAGCAAGGGCTGTGGAGTGCCGCCATCGGCACCGGGTTGATTGCCGCATTGCTGTCCTCGGTCATGAACAACATGCCCAGCGTGCTGGTCGGCGCCTTGTCGATCCAGGCCAGCGAGGCGCAGGGACTGGTGCGCGAGGCGATGATCTACGCCAACGTCATCGGCTGTGACCTCGGCCCGAAAATCACCCCCATCGGCAGCCTCGCCACGTTGCTCTGGCTGCACGTACTGGAACGCAAGGGCATGCGTATCACCTGGGGTTACTACTTCAAGGTCGGCATCCTGCTGACGCTGCCGGTTCTGTTGATCACCCTTTCGGCTCTGGCGTTGCGCCTGAGCCTCTGACATCCGCCACCCAGCGGAGGAGTTCTTCATGCGAGTCCTGTTCATGTGCACGGCCAACAGCTGCCGCAGCATTCTTTCCGAGGCCATGTTCAATCACCTGGCGCCTGACGGGTTTGAAGCCGTCAGCTCCGGCAGTTTTCCGAAAGGCCAAGTGTTGCCTCGTAGCCTGACCACCTTGCAGCAGGCCGGTATCTCGACGGGTGGGCTGAGCAGCAAGGGCAACGACGCGTTCGAGGGTTGCCCTCCTGACATCGTCATCACCGTTTGCGACAAGGCGGCCGGCGAAGCGTGCCCGGTGTATTTCGGCCCGGCACTGAAGTCGCATTGGGGGCTGGAGGATCCGTCCGATGTCGTGGGTGATGAAGCGTCGGTCGACGCTGCATTCCGCGCCACGCTGGCGCGCATCGAATCGCGCTGCCAGGCCTTCTTCGCACTGCCTTTCGATCACCTCGACCGTGAGCAGCTCAAGCAAGAGCTGGACCGCATCGGTACCCTTTGAGCAAGAGGGAACATGTCCGAGCAAGTGCCTAATCTCGAGCTCGCGCTGTTCGATGTGCCGCCCGCGGCAACCCGTTTCAGCAAGCACAAACCGCGCATCCTGCTGCGCGACCGCCAGGCGTTCCTGGTCGATCGCTATTCGCAGCGCAAGGAAAACGCCGAGCAACTCTCTGCCCGGGTAAACCAGCGCTCAATCTGAGGCGATACCCAAACTGTACGATGGGTCGATACCTAGCGTTCGCGAATAGCAGCTACCGGCTGTGCCTCTGACGTTGAACGAATCGTCGAAATGATGAGTCTTCACGGAAGAGGTGCAGTTGCACTTTAGCGCTACGGTTACGAACCAGGTGATGAAGAGCAGAGCGTACGCATGGGGTACGAGAAAGATCGAAAGTTGAAGGCGAGGGCTACGATAATCTGCCTAAAGGGTGGCAAGATTCTCTTGGTTCGCAAGAGGAGCGGAAAGTGGAACTTTCCAGGCGGAGCCATCGAGGCGGGCGAGACCGCTATCGAAGCCGCTGCCCGTGAACTTCGGGAAGAGACCTCTATTGCAGGACACAGCCTGCTGTCTTTGTGCACCGTGAGAGTTGGCAACACCGTACACCATGTCTTCACTACCCAGCTTCATGACGACGTTAAGCCAGTTGCTTGCAATGAGATAACCGCTTGCAAATGGGTCCCCCGAAACAAGCTCGACTCCTCCCTATTGAAGACTACCGCCGCTGGGTTGATAGAAACGCAGCTACCAGCGCTAATCGCTTAGAACCAACAACTTACTGACGATACCTCGCCTCGCTGAGTGGGAGGCTCGTGAAAAACCGTCTGATTTTCACGGGCTACGAGTCTGTCCGCCCTGTTCAGCGTTTTGAAGATGGCGCTTTCAGGGCTTGCTTGCGTTCACTGTCAGGGCCGGCCTGCTCGAGCGCCATCAAGGCTGGCATGTCGAGTATTTCCACCAGCCTGCCGCGCAGGCTGACGATGCCTTGCGCACGCAAGCGGGCGACGGATCGACATACGGTCTCCAGGCGCAGGCCCAGGTAGGACGCCATGTCCTCGCGCGACATGCGT
Source organism: Pseudomonas sp. NPDC089422 (assembly GCF_044749405.1). Taxonomy (NCBI): domain Bacteria; kingdom Pseudomonadati; phylum Pseudomonadota; class Gammaproteobacteria; order Pseudomonadales; family Pseudomonadaceae; genus Pseudomonas; species Pseudomonas sp. NPDC089422. The sequence continues at coordinate 73,773 of NZ_JBIVHW010000012.1, forward strand.
AACATGAAGCCATGGGCGGAGTAGCCACGGTTGACGAAGCGCCTGGACAGCCCGACCAGAAAACTGGCCAGGCGCTGCTCGGCGGTGAGGTTGCACAGCATCAGCACGCGCTCGTGCTCACGCACGATCTCCCGGCTCATCAAGCGGTTCAGGCTTTGCTGCAATACTGGAAAATCGCGTGCCAGCGCTTGCAGGCGACGATACGGGACCGGGCAGACTTCGCTGTCTTCCAGGGCGATCGCGTCGCAGACATGGTGGTCGGTGGCGATGGCGTCCAGGCCGAGCACGTCACCCGGCATCCAGAAGTTGATCACCACACCCTGGCCTTCGGCGCTGTTCAGGCTGGTCTTGAAACTGCCACAGCGCACGGCATAGAGCGTGGTCAACGGCGCATTGGCGTTGAACAGCGCCGCGCCTTTGCGGATGCGCATGCGTGGCCCGATCAGCGCGCCCAGGCAGCTGTTGTCATGCAGGGGCAGACCGGTGGGCAGGCACAAGCCGCTGACCCGACAATCGCGGCACAGCGTGTCCAGGGGTTTCAGGTGAACCGGTGGGGACGTCTGTAACAAAGCAGGCTGCTCGAGCAACGTGACTTTCAGTTGGCCAGACATGTTCAGGCCTCCTTCGCACATCGCAGATCCGCCCGGACCGTCACGCCTGGTCGGGGCGACCAATCCGCCAGCATGTCCAGCGAATGGGGGGCGTTGAGGCGGGCGTTGAGCCGCTCGACAAACTGTCGGGCTTCAGCGGCCGTGCCGAAACTTACCCGCCAGTCGTCCATGCGGACCCAGCAGCGGTTCTGTTCGGTGTTGTTCTCGACGTAGACGTTCATGGGTGCCTCCGGAGCATGCATGGGCAAGAAAACTGCTGAACAATGCAAACAAAGGCGTCCCTGCCTCCAGCGCGCGAGGGTCAAGGCGTAATCGCCACTTTCATCACGCCATCGCGCTGGTGGGCAAACAGTTCGTAGGCGGCTTCGATGTCATCGAGGCGCATGCGGTGCGTGACCAACGGTGAAACGTCGACCCGGCCGCTGGCGACTACCGCCATCAACCGACGCATGCGTTCCTTGCCACCGGGGCACAAGGTCGTGATGATGCGGTAATCACCCAGGCCCGCGGCGAACGGGCCCAATGGTATGTGCAGGTCGGCGCTGTACACGCCCAGGCTGGACAACGTGCCGCCCGGCCGCAGCACCCGCAGCGCTGCCTCGAAGGTGGCTTGCGTGCCCAGTGCTTCGATGGCCACATCCACGCCGCGCCCGCCGGTGAGCGCCATGATCTGCTCGACCACGTTGCCCTGCCTGAAATCGACGATGTGATCGGCGCCCATGCGGCGAGCGACGTTGATCCGCTCGGGCACGGTATCGACGCCAATGATGGTGGTCGCGCCGAGCAACCGGGCCCCGGCTACCGCGCACAGGCCGATCGGCCCCAGGGCGAACACGGCCACGGTGTCGCCCAGGGTCACGCCACCGCGTTCGGCCCCGGAAAAACCGGTGGACATGATGTCCGGGCACATCAGTACCTGCTCGTCGCTCAGCTGATCGGGAATGGGCGAGAGGTTGGCCATGGCGTCCGGCACACGCACGTATTCGGCCTGGCATCCATCGATGATATTGCCGAACTTCCAGCCGCCGATGGCCTTGAAACCATGGGCGGTGCCGGCGCCGTCCTGCGAGCTGCAGCCACACAGGCAGGCGTTGCTGTGGCCGCTGGGGGTGATGGCGCCGGCGATGACCCGCTGGCCTTCATGGAACCCCTGCACCTGCGAGCCGAGCTTTTCGATCACGCCCACCGGCTCGTGGCCGACGGTCAGCCCCTTGGCCACCGGGTACTCGCCGCGCAGGATGTGCACGTCGGTGCCACAGATCGTGGTGGTGGTGATGCGCAGCAAGGCGTCCAGGGGGCCGATATCGGGTACGGGTTTTTCGTCCAGCACGATACGGTTCCTGTCGACGAACACTGCTGCTTTCATGAGCGCCATGGCACGCCTCCGGGGCCGGAGATTGTTGTTGATACGGGGGTATCGTGCGCCCGGCAATCGGCGATACGTTGATCCTCGTCAAGTTTGCGTGCTGCGGGAAATACCGTTGGTCCGTGGAGCGTCAGTTGACAAACGTCAAGTCTGCAAGGCACGGGTAAACGATGCTTCGGGTACGTATCGCAACCGCAGAGGTGTGCCATGGAAACCCCGCAAAGACTGCTGTTGATCGCATCGCCGCTGATGCGCCGAACCCCCGTCTACGACCGAGCCGCAGCCTTGGCCAAGGCCAAGGGCATGGCGCTGCACATCGTGGCGTTCGATTATGTGGAAGGGCTTGCCACGGCGGGCCTGGTCAATGACCAGGCGCTGGCAGTGATGCGCGAAGGCTACGTGCAGCAACACCGGGAGTGGCTGGAAAACCAGGCGCAGCCGATGCGGCGCAACGGTGTCACAGTCACCACTGAAGTGGTGTGGGTGCAGCACCCCTTGAACGAGATCCTGGTGCACCTGCGTGAACAGCCGTTCGCCCTTCTGATCAAGGCGTTCGAGCATGAGCCCTGGTGGGCGCGTGCCATGTTCACCTCGCTGGATATCCAGCTGCTGCGCGAAACCCGCATCCCGTTGCATCTGGTGCACAAGGCCAGCCATGCGTTACCGCGCAGGATCCTGGCGGCCGTGGACCTGTCCCGGCCCGAGGATCAGTTCGAAGGCTTCAATGACCAGATCATCAGCGAGGCGCTGAAACTGGCGCTGCAGTGTAGCGCGCAGATCGAATTGCTGTATGCCTACGACCTCAGTTCCATGTACCTGGACGCCGGCGGCAGCCGGGAGCATTCGTTCCTGTTCGATTCCAACCTCGCCCGGACGCTACACGAAGCCCAGAGCGACGCCTTTCAGGCCCTTGCCGAGCGCAATGGCATTGCCGTCGAGCACCGCCACATGCGCATCGGCGACCCGGCCAAGGTCCTGGCCGTGTTCATGGACAACAATGATATCGACGTGCTGGTCATGGGCAGTTATCACCACCATGGCGTCGGCTGGTTCATCGGCAGTACTGCCGAGCGGGTGTTGCATCGCTTGTCCAGCAGTGTGCTGGTGATTTCCCCCGAGCATTCCCAGGGGTGAGGTACAAGGCCCGCAAGGGCCTTGTTTTCAGGCCCGCAGGTCCAGTTCGTGGAGAATCTCGCTGACATCGCCGCCCAGGTAGCGTGAGCTGAACCCCAGCGCCTTGGTCAGCCGGTGCATGGCGTAATTGTTCGCCAGGTCCCTGGAAGTCATGCACTCATAGCCACTGCGCCGCGCCGCGTCGATCAGGTGCCGCAGCAAGTGCGTACCCAGGCCTTTGCGCTGCCAGTCCTCATGCACCGCTACCGCACACTCGCAGCGCGGGCTGCCCGGTATGCCGGCGTAACGGCTGACGCCAATCTGCTGCAAGCAGCCGTCGACGTGAGCCAGCGCGATGTAGGCCATGCGCTGGTGATAGTCGACCGGCATCCCTTGCGGGTCCAGGCTGGGCAGGCCGCCACTGAGCCCAGCGATGAAGCGGAAGCGCCGAGCCTCGTAGGCGATCGAGCTGAGAAAACGCCTGTCGCGGTCGTGATCCTCCTCGCGCAGCGGGCGGATCAGCACGGGCGTACCGTCATGAAGCTTTTCGACCCAGTGCTCGCAGGCGTCCGGCTCTTCAGTCTGCTGCGTGTTCATGGTGCCTCCCGTTACCCGTATAGATGCCTGAAGCCGTTGTAACGTGGCGCGCCGCCGCGGTTCTGACAATCGTCAAGTTCGGGCCGGATCACCTGTTTCTGATCTGCATCAAACGCCAGCGCGCCAGCGCTCGGAAAATCCCCTCATCACATCCCAGTCGCGCAAGCCTGGAGGTTCATCATGGGTCAGTTTCGACAATTGCTGGTGCTGCTTACCGAAGTCGATCCCCATTCAGCCGCGCTGCGCAGGGGGCTGGCGCTGGCGCATGTCAGCGGCGCCAGCGTGCATGTGCTGGGGTTGTTCGAACCGAGCGAGGAGCACCTGCTGCGCGAAGAGCGCCTGAACGAGGCTGATATCAAACGCCAGTACGACCACTACAGCGTGCAATTGCGGGCGCTGGTCGAACGCCACCGAGGCAGCGGTGTGACACTGACGGTCGACAGCCTGGCCGCCGACGATATCCGCAGCGAGGCCATCGACTACATCAGCGAACTGCAGCCAGACCTGGTGATCAAGGACAGCGAATCCGCGTCGGCCCTGGCGCGGCTGTTCGGTACCCCGCTGGACAGTGCGCTGATGCGCGGTTTCAAGGGGCTTACCCTGTTCGTGCCGAAAGCGGCCGTTTCATTGCCTCGGCGCGTTCTGGTTGCCGTGGATACCTGTTTCAGCGAGACGCCAGAGGTTCAGGAACGGTTCAATCGAGGGCTGATTCGCGTCGGCCAGGCGCTGGCACTGCAGTGCGATGCCGCGTTGCATCTGCTGTCGGCCTACAACCTGGCCGGGGTGTTCGCCGCGGACATGAACGTCACCCAGGCGTGGATCGACGAGATGCGCGCGGCGCTGCAGGAGCCCTTCAACGCCTTGGCCGAGGCCGAAGGGGTGGCGCTTGACCGCCGACACTTCATGGAGGGCGGCCCGGTGCAGGTCATTCGCGAACAGGTCGTGGCCCTGGAAGTCGACGCCGTGGTGATGGGCGTGGTGCAGCCCAAAGGGCTGGACAAGCTGCTGGGCGACACCACTGAACGCATCGTCGGGCACCCGCCATGCAGCGTGCTCGCGGTTCATCCCCATGTGTTCGAAACCCAGGAGCCTTGGCCATGCAACTGACCTTTCTCGGCGGCACCGGGACGGTGACCGGCAGCAAATTCCTGTTGACCCGCGACAGCACGCGGATACTGGTGGACTGTGGGCTGTTCCAGGGCTACAAGCAATTGCGCCTGCGCAACTGGGAACCCTTGCCTGCGGCACTGCGGGCGCTGGATGCGGTCGTGCTGACCCACGCCCATCTCGACCATAGCGGCTACCTGCCAGTATTGGCCAGGGAAGGCTATAGCGGACCGATCTATGCCACCCCGGCAACCTGCGCCCTGGCTGAAGTGCTCCTGCTCGACAGCGCGCGGCTGCAGGAAGAGCAGGCCGAACATGCCAATCGCCACGGCTATTCCAAGCACACCCCGGCGCGGCCGCTCTATACCGAGCAGGATGCGAAGCAGGCGCTGGCCCTGTTGCGCCCGGTGGAGCTGCATCAGGCAACGCCGATTGCCGAAGGCATGGACCTGCTGCTGCGCACGGCTGGCCATATCCTGGGCGCGGCGACGGTACAGATCAGTGCCGAGGGCCAGACCTTGGTCTTCTCGGGTGACCTGGGCAGGCCGCAAGACCCGATCATGCGGGCACCGGAGCTGATCCGCACGGCGGATGTGCTGCTGGTGGAGTCCACCTATGGTGATCGCCAGCACCCGGCAGAATCGACCGAGCAGTATCTGGCCCAGGTCATCAACCAGACCCTCCTGCGCCATGGCATCGTCCTGGTGCCTTCATTCGCTGTCGGGCGCGCCCAGCTGCTGATGTATTACCTCTACAAGCTCAAGCGTGACCGGCTGATCCCGGATATCCCGGTGTACCTGAACAGCCCGATGGCCACCGATGCCACCGCCCTGTATCAGCAGTTTCGCAACCAACATCGGCTACCGGCGGCGGAGTGCGCCGCGATGTGCAAGGGCACACGGATCATCCGCACGGTCGATGAGTCCCGCCACCTTGACCAGCTGCGCGAGCCGTCGGTGATCATTGCCGCCAGTGGCATGGCCACCGGTGGCCGGGTGCTGCACCACCTGAAGGCGCTGGCCCCCAATCCGCGCAACAGCATCCTGTTCTCCGGTTTTCAGGCGGGAGGCACGCGCGGCGCCGATATCGTCGCTGGCGCCCACAGCGTCCGCCTGCAGGGCGAAGACGTGCCCATCCGGGCGCAGGTACATGCCATGGAAAACCTCTCCGCCCACGCCGACGCCGACGAGATCATGGAGTGGTTGCGCGGTTTCACCCGGCCACCGCGGCAGACCTACGTCATCCATGGCGAGCCACACGCCGCCGATACCTTGCGACGGCGCATCAGCCTGGAACTGGGCTGGCAGGTGTGCGTGCCGGAATATCAGGAAACCGTTGCCATCGACCCTGTGCGCTGAATCCGGCGCGGGAGGTAGTCATGAACACGCAAGCACGAGCGAAACTACGTTCCTGGATGCACCGGCCCAGGGGCAGCCTGGGTTGGATCGTGGCCATCGTCGCGTTACTCGTCGCGGCGTCTGTCTACCGCGCCGTGAGCCCGAGCTGGCGCATGCCCATGCGTGATCCGGCCGTGCTCCTGAGCTTGCTGGCATTGAGTGTGGCGCTGGGCTGGGCCGTGCAGCGCGGCGTGAAACGCACGGTCGGCAAAGCCATTTTCAATGGCCAGGAGACGGGCTGGCAGGCCAGGCTGGCAGTGCTGCGTTCGATCACCCGGGAATCGAACGTGCTGATGGGCGTGCTGTTGCTCCTGGCGGTACTGGGCGGTGCCACCGTATGGCTGGCCGGGCGCTCCGTGGCGCAGATCGTGGAAAACTGCTCGGCCAACCTGCAGGCACAGGTGCAGGTGCCTGAAAATGAGCAGCTTGCAGCGTTGGTCGGCAAGCCCGTGTGCACCTGCCTGGCGCAAACCTTCCTGGCGCGCAACGGGGTGATCCGCCTGGCGTTGTTCCAGACGCCGATGCAGGAAGCGAGTGGCCTGCGGGCGCTGACCTCCGCTGATGAGCAGCGCTGCCTTGCGCAGTTCGACCTGGTACCCGAGGAAGGCAGCAGTGCAAACAGTAAATGATGCGCGCCAAACGGACAGGTCTGCGACCCTTGGTCGGACATGCACTTGCGCTGCTGCCATGGGCGTGCCGAACAACGTCTGTCGATCTTCCTGCTGGGCATGTCGGCGCGCTACCAGGCGCGAGGGTTGCGCGCCGATCTGTTCAACCTGCCCATGTCCCGGGGCGATATCGCCAATTACCTGGACCTCACCCTGGAAACCGTCAGCCGGCTGTTCAGCCGTTTCATCCACAACGGTTTCCTGCAATGCGCCGGTCGCGAAGTCAGGCTTGTCGATACCCAGGGTTTGCTCAACCTCAGCCACCTGGAGGAGCCCACTTGAGCGCGGCGAGGCTCCAACGCCTCCAGCAACGGCAGCAGGCCATCGCCGCAGCGGATGGCCAGCAGCTTCGTTACTCGGGAAGGGGTTGCAGGGTCACTGCTGGCTGACGATCAAGGTATAGGTGGCGGGGTCACGGACCTGCGGAAGCAACGCCGGGAACTCTTCCGGGGTGATGGTTTCCTTGGCCAGCAACAGACGCGCACCGGCGTCCAGGTCCGTGCGCCGCTGCTCGAGCAAGGTGCGGGCGCGGCCGTAGGCCTCTTCCAGCAATTCACGGATGCCGAGGTCGATCTCGCGGGCGGTCTGCTCCGAATAGTCCTTGCGCTCCTGGTGCAGGAGCGCGTCACCGAGGTAACTGGCCTGCTGGCGCTCCAGCACCGCCTGGCCCAGCGCGGGGCTCATGCCGAAGCGGGTGATCAGCTGTCGGGCGATGTCGGTGGCGCGCCCCAGATCATCGGCGGCGCCCGTGGAAATCTGGCCGAACGCCAGGTTTTCGGCGGCGCGCCCGGCCATCAGCACGACGAGCCGGTCGCGCAGCATCTGCGTGCTGATCAGGTAGCGATCATCGGTCGGCCGTTGCAGGGTGTAGCCCAGCGAGCCGGCGGCGCGGGGAATGATCGACACCTTGTGTACCGGGTCCATCGCCGGCAGGCTGCTGGCGGCCAGGGCATGGCCCATTTCGTGGTACGCCACCACCTGCCGCTCGTCGCTGCGCAGCACGCTGCCTTTGCGCTCGACACCGGCCATCAGCCGTTCGATCGCTGCCGTGAAGTCCTTCAGCTCGACCCACTGGCTGGCCCGCCGGGTGGCGACGATGGCGGCTTCATTGACCAGGTTGGCCAGGTCGGCACCGGTCAGGCCCGGGGTGAGTTCGGCAATCCGCTCGCAATCGAGGTCGTTCTTGTAGATGATCTTGTGCAGATGCACTTTCAGGATCGCCAGGCGGCCCTTGCGGTCGGGCCGATCGATGAGGATCTGCCGGTCGAAGCGCCCGGCGCGCAGCAGTGCCGGGTCCAGCACTTCGGGCCGGTTGGTTGCGGCCAGCAGTACCACGCCTTCGCGCGGGTCGAAGCCGTCCAGTTCGGCCAGCAGTTGATTGAGGGTCTGTTCTTTCTCGTCATTGCCGCCAAAGCTGCCGATGCCACGCATCTTGCCCAGGGCATCCAGCTCATCGATGAAGATGATGCAAGGCGCCGCCTGGCGGGCCTGCTCGAACAGGTCACGCACCCGCGCAGCGCCCACGCCGACGAACATCTCGACGAACTCCGAGCCTGAGATCGAGAAGAACGGCACTGCCGCTTCCCCGGCAATGGCCTTGGCGACCAAGGTCTTGCCGGTGCCGGGCGGGCCGACCAGCAACGTGCCTTTGGGCACATGGGCACCCAGGCGTGCGTACCAGGCTTTGTTCTTGAGAAAAGCGACGATTTCCGTCAGTTCATCCTTGACGTCATCGATGCCCGCGACATCGGCGAAGGTGACCTTGATGTCTTTCTCGACGTAAACCCGCGCTCGCGACTTGCCCACGCCCATCAACCCGCCCAGGCCCTGTTTCTGCCCCAGGCCGTGAAAGAGGAAGTACCACAGCACCAGCATCATCAGCAGCGGCATGAACCAGCCGACCACGGTCGCCAGGGTGCTGTCCTCGACGACACCACTGAATGCCACGCCCGAGCGCCCCAGTTGCTCGCTCAGTGCCGGGTCGACACGTACCGTGGAGAACACCGTGTGTCCATCGATGGGCTCTTGCAACCGGCCGAGGATGCGCTCGCGTTCGACATGCAGGTCGCTGACCTTCTGCTGCTCCAGCAACTGCAGGAACTGGCTGTAAGGGATGGCCTGCACGGCCGGCTGGCTGAACAGGCCAAACTGCACGGCCGCCAGCACGGCCAGCCCGACTGCCAGGAAATACAGCTTCCACGGCTGATCGTTGTTCATGGCCATCCCTCCTTCTGTTTGCGCGGGCTAGGCGATCAACAGGTAGTCTTCGACCTTGCTCACGCCTGGCACTGACCAGGCCGCCCGCTCGACGACTTCGCGCTCGCGCAGCAAGTGAACCTTGCCTTCGAGTTTGACGACGCCACCATTGACCGTGACGCGGATGCCTTCAGCCTGGATTTCAGCGCTGCGCTTGAGGGCATCTTCGATATGGCGCTTGATGTCGACGGCATCGGCGCGGGCCTTGAGGGTGATGCGGTTTTGCACCCCGACCACACCCGACAGGCGCCAGACCGCCTGTTCGATCACTTCCTTCTGGTATTGCCAATCGAGCTGGCCCTCCAGGGTCACGTGCCCTTTCTGGACGGTGACCTTGATGCCCTCGACGTTGGCATCCGAGCTCCAGGCGATGATTTTCAAGGCGCGGCTGGCAATCGTGTCATCCGCCGTCCCTTCAAGCCTGTTCAGCCGCACCTCGATCTCTTCGGCCAGGCCGCGCACGCCTTTCATGGCTTTGACCGTGCGCTCGGCACTGACCTTCTGGGCGTAGCTGTTGACGTGCCCGGACAGGGTGACCACACCGTCCTGCACCGTCACGCCGATGCTGGCGGCATTGATATCGGGTTTGAATTCCAGCTCTTCGAGCACAAGGTCTCGCAGATCGACGTCGTTCATGATGGGCTCCGTTTGCAGATCGAGAGGGGGGCAGGCGTGCCCTGCGTCCTTGTTTCTACCCCTGCACCGGGCGCGGCGATTGATAAAGGTCAAACTCGGCGAACAGACGCTGCGCGGTTGACAAATGTCAGGCCGCTGCGGGTGGCGCTACCGATACTCGGGGTGTCTTGGCACCCACGAGGGTATCCACATGCAACGCTATCTGCTGTTGGGGTGGGCGAGCCTGCTACTGGTAAGCGCTTCAGGCTGCAGCCCATGGCGCACTGCGGAATACGACGCGCGCCTGGAGTCGGCAGAGAACAACGCTGCCACCGCCCGCTTGCGCGCCGACCAGGTGTGCTACCGCATCGACCTGGTCGAGCAGACCGCCAACGAGGCCCTGCGCCGGGCGACCCAGGCTGAGGAGCAGGTGCAGCAACTGAAGCTGCAGCAGGCCAGGCGCAAGTAGCCACCATGTCACGCCGATGGCTCGACCCTGTCCTGTTGCTGGTCTGCGTGCTGAGCTTGCTCAGTGGCGGCCTGGCCTATGTGGCGCAGCGCCCGGGTGTGGCAGCGCTGACCTGGGCGGCTGGCAGTGCCGTGATGGCCGTGGTGCTGGCGGTGGAAATGGCCAGGCGCCTGGTCAGGGGCGAGGCGGGCATCGATCTGATCGCGCTGCTGTCGATAGGCGCGGCATTGGCCCTGGAGCAGATGCTGGTGGCGGCTGTGGTCGCGCTGATGCTGGCTACTGGCCGTGCGCTGGAAAGCTTCAGCCTGCGCCATGCCGAGCGGGAACTGCGCGCGCTGATCGACCGTGCGCCACAGCGCGCGTGGGTCCAGGAGCAGGACGGGCTGTGTGAGGTGGCGGTGGAGCAGGTCAGGCCTGGTCAGACCGTACTGGTGCGCCTGGGTGAGATCGTGCCGGTGGACGGGCGGCTGCTCAGTGCCCAGGCGACCCTGGACGAAGCAGCGCTGACCGGGGAGTCGTTGCCAGTCACCCGCCATGCGGGTGAACCGGTAGCCAGCGGGGTGACCAATGCCGGCGCGCCATTGTTGCTGCAGGCCACGCACGCTGCGGCACAAAGCACCTATGCCGGCATCGTGCGGCTGGCCGAAACGGCGCGGCAGTCGCGCGCACCGTTCATGCGCCTGGCCGATCGCTATGCGTTGGCGTTCATTCCGCTGACGTTGCTGGTCGCTGGCCTGGCCTGGTGGATCAGCGGCGACGTACAACGCGTGCTGGCGGTGCTGGTGGTCGCTACGCCGTGCCCACTGATACTGGCGGTGCCAATCGCTATCCTGTCGGGCATCTCGCGAGCGGCGCGACGCAACATCCTCGTGCGTGACGGTGAGGTGCTGGAAGCGCTTGCCGGGGTCCGCCAGGTGTTTCTCGACAAGACCGGCACTTTGACCAGCGGCCATGCCCAGCTGCAATCCATCGAACTCAAAGGGGAGGGCAGGCCACTGCGGATGCTGCAACTGGCCGCGTCGTTGGCCCAGGCGTCCGCGCATCCGATCGCCATGGCCATCGTCGACGCTGCCCACGCGCTGGCGTTGACGCTGGACGCGCCGGAGCAGGTAGAGGAAAGCCCAGGCCAAGGGCTTGCCGGCCATGTCCAGGGCAAAGCGGTGCGCCTGGGTGCGCTGGCCTACGTGCAGCCCGGTGACGCTTCCGACCCGTGGGCCCAGGCGCACTTGCAGCAACTGGACTATCTGGCCTGCAGCGGCAGTTTCGTGGCCGTGGACGGTGAATTGAAAGCCGTGTTGCGCCTGGCCGATGCTGTGCGTTGCGAGACGCCTCAGACCCTGCGTCGGCTGCGGGCGCGGGGCATCGACAAGGTGGTCATGCTCACCGGCGACCGACCGCAAACGGCCGAAAGCATCGCGTTGACGGCGGGCATCGATGAGCTTCGTTGCGAGCTCTCCCCCGAGGACAAGGTCCGCCTGGTACAAGAGGGCTGCCGCGCCGGCCCCACCGTGATGGTCGGGGATGGCATCAATGACGCGCCGGCTCTGGCGGCTGCCGATGTCGGCGTTGCCATGGGCGCCTCCGGCGTGACCGCCTCGGCGCAGGCCGCCGGGGTGGTCTTGCTGGTGGACCGGCTGGACCGGTTGATCGAGGCGCTGGACATCGCCCGGCATGCCGTGGGCATCGCCCGTCAGGGGGTATGGGTGGGCATGAGCCTGTCGTTGCTGGCCATGCTGGTCGCCGCCGCAGGCTATTTGCCAGCGATGACGGGTGCCGTGCTGCAGGAAGGCATCGACCTGCTGATCATCGTCAACGCCCTGCGAGCCCTGGGCCCCCTGACGGGGGACGGCCATGATGGCCTGCCGGTCGCGAATCTGCAGAGCATGCAGGACGAACACCGGCAACTCGACGGCCTGTTGGCCGAGCTGAGCCAGATGGCGCGGGATTTTTCCACGCGGCCCGTCGACCAGGCGCGAACGGACCTGAATCGCTTCATTGCGCTGTTGCATGACCTGCTGGAGCGGCACGAGCGTGATGACGAACGCCGTTTGTACCCGCTGTTGAGCCGTTACATGGGCGGCGAGGATCCCCTTTCGGCGCTGAGCCATACCCATCGGGAAATGTTCCGGCTGATCCAGCTGCTGACGCGCATGAGTCAGGATTTCGCCAACGGTTCAGCCTGCCCGAGCGCCGATGACATCCAGCATCAGCTCATTCGCCTGGACACCCTGGCGAAACTGCATTTCGACCAGGAAGAGGCGTTGTACCGCTATCTGGACAGGCGTTGAGCAATGCGCCCGGCTCAGGCAACGGGCTTGCGGCCGCTGGCCAGGCGTTCGGCGACCAGGGCGCTGGTGTCGACGATCTCCAGCAGGTCCCGGCAGTGCTCAGGTACGCGAAACGGGGCAATACTGTCGGCGACCAGGATACGTTCGAACAGACCGCTGTCGAACAGCTGTCCCCCGGTGGTGAAAAGCCCGTGGGTAGCCGCGCCAAACAGCCGGCGCGCTCCGGCCTGATGGCATGCCTGTGCGGCGCGCAGCAGCGTCTGCCCGGTGCTGATCATGTCATCGAACAGCACGGCAACGCAGCCGGCCACATCGCCCACCAGCAACTCCCCGCTGAGCCCCGCCTGCTGGCGGTGCTTTTCCATCAGCGCAGTGCCAACCGGGCGGGCCAGCAGGTGCGCCAGACGCTGACGAAACTGCTCGGCGCGCTTGATGCCGCCCGTGTCTGGCGACACCACCGTGATCGCCTGTTCGCCGAGCAGCGGCGCCAGCCGTTGGGCAAACAGCGGTACACACGACAGGTTCCAGGCCGGTATCCGGTAAGCGTTGTCGAACGCACTGGGGTTGTGCACGTCCAGCGCCACGATCCGGTCGATGCCGCAGCTTTCCATCAGGCGAGCAACATGGCGCGTGAGGGTGGCGTCCTGGAATTCCACCTTGCGGTCCTTGCGGCCATAACACAGGTAGGGTGTCACCACGGTGACCTGGGTGGCACCGGCATCCTTGATCGCCCCGCAGAAAAACAGCAGCCGGCACAGTTTGTCGTGGGCACTGTGGCGGGTATCACCGTACAGCGAATGGATCACGATGGTGTCCCGTCCGTCGACCTCGGCAGTCGGCCAGCACTTGTGTTCGCCATCCTCGTAGTCGCGCTCCTCGTGGGTCGACAAGACCTGGCCGAGTCGATGCGCTACTTCGTTGCCATAGCCTTGGCTCCCCTGCAAGGCAAACACCAAGGGGGGTACAGGTTTCATGCGTGGATCGCCAGGATGCTGGAATGCACTTTGTACAGGCTCTGTTCGATGGTACTGCCGATCACCTTGGCCAGCCCGTCGTGGTACAGCGTGCCCATGACGACCACCTCGAAGCCATGCTGGTTGGCGTATTCACTGACAACGGAGCGAGCCGCGCCGCGCAGTACGTGCAGGTGATCCGGCTTGATGCCGTAGTGGCTGGCGAATGTGCTCAGGCGCTCGCGCGCCCGGCCGGTCATTTCTTCGATCCGTTCATCGGTCCAGGCGACGGGGGCGGCGGCATAGGCGACAAAGCTGGCGCTGGGCTCCCAGGCCTGCAGCAGGTGCAATTGCGCCCTGCAACAGTGCGCCAGTAGTTGCGCGGCTTGCAGGATGCGTTCGTTGATCTTGCGGATGGCCGGATCATCCTCGACCAGGTCCACGGCGGCCAGGATCCGTGCTGGCAGCGCGGCATCAGCCTGGGCCACCAGGTGCAGAGGGATGGGGCAGCGACGCAGCAACTGCCAGTCCAGTGGTGTGAGCAGGGCACGGCTGACGAGGGTTTCGTGGCGAATGTCCTTGATCAACATTTCCACCCGGTGCAATTGCGCCAGGCGGATCAGGTCTTTGAGCGGGTCTTCGTCATCAAGCGTCTCGGCATAGGCGGTGATGCCCTGCTCGCCAAGCGTCTTCACCTGCTCGTGCAGCCATGCCTTGCGGTGTTCGGCGTCCTGCTTGCGTGCGTTGCTGCGCAGCACCTGGTCCAGGGTGGCCAGGCGTGAAGGTAGCTGGCTCAGCACCACCAGGTGCAACGTGGCGCCCGTCGCCTTGGCCAATGCTTGCGCGCGCGCCAGGGCGGGCGAGGGGTGCAGGTCCGGGTGGCAGATCAATAGCAGTCGCGTCAGGGCGTTCATGGTGGCCTCCACAGCGATGGCCGCCTCGATGGCGGCGTACCGGTTCAGGCCAAGGGTGGCGCGATGGCGCCTCGGGGCCTTGATTTTTATCAAGAACCGGCCAGCGCACGCTTCGATAATGACAGTCGCAGGCAACCCTACAACTGTGCCGGGAGGTGGCCGATGAACCCGTATCGCCGGATCCTGCTGATCATGACCGAGGTCCAGGCCAGTGCCGCGCTGTCCCGGGCCATGGCACTGGCTGCGGCCTCAGGTGCTCGCTTGCAGGTGCTGGGCATCCACGAACCTGCCGAGCTGCGGCTGCGCCATGAATTGCAGGAGCCTGCCTTGCCCTCTGCGACCTTCGTGCACTTCAGCGCAGGGCTCAAGGCGTTGCTCGATGAACAGCCAGCCGTTGGCATGCGCCCAGGTTTCGAGGCCATGGAGACCTCCAGTCCGCGTGACCTGGTCTCAGGTTACATTGCCCGTTACGCACCTGACCTGGTGGTCAAGGACTCCCCGGGCTGCGCCCTGTTCGACCAGGTGGCGCAGACTTCGCTCGACCACGCGCTGTTGCATGCAAGCGCGGCCCCGCTGATGTTCGTGCCGGCTGACGCTCCGGCTTTGCCTGGCAACGTGCTGGTGGCGGTGGATGTCGCCAGCCCGTCGACGCAGAAGGACATCCTCAACCATGAGTTGCTCGCGGCGGGGCAGCAACTGGCGGCTCAATGCCGGGGGCAACTTCACATGCTCTCGGCTTACGACCTGCCGGTCGCCATGTCGGCCAATCCTGACCTGGCCGGCCCCTGGGCCGACGAGGTCCGCGAGTCGCTGCAGTTACCGTTCGACGCCCTCGCCGATGCCCATGGCATCCCCCGTGCGCAGCGCTTTTTCAGTGAGGGCGCGCCATTGCGGGTGATCAAGTCGCATATCGTCAGGTTGCAGATCGATGTGGTGGTGGTCGGCGTGGTGCAGCCCAGGGGCTGGGCCAGGCTGATCGGCGATACCACCGAACGACTGGTGAACCATGCGCCGTGCAGTGTCCTGGCCATCAGGCCTGCGCTTGCACTGCCCGGGCAGTGATAACGGTTGTGCATACGCTGTTGTTCAAGGGGCGTGGCCATGTATCAGAATCTGGCTGTTCTGGCCGCCTTGCTGGTGCTGTACGCCAGCCTGGCCGGCGCGCTTGAATCCAAGCCGGTCAACGGACCGTTGCTGTTCCTGATGGCAGGCCTGCTGGTCGGACCGTCCGGGCTCGGCTTGCTGAACCTGGCGCTGGACCGCCACGACCTGCGGTTGCTGGCCGAACTGACCCTTGCCATCGTGTTGTTCACCGATGCTGCCAAGCTTGATCCGGGCCAGTTGCGCCATCACCGCGGCCTGCCGCTGCGTCTGTTGCTGATCGGGCTGCCGCTGACCTTGATCGCAGGTTGCCTGGCTGCCTGGCTGCTGTTCCCGCAAATGCCCTGGCTGGAAATGGCGCTGTTGTCGACCATCCTGGCGCCCACGGATGCCGCCCTCGGCAAGGCTGTGGTCAGCAACCCGGAAGTGCCCTGCGAAGTGCGGGAATGCCTGAACGTGGAAAGTGGACTGAATGATGGCATCTGCGTGCCAATCCTGCTGCTGTTGCTGGCGTTGACGGTGGAGCTCCATTCGACCCTGCCTTTTGCCCTGGCAGGTTATTTCTTCCTGGAGGAGTTGGGTATCGGTGCCCTCGCGGGGGCGGTGCTGGCCCTGTTGGTGGGCGTGTTATTGCGTTTTTCGCAACGGCATTGCCTGCAGATCGATGCCTGGCAACAACTGGTGATGCCGGCGTTGGCACTGCTGAGTTTTGCCAGCGCCCAGGCAATGGGCGGGAGCGGCTTTATCGCTGCCTTCTGCGCAGGGCTGCTGACCAGTTTTCTGTTCAGGCAGGAAACCCGGCCCTTGCTCGAGACCGGCGAATCTTGCAGCGAAGCGCTGTCGCTGCTCACCTGGGTGGTTTTTGGCGCCTACGTGGCGCCCAAGGCTTCGCAGATACTTTCGCCTTCGGTATGGTTCTATGCGTTGTTGAGCCTGTCGCTGGTGCGCATGCTGCCTGTGTGGGTCAGCCTGGCGGGGACTACCCTGGCTGCCGAAAGCCGTCTGTTCATCGGCTGGTTCGGGCCGCGCGGGCTGGCCTCGATCGTGTTCGCCACGCTGATCCTGGATTCGCCTCTGCAGGAGCGTGGCACCATTATCGCCACCTCGATTGCCTGCGTCCTGCTCAGCGTGATCCTGCACGGTGTGAGCGCAGGTTCCTGGTCCGCCAGGCTGGGGCGCTTGCCTTGACCTTGAGCGCGTGTCACACGCGTCGTATTCCTTGAGGAGTTGAGCATGAACGATTTTACCCCTTGGTCGGCGCTGGCTGGCGGCGTCATGATCGGCCTGGCCGCGGGGCTGTTCGCCGTGGCCAATGGGCGCATCGCCGGTATCAGCGGCCTGATCGGGTCGTTGTTGCAGCGTGGCGGAGAAGGGCGTGGCGAGAAAGCGTCGTTCCTGCTGGGGATCCTCGTCGCGCCGCTGCTGTGGCAGCTGTTTTCGACGATGCCGCCAGTGCATTTCACCGTCTCGGCGTGGGCGCTCATGGCGGCCGGGTTGCTGGTGGGCATCGGCACACGCTATGGCGCAGGCTGCACCAGCGGCCACGGTGTGTGCGGCCTGTCGCGGTTGTCGCCGCGCTCGGCGGTGGCAACGCTGTGTTTCATGGCGGCCGGTTTTGCCACCGTCTTCGTGGTTCGACACCTTTATGCAGGAGCATGAAATGACCCGGATCAGCGCATTTATCGCGGGGTTGCTGTTTGGCATGGGGTTGTTGCTGTCCGGCATGGCGAACCCGGCCAAGGTCCTGGGGTTTCTCGACCTCGCCGGGCAGTGGGGCGCGTCGCTGGCACTGGTCATGGTGGGCGCCATCGGTGCTGCACTGCTGCCCATGGCCTGGGCACGTCGGCACGATGTGGCCTTGCTCGGCGGTGCGATGCAGTTGCCTGCCCGGCGAGACATTGACCGTCGGCTCATCGGTGGCAGCCTGGTCTTCGGTGTCGGCTGGGGGCTTGCCGGGGTGTGCCCGGGCCCGGCGCTGGTGCTGCTGGCCGGTGGTTTTTGGCAAGGCTGGCTGTTCGTGGCTGCGATGCTGGCGGGCATGGCGTTGTTCAATGGCCTGGAAGCGTTGCGCAAAAGCCGCCAGGGGTAAAGCGGACCACGACCAGGCTGACGTGCAATCCAGGCCTGGGTTGGGTGCGCGGGCCAAGCCGCCCACGAGCACGACCTGTTCGTGGGCGGTCGCGGTTAGCGGGGGCATGCTATTGGGCCGGCCTGCCGCTTTGCACCCCGTTTCAGATTCCCTTCAGATTCACCGTGGATACTTGCCCTGACCAACCCAGTCGGGGGGAGCTTCATGACTCAAACCCTATGGAGCAGCCTGCTCCCATTACCCATCGGCACCCATGCTGACCACCATGCCCATTTGTCCCTGCACCTGCAGGGCGATCAGGGGCGTGGCGAGCTGGAGCATTTCATTCATCAGTGCTTTGCCGACGTGCACCATGCCGACGTCCACCATTACCTGCCGGAGCTACTGGCCCTGCGGGACAGTCATGGGCGGCTGATGGCGGCAGCCGGAATGCGCCCAGCCAGCAGCGGGTCATTGTTTCTCGAGCATTATCTGGATGAGCCCGTGGAAAGTGCGATTTCACGGCTGGCAGGCGTGACGCTGGGGCGCGATTGCATGGTCGAGGTGGGCAACCTGGCCTCGCTCAGCGCCGGCAGCGCCCGGATCATGATCACGACGGTAACCTGGCTGCTCGCCACACGAGGGCTGCGCTGGGTGGCCTTCACCGGTGCGTCGACGCTGATCAACAGCTTCCAGCGCCTGGGCCTGGTGCCGACCGTGGTGGCTCAGGCCGATCCCGCCCGCCTGGACGAAACGGCGCAGCGTTGGGGGCACTATTACGATCAGCATCCGCACGTGTACGTCGGCGATATCCGCCACGGCTTCGATCGCCTGGAGTCGGCAGGTGTGTTCCGCCGCCTGGGGCTGCCGGCGCTGAACGAGGAGGCCGGTCATGCCGCATGAACTGGAGCGCTTCAAGCAATTGCTGCTTGCCCTTGGCCGTGAGCGGGGCGATGACCTGGCCGTGGAAGGCGCCAATGCGCGCTTCACCTACAAGCAATTGCTCGCCGAGGTCTGGCTGCGCGCCAAGGCCTTGAGCGAGCAACGCGCTGGCGTGCTGGTTCTGGCGCTGGACAACGGCCCCGAGCTGCTGTTCTGGGACTTGGCGGCCTTGGTCTCGGGGCGAGCCTGCGTGATCGTGCCAACGTTCTTCAGTGTGGCGCAGGTGCACCACTGTGTTGAACAGTGCGGCGCCAGCCTGGTGCTTTGCCAGGATGCCTGGGAGGGCGTGTTCAGCCAGCTGGGCTTCGTGCAGCAGGATGCATTCTGGACCCGCGACCTGGCAGCACCGGTGGTACTGCCTGACGGCACCGCCAAGGTCACCTACACCTCCGGCAGCACGGGCACGCCCAAAGGGGTATGCCTGGGCGCCGATGCCATGCTGCGCGTTGCCCATGAACTGGAGCTGGCCAGCCGGCCTACCGAGCCCAAGCGGTACCTGGCCGTTCTACCGCTGGGCGTACTGCTGGAAAATCTCGGTGTCTACGCCGCACTGATGGCAGGGGCCTGCGTGATGCTCTACCCACAGGCGCAACTGGGCATGGGTGGCGCGAGCCAGGTCGATTTCAAGCGCTTGCTCGGGGCTATTGCCTTGAGCGGCGCGCAGAGCCTGATCCTGGTGCCGCAGCTTTTGATGGGCCTGGTCACGGCGATCGAGCGTGGCTGGATGCAGGTTGGCCCATTGCGCTTCGTCGCGGTCGGCGGGGCACGGGTATCGCCCGCCCTGCTGGCGCGGGCCGAGGCCATCGGGTTGCCGGTTTTCGAAGGCTACGGGTTGTCGGAGTGTGCGTCGGTGGTGGCGCTCAACCGTCCGGGGGCGATGCGCCGTGGCAGCGTCGGCCGGCCACTGCCCCACGTTCAGGTGCGCATCGCCGAGGATGGCGAGGTACTGGTCATGGGGGCCGTGCTGCTTGGCTACCTGGGCGAGCCACCCGCCTCGTCCGCCTGGTGGGCCACAGGTGATCTGGGTTACTTCGATGACGACGGTTACCTGTACTTGAATGGGCGCAAGAAACACCAGTTCATCACCAGCTTCGGGCGCAACGTCAACCCGGAATGGGTGGAAGCCGAGCTGACCCAGAGCGGGGTGATCGCCCAGGCATTCGTGCATGGCGAAGGGCTGCCGGGCAACCTGGCCTTGCTCTGGCCGCTGGACCCAGCGACTAGCGATGAGGCCATCGAGCTGGCCGTGCAGCGCAGCAATGCAACCTTGCCCGACTACGCCAGGGTACATGCCTGGCGGCGTCTGCCTGGCCCGCTGACGCCCGGCGAACAGACCCTGACTGCCAATGGCCGCCCGCGACGCGAGGCGATCCTGCAGCGTTATCACACCCTGTTGTCCGACATCCCGTTGTGAGGTCCGCCATGTCATTTTTCGACACCCTGCAGTTGCAAACCAGCCACGAACGCCAGGCCCTGTTCGCGGTGCCGGTAATTCGCGAAGCCTTGGCCGGCCAGGTCAGCCGTGACAGCTATATCGCGTTTCTGACCCAGGCCTACCACCATGTGCGCCACACCGTACCGCTGATGATGGCCTGTGGCGCGCGTCTGCCCTCGCGCCTGGAATGGTTGCGCGGCGCCGTCTGCGAATACATCGAGGAGGAGTATGGCCATGAGCAGTGGATCCTCAATGATATCAAGGCCTGCGGCGGTGACTGGGAGGCCGTGCGTGACGGCCGGCCAGCATTGCCGATCGAGCTGATGGTCGCCTACCTGTACGACCTCATTGCCCGCGGCAATCCGGTGGGGCTGTTTGGCATGGTCAACGTCCTCGAAGGCACCAGCATCGCCCTGGCCACCCATGCCGCCGGTTCGATCCAGAGCAGCCTGGGGCTGCCGGACAGCGCGTTCAGCTACCTCAGCTCCCACGGCGCACTGGACCAGGACCACATGGTCACCTACAAACAGTTGATGGACCGGCTGGACGAGGTCGATGACCACCAGGCAGTGATACACGCCGCCAAGGTGGTGTACCGGTTGTACACCGAGATGTTCCAGGGCTTGCCGCGTGCGGGCCAAGCCGAGGTGCAGCATGCGCTTGCCTGAGTCGGTGGTGGTACTGACCGGTGCCAGTGGCGGCATCGGGCTGCAGTTGGCCGAGCAACTGTGTGCCGCCGGTGCCCGAGTGCTGGCGGTGAGCAGGCATCTGGGCAAGCTGGCAGGTCTGATGAACCGTTACCCGGACCGCCTGCGCTGGCAGACCGCCGACCTGCGTACAGCGCAAGGTCGCGAGCAGGTCGTCAGCCGGGCACGTGAGATGGGCGGGGTCAATGTGCTGATCAACGCCGCCGGCGTGAACCGCTTCGCCTTGCTCGACCAACTGGATGAACACGCCCTGGACGAGTTGCTGGACATCAACCTGAAGGCCCCGCTGCAACTGACCCGTGCCTGCCTGCCGCTGCTGCGCGAGCAACCCAAGGCGTTGGTGGTGAATGTCGGGTCCACCTATGGCTCGATCGGCTACCCCGGCTATGCCACTTACTGCGCCAGCAAGTTCGCGTTGCGCGGCTTCTCCGAGGCGCTTCGCCGCGAGTTGGCCGACACTACGGTGAATGTGCTCTATGCCGCGCCGCGGGCAACCCGCACAGCCATGAACAGCAGCGCCGCGACGGCGCTCAATCAAGCGCTGAAAGTCGGCATGGACGACCCCGCCGATGTCGCCCGGGCCGTGCTCGCGGCGGTGCAGTCCGAGCGCAGCGAACTCTACCTGGGTTGGCCCGAGAAGCTGTTCGTGCGCATCAACGGCATGTTGCCGGGGGTGGTCGACCGTGCGCTGCGCAAGCAGCTGCCCGTTATTCGCCGCTACATCGGTAGCCATTCCAAGGAGTCGAGCAAATGAAGCGTCTGTTCCTCGCCAGCCTGCTGGCCTTCGCCCCCTTCACCTGGGCACTGGACACGGCAGGCACGCAGCACCTGAGCGACCTGCAACAGCGCTGGGCGCAGATCCAGTACCAGGTACCCAAGGACAAACGTGCCGATGCGTTCGAAAAACTGGCGGGTGACGCCACGGCGTTCGTTCATCAATACCCCGGCACGCCTGAGCCCTTGATCTGGGAGGGCATCATCCACAGCAGTTGGGCGGGTGCCATCGGTGGCCTGGGCGCGCTGGGCAAGGTCAAGGCCGCCAAGGCCAGCCTGGAGCAGGCCATGAAGCTGGACCCCAACGCCCTGCAAGGTTCGGCCTACACCAGTTTGGGCACGCTCTACGACCAGGTGCCAGGCTGGCCGATCGGTTTTGGTGACACTGAAATGGCTGACAAGATGCTGCGCAAAGCCCTGCAGATCAACCCCAACGGGATCGACAGCAACTATTTCTGGGCCGATCATCTGTATCGGCAGAAACGCTACGCTGAAGCCACCGCCGCCTTGCAGAAGGCCCTGCAGGCGCCGGCTCGGCCGGGGCGCGAACTGGCAGACCAGGGCCGTCGCGCCGATATTGATGCTTTACTCAAGGCGATCAAGGACAAACAGGACTGAACATGCGGCTACTGCTGGTTGAGGACGATATCGCCTTGGGTGAGGGCATCTGCGACGGCTTGCGCCAGGCGGGCTACACGCTCGACTGGCTGCGCGATGGCGTGAGTGGCTTGCATGCCTTGCAACATGAAACGTTCGACCTGGCCATTCTGGATCTCGGCTTGCCGCGCATGGATGGCATCGAACTGCTGCGGCGCGTGAGGGCTGGGGGCAATAGCCTGCCGGTGTTGATCCTCACCGCGCGGGACGCCCTCGATGACCGCATCACCGGGCTGGATGCAGGTGCCGATGATTACCTGATGAAGCCTTTCGACCTCAACGAGTTGAAGGCCCGTTTGCGTGCCTTGCTGCGGCGAAGCGCCGGGCGGGCAACGGTGCTGATCGAACATGCCGGTGTCAGCCTTGACCCTGCCACGCAGCAAGTGCACTACAACGGCCTCGAAGTCATTCTGACCCCCAAGGAATACCGGCTGTTGCATGAGTTGTTGGCGCAACCGGGCAAGGTCTTCACACGGGAACGCCTGACCCAGCTGTTGTATGGCTGGGATGAGGAGCCCGAGAGCAATACGCTGGAGGTGAACATCTACCACCTGCGCAAGAAGCTCTTCAACGGCCTGATCCGCACGGTCCGCGGTATCGGCTACCTGGTCGAGGTCAAGGCATGAGTTCGCTGCGTCAACGAACGCTCTGGCGCGTCATGCTGTTGCTGTTGGTCGGTACGGGTTTGCTGGCACTCTACAACTACCACGACAGCCGCCATGAAATTAACGAGGTGTATGACGCGCACCTCGCGCAGAATGCGCGTTTGCTGCAGGGCATCATGAGCATGCCCGTGCAGGATGACGCGCGTGACGCGATGTACCGGGCTTTCAACGAAGCATTGGGGCAGGCGGGGCGTCATCGGGTCGGGCACCCCTACGAAAGCAAGCTGGCATTTCAAGTCTGGGGGGAGGGGGGTGTGTTGCTGGTGCATACACCGAGTGCGCCCCGCCTTGATGCGTTGCCGAGTGCAGCGGGTTTCTATGACTTTTCCAGCGGCGACAAACAATGGCGCGGTTTCGTTTTGCCGGTACCGGAAAAAAACTGGGTGATCTGGGTCGGTGAGCGTGATGATGTGCGTTACGACCTGATCGACCGCATCGTTCGGCACACCTTGTTCCCGTTCCTGCTCGGCAGCCTGGCCCTGGTGCTGTTGGTCTGGGCCGCCATCGGCTGGGGGCTGCGGCCGTTGCAGAACATGGCTAATGTGATCCGCGGGCGGCACGCCGATTCTCTGGAACCGCTGCAACTGGTACCGCTGCCCTCGGAGCTTGAGCCGATGCAGGCGGCCATCAATCGCCTGCTGGCCCAGATCGAGGACCTGCTGCGGCGTGAGCATCGTTTCATTGCCGATGCCGCCCATGAGATGCGCACGCCGCTCGCGGTGCTGCGGCTGCACGCGCAGAACGCACTGGAGGCCAGTCAGGAGGCCGAGCGTCACAAGGCGCTGGGTTTTCTCATCGGCGGGGTCGATCGGCTGACCCGGGTGGTCAACCAGCTGCTGACGCTGGCCCGCGTCGAGCCCCGCCTGGGGCAGCGCGCCAATGCCGAGGTGGACCTGGCCGAGGTCGTCACCGATACCTTGGCCGAACTGACCCCGTGGATACTTGACCGTGGTCTGGAGCCTTCGCTGGATATTGGTGACGGTGATCATCACCTGGCCATCGATGCTGGCGCGTTGACGATTGCGCTGCAGAACCTGGTTTCCAATGCGGTGGAACATTCGCCCGCAGGCGGGCGCATCACGGTGCTGCTCAGGCGCCTGGAGAATCGTTTCGAACTGATCGTCGAGGATGAGGGGCCGGGTATCGAGGAGCCTGAGCTATCGCGTGTATTCGAGCGCTTCTACAGCCGTAACAGCCCCAATGGTGCCGGCCTGGGGTTGTCTATTGTGGCTACCATCATTGACCGCCTTGGCGGGCGGGTGCACCTCGAGAACCGGGTCAGTGGTGGACTGGCTGCCACCTTGTCGCTGCCTTTGCTCTGAGGCAACCGGCACGGGGCACTTCAGACTGCCTTAAGCTTGAGTCG
Source organism: Pseudomonas sp. NPDC089422 (assembly GCF_044749405.1). Classification (NCBI taxonomy): domain Bacteria; kingdom Pseudomonadati; phylum Pseudomonadota; class Gammaproteobacteria; order Pseudomonadales; family Pseudomonadaceae; genus Pseudomonas; species Pseudomonas sp. NPDC089422. The sequence continues at coordinate 97,842 of NZ_JBIVHW010000012.1, forward strand.
GCAACCTGGCGCTGTCCGGTTGCCGGCAGAGGCCTCTTCATTGAAGGAGGCCTGATGGCGACGGATAACTCTTTCCGTTATCTGAGGTCATGAATATGCAGCGCGAATCAAGAGTTGACCGCTATGGTCGCCTGTCGATCATCATGCATTGGAGCATGGTCGTTCTGTTCGTCGGCATTTATGCCTGTGTCGAATTGCGCGGGGCGTTACCCAAGGGGCACGTGCTCAAAGGCCCTTTGCTGGGTGGCCATGCATTGCTGGGGATCGTTGTATTTGCGTTAGTCTGGGTACGCCTGCTGGGGCGGCTCGCTCCCCGGCCGCCTGTCGTACCCAAACCTCCCGCCTGGCAGGCGGCGATGGCCAACATCACTCACCTGGCGCTTTATGGTTTGATGATCGCGACGCCGCTATTGGCCTGGTTGATGTTGGCTGCTGCCGGTAAACCCCTGCCGTATTGGGGCATCAGCCTCCCGTCGCCGCTGTCTGTGGACCCTGCGCTGGCGAGGACGCTGAAGGAGTGGCATGAGCTGGTGGGTAATGCAGGCTACGCGCTGATCGGGCTTCACGCTTGTGCAGGGCTGGCACACCATTATCTGATCAAGGACAACACCCTCAAGCGCATGCTGCCAGGTAAAAGTGCGCCGCAGTGACAGAGGAAGCTATCCTGCTGACAGTTTCTGCGAGTGAGGCAAGACAAGATGGTTGATTCCACCTCCGCTGTGAGCAGGCAGCCGCCATCGCAAGCGGCCAGGCAGCCGATTGGCTTGCGTGAAGCTTTTCTGTTTTGGCTCAAGCTGGGTTTCATCAGTTTTGGCGGGCCCGCCGGGCAGATCTCGATCATGCACCAGGAACTGGTCGAGCGCCGCCGCTGGATCAGTGAGAAGCGGTTTCTGCACGCGCTGAACTACTGCATGTTGTTGCCCGGCCCTGAGGCCCAACAGCTCGCCACCTACATCGGCTGGCTCATGCACCGCTCGTGGGGCGGGGTGATTGCCGGCGCATTGTTCGTGCTGCCGTCGCTGTTCATCCTGATCGGCCTGTCGTGGGTCTACATCGCCTTTGGCGAGGTGCCGGTAGTGGCGGGGATCTTCTATGGCATCAAGCCGGCAGTCACGGCCATTGTTGCCCACGCAGCCCACCGGATTGGATCGCGAGCGCTGAAGAATGGCTGGCTGTGGGCAATGGCCGGGGCCTCGTTCGTGGCCATTTTTGCCCTCAACGTACCGTTCCCCCTTATCGTGCTGGTGGCCGCCATCATTGGCTATGCAGGCGGGCGCATCGCCCCTGCAACGTTCGTGATCGGCGGCGGCCCTGGCGCCGCGAAGAGCAGCTATGGCCCGGCCCTGATCGATGACGACACCCCGAGGCCCGAGCATGCCCGTTTCAGTGGGTGGCATCTGGTACGCCTGCTGATGATCGGTGCGGGGCTCTGGGGGCTGCCCATGGGGCTGTTGACGCTGTCGTTTGGTTGGGAGGGCACCCTGACGCAAATGGGCTGGTTCTTCACAAAAGCCGCGCTGATGACCTTTGGCGGTGCATACGCGGTGCTGCCCTATGTCTACCAGGGGGCTGTCGGGCACTTCGGCTGGCTGTCACCCACGCAGATGATCGATGGCCTCGCGTTAGGGGAAACCACACCAGGCCCACTGATCATGGTGGTTGCCTTCGTCGGCTTCGTGGGTGGCTACGTCCACCCGATGTTCGGTGCTGAACACCCGTTTCTAGCTGGCGCAGTTGCGGCGAGCCTCATCACTTGGTTCACCTTCCTGCCTTCGTTCATCTTCATCCTTGCGGGCGGCCCGGTCGTCGAGTCGACACACAACGAGATGAAGTTTACCGCCCCGCTGACAGGCATCACCGCCGCTGTGGTGGGGGTGATCCTGAACCTCGCCATGTTCTTCGGCTACCACGTGCTTTGGCCAATGGGTTTCAATGGGGCGTTCGACTGGCCTTCTGCAGTGATCGCGGTCACAGCTGCAATTGCCTTGTTTCGCTTCAAGCGAGGTGTGATTCAAGTGCTGCTCGCTTGCGCACTGGTCGGCCTGGCAGTTCATATGTTGCGTATATGAAACCAGAGGCGCGAGAGCAGGCTTTCTCACTGACCGGCGAGCCCTTATCCATCAAGCCTTACAAAGAGCTGCAAAGGAACCACCGAGCCGGAAGTATCGGACATTCTGAGTCCAGGATTGGACCGGTAGAGCCAGGTGACCCACCGCAGCAGAGGTATCTCAGTGCAAGTCAGAACGTCGGGGGCGCAATGACCCAGACCAGCACCGTCTCGCTCTCACCCGGGTTTTCCCAGCGATAGGGCTCGTCGTTGACCCTGAAGCTATCCCCGGTTTTTACATCAAATTGATGCTCGCCCATCCAGATGCTCAGCTGCCCACTGACTACGAAACCTTCCTCTACGGTGCCGCGTGTAGTTGGCGCCTCGAAGGTCGTGCCGGGTTTGATCGTGGCCAGGAACATCTCGAACTCGCCGCCAACATCGGGGGATAGCGACTCCTCCGTGAGTCCCCCGGTGGCTGGGCCCAGGCGCCGCCGTGACCCGGCCCGGACTACCCGACCTACTTCCGCAGATGGCTGTTCCTTGGACGGAAAGAACCAGTCCATAGGTACCCCAAGGGAAAAGGCAATCCGCTTCAGGTCAGAAATAGGGATCTCTGCACGGCCTCGCTCAAGCTGGCTGATGAAGCTGATGGAGCGCCCCGTGGCGGCCGCAATTTCAGCGAGCGTCTTGGCCCGGGCCTTGCGCAGTTTGCGAATTTCCTCACCCAGGGCAATCCGGTCGCTGTCGACGCCAGCTTCAAAGTCGCATTGGGTTAAGTCGGTTTTATCGATTGGCATGCTGTGTCTCCTAGCGAGCTGACGATAACCGCAACCCATAAAATTGGCCACAATAATCCTTGGCCGAAATCTTCCCTATGAAAAATGCTCCTTGAAATTTCTTCTTTGAGCATGATCTGGCGCTATTTTTTTTCGTTCTAACCGCCTGGATGGCCCTTTCCCGCTCGGCAGCGAAGCCTTCTCATTTTAAAAAACAATTAAAAAACAATTGGTTATAGGCATTTCTAGTGCGTGATGAGACCTGCAGAAAAACTCAAAAAAAATACGTGCAAAAATTATTTGAAGGTGCATAATCACCTTAGAAAATTTTTAAGCCATTTTTTTCTGGGACTGGCTTGCAGATCGAGCGAGGTTCAAATGACCGGTGACATTGCAGGCGTAGTTGAGATTGAAGGTGGCTTCGAGTCTCCCGAGGATTCTCTTGCTTGGGGCAGGGAGATTCGCAAGTTGCGCAAGGCACGAGGGAAAACGCTGGCTGAGCTGGCCTTTGCTACCGGTCGCTCGCCGAGCTTTCTTAGCCAGTTGGAGCGCGGCAATACCGAAATTTCGATCACCGATTTGAAACGGCTGGCAGCTGCGCTGGGTGTGCCACTGGGGTGGTTCTTCACCGCGGACTGCAAGCCGCAGCCGGAAGTAGGGCGAGTGGTTCGAGCGAACAGCCGCCGCCGTCTGGGTGCCTTTCTTGACGGTATTACCGAAGAGCTATTGTCGCCCGATATCGGTGGCATGTTTGAAATGTTTCTCAGCACCTTCGCGGTTGGCGCTACGCGGCCTGCAGCAGCGGCGCGAGATACCGAGGAAGAAATCTATGTGATCCAGGGACAATTCGATATCTGGATCGGTGACGATACGTTCAGCCTCAAGGCGGGTGACAGTGTCAGAATTGTGCGCGAGTCGTACAGGTGGGTGAATACCGGCGATACCGAAGTTATTGTCGTCTGGGTGATCGCACCGCCCACGTATTGAAGGTCGTCATGGTTCGATAACACAATTCGGAGGTCGCAAAAAACAAAGTCTGGTTACGTTCCTATTTGGAATGGCGGGTGCGTGCACCCAGGATTTAACCCGGCTGATTAATCAAAGCTGAAATCAAAAATAATAACGGCGCTTGACGTTCTGCCCTGAAATAAAGCGCTGGTAGGTAAGTACAAACAACAAGGGCCCTGACGGGATGGGTCTCTATAAATTGCCTGCTGATGGAACAAGCGCCAACGCTTGTTCACGAGATGTCCAAACGACGGTTTTCTTATTTCAGGAGATTCAAAGTTGGCTTCCTTATCTAACAAGCGTATCGATGTTACGCCGCCGCAAGTCGAACCCACCGATTCCGGGTGGTACCTGGCCTCCGGCCCCGACTTGCCACTGAACCCGCTTTACGGAAACGTCACCTGCGAATGCCTGGTGATCGGCGCCGGCTGGATGGGCCTGCATGCCGCGCGCCGCTACGCCGAGCTCAACCCCCAGGCGCAGGTCTTGCTGGTCGACGCCGGGCGCATCGGCAACAACGCTTCGGGCCGCTGCATGGGTTTTGCCATCGACCTGGCGCATAACCCACGCAAGCGTGACTTCGTCGAAGACCTCAAGGGCAACCAGGAAGAGCTGCACGTCAACCTCGAAGGCACCGCCTACCTGAAAAGCGCCATGGAGGCAGGGGTGGACTGCGACTGGGACCCCCAGGGCAAATACCACAGCGCCGCCACCGAGGCCGGTGTTCAGGACCTGGTGCAGTTTTCCAAGGCCCTCGACATGATGGGGCAGAAGTACAGCTGGGTAGAAGCTGATGGCATGCGTGAGCTGACCGGTAGCCGGCACTACATCAAAGCACTGCACCACCCTGGGACGGTGCTGATCCAGCCTGCGAAATACCTGAAGAACGCCGCGCGGATGTTGCCAAAGAACGTCAAGGTGCATGAAAACACCATCGTGCGTTCGGCCCAGTTCGGCAAGCCTCACCATGTGTTCGAAACCCAGAATGGGGTGATTCACGCCAAGAAGGTGATCATCTGCGCGTCGGGCTACCTGAACAACTTCGGCTTCTACAAGAACAGCGCGATCCCGGTTTATACCTTCGCCAGCATGACCCGCGTGCTGACCGACAAGGAACTGGCCAAGTGCGGCGAGGGCCCGTTTGGCCTGATCCCGGCCAACAGTTTCGGCACCACCGTCAGGCGCACCAACGATAACCGCCTGTTTTTTCGCAACGTCTACTCGTACGCGAAGAAGTACAAGACCACAGTCGAGGATGTCGCGCAGGCCAGTGTTCACCAGCAGGTGTCGTTCGAACGGCGTTACCCGGAACTGGCCTCGATGGGCTTCGTTTCCAGCTGGGGTGGCCTGCTGACCCTTTCGCAGAACGGCGGAATGATCTGGGGCGAGTTGGGTGAAAACGTCTACGGCACGGGTATCTGCAACGGCACTGGCGTGTCCCGCGGTACCGGCTTTGGCAAGGCACTGGCGGAACTGGCATCGGGCCTGAACTCCACCACCATTGAAATTCTCAAGCGCCGCAAGACGCCGTCGCGGGCGTATCCGGAAATCATTACTTCGCTGGGTGTGAAGTTCGTCACCGGGCGTCGATTCAAAGAAGCTGGTCAAGAAATCTAAAAACAGGAGAAGTGGCAATGGCAAATCTGATTGGTATCAACCTTGCGATGCAAACCACCTTCAACGACCGTGGTGAAGTCGACTACAACGCCTACGAAAAACTGATCGAGCAGTACATCGAGGCGGGCGTTCACGGCCTGGTACTGGGTGCCGGTAGCGGCCAGCATCCCTACCTTACCGAAGCCGAATGCAACAAGCTGTACGAGATCGGCATCAAGCGCATCAATGGCCGCGTCAATGTGATTTGCCAGACGTCCGCGCTTAATGTCGATGAGGTCATCCGTCGTTCTCGCCATGCAGAAGAAGCCGGCGCCGATGCGCTGATGATTCTGCCACCGTACTTCGAAGGCCCGACCGACGACGACGGCCTGTTCGAGTTCTACCGCGAAATCGATGCGGCAGTGAGCATCGACATCGTTGGCTACAACATCCCGCAGTCGACCCAGATTTCGGTATCGCCGCAGCTGCTGTCCCGCCTGCAGGAGTTGAAAAACTTCAACTACATCAAAGACAGCGGTGGTGACTTTACCATCCACCAGCAGTACATCCAGAGCGGCGGCGGCGTGCTGAACGGCTGCGACACCATCGCCCTGTATGCCTTCATGGCCGGCACCAAGGGCGCCATCTGGGGTGCTGCGAACTACATGCCGCGCGAAACCGTGCAACTGTTCAACTTCGTTCAGGAGAAACAGTACGAAGAAGCCCTGGCGCTCTGGAACAAGATGCTGCCTTCGCTGCTGCTGATTCAGACCACCAACTACATTCCGTCCGTGCTCTACGCCGCCCACCTGCGTGGTTTCGGTACCGGCAACTTGCGTAAACCGCAGCGCGCGATTTCCGAACAAGAAGCCATGGTGCTCAAAGCTGCTTTGCAACCGCTGCTAAACGGCTGAGGCTGCAGGCTGAAAAACAATAAAGCGGTAACTTGCAGAATCCGGAGATGGCCATGCGTGTTTTCTACAGATTGTTTGCAGTCCTTGCTTTTATCGTTTTCTCGAGCCTTGCGAATGCCGATGAAAAGGTCGTAAAGATCGGGGCGATGGTCTATGAAGATGTCCAGGCCATCTCCCTCATCAGCAAGCATTTTCTCGAGCAAGAACATTACAAAGTTGAAGTGGTGAACTTCTCCGAGCAGGGGATTGCGTACAGCGCACTTGCCCGCGGTGATGTCGACCTGCTGGTTTCGATGATCAATTACGTCGCCTACGACTATTGGATAAAAAACAAGCAGCGGCTGGAGAAGGTGTCGGTCGTGTCCCATGGCTTGCTTCAGGGGATTGCAGTGCCTGACTACATGAACATCTCGACCATCGAGGAGTTGAATATGGTCAAGGAGCAGACCGGCGGCAAAGTCATCGGTATTGAACCGGGGTCTGGCCTGATGCGCGAGATGGGCGAGGCGGTGAAGGCCTACGGCCTGCAGTATGACGTGGTCGATGGCAGTACCGCTGCCATGGCTGCCCAGCTGCAGTCGGCGCTGGAGCGCAAGCAACCTATCGCCGTGGCGTTGTGGAAACCGTCCTGGATGGCTGAACGCTACAACGTGAAGTTCCTGGATGATCCCAAGCATGTCTTTGCCCCGCCGCAGACCTACTACTGGATTGCCAAGAAAGGCTTTTCGGTGAACAACCCGGGCTTGCGCGAAGCGTTAGCCAGCATCTATGTGCCGATCGAGGACATCACCCGCATGACCGGTGCGGTCAAGGGCGGTGCCACGATGGAACAGGCCGTGGATAGCTGGTGGAAAGACAATCAGCCCCTCGCCGGAAAGTGGGCGCAGATGTCTGGCAAGTGATGGAACCCGGCCTGGTGCCTGCCCGGCACCAGGCTGGTAACAAGAATAATCAACTTCCGGATAGGCCTAAGAACATGATTACTCGACCCACTCATGTGGCGGTATCCCCGATTGTGGAATGCCGTGGTGTATGGAAGATTTTTGGCAACCAAAGCCCTGCAGCTGTCGATGCTGCAAAACGGTTCACCGAAGGCAAGGATGCGTTGCTCGACAAGCACGGTTCGGTGGTGGCAGTGGCGGATGCGACGTTCTCGGTGAGTGAAGGTGAAACCTTCTGCATCATCGGTTTGTCGGGCAGCGGCAAGTCGACGCTGATCCGTCACTTCAACCGGCTGATCGATCCTACCTGCGGTGAAGTACTCATCCATGGTCGGGATATCTGCAAGATGACCCCCGCCGAGCTGCGCGACCTGCGTTCGCGCAAGATCGGCATGGTGTTCCAGAACGTGGCGCTGCTGCCTTACCGCACGGTGCTGCAAAACGTGGTGTTGCCCCTGGAAGTGCAGGGCATGAACAAGCAGGAGGCCTTGCGCAAGGGGCAGGATGCGCTGGACAAGGTGGGGCTGGGGAACTGGGCCAATCGCTACCCGCAGGAGCTGTCTGGCGGCATGCAGCAACGGGTGGGCATTGCCCGGGCGCTGGCCGCCGACCCTGACGTGCTGTTGATGGACGAACCGTTCAGTGCGCTCGACCCGTTGATTCGCAAGCAGCTGCAAATCGAGTTCAAGAAGCTCTCCACCGACCTGCGCAAGACCACCATTTTCATTACCCACGACATCGATGAAGCAATCCGCATCGGTGACCGCATCGCGATCATGAAAGAGGGGCGAATGATCCAGGTCGGCACGCCGGAGGAGGTGGTGCTCAACCCGGCGGACGACTACGTGGCCAGCTTCATGGAGGGCATCTCGCGGCTCAAGTTGCTCAAGGCGTACTCGATGCTCAAGCGCATCGACAACCGAGAGCTCGCCGAATTCGGCGGTCGTTCGCTGGACGCGCTGGTCAGCGTCAACATCGATGCCGACCTTGAGACCTTGATCGATATTGCTGTAGGCAAGCGCGAAGAAGTGGTCGCCATCAAGGAACATGGCCGAATCGTCGGAACGGTCTGTCGCGAAACCCTGCTCAGGGCGGTGCGCGGGCTAGACCTGGCATAACTCACGGCAACTGCATCGGGTTATGAGAGGAGAAGTTCATGACTGCAATCATCGATACATTTGATTCGACCATCGACACATCGCTGGCCTGGTTGATCGACGAAGGCGCCGGGTTCTTCAATGCCATGAGCACGGCCATGGATGGCGCCTATGCGGCGATCAACACGCTGCTGATGTTCGCGCCGTGGTGGGGGGTTGTGCTGGCGGTGGGACTGATCGGCTGGCGGCTCGTGGGGCTGTTGTTCGCGGTCACCGCCGTCGCCGGTTTGTGGCTTTGCCAGGCGATGGGTTTGTGGAGCGAAACCATGGCAACCCTGACCTTGGTGTTCAGTTCCACCTTGTTGGCCTTGCTGATCGCCATTCCGGCGGGCGTGGTGGTGGGGCTGTCGGCCAGGTGGAAGCACGGCGCCGAACTGGTGCTGGACTTCATCCAGACGATGCCCCCCTACATCTTCCTGCTGCCGGGCATCGCCTTGCTGGGCTATGGCCCTGCCACGGCGATCTGGGCCACGTGCCTGGTGGCCATTCCACCGGCGCTGCGCCTGACGGCCCACGGGGTGTTCATGACCCCGGTGCAGTATTGCGAGCTGGGTTCGGCGGTGGGCATGAAAACGGCCTCGCAGGTGATGAAGATTCGGCTGCCGTTTGCCATCCCGTCGATTCTGGCTGGCATCAACCAGAGCCTGATGCTCAGCTTCGGCATGGTGGTGATTGCCGGTATCGCAGGCTCCGGTGGCCTGGGGCAAACCATCTATGAGGCGGTGCGCACCCTGAAGATCGACCTGGCGGTAAACGCCGGGATTGCCATCGTCATCCTGACCATTGTGCTTGACCGCATTTCGCAGGCCATGTGCACCACCGAAAAAGGAGCCGTGTGATGGATATCACCTTATCGCCAGGCTCTGCCGTGGCGCCGTTCCTGTCTTACCTTAACAGTAACTTTCACTCTGCCTTCATGGCGATAGCGCAGTTCTTCGATGTGTTCATCAGTGCCATCGTCACGCTGTTGAACCTGGCCTCGGCGCCTGTAGTCATCGGCGCCCTGTCGGTGGTGTGTGCACTGGTCGCCGGCTGGCGCGTCGGGCTGATGACGCTCGGCGGGCTGGCCTGCTGCCTGGCGCTTGGCATGTGGCAGCCAGCGGTGAACACCATCGCGCTGATCGCCGTGGCGGTGGCATTTTCGCTATCGATCGGCATCGTCCTTGGCGTATTGCTGTCGCGCAGCGAACGCCTGAAGGCCGCTGCCCGGCCGATCCTGGACGTTATGCAGACCATGCCGCCCTGGGTGTACCTGGTGCCCGCCGTAGTGCTGTTCGGGCTCGGGGCGGTTCCGGCGTTGCTGGCCACGATCATCTTCGGCATCCCGCCGATGATCCGCCTGACCATCCTGGCCATGAACCAGATCCCCAGCAACCGCCTGGAGCTCGGCGCGGCCATCGGCGCCCGTCCACGGGAGATCTTCTGGAAGATCGAACTGCCGTCGGCATTGCCGACCCTGTTGGTCGGGGTCAACCAATGCGTGCTGCTGTCGCTGGCGATGGTGGTACTTGCCGGCCTCGTCGGGGCCGGGGGCCTGGGCTCGGAAGTGACAAGAGGGCTCAGCCGCATGGAGTTCGGGCTTGGCGTGCGGGCCAGCCTGGCCATCGTGATTCTTGCGCTGATCATTGACCGGGTATGCCGCGGCACCGTCCCGGCACGTTTCCTCAAGCATTGATTGGCACCCGCAGTAGCAGTCGTTCATACACACGAACTTGGGAGTAAGCATGCGCACTCAACTTTACATCGATGGCCAATGGGCCGACCCAATCAGCAAGGGCACCCTGGACGTCATCAACCCGGCCACCGAGGAAGTCATCCACGCCATTCCCAAAGGGGGCGCGCAAGACATCGACCTGGCGGTGCGTGCGGCGCGTCGGGCCTTCGACCAGGATGGCTGGCCGCAGACCACCGGCGCGCAGCGTGCGGTGTACCTGCGGCGTATCGCCGAGTTGATCCGTGGACGTTCTGAAGAACTGGCCAGGCTCGAAGTGCTCGACAACGGCAAGCCGTTGCCCGAAGCCCGTTGGGACATTGGCGATGCGGCGGGTTGCTTCGATTACTACGCAGGCCTTGCCGAGAATCTGGACAGCGACAGCAGCGCAGACCTGGCGATTTCCGACGACCGTTTCCGCACCAAGGTGGTGAAAGAGGCAGTGGGCGTGGTGGGTGGGATCATCCCATGGAACTACCCGCTGCTGATGGCGGCCTGGAAGGTCGCACCGGCGTTGGCTGCCGGCTGCACCATCGTGCTCAAGCCGGCCGAGAACACCTCGCTCACCGCCCTTGAACTGGCGGCAGTTGCGCAACAGGCAGAGCTGCCTGCCGGTGTGTTGAACATCGTGACAGGCCTGGGTGGCGAGGCGGGGCAGGCGCTGGTCACGCACCCGCAGGTAGACAAACTGGCCTTCACCGGCTCCGGCAAGGTCGGCTCGCACATCATGGCCGAGGCGGCCAAGGATATCAAACGGGTGAGCCTGGAGCTGGGCGGCAAATCGCCGCTGCTGGTGTTCGACGATGCCGATATCGAGAACGCGGTCGAGTGGATCATGTTCGGCATCTTCTGGAACCAGGGCCAGGTCTGCTCGGCCACTTCCCGGGTGCTGGTGCAGGAGGGCGTGTACGAAAAGCTGCTCGCGCGTCTGACCGAAGAGGCCCGCAAGATCACTATCGGTGACGGCTTGGAGGAGGGCGTGCTGCTCGGCCCGTTGGTCTCCAAACAGCAATACGACCAGGTCAGCGCCGCAGTGGTGCGCGCCCAGGAAGACGGTGCCCAAGTGGTTACCGGCGGTGCTCGCCCTGCCGCGCTGGGCAAGGGCTACTACTTCCAGCCCACCATCCTCACCGAGGTGCCGCTGGACAGCCACGCCTGGAAGGAAGAGATCTTCGGCCCGGTGGTGTGCGTGCGCCGTTTCGCCACTGAGCAGGATGCCGTGGCGTTGGCCAATGACAGCCGCTATGGCCTGGCCGCCGCGGTGATGACCACGGATGCCAAGCGTTCGGAGCGCGTGGCCCATGCCTTGCGCGCGGGCATCGTCTGGATCAACTGCTCGCAGCCAACCTTCACCGAAGCGCCATGGGGTGGCTACAAGCAGTCCGGCATCGGTCGGGAACTTGGCAAGTGGGGTCTGGAAAATTACCTGGAAACCAAGCAGATCACTGCCTACACCAGCAACGATGCATGGGGCTGGTACGTCAAGTAAGTGGCTGGGCTCGATGGCCGCGTGGCGGTCATCGAGCCTGGCGCCATCCAAGGCAGTCAGCCGTTTCGAAGGAGGTAGGTTTTGACAAATACATTGGTTGTAGTAGCCCACCCGGATCTTTCCAACTCTCGCATCAATGCCGCCTGGTACAAGGCCCTGCTGGGGCAGCCGGGGGTTACGGTGATCGACCTTTACGGGCGCTATCCCGACGGCAGAATCGACATCGCCGCCGAGCAGCAACTGATCGAGGCCCATGAGCGCATCGTCTTGCAGTTCCCGATGCAGTGGTACAACTGCCCGGCGCTGCTCAAGCAGTGGATAGACGATGTGTTCGCCGACGGCTGGGCTTACGGCAGCGGCAAGGCGGTGGCCGGCAAGACGCTGAGCATTGCCGTCTCGACCTGGTCGAAGGCGTCGGATTACCAGGCGCAAGGGCGCTACGGGCGCACGCTCGAAGAGCTCACCAGCCCGTTCGAGGTGTTGGCATTTCGTATCGACATGCACTACCGCCCTGGGTATTTCCTCAGCGGTATTGGCGACATTGGTGACGACGACCTGCGCGACAACGCCGAAAAGTACCGGCATTACATCACTGCGTTCGAATACCAGTACAGCGTTGACATGGCCTGACAGCCGGGCGCGGCCTGCAGCCCGCCAATGCTGGGTAACACCATGATTGTTTGAACCACTTGATTAGCCTGCCGGGCTCGCCCGCGATTGGAAAGGGCGCGGGCGCCTGCGGCCATAAGAACAATGGAGGCTGTGATGCAAAGCGTTTCGTTCCGCCAGATGAAAGACGGCATCAAAGAAGAATATGAAATGCTCCACCAGCTGGAGGCGGACTTCGCCACGCTGTTGCCGGACCGTATCCTGGCCTGCCTGCGCGGCCTGGAGAACTCGTTGAGCGGCTACCAGATCGACCGCCTGCAACATTCGCTGCAAACCGCCACCCGTGCCGAAAACGACGGCGCTGACGAAGAGATGATCGTGGCGGCACTGATTCATGACCTGGGCGATGAACTGGCGCCCTACAACCATTCGCAGTATGCCGCCTCGATCATTCGCCCTTACGTGCGCGCGGAAGTCACGTGGGTGATCAACTACCACGGGCTATTCCAGAACTTTTACTACGTGCACTTCTTCGGTGGCGACCCCAACGAGCGGGACATCTACAAGGACCACCCGTATTACCAGAGCTGCGTGCACTTCTGCGAAGCCTGGGACCAGGCCTCGTTCGACCCGGACTACCCGACATTCCCGCTCGAACACTTCGAGCCGATGGTGCGGCGCATTTTCACCCGCCCCGCATTCGACCCACGTTATGTGGGTGACGAGCGCATGAGCATCAGTACCGAGCGCTCGGTTGCCTGAACCACCTGGATTTGAAGCCCACAAGGAGAACACCATGGATGACTGTGCAGCAATCAGTGGTACCACACGTGTCTTTGCCATCCTCGCCGACCCCATCGCCCAGGTGAAGTCGCCGCAGGCCGTTAACCGGCTGGCCAGCGAGCGGGGCGAGAACAGTGTGCTGGTACCGTTGCAGGTCGCGTCGGCGGACCTTGGGCGGGTGGTTGAAGGGTTACGGGCATCGCAGAGCATCGGCGGCTTCGTGGTGACCGTGCCGCACAAGTCGGCAGTGGTGGAATATTGCGATACGGTTTCTGATGCGGTGCGCCAGGTTGGAGCCGCCAATGTCGTTACCCGCAGCGCCGATGGGCGCCTGCACGGGCATAACCTCGACGGCCTGGGTTTCGTCGCCGGGCTGAGGCTGGGGGGGATCGAACCTGTTGGCCTGTCGGTGTACCTGGCAGGAGCGGGGGGCGCAGCGTGTGCGATCGCTTTTGCGCTGGCGCAAGCGGGCGTGCGTAGCCTGACGGTGTACAACCGCACGCCGGCCAAAGCACGCCAGCTGCTGGAGCGGCTGACCGAAGCCTTTCCCGGCCTGGTGACAGGGCTAGGAACGGATAACCCGAGCGAACACGACCTGGTCGTCAACGCCACCTCGCTGGGCATGCGCGAAGGCGATGAACTGCCTTGTGACGTCACCCGGCTGGAGGCTGGCCAGGTTGTTGCGGAAATCATCATGGAGCCTGCAGTAACGCCGCTGTTGCAAGCGGCGAAGCGCCAGGGCTGCCAGACCCACCCGGGGGGGTCGATGATGGAGGGCCAGATCGAAATGATCTTCCAGACGCTGCACCGGGTAGGTTGATCTACGAACTACCCGTGCGGCCTCATGGCCGTGATGTCGAACTGTGGCTTTGCTACGCCCTTGTTCCACGTCGTAATGCTGTTTCCGGGCTGCCTGGTCAATCACTGATATCCATAATAAAAGGTGTTTCATGTCCAACCCTGTTTCTCTGGAAAACGTGCCATTCAACCGGTTTCATCGGTTGCTCGCGTTGCGTTCCAGTGGCGGCTCCTTCGTCGATGGCTACGTGCTGAGCATTATCGGCATCGCCATGCCGTTCCTCGTCCCGGCAATGAATATCAGCAGTTTTTGGGAAAGCTTGATTGCTGTCTCGGCACTTGTGGGCATCTTTCTGGGCGGTTTCGTGGGCGGGAGTCTCACCGACCGTTTCGGCCGGCGTGCAATGTATTTTGTCGGGCCAGTTCTGTTCACCCTGTGTTCGGTGTTGCAACTTTGGGTCGACTCCGGGCTTGGCTTGTTTATCCTCCGGTTGCTGATTGGTATCGGCATAGGCTTCGAGTATCCGGTGGCCACGGCCTTCCTGGTCGAGTTCTTGCCCAAAAAAGCCCGTGGGCCACGCCTAGCCGGCCTGAGCATCTATTTCTTTGCAGGGGCGGCGGTTGCTTACATGTGTGGCCAGGCCTTGATCGAGGCGGGTGGGGCTGAAGGATGGCGCTATGCACTGGCCAGTACTGCGCTGGTGAGCGGTCTACTGCTGCTCATCCGCAAGGGCACACCTGAGTCGCCGCGCTGGCTGATCAGCAAAGGCCGTACGGTTCAGGCTGAGCGAATCATCAAGCAGATCTATGGCCAGGGCTTCGGGCTGAAGAACCTTCCCGAACATCCCAAGCCTGCGAAGCTGTCCGTACGCAGTTTGCTGCATGCAGGCTATGGCAGGCGGATGTTTTTCGTCACTACGTTCTGGACGTGCTCGGTAATCCCTGTGTTTGCAGTCTACGCGTTCGCGCCCAAGGTTCTCGACGCACTGCACCTCGACGCGCAGTGGTCTGCCTACGGCTCAATGATCATCACCCTGATGTTCGTGGTGGGTTGTTTCGCCGCCACCTGGCTGGTCAATGCCATGGGCCGTAGAAGCCTTTTGATCAACAGCCTGCTGTGCTCTGGGCTTGCGCTGTTGCTGCTGGGCAGTTTTTCTGAGCAGTCCTCGTGGTTGACCGTGGCGCTGTTCGCCGCCTACGCCTTTTTCATTGGTGGCGCCCAGGTGCTGCAGTTCATCTACCCGAATGAAATTTTTCCAACCGAGATCCGCGCCGTGGCTGTGGGGCTGGGAACATCTGTATCGCGCATCGGTGCGGTGGTGGGCACTTACCTGGTACCTATGTCGATCCAGTCGATCGGCATTGGCCATACCCTGTATTTCGCCGCAGGCATCACCTTCATCGGCCTTGTGGTGTCCTGGCTCATGGCGCCTGAAACCCGCGGTATCGAGCTTTGCAAGGCGTCGTCGCTGGCTCCTCAAAGTGGCCTGGCACGGCAGCAATCGGCCAGCCCACTGCACAAAGCTAGCTAGATGTCGGCTTTCAGGGGTGATCCGCCCCTGCTTTTTCAAGGAGCGATGGATGATGCAAACCCGTTACGCATTGGATCTGGACGTTGCTACCGTCATTTTGCATCAGGCGAAAGACCATGCATGTGCCCAAGGTTGGAAGGTATCGATCGCGGTAGTGGATCAAGGCGGTGGCCTGCTGGCGTTCGCCCGCATGGATGGAGCCAGCCTGCTCAGCGTAGAGCTTGCCCTGGCAAAAGCCAGAACCGCAGCCATCGGTAATCGTGACTCGAAGGCCTTTGAAGAGATGGTCCAGGAAGGGCGCGTGAGCCTGCTGAGCGTGCCAGGCCTTACCTGCCTGGAGGGCGGCTTGCCGCTGCGGTACGAAGGCCAATGCCTGGGCGCAATTGGCGTTTCCGGCGTTGCATCGCACCAGGACACCCTGATCGCCAGGGCCGGAGCGGCCGTCATCGGTTGACTCGATGTTCACGAAAAGTCCTGTTGGAACGACGGGCCTTGCTCACCGTTGTTATGGGGAGTGTTACCAATGAAAAGAACGACGGCACTGACCTGCCTGGGGCTAGGTATCATCTGGGGCTGTACCTACACCTTTCTCCAGTGGTCGACGCAATTGATCACGCCGCTGCAGACCTCTTTCATTCGTGTGCTGTTCGGTTTTCTGCCTATTGCGGGTTACAGCATATTCACCGGCGTGCTGCAGTGGCGGCATATGCGTCACCTTCACCACTTTGCCGCGATGTCCATCCTGGCAGGCAGTGTGTACTTTTTTGCCATTACCGCAGGTACGCAACTGCTGCCGTCAGGCGTTGCAGGGTTGCTCAATGCTGCGATTCCGCTATTCGCCTTTCTGTGCGCCTGGCTGTTCTTGCGTGAGGAGCAGCTTGGGTTGCTCAAAGGCGTGGGTATCCTGATGGGCTTTTGCGGCATGGTGCTGATAGCGGCACCGTGGTCAAGCTCGCAAGCAGTGGATCCCGAGGGGGTGGCTTACATACTGTTCGGGGCACTGTTCTTCGGCGCTTCGTTCGTCTACACGAAGCGCTTCATCTCGCCGCTGAAAATACCGGCCGTGGCGTTGACGACCTACCAACTAGGGTTGACCTTGCTCACTTTGGCCGCCATCACGCCCATGACCGGGCTTTCCAATCTTGCGGCCAGGCCAGCTGCGATGGTGGGTATCGTGCTTGGGCTCGGGGTGCTCAGCACCGGCGTTGCCTACATCGCGTTCTACCGGCTGGTGGAAAGTGAAGGCGCGGTGGCAGCCTCGGTAGTGACCTACATCCCACCGGTAGTTGCACTGTTGATTGGGGTGGCGGCTGGCGAACCCACAGCCGTCACTGCCTGGGCTGCAATGCTGTTGATTCTCGCAGGCGTGGCTGTTGTTCAGCTGGCTGGCCACTTCGAGGTGCGCCTGGGTACGGTGGGACAAAAATGAGGGAGGTAGAAGAGCAAATAAACCGCTGGGAAGAAGTCAGCACCAGTACAGGGTTCAGGAAAGCCTAGGTTCAGGCTCGCTCGCTTCTACGAATTTGCGCCGGTAGCCGTTGCAAAGAGGCCGACAGAGCGTGACGCCAGGCCAGCACTCGTCAAGCATTGCGGGGAAAGGGCCGTCGTGATGCCCCTTTTGTACAAATGTACAAACGTACCTGCTCAACTCCGTAATCCGTCGATTTTCATCAACCAATCACCTGCTTAATCTCCTTCTCAGGCCGTGTTGACCATTAATAATTAGAAGGAGACAACCAGTGCCTATTCAGTCAGAGCATGACCCTCGCCTCAAACGTGCACTCAAGACACGCCATATCAGCATGCTCGCCTTAGGCGGTGTTATCGGTGCCGGGCTGTTCGTGGGTTCCAGTGCGGTAATCGCCTCCACAGGGCCGGGCGCCTTCATCACCTATGCCATCACTGGCCTTATCGTGGCCCTGGTCATGCGCATGCTGGGCGAAATGGCGGCAGCGCACCCAGCCAAAGGCTCCTTCGTCGACTACGCCCGCATGGCATTCGGGCGGCCGGCCGGGTACATGACCGGGTGGCTGTACTGGTACTTCTGGGTCATCGTCGTCGGCTTCGAGGCGGTCGTCGGCGGGCAGATCATCAATGCCTGGTTGCCAGCGATACCGGTGTGGGGCATTGCCCTGGGGCTGATGGTCACGATGACCTTGCTCAACCTGATGTCGGTGCACTCGTTCGGTGAAGCCGAATACTGGTTTGCAGGCGTGAAAGTGGCCGCCATCGTAGTGTTCCTGGTGGTGGCGGGTGCATTCGTGCTGCACCTGTGGCCAGGTTCGGATGCCAGCTTCGCCAACCTCGTCGAGCAAGGCGGGTTCCTTCCCCATGGCGTGGGCTCGTTGTTCACTGGCGTGGTGGTGGTGATCTTCTCAATGACCGGCGTCGAAGTGGCGACCCTGGCAGCTGCCGAGTCCGAGGACCCCTCGCGCAATATTCGCAAGGCGGTCAATACCGTGATGGTGCGCATCCTGGTGTTCTTCGTGCTGGCAACCTTCTTCATCGTCGTCGCGCAACCCTGGACTGTACTCACGCCCGGCAAGTCGCCGTTCGTGAGCACCCTGGAGCACATCGGCATTCCGGGTGCGGGCGACATGCTGACGGTGGTCATTCTGGTGGCCGTGCTCTCGGTGCTCAATGCTGGGCTGTACACCGCTTCGCGGCTGCTCTACGTGCTCGCTGCCAATGATGAAGCCCCACGTTGGATAGCGGGTGTAAACAGCAAGGGCGTGCCGGTGCGTGGTGTCATCGCCTCCACCTTGGTGGGCTATGGCTGCGTGGTGATTGCGGCGCTGTGGCCGGATACAGTGTTCCAGTTCCTGATCAATTCGTCCGGCACAGTGTTCCTGTTCGTCTACCTGATGATCTGCCTGTCCCAGCTCAGGCTGCGCCGCCGCTGGGTGGCCGAAGGCTCGCTGAAATTCGCCATGTGGGGCCACCCGTGGCTGCCACTGCTGGTCACCGTCTCGATCGTCGCCGTGCTGGCAAGCATGGCATTCGACCCGTCCATGCAGGTGAGCCTGTTGCAGTGCATCGTCGCCATCTTCGCCATCGCTGTGTCCTACGGCTGCCTGCAGTTGTCGCGCAGGCGCCGGCAACGCGCGCCGGGCGCTACCCAGCCGGCAATCGACTGAACCGCCCCCGCGCTATTACCCCTGTTCCAGGCATCAACGGGAAGCCAAACGCATGTCAGCTAAAACAGATCTATCCCAGTTACCCAACCGGCCCCTGTGGTTCGAGCCTGCCCAACCGCGTGCGCGTCTGGAGGGTGACACCCAGGCCGATGTGGTGATCGTCGGTGCCGGCTACACCGGGTTGTGGACGGCGTACTACTTGCTCAAGAGCGACCCGGGCCTGCGCGTGGTGTTGCTGGAAAAGCGTGAAGTCGGCTTCGGCGCTTCCGGGCGCAATGGCGGTTGGGCGTCGGCGATCTTCCCCATTTCGCTGCACCGTGTCGAGCATCTGTATTCGCACCAGGCGGCCTTGCAGTTGCAGGCGGCGATGAACGACACGGTCGACGAGATTGGCCGGGTACTTGCGCTGGAAGGCGTCGATGCCGATTACGCCAAGCAGGGCTTTCTGTCGTTGGCCCGCAGTGCGCCGCAGATGACGCGTGCGAGGGCCGCGGTGGAAAGTTCCGCACGCTTTGGCCTGCCCCAGCAATGGCAGGTGCTCGACGCCAGCCAGGCGCGCGACCGCATCGGCGCCGAGGGTGTATTGGGCGGCCTGTATACCGAGCACTGCGCACTGATTCACCCCGGCAAGCTGGTGCACGGCCTGGCCCGCCTGGTGGAAAGCCTTGGTGCGAAGATCTACGAGCAATCGGCAGTGACGCAGATGGCCCCGGGGGTGCTTCGCACCGAGCACGGCGCGGTGCGCGCTGACATGACCGTGCGTGCCACCGAGGCCTTCACCTCGCAGCAGCCGGGCAAGTCCCGCTTCGTGATTCCGCTGTACTCGCTGGTGCTGGCCACCGAGCCATTGCCGCGTGCGTTGCTGGCCAAGCTCAACCTCGAGCAGCGCATGGCGTTCAACGACATGCGCCACCTGCGGGTATACGGGCAGGTCACAGCTGAGGGGCGGCTGGTGTTTGGCGGCCGAGGCGCGCCCTACAAGTGGGGCTCAAGCATGCCTGACCAGGCTGACCTGGTGGACAGCATCCACACCAAGATCCACCACACGATGCTCGAGTTCTTCCCGGCCCTGCGTGATACCCGCATCACCCACCGCTGGGGCGGCGCCCTGGGGGTGTCGCGCGACTGGTGCCCGACGGTCAGCATCGACCGGGAAAACCGCATGGCCTGGGCCGGGAATTACGTAGGCGACGGCGTGGCCACCAGCAACCTGGCTGGCCGCCTGCTGCGCAACCTGATTCTGGGCCGTGACGAAGCGATCAACACCCTGCCTGTGGTCAACCACCGGTCCCCGTCCTGGGAACGCGAACCCCTGCGCTGGCTCGGCATCAACAGCGGGCTCACTGCCGCCTCGCTGAGCGATATCGAAGAGCGCTTCACCCATCGTCCATCTCGCACTGCGATGTTGCTGGAAAGGCTGACTGGTGCACATTAAGAGGAAGCAACCGTGACTACTTTCACGATCATCAAGTCCGCGGCAATTCGATCGTTACCACTGAACCCTGCTGGCCAACGCGCCGGCGCCGACCAGGGCGACCCACAGATCGCCATTCAGCGCCTTGCCCCTGAGGCTGTGGGCAACCTAGGCGTCTGGGAGTGCCAACCCGGTGGCTGGCCAGTGATCGACCGGCCCGATACCGAGTTCACCTACATCATTTCCGGCCGCGCCTTGCTGACTGACGATCAGAGCAAGGAAGCCGTCGAAGTGACTGGCGGTGATCTCATCATTCTGCCGCCGGGCTGGACCGGCCGCTGGGACGTGATAGAGACCGTTCGCAAGGTCTACGCCATCTACTGATTCACGTGCAAGGCCCAGGCCTTGCACCGTTTCCCTTCTCAAGTTGTGAGGACATGCATGACCACCACCATCACCAACTGGATTTCCGGCGCCCGTGTCGATGCCAGCAGCGGCCTGCAGCAGCCCGTTTACAACCCGGCCACCGGTGCCGTTACCGGCCAGGTGCAATTGTCGGCGCACGCCGACGTGAATGCCGCCGTGGCCTCGGCAAAAGCGGCGTTCCCGGCCTGGAGCAACCTGTCGCCGCTGCGCCGCTCAAGGGTGCTGAACAGGTTCCTGGCGCTGCTCAACGAACACCGTGACGACCTGGCTCTGCTGATTACTGCCGAGCACGGCAAGGTGTTCACCGACGCACAAGGCGAAGTGATGCGCGGCATCGAGATCGTCGAATTCGCCTGTGGTGCACCGCAGCTGCTGAAAACCGATTTCACCGACCAGGTCAGCACCAACATCGACAACTGGACCCTGCGCCAGCCGCTGGGCGTGGTCACTGGTATCACCCCATTCAATTTCCCGGTGATGGTGCCGATGTGGATGTTCCCGGTCGCTCTGGCCACCGGCAACACCTTCGTGCTCAAGCCAAGCCCGCTGGACCCGAGCCCCAGCCTGTTTATCGCCGAACTGCTCAAGCAGGCCGGCCTGCCGGATGGCGTATTCAATGTGGTGCAGGGTGACAAGGACGCGGTCAACGCGCTGATAGAACACCCCGATGTGCAAGCCGTCTCCTTCGTCGGCTCCACGCCGATCGCCAACAACATCTATGAGACCGGCGCCCGCCAAGGCAAGCGCGTGCAGGCACTGGGGGGCGCCAAGAACCACCTGGTGGTGATGCCTGACGCCGATATCGATCAGGTGGTCGATGCGCTTATCGGTGCCGCCTACGGCTCGGCCGGCGAGCGTTGCATGGCCATCAGTGTGGCCGTGTTCGTCGGTGAAGAGACGGCAGAAAAAGTCATGCCGAAGCTGATCGAGCGCACCCTGGAGCTCAAGGTGCTCAACGGCACCAACCTTGAAGCTGAAATGGGCCCCATCGTGACCCGTGCAGCCCTCGAGCGCATCACCGGCTACATCGAGCAAGGCGTGAAGGAAGGCGCTACGTTGCTGGTCGACGGTCGAGCGTTCAACGGCCAGACGGCGGGAGAGGGCTGTGCAGAAGGCTTCTGGATGGGCGGTACGTTGTTCGACAATGTCACCCCGGACATGCGCATCTACAAGGAAGAGATCTTCGGCCCGGTGCTGGCCTGCCTTCGGGTCAAGGATTTTGCCGAAGCGGTCGAGCTGATCAACGCCCATGAGTTCGGCAACGGCGTCAGCCTGTACACCCGCGACGGGCATATCGCCCGCGAGTTCGGGCGCCGCATTCAGGTGGGCATGGTCGGCATCAATGTGCCGATTCCGGTGCCGATGGCCTGGCATGGCTTCGGCGGCTGGAAGAAGAGCCTGTTTGGCGATATGCATGCCTATGGCGAGGAAGGGGTGCGCTTCTACACCAGGCAGAAGAGCATCATGCAGCGGTGGCCGCAGGCGATTGCCAAAGGTGCGGAATTCGCGATGCCGACCAGCCATTGACCCGCTTGCTTGATTGAGCTTGAACGGCCCCGCCCACGCAGCGGGGCCGTTTGCATTCAACCCTCAGCGCGGCCCCAGCAGGTCTGAATTGATGCCTGCCTGCAGAGCGATCCAGAAGCGTGCAATGCCCTGGGTCGTGGTGGGGTTGAAACCGGTCAGTTGCTCCACGAGCTTGATGCGGTACACCAGGGTTTGCCGGTGAATACCCAGGTCCAGCGCGCTGGCCTTCCAGTTGCCATCATTATTCAGGAACGTGATGAGGGTGTTCAGCAAGGCGGCGCTCTGCAAGCGGTCGTGCTCGATGAGTGGCCCCAGGTAGCGCGCCACCAGCGCCCGAGCTTCGGGCAAGGTCTTGGGTGCCATGATCAAGCCAGTGTCGGCATCGCCGTAACGCAATGTCGGCACGGCCAGTTCTGCAGCTTGGGTGAGTGCCAGGCGTGATTGCCGGGCTGCTTCCCGGTAGCCGGTGGCTGTAGCGATGGGCCCGCTGATGCCTATCTGCGTACCTGGGCCAAGGCCATCGAGCAAGGCCTGAAACAGGACGGCATCGTCGCGCCCGATGGCTAACAGCATCGAGCGTTCCTTCAGCAATAGCGGCGTAGCGGCGTGTAACGCCGGGGCATGGTGAATGTCATCGGGGGTGCGCATGCTGCCACCCCCCGGGTGGATCGCCAAGGCGACGAGGGTGCCCCCGAGGCCACGGCGCTCCAGCATGGGCCGGGTCAGCGCCGGCTCGATTTCACTGTCGAGCAGGCTGCGTAACAATGCCCCGCCTTCCTCGCGCTGCTGGTCCCGGTGAATCATCTGCCGCTCCAGTTCCACACCCAGCAGACCGACCAGCGAGCGTACCAGGATCGAATCGTCCATCGACACGTGAGGGCGCCTGCTGATCAGCAAGTTGGCTTGGGTTCTTCCGCCAATCGCGGTGCGTTCGACATTCACCGGTACCTGATTCCCTGCCGGTTGGCTTTCAACGATTCGGATTCCGGTGATGGCATCCTCGATAGCCAAGTGACCGCCCAGGCTCCTGGCCAGGACCGACAGCCGCCCCGGCATGTCAGGTTCCATGCGCAGCGCCTGGGCGTAGGTCTGGAACAACCGCTCGCTGGCGTTGAAGCGCTCGCGTTGCGCCTGCAGCACGCTCTCGATCACCTGGTGAGAGAGCTTGACGAACTCCAGTTCGAAGTTTGCATGCAGCAGCGGGAACAGCAGGCGATCAGCCGTTTCCAGCAACCCCGGCGACAAGGCCGGAGCATCTTCGCGAGGGGCAATCACCAGGGCACTTGCATTGCTCTGCGCCAGCTTTTCCAGCCACTGGGCCTGCGCCGAGTCGCCAATCGGCATACCTACACCGGTGGTCATGACCAGGTCGCCGGGCGAAACCCAACGCCAGGGGTCGGGCAGGTCCACCGTGTGGGCCCAGGTGATCATCCTGGAGATGCCCGCCAGGCCGGCCATCACCTGTAGTTTCAGGGGGGCGATGGCAATCAGGTCTTGCACTGTCAGCATGGGGTCTCGTTCCCGCTCTTTTTCTGTTTCAGGCTACTACGAAAATTCGGATTTTTTCCCTTCCTTGTAGTCTATTTCCCAAAGAGACACTTCTCCTCTGTTTTCCGTTGCGGCTGCGTTGGCAGCGCTCTAGTCTCAGCCTGTCGTTGCACATAAACGACACGGCTTTGACAGTGAAGGTGCGGCTTACCTCAATGGTGGCTGTGCGTGGGGCACCTTCGTGTGCGCCGGGTTAGGTATCTCTGTCGACCGGTCTGTCAACCCATGCATAGCTGCCACCCAATTGTTTGACAGCGATAGGTGTCGGCCTCATCGACAGAGGTACGCACATGCTTAAGATCGTCCCTCGATCCACCCTACGATATTCATTCCCTTGAAAACACCCTGATCCAGGCGACGGACTACGCGTTGTGCGCGTCGAGCGTGGTGCATCAGGCGTTGCTGCTTCAGCCCAAGTCACCGGCGTCGATTCTGATGATGGCCTCGATGCATGAGCTGGAGGCGCTGCGGGCTTTGCTCGAATCGGTGTTGATCCAGGTGCAGATGCCCACTGGGCCTCGGACTTTGCACTGAGGCTTAGGTGATGCGCTGTCAGGGCTGGCCCTTTCGCGGGGTTACCCGCGAAGAGGCCGGCCCTGACAACCGAAAAACTTCAGGGAAATTGACCAATGACTACAGACGACACCCAAAGCACCGTCGGCAAGACCACCTTCTTCCAAGGTAAAAACCAGTCCCACCCGTTGTTCCGCATCGAACCCGGCATCCCCTGTCGCGATGCCCGCGAACAAGCCTCGGAACTGATGGGCTATGTGCGAGAGCTGACCACCCTCGGGCTTATGGACGAGAAACCGATGCTGATCTGGGCTTCGCACTACTTGAGCGCGATGGCCAAGGCGTTGATGGATCATGCGGAGTTGGGCATGACATCAGGCTGAATTGCCTACATGCTCTGCATCGACCTTGCTTTCCCCCGACTCTCAGGACCTGTACCCCCATGAAAACCCCCGGTGGCATGCTGCTCAGCGGCGTCGAGCTTGACCGCGACAGCCAGGTCCCGCTCTACCGCCAGCTCTACCTGCAACTGCGCAAGCAGATCCTCGCTGGCCGTCTGGCTGGTGGTACTCGCCTGCCGTCCACCCGCACCTTGTGCAAGGAACTGGGGCTGTCCCGGATTACCTTGCTCAACGCCTTCGACCTGCTCACCGCCGAGGGCTTTCTGGCCTCGCGCATCGGGGCCGGTACCTTTGTGGGCAACGAGTGGCAGGGCCGGGTCGCGCAAACCGATGCCTCAAGCAAGCCGCCACGCCTGTCGAGCCTGAGCCAGGCCGTGCATTCGCTGCGCAGCGAGCATTTCAGCGGTATTTCCTACAGCGGCTGGGATGCCCAGCGCCCGGCGTCCCTGCTGACCAGCCACCCGGCCTACGATGCCTTCCCGATGCCGGTGTGGAAGCGCCTGATGAACCGTCACCTGCGCAAACCGGACAAGGCACAACTGGGCTACGGTGAGCTCAAAGGCTTGCAGCGTCTGCGCGAGGCAATTGCCGAGTACGTATTCGATGCCCGCGGCATCGAGTGCAGCGCGGAGCAGGTGGTGATCACCTCCGGCGCCCAGCAGGCCTTCAATCTGCTCGGCATGCTGTTGCTCAATCCCGGTGACCGAGTATGGATGGAAGACCCCGGGCACATCTCCGCGCGCATTGCCTTCCAGGCATTGGGTTGCCAGCTGGTGCCGCTGCGCATCGACGAGCAAGGGCTGGACGTGCAGCAGGGGGTGCGCGAGTGCCCGGACGCACGGCTGGCCTTCACCACGCCCTCGCGCCAGCATCCACTGGGCATCACCATGAGTTATTCACGGCGCCAGGAGCTGATCGACTGGGCCGCGCGCAGCCAGGGCTGGATCATCGAGGACGACTGCGACAGCGAGTTTCGGTACGTGGGCCGGCCACTGCCGGCGCTGTACGCGATGGCTCCGGGGCAGCGGGTGATCTACGTCGGCACCTTCAGCAAGGTGCTCTACCCGTCGTTGCGCCTGGGGTATGTGATCTTGCCGGAGGCCTTGCTGGAGCCGTTCTGCGCGATTCGCGCGGTGATGGACCGCAGCCCGTCCACGTTGCACCAGGCGACCACTGCCGACTTCATGCTCGAGGGTCATTTCCTCGGCCACATCCGCCACATGCGCGCGCTCTACCAGGAGCGCCAGGCCAGCCTGGTGGAGGCGTTGCACCGTGAGTTGGCGGGCCTTCTCTCAGTGGCGCCGGTGGAGGCGGGGCTGCACCTGATCGGCTGGCTGTCCGAGGCGGTGGACGACGACGCCCTGGCGCGCAATCTCGGCAACCATCAGGTCTACACCTATGCGCTGAGTGACTACTGCCTCCAGCGCTACCTGCCCCCCGGGCTGCTGCTGGGCTTTGCCGCCACGCCGGTCGAGCAGGCTGCGCAGCGGGTACGCGAGCTTGCGCAGGCACTGGGCGCGTTGGGCATGCGGGTCTGAACTGCACTGCCAAAATGGCTATACGAACAAAAAGATAATGGCTCTATGGATAAGGCCATTTCAGAGCGATAACAGCAGCGCCGGGCTACCCCGGCCTCGCTCTGAGGACAATGACAATAATGACGCCTATCCAATCCCGTTTTGCCGGCCTCATGGGCCACAACGCGCAGGCCGGCTGCGCGCCCGTGCTACTCACGCCCGACCTTGCCCGCCGCGTGCTGTCACGCCTGGACAGCCTGCGCTTGTTCGCCCACGGTTACCCGCTGCTGACCAACCTCACCCACGGGCGGGTCTGCCCCGAAGACATGCTCGACTTTGCCTACCGGCATGCCCTCGACGGCCTTTCGCTGCACCTGCTCGACGGCGAGCACAACAGCCTGTCGCGCATGCCCGCCGAGCGCCTGGCGGCATTTGCCGAAAAAGCCAGGGCCCTCGGGCTGGACGTGCACCTGGAAATCAGCAGCACGCTGCCCGAAGACGTCGACCAGGCCGTCGTCATCGCGCACGCCATCGGCAGCCGCAACATCCGCGTTTACTCGCGTTACGAGGGCCATCTGTCGCGGGTGATGGGCATCATCGAAGACGACCTGCATCGTCTGGCGCGTCTGGCCGATGAGCACGACCTCAACTTCGACTTCGAGCAACACGAAGAACTCAAGAGCGATGAGATCGCCAGCTTGCTGCGCCGGGTAGGGCACCCGCGGCTCAACGCCCTGTTCGACTTCGGCAACATGATCAATGCCTGCGAGCAGCCCTTGCCGGCACTGGCCAACCTGGCGCCATTCATTCGCCAGGTGCACCTCAAGGGCGTGCGCGTAGTGCCCGAGGCCAACGGCTTTGGCCACTACGGCGTGCTGCAGGGCAGGGCCGAGGACCAGTTGCCCGGCCCGCGCATGCTGCTGGAACTGTTGCTGCTGGGTGAGCCCGCGCCGCAGGTGGTGGCGTTCATCCTCGAGCAGGAAAACCACTACATCGCCCCGGCGTTCCGCCAGCTGGGCGAGGGCGCCGACCCCTTCATCGCCTACCGCGAGATGAGCGAAACCCCATTGCCACCGGGCTACAGCCTGGAGCAGATGCTGGCTGACGAGCACCGCTGGGCCAATGACCAGGTGCGTTACGTGCGTGAGTTGCTGGCCGAAATCCGCCTGCTGGCGGAACTGACCCTGGCCTGACCCTTAACCCGGATACAGTGGAGAACAACAATGACAACATCGGTCAAAGCCAAGTGGCTACGCTTCCTGATCCTCGTCCTGGGCGGCGGGACCATCTACAAACTGTCCAGCCTCAAGGATGCCTTCTATATCCCGATGCAGGAGCACATGGGGCTGAGCCATACCCAGATCGGTACGCTGCTGAGCGTCAACGCCATCGTCGCCACCGCGCTGTTCGTGCTGGGCGGCTTTCTGGCCGACCGCTTCGAGACGCGCAAGCTCATCCCCCTGGGGCTGGTGAGCATCGGTGGGCTGGGCCTGTACCTGGCGAGCTTCCCGGGCTATGACCAGTTGCTCATCATCTTTGGCCTGCTGGCGGTGTGCGCCGACTGCATCTTCTGGCCGTCCTTGCTCAAGTCCATCCGCAACCTGGGCAACGACCAGGAGCAAAGCCGCATGTTCGGCCTGCTCGAAGGCGGGCGCGGGGCGGTGGACACCTTGGTGGCGTTTTCTGCGCTCGGCGTGTTCGTTGCCCTTGGCTCGGGCGCCGCCGGGCTCAAGGCGGCCATCGCGTTCTATGCGTTGATCGACATCGGCGTTGGCGTGCTGGCGCTGTTCCTGCTCAAAGACACCCGCCAGGCCAACGCTCCCCGCGAACCCATCGGCCTGTCGGGGTTGCTGGAGGCGGTGCGCATGCCAGGGATCTGGCTGGTGAGCCTGAACGTGTTCATGGTCTACATCGTGTATTGCGGCCTGACCTACTTCATCCCGTTCCTGAAGGACATGTATCACCTGCCGGTGGCACTGGTGGGCGCCTACGGCATCATCAACCAGTACTTCCTCAAGGTGCTGGGTGGCCCGGCAGGCGGTTTCATCGCCGACAAACAGCTGAAGAGTTCGAGCCGCTACCTCAAGTGGGCGTTCGTTGCCTTGCTGCCGCTGATGCTGGTCATTCTCAGCATTCCCCGTGGCGAGAGCTACATCTACGCGGGCCTGGCGGCGACACTGTCCTTCGCCCTGGTGGTGTTTACCATGCGCGGAGTGTTCTGGGCGCCGATGAGTGAAGTGGGCATTCCCTCGCGCATTACCGGCTCGGCGTTCGGCATCGGCTGCCTGATCGGTTATGCGCCGGGCATGTTCGCCTATGTCATCTACGGCGCGTTGCTCGATCACTATCCTGGCGAGCAAGGCTACACCTACGTGTTCAGCCTGATGAGCGTGCTGGCGGTGGTGGGCGTGGTGGTGTCCAGCCTGCTGCAGCGCAGGGTCGAGCGCCATCGCCAGGCAGTGCTGGCAGAGGCGCTTGCCTGAACATGCGGTTGCCGGTTGCGTGGCCACTGTGCGGCGCAACCGGTTTTTGCCGCGACCTGCTCCTGCGCAATATTGTCGGTATCGGCGCCGACGCCGTAGCAGCATGGCAGATTGAGACTATAGTAACGTCTTAAAAACAGGGACTGTGGGTGCCATGTCTACGATCGATCTGTCGTCCTCGCAAAGTCTTCGCAAACGCGTGTTGTTGGCTGGGGCGCTGAATATCGGCTCCATCGTCGCCTCCCAGGTCATCCGGCTGGGTGGCAACCTGATCATCACCCGCTTGCTGCTGCCGGAAATGTTCGGCCTCATGGCCATCGCCACCACGGTTTCGGTGTTGCTGCTGTTGCTGTCCGATGTGGGGCTGCGGCAGAACATCATTCAAAGCCCGCGCGGCGACGAGCCGCTGTTCCTCAATACCATCTGGTCGTTGCAGATCATTCGCGGCCTGGGGCTGTTTGTGGTGATGCAGCTGGTGGCGCTGGCGTCGTGGATTTCCCAGCACTTCGAAATGTGGCCGATGCATTCCACCTATGCTGATCCTCAGCTGCCTGGGATACTGGCTGTCACCGGCTTTTTCGCGATCATTTTCGCCTTCCAGTCGACCAAGATCGATGTGGCCATCCGCACCTTCCAGCAGAAGAAGGTGGTGCTGGTCGAGCTGGTTTCGCAAATCGCCGGCCTGGTGGTGATGCTGGTGATCGGTTACTTCTTCCGTTCCATCTGGGCGCTGGTGGCTGCTGGCCTGGTCTCCACCCTGGTCACCACGGTGCTCAGCCACCTGATCTTCCCGGGGCATAGAGACCGCCCGCAATGGGACCCGGCAGCCCTGCGTGAAATCGTCAACTACGGCCGTTGGGTGTTCCTGTCGTCCGCCGTCGGCGTGCTGGCCATGCAGGGCGACCGGATCTGGTTCGGCGGCAGCATGACGGTGGCGCAGCTGGGGGTGTATTCGATTGCCGTGGGCATTCTGGCGGCCTTCCAGCTCAGCCTGCAGCGGCTGGCCGGGGCCGTGGCCTTGCCGGCCTTCAGCGAGGCGGCCAGGACCGGTGACATGGATCGCCTGCGCCACCTGTATTTTCGCTTCAGGCTGATCTTCGATGTGCTGACCTTGTTCACCTGCGGCTTCCTGTTCACCGCCAGCCCGCTGATCATTCATTGGCTGTATGACGCCCGCTATCAGGACGCCGGGCAGATGATGGCAATCCTTTCACTATCGCTGTTCACCTTGCGCTATGGCCTGACGCAACAGATATGGATGGCCCTGGGGCTGACCAAGTACATGGCCATGGACAACATCATCCGGGTGGTGGCGCTGTTCACCCTGATGCCGTTGCTGCTGGCCATCGGCGGGGTGACCTATGCGCTGTGGGGGGTGGCCCTGCATACCTTCTTCACGCTGTTCCTGATCTTCAAGGTCAGCCACCAGCTGGGCATGCTGAGCATCAAGCGCGAGCTGGTGGTGCTGCCCGTCATGGTGTTCGGTGCCCTGTGTGGGCAGTTCATCAGCCATCTGTTCGCCTTCTGATCGGCTGTACCAAGGACCTGAACGATGAATGTGATCGACTTTTTTGATCGGACCCGAATCATCAATATCCCGTCCAGAACGGACCGCCGCGAAGAAACCGAAGCCGAATTCGCCCGCAACGGCTTCCACATCGATGACGAGAAAATCGGCTTTTTCCCTGCAGTGACGCCCACCGACCAGCAGGGCTTTCCCAGCATCGGCGCCCGGGGCTGTTTCATGAGCCACATGCAGATACTGGAAGAAGCCGTGCGCCTCAATGTCGACAACATCCTCATCATGGAAGACGACATCCAGTTCTCCCGGCGCATTGGCCCGTTTGGCAAGCAGGCCATCGAGTCCCTGCAAGGCATGGACTGGGACATTGCCTACCTTGGCCATTCGTGCGAGGGCAATTCCGATACCCCCGGCTGGGCGCCGGTCGATCGCCCCATCCACCTGTCGCACTTCTATGCGGTGAACGGCAAGAGCGTGGGCAAGCTGCGGGACTTTCTCGCGCAGATTCTGCAGCGCCCGCCAGGGCACCCTGACGGCGGGCCGATGCACTATGACGCGGCCCTCAACACGCTCATCCACACCGACAAGAACATCCAGGCCTACTACTTCACCTGGAACCTGGGTTACCAGCGGCCTTCGCGCACCGACCTGCATGCCTTGTCGATTTTTGACCGGCTGGCCATGCTGCGGCCGGTGATGGCCTTGTATCGGCGCTTGAAGGCAGAAAAGCTCAGGAGAACCCGATAGCCCTCAGCGCATTCAACCCAGCGCCGCGGCTTGCTGAAGGTTCAGCGCGCGTGTCTCCGGCGCCAGCAGCCAGGACAGCAGCAAGCCGAAGAAGGTGATACCTGCGGCCACGTACATGGTCTGGGCGATGCCCAGTGTGTCCAGCGAAATCGGCACCAGGTAGGTGCCCACCGCTGCGCCAATGCGCGAAATCGAAGTGCCCACGCCCACCGCGAATGCGCGGATCTCGGTCGGGAATATTTCGTTCGGATAGACCAGCGTCAACACTTGGGCGCCACCGATGAACAGCGCGTAGATGGCGAAGAACACCAGCACCCAGATGCCCGCGCCATTGTTGAATGCCCCGAGGCACAGCAGCGCCAGGCCAGACACGCTGAAGCTGTACAGCAGCAGGTTGCGGCGCCCGAGGGTGTTGATCAGGCGGGTGGCGATGATGCAGCCCAGTACGAAGAACAAAGTGATCAGCACCGAGCCGATGGAAGCGCTGTCGCCTTTCACGTTCATCGCTGCCAGCACCTTGGGCGCGAAGGCGTATACGGCGAACAGCGGGATGATGCAGCAGGTCCAGAACACGATGACGAACAGCATGCGCTTGGCATAGCCCGAGTAGATCAGGCTCCACACGTTGACCTTGTAGTTCGGGCTTTCTTCCGGAAGGTTGTTCAGGGAAAAATCATCGCCATAGACGTGCTTGATGACCTGCTCCGCCTCGACATCACGGCCTTTGCCCAGCAACCAGCGTGGCGATTCCGGGGTGCCGATGCGCACCAGGAACAGTGCCAGGCCGATGCTCGCCGAGCTGGCCAGCACCCAGCGCCAGGCGTCATCGCCACCGCTGCGCAGCACCAGTTCACCAACGATGTAGGCCGCCGCTGCGCCGGCGAACCAGAGGATCGTCAGCATCGCCAGGCGCGGGCCGCGATTTTTCCTGGGCATGAACTCCACCAGCAACGAAGTGGCGACCGGGTACTCGATGCCCACTGCAATGCCGATGATCAGGCGCAGAACAAAGATCGCTTCAGCGGAATCAGCCCAGAACTGAGCGAGGGAGGCGAAGACAAAGAGGGTAGGGCCAACAAAGAACAGACGCTTGCGGCCCAGGCGATCGGTCAGCCAGCCGCCGAGGAAGCCGCCGAAGAAAATCCCGATCAAGGCCGATGCCGCAATCAGGCCTTCCCAGAAGTTGCTCAAGGATAGCGAAGCGCTGAGGTGTGCCAGGGCCACGCCGATAATACTGAGCACATAACCGTCGACAAACGAACCGCCGCCCGAGCGCAGCGTGAGTAGCCGGTGGAAGTTGTTGAGCGGTACATCTTCTACTGAAAGAGTGGGGCGTGTCATTTTTATATCCTGATACAAGGCTTTTGAAGTTTGGCAGCGCAACGCCGCGAACAATGAACTTCGCGTCGGAACTCGCTGGATAAACTCAGCGGCGATAGGTGTCGTTATTGTTGTTGTGCAACGGGGCCTGTCCTTGACCTGATCAGGTTTCATACCTGATTTCTTTCGACGGCGGGTGGCCGAAGAAAGCGCTATAGGATCGGCTGAAGTGCGTGCAGGAAACGAAACCGCATGCCAGAGAAACATCGAAGATCGAGGCCTTGGAGTTTTGTATCAAGCGGCGTGCTTCGGTGATTCTGAGCTGGAAGTAGTATTTTTGCGGTGTGGTGTTCAGCTGGTCCTTGAACAGCCGCTGGATCTGCCGAATCGACAGGCCGACGACCTGGGCCAGTTGCTCCGGGCTCAGCGGCTCTTCGATATTCGCTTCCATCAGCGCGATGACCTCCCGCAGCACCTGGCTCACCTTGGGCTGTTGCGGCTTCTGCACGCTGCGGTACTTGCTCTGGTCGGCATCCAGCTTATCCAGCACGGCATCGGCAAGCTGGGGGCCCGAACCGCAGGCGAGCCAGCGCATCATCATCTCGAAGGCGCCATTGGGCGTGGCGCAGGTCATGCGGTTTCGGTCGAACACCAGTGGCTCATGGGTCACGCTGGCATGCGGGGCACGTTCGGCCAGGGCCGTGCGCTGCTCGGCATGGATCGCGCAGCGGTAGCCATCCAGCAGGCCTGCGGTGCCCAGGTACCAGGCACCGTTCCACAGCCCACCAAGGGCGATCGGTAGTTTGGCGATCTTCTTCAGCAAGGTCGACAACCAGTTCGGTGCTGTCCTGGCGGCACGCAAGCCGCCACAGATGACCATCAGATCGAGGTCGGACAGGCGAATGTCGGTCAACGGCGTGTCGGGCCTGATCGGGATGCCCAGGTCGCTCATGACTTCGCGGTGGTCATGGCTGAACGTGTGCACGCGCACCGTGCCCGGCGCCAGCAGGTTGGCGGTGACCAGCACATCCAGTGCCTGGGTGAAGCACGGCAAAGAGAAGTTCTCGAGCAGGAGAAAACCGACTCGGGTGGTTTTCCGCTCGACGCGTGCCTGGGAGATGAAGCCCAGGTTGCGGTCGGCGAAGGTACGGCTGAATGCTCTTGTAATTGTATTCATGGCGGCACCCGGTAGCCCAGACGCAAAGGCGTGAGCAACGTTTGGAATGACGATGCTTTATGAGTGAACAAAGTTGTCATCAATGTTCGAATCAATATAGGAGGGGCTCAGGTGCCGGTCTAACGACTTTTCCAGGCTCGTTTCGATAACCCCTTGTTATGGCTGCGTAACATAATGTCGCGGGCAGCCGATTGTCCAGCGCGAATTATGTGGATTGCTCGCATGAATTAAAGTTATGCGTAAGGTAATTTTTGTGCCGGTGTAAGTTTTTTACGGCGGCGTACTATGTGAGGCAGTGATTAAAGTTTCACTTATTTGCAACACGACAACCGGCTTTGGCGTCTGGAGGATAATAATGAACAGCAACGAATCCGTGATTGGCCTGATCAAGCAGCGCAAGCCTCGCCATGTGTTGCCGCGCGAGCTCTACCTCGATCCTGAGGTCTATCGGCAGGATCTTGAGCACATCTGGCACAAGGACTGGGTGTTTGCCGGGCATACGTTCGAGATTCCCAAGGCTGGGCAGTATTTCACCCTGCAGATCGGCGATTACCCGGTGGCCGTTGTGCGCGGCAAGGATGGCGAGGTTCGCGCTTTCCACAATGCGTGTCGCCACCGCGGCGCCAAGGTGTGCGAGCACGCCAGCGGCAAGGTCGCCAAGCTGGTGTGCCCTTACCACAAGTGGACGTTCGAGCTCGATGGCAACCTGATCTATGCCGGCAACATGGGCACCGACTTCGACAAGTCGAACTACGGCCTGAAGCCTGTGCATATCGAAGTGGTGCACACCTACATCTATGTCTGCGTCGCGCAAAAGGCCCCGGACTTCTCCAGCTTCCGCGCCGCCGTCAGCCCCTTCATCGCGCCGCACTTCCTGGAAAACTGCAAGGTCGCCTTCGAGTCGAACCTGATCGAGAAGGGCAACTGGAAGCTGGTGTTCGAGAACAACCGCGAGTGCTACCACTGCGACGGTACCCATCCAGAGCTGCTCAACTCCTTTGTCGAGAACCTGTCGGTTGCCGGCGTGGGTGGAGATGACGATCCGGAGTTGGTGGCGCATTGGGACCGTTGTGAAGCCGCAGGCATGCCGAGCCGGTTGAACATGGACCCGCTGGGGCGCTTCCGCATGACGCGCATTCCGCTGTCTGCCGGTGCGGTCAGCTACACCATGGATGGCAAGCCGGCCGTTGCAGGCCGACTGGACAAAAGCGGTGAGCCAGACATCGGTGCACTGCTGTACTTCAACTACCCCTCGACCTGGAACCACTTTCTGGGCGACCACGCACTGAGCTTCCGCGTGCTGCCCATCGGGCCGGGCGAGACACTGGTGACCACCAAATGGCTGGTGCCGGAATCTGCGGTGGAAGGGGTCGATTACGATCTCGACCGGCTGACCAAAGTCTGGTTGGCGACCAATGACCAGGACCGCCGTCTGGTCGAGGGCACCCATGCAGGCGTTTCCTCGCCCAGCTACGAGCCAGGCCCGTTCTCGGAGAACGCCGAGAATGGTGTCTGCCAGTTCGATGACTGGTACTGCGCGACCATGCTCGAGCGCCTGGAAGGGCGGCCGCAGCTTAAGTCGGTAGGCTGATAGCAACTGCCCCGCAGCACCGCGACGTGCTGCAGGGCATGGTTGCCCACTTAGGCTCAGTGTTTAAGTCATTCAGAGGTATTGGATGATCATGAACTCTTCAGCAACTGCACTGCCAAATTTGCGACTTTGATATAAAGTTCATTGTCGGCTGGGTCACCCAAGTCACCATCGCCATCGGCATCACCTGTTCCATTTACTTTGTCATAGATGCCATTCTTTTTTGACGAAGACACGGTGATGGAAAACTCAAAGTCGTTTGCAGCGTAGTACTCGATAAAGACTTCAGGACTGTTATCGTTGTCAATGTCTCCCAGAGAAAGACGGATCTCTTTAGCGCTCATCAGTGCACCTCATCCTTTGATGTAATCGATTATGGCTTCACCGTGCCAGCACGATGCGCCTGAATCGACAATACCCCGCTGTCCTGAGCGCCATCTACTGACAAAAATGACAGGTGCAAACTCATTACTTTCGGGCGAAAGTGAGTTCCAGACCTGAGGTGAGTAATGAGCGTTTACCCACCAGGCAAGAGAACATCTCGCAGCGTTGATCGCCGCCACTTGTCAACGGCCACCCATGCGCGAGCGTTGCATGACAGGACGTGGCCGACTAATATCACGGCTTCAGGAGATGGCATTCCTCCTTGAACCGCCCTTGCGCTGATGATGCCTACGCACCCCCTGTGAAAGGGCGCGTAGGCCATGCCTGCCGTTTACCCACAGGGCCGTTGAAACCTTGTGGAGTAACCCGATGTACCTTTCCCTCATCTCCGTGATCGTCGGCGGCAGCAGCGGCTGCGTGTTGCGCTGGTGGTTCGGCCTGCGCTTCAACTCGCTGTTCCCGGGCATGCCCTTCGGCACCTTGCTGGTCAACCTGATCGGCGGCTTCGTCATCGGCGCGGCCATGGCCTTTTTCATGCGCTGGCCCAACCTCGATCCGGCCTGGCGGCTGCTGATCACCACCGGTTTCTGCGGTGGATTGACCACGTTCTCGACCTTTTCCGCCGAAGTCCTGTCGATGCTCATGCACGGCCGTTATGGCTGGGCTGCCGCCACGGTTTCGGCCCATGTGCTGGGCTCGCTGCTGATGACCTTCGCCGGGTTTGCCCTGGTGCGCTGGCTGGGCTGAGCCGGGGCGTCTCTGCTGCATGGGTTTTTCGTCTCAGAGGTGATCGGCATCCACCACCGCCTTGGCAAATGCCTGCGGGGCCTCTTGTGGCAGGTTGTGGCCAACACCGCCAGTGATCAGCCGGTACTCGTACTTGCCGGTGAAGCGCTGCGCGTAGGCCTCGGCCGGCGGGTGCGGTGCGCCATTGGCGTCACCTTCGAGGGTGATGGTAGGCACGCCGATGCTGGGCAGTCTGGCCAGCCTGGCTTCCAGTGGGTCGTACTGGGTTTCGCCCTGGGCCAGGCCCAGGCGCCAGCGGTAGTTGTGCACGGTAATGGCGACCTGGTCCGGGTTGTCCAGCGCCTTGGCGCTACGCTCGAAGGTGGCAGTGTCGAAGCCCCATGCGGGCGAAGCGCTCTGCCAGATCAGCTTGGCGAAATCATGGCGGTTCTTCTCGTAACCGGCCTGGCCGCGTTCGGTGGCGAAGTAGTACTGGTACCACCACTGCAGCTCCGCACTGGGCGGCAGAGGTGCCTTGGCAGCTTCCTGGCTGCTGATCAGGTAACCGCTGACCGAGACCAGTGCCTTGACCCGCTCGGGCCACAGGGCCGCCACGATATCGGCGGTGCGCGCGCCCCAGTCGAAGCCGGCCAGCACGGCGTGCTTGACCTGCAGTGCATCCATGAAGGCGATCACGTCGCTGGCCAGCGCCGAAGGTTGGCCGTTGCGAGGCGTGTCAGGCGAAAGGAAGCGTGTTTCGCCATAGCCGCGCAAGTAGGGCACCAGTACCCGATAGCCCTTGGCGGCGAGGGCGGGGGCGACCTCCTGGAAGCTGTGGATGTCGTAGGGCCAGCCGTGCAGCAGGATCACCACCGGCCCGTCGGCCGGGCCTTGCTCGACGTAGCCGACATCGAGGACGCCAGCCTTGATGTGTTTCAGCGGGCCGAAGGCATCGCTTACCTGGACGCCAGGCTGTGCTTGCGCCGCTGGTGTGTTGCCGGCCATGACGGCCAGTGGCAGCAGGGCGCAGGCAAACAGGATGGAACGGCTGAAACGTCGTGGTGCGTTCGATGCGGCGGATGCGTGACGGGCTATCATGGCGCGTCTCCTTGGCTTGGCCATCGGCGCTGTTGGATGCACGTCATTCAAGACCATCGCTGTATCGAGGATGTGTCCAGCGGGGCAGCAGTGAGCGATCTTGTGTATCCAGTCTCAGTTTGTACACATTGAGATACATGCGCGCCGCTCGGTACAGCGTGCCGAGCACGTCATCTGATCCGCTTTTTTTCTTCGAAGCTGAATCTGTAACCGTATCAGCCTGGAGCCGACAATGCTTTTCGTCCCTGCTATCACACTGAAGAGGTTCCGATGGGCAAGCTCGCGCTGTTTCTGGGTGGCTTTCTGCTGTTGACCGTTCTGATCGGCCTGCTGGGCACCATTCCGCCAAGCTGATTCTACTGACGCCCTCCGGCCCGTCTACCTCGCTAGATGGGCCAGATTGCTGCCAGATTGCTGCCAGATTCTGGCAGATCCTCGCCGTTCCCTCTTGGCCGTACCGCTGGACTAGTGGTAGGTGCAAGTCGTTCTCAAGTGCAAGGTCCTCGTGTAGTCTCCCGCTGCGTCATAATGGGTCGTACTTTAACGAACCCAGTCTTTTGCCTTGGGAGTCAGTACATAGATGGAATGCAAGAAGGGCACTTCAGCCATGCTGGAGTGGCGCAGCCGTTATCTCGGCGAAGGTATCCTCGAAGAGGATCAATACGATCAGGCGCTGCGTTGTGCCGAGTCCCTGGAGCAGTCCGGGGTGATCAGCGCACAGGAATGGATCGAGCTGGTCAAGGCGGCGAACATTGCGCTGCTGAGTGTGCGTTAAGTCCTTCATTGCTCGGGGAAATCTGTCCACAAAAAACGTGGGTAGGTCTGTGGATAAAGTTCTGCAAGCCAGGCAAATTGCGGGCTCTGTTAAATTGAGCAGAATTTGAACAGCGCTCAGCCAGCCCGTTCAGAGGCGGCTTCTCCTGCCTGGCGCAAGGCCAGCAGCAACTCGCGCACCCGGGCGGGCAGCTCGCCGGAGGGGTACACCGCGTGCATCTGCGGGTCCTGGCCAGTGCTTGAGGTCAGCCGATAATCTGCGCACACCCGCACCAGGCGTCCAGCCTTCACCTGTGCTTCTGCCACCCAGTCGGCCAGGCGTGCGATACCGGCACCGGCGAGGGTGCTGTGGTACACCGCATCGCCAGAGCCCAGGCGCAAGCGCGGGTGCGGGCGCAGGCTGGTGATCTGGCCATCGCGGCAGAAGTGCCAGGCTTTGAGGATGCGCGGGGCGGTATGCAGGATGAGTGCGTGCTGGTCCAGCTGCTCGGGCCGCTCGGGCATGCCGATGCGGGCGACGTAAGCCGGGCTGGCATACAGATGGCGCTGGTAGCGCCACAGTGGATAACCAATCAGTTCGCTCGACTGGGGAAAGGCGCCGCGGACCACGAAATCGAACTTGCCGTGCAGGGGGTCGAGGGCCGCATCGCTGTACTGCACATCGAGGGTCACTTGCGGGTGGCGCTGGCTGAAGCTGGCCAGCACGCCAGGCAAGACATGCTCGCCAAGCAGTTGCGGCGCGGCAAAGCGCACCCAGCCTTGCGCGCTGCCGGTGAGCGCGGCCAGTTCATCGGCTGCATCGCGTTGCACATCCAGCAAGCGTTCGGCGTGGGGCAGCAGGCGCTCACCGGCTTCGGTGAGGGTCACCGCGTTGGCGTTACGGTTGAGCAGCTTGCACCCGCTGTTGTCTTCCAGGGTTTGCACCGCGCGGGTCACCGCGCTGGGTGAGCGGCCCAGCGCGCGTGCGGCGGCGACGAAGCTGCGCTTGTGCGCAACACTCACGAACGCCTGGATTTCGCGCAGCATGTCCAATGCCATGGAGGCCTCCTGATTGCAGTTTTCGCAATATGGCATTTCAACACAAGCGCGCCGCTTTGATTAGCCTTGCAGTCTGTTTTCACTGCCTGGAACCGCGCCATGATGGATATCGCCGTACTTTCCCTGTTTGCTTTCGCTGCCGGCCTGATCGATGCCGCCGTCGGCGGTGGCGGCCTGATTCAGATCCCGGCGCTGTTCAACGTGTTGCCCACTGCGCAGCCCGCAGCGCTGCTGGGCAGCAACAAGCTGGCTTCGGTGTGCGGCACGGCCTTCGCCGCTCGCTCGTTCATCCGCAAGGTGACCCTGGACTGGGGCTTGATCGTGCCGGCGGCGCTCAGCGCTTTTGTCATGTCGTTCGCCGGCGCAGCCACGGTTTCACTGGTGCCGCCCAGCGTGATGCGCCCGGCGGTGCTGGTGCTGATCGTGCTGATGGCGATCTACACCTTCTGCAAGAAGGACTTTGGCACGTTGCACAAGCCGGCGAAGATTGGCCGCCGGGAGCAGTGCCTGGCGGTGCTGATTGGTGGTGCGATCGGCTTCTATGACGGTTTGTTCGGCCCAGGCACCGGCAGCTTCCTGATCTTCCTGTTCATCCGCTTCTTCGCCCTCGACTTCCTGCATGCCTCGGCATCGGCCAAGGTGGTCAACATCGCCACCAATCTGGCGGCCCTGGTGTTCTTCGTGCCGTCGGGCAATGTGCTATATGCCATTGCCCTGCCGATGGCCGCGTGCAATATCCTCGGTGCCCTGACCGGGACCTGGCTGGCCGTGCGCAAGGGCGCAGGCTTCGTGCGCGGGCTGTTCCTGATTCTGCTGTGCGTACTGATCGCCAAGCTGTCCTGGGACTTGCTGGCCTGACTCAGATCGCCTGGCGTTGCGCGTCGGCCTGCTCGACGCGATTGCGGCCATGCGCCTTGGCCCGGTACAGCGCCTGATCGGCGCGTGCCAGCAGTTCGTCCAGGTTGGGCGCGGGTTCGTCCGCGGCGCAGCCGGCCAGGCCAATGCTGACCGTGATCTGCAAGCGCGCATCGCCCTGGGCCGCATGCAGGTCCTGCACGGCTCGGCGCAGGCGCTCGGCGGTGAATTTGGCCTGCTCCGGTGGCAACCCCGGCAGCACCACCACGAACTCCTCGCCGCCCAGGCGAGCCAGCAGTACTTCGTCGTGCAACTGGTCCTGCAGGGTGCGGGCGAACTGGCGCAGGACCTGGTCGCCAACCCCATGGCCATGGCGGTCGTTGATCGACTTGAAATGGTCGATGTCGAGCATCATCAAGGTCAGTGGCAGCGCATGCTGCTGGCGGCTGTCGAGCAGGGCATTGGCGCGGTGGGTGAAGGCGCTGCGGCTGAGCAGGCCGGTGAGGTGGTCGATGGTGGCCTGGCGCGCCAGGCGTGCCAGCAGGCTGCGATTGGCCTGGCTGACGCAGGCGACCACCAGCGGGCCGAGGACCAGCATGGCGATACCCAGGCGCGCCGACATCAGTGTGGTGACACCCGGTTCGCTCTGCGGCACGCTGAAATGCATGAGGTTCTGCGCCACCGCGACGATCAGCGTGCTGCCGGCGGTGAGTGCCAGCAACGACACCAGGAAGGGCGAGTACGTCCAGGCACACCACAACAGCGCAGCAATCGGAAAGGCGATAGCGCCTGGCCCGCCAAAGGCAATGCTGAAGGCCAGTGAGGCCAGCAGCACCAGCAAAGGTGCCAGGCGGATGGCCTGGGCGCCGCTGCGCATCAGTACCCGCGCCGAAGGGGCGGTGAGCAGTACGGGCAACACCAGCACACTGGTCGAGAACTGTTCGCTGAACCAGGCCAGCCAGGTGGCCTGCAGCGACTGTTCGAACCACGGTGCGGCCATCACGCAGGCCATGCTGGCCGCCACCACGGCACCCGCCGCACAGGCACCGAAGACACTGAGCACGCCATGTGGGGTGCGCATGCGCCGGTGCGGGCGGGGCAGTCGCGACAGCAGCCACCACACCGTTACCACCACGCCGAGGTTGCACAAGTTGAACCACAGGGCTGGTGCCCAGGCACTGCCACAGGCCAGGTCGGCTGCGACCATCGCCAGCCACACCAGGGTCATGCCCAAGGGGCTGGCCTGGCGTGGGTAGCGCAGGAGCACGCCAGCCAGCACCGCATTGACCGGCCAGAACAGCGATAACGATTCGATCGGCCGGGCCAGGACCCCGCCGAGGGTCAGGGCAAATGTCAGGCCGAACAGGGCAAGGTAGGGCAACAAGCGCGATTGTGCTGGAAAAACCATAGGCTCGACCGACAAGCGGAAACGAAATCCAGGACAACGGCTATAAGCACCTGGGGTGTTCACGCGCCAGTGTGTTGGCACAGGGTGCTTGATGTCAATCTGCCGTAATCGTGCAAGTTGATGTCAAATAGCCTCCATTCCTTGCCAGATTGCCTAAAGACCAAAGAACCACGGCACCATCAGGACCGTCACCAGCATCACCAGCACGGTAAAGGGTACGCCGATTTTGACGAAGTCGCCAAAGCGGTACTGCCCTGGGCCGAGCACCAGAGTATTGACGGGTGAAGACACCGGCGTCATGAACGCCGCCGATGCCGCCAGGGCCACGGTCATGGCGAACGGGTAGGGCGACAGGCCCAGCTGCGTTGCCGTGCTGATCGCCACCGGCGCCATCAGCACGGCGGTGGCGGTGTTGGAAATGAACAGGCCGATGATGGCCGTGACCATGAACAGGCAGGCCAGCATGGCCAGCGGCCCGGCACCTCCCAGCAGGCTGACCAGCCCGCCCACGGCCAGGTCGATGCCGCCGGTTTTCTGCAGTGCCTGGGCGAACGGCAGCATGCCGACGATCAGCACCAGGCTCTGCCAGTGAATGGCCCGGTAGGCGCTGTTCATGTCGATGCAGCGCCCGGCGCCCATCAGCAGGCAGCCGATCAGCGCGGCGATGACATTGGGCACGGCACCGCTGACCATCAGACCGACCATCACTGCCAGGCTGACCAGGGCATAGGGTGCACGGGTTCGGGCTGGCGCGACCTGATCGATTTCGGCCGGCAGGCTCAGGACCAGGAAGTCCTTTGGCTGGCTCTGCAACTGGCGCACGGCCTTCCACGGGCCCACTACCAGCAGGGTATCTGCCGGGCGCAGTTTCTCTTCCACCAGTTGCGCCTCGATGGCCGCCTGTTCGCGGCGCAGGCCGACCACGTTGAGGTCGTAGCGGCTGCGGAAGGCCAGTTCCAGAATGCTCTTGCCGATCAGTTGCGAGCCAGGCGGCAGCGACACTTCCGCCATGCCCAGGTCCTGGGACTGGTCGATGAAGTAGGCCGCCTTGAAGTGCAGCGGTTCCAGCTGCATGGTCTGGCACAGGTTGCGCAGGTCGTCACGATTGGCGAACAGGTCGAGCAGCAGCACATCGCCCTGGTGCAGAACGGTGCCTGAGTCGGCGGTGATCACCCGGGTGGTGAACTTGTGCTGGCGCTCGATGCCGATCACGTTGGCGCCGTGCCTGGTACGCAGCTCCAGTTCACCCAGGGTATGGCCGATCAGCGGCGAGTGAGGGCGGATGCGCAGGCGCCGCTCGCGGCCGTTGAGCTTGTAGTCGAGCACCAGGTCGAGCAGTGTGCGACGGCTTTCCACGCGGCCGTCCTTGCGCACTTCACCATTGAGCCAGTGGCGGGTCAGCAGCATGTAACCGATGCCCAGCACCAGCACCACCAGGCCGAACGGGGTGAAACTGAAGAAGCTGAAGCCGGGCACGCCATGGCGTACCAGCTCGCTGTGCACCACCACGTTGGGTGGCGTGGCCACCAGGCTGAGCATGCCGCTGATCAGGCCGGCGAAGCTCAGCGGCATCATCAGGCGGCTGGGTGACAGCTTCAGGCGTGCGGCAATGCTCAGCACCACCGGGATGAAGATCGCCACCACACCGGTCGAGCTCATCACCGAGCCCAGCCCGGCCACCGAAACCATCAGCAAGACCAGCAGGCGGGCCTCGCTGTTACCGGCCCGTTCGCTCATCCACTCACCGATGCGGTAGGCGATGCCGGTGCGCACCAGCCCTTCGCCGATCACGAACAGGGCGGCGATCAGCACCACGTTGGGGTCACTGAAACCGGCCAGGGCCTGTTCCACGGTAAGGATGCCCGACAGCGGCAGGGCGAGGATCACCAGCAGCGCGACCACGTCCATGCGCGGGCGGTTGATGACGAAGAGCATGACGACGACAGCCAGCAGGCCGAGTACCCAGAGCAGTTCCTGGTTCATGGGGCGGGGGTGTTCCTTCACTCAAGTGGGCACGAAAGACAGTAGCAGTCAGTGTGGCAGCTTGCGGTGAAGGTGATGTTGACGTGCTGCAGGGTTTGCAGCCAGTACGCAAATGAAAAGGGCCGCGCGATGCGGCCCTTTTCCTGGTTGCCACTCAGTGGCGACGGTGATGGCGGTGCTTGCTGCTGCCGCCGTTATCGCCCATGTGGTTGCCCAGGGCACCACCGGCTGCGCCGCCCAGGCCGGCACCGATGGTCGAGCCGGTCTTGCCGCCTACCGCGCCGCCCAGCAGCGAGCCGCCGGCCGAGCCCAGGCCACCGCCGATGGCGGCTTCGGTACGGTTGCCTTTCTTCGCAGCTACTGCACTGCCAGCTGCACCGCCGACACCGGCGCCGATGGCTGCGCCAGTGCGGCCGCCCATTTGCTGGCCGACAACGTTGCCCAGGACACCACCCAGGCCACCGCCAATGGCGGCAGTACCGTCACCGGCGAAAGCGCCCTGGCACAGCAGCAGGCCAAGAGCGAGGGAAGGTAGAGTCAGACGCATGATTGGAACCTCAAAGGAGTCATCAGGTTAAGGTGCCGCACGGTTGGGCGGCGGGTCAGGGTAGGGGAGACGCTTCAGCGGTCGTAACGGTCACCGCGCCATTGGCGGTCGTCGTCATCGTCGCGATCATGTCGATGGTGGTGACGGTGGCCGCGGTCGTCATCGCGCCAGCCGCCGTCATCACGGTAGTGGTCGTGATAGCAGCCCGACAACAGCAGGAAGGCGGCGATCAGCGAAAAGCTTGCAAAACGCGTCATCACTATATAGGTCCTTGATCCGCAAAGGTTTACGGGACACTACCTGAGACTGGGATCGATCCATTTGGTTTCCTTGCCGCGCAAAATTTTGCCGTGCGCGCGATGAATGGCGTGCTTGGGACAATTGAGTGGCAGTGCTAGAGTCGCTTTCTTTTTGCCCCGAGGATGGAACATGCGAGCAATTC
Source organism: Pseudomonas sp. NPDC089422 (assembly GCF_044749405.1). Taxonomy (NCBI): domain Bacteria; kingdom Pseudomonadati; phylum Pseudomonadota; class Gammaproteobacteria; order Pseudomonadales; family Pseudomonadaceae; genus Pseudomonas; species Pseudomonas sp. NPDC089422. The sequence goes on from NZ_JBIVHW010000012.1 coordinate 141,784, forward strand.
TGCCGATGGCTGCGGCGCTGGTGTTGGTCGGTTGCGCGAGCGCGACCATGGATGCGGCGCGGGGCGGCAAGCCGACGGCCCAGCTCGATTCGCGCAAGGCGCCGGAGCTGGTGGCCCAGTGCATCCAGTTCAGCTGGCAGAAAGAGGATGTGTTCGGCGACGATGCCAGTGGCTATCTGGAGCCACGCAAGCAGGGCGGGTTGACGGTTTATACCCGCGAGGCGGAGTCGTTCGTGGATGTATATCCGCAGGCGGGCGGGACGCGGGTGGATTACTACGCGCAAAAGAATGACGGCATGGCCCTGCAGCGCCGGGCGGCGGCGGCGACCTGCCTGTAAGCGCTTGCAGTACCGGCCTCTTCGCGCCTGGCCGCGCGAAGAGGCCGGTCAGCCTTGTTCAGGACAGGAAACCACCGTCGACATTCAGCGCGGTGCCGGTGGTGTAGCTGGACGCATCACTGGCCAGGTACAGCACGGCGCCGGCCATTTCCTTGGGGTCGGCCACGCGCTTGAGCGGGATTTGCTGCAGCGCGGCATTGAGGATGGCGTCGTTCTTAACCAGGGCCGAGGCGAACTTGGTGTCGGTCAGGCCTGGCAGCAGGGCGTTGCAGCGAATGCCAAACTGCGCGCATTCCTTGGCGAACACCTTGGTCATGTTGATCACCGCAGCTTTGGTCACCGAATAGATGCCCTGGAACAGGCCCGGCGAAACGCCGTTGATCGAGGCCACGTTGATGATGCTGCCACCACCGTGCTCGCGCATCAGCTTGCCGGCCTCTACCGACATGAAGAAGTAGCCGCGGATATTCACGTCGACGGTCTTCTGGAAGGCATTCGGGTCGGTGTCGAGCACGTTGCAGAACTGCGGGTTGGTGGCCGCGTTGTTGACCAGGATATCCAGGCGCCCGAACTGTTCACGGATGCCGGCGAACACCTGCTGGATCTGCTCCAGTTCGCCAATATGGCAAGCCACCGGCGTGGCCTTGCCGCCCGCGGCGATGATGGCCTCGGCCACCTGCTGGCAGCCCTCCAGCTTGCGGCTGGAGACGATCACGTGAGCGCCCTGCTGGGCCAGCAGATGGGCAATGGCTTCGCCGATGCCACGGCTGGCGCCGGAGACGAAAGCGATCTTGCCGTCGAGGTCGAACAGTTGGGTCTTGGGCATGCTGTTTTCCTTGTTGTCTGGCGTCAGAGCGTGGACTTGCCGATGACCTGCAGGCTCATCTGCTCCAGCAGCCGGTTCATGTGAATGAACTGGGCGAAGCGTTTGTCCTGGGTCTGGCCGTGGTAATAGCGGTAGTAGATCTGCTGGACGATGCCTGCCAGGCGGAACAGGCCGTAGCAATAGTAGTAATCGAAGTTGTCCAGGCGAATGCCGGCGCGCTCGGCGTAGTAGTCGACGAACTGGCGGCGGGTGAGCATGCCCGGGGCGTTGCTCGGCTGGCGGCGCATCAGTTGCACCGGTGCCGGGTCGCTGGCCTCGATCCAGTAGGCCAGGCTGTTGCCCAGGTCCATCAAGGGATCACCGAGGGTGGCCATCTCCCAGTCGAGCACACCGATGATGCGCATCGGGTTGTCAGCGTCGAGGATCACGTTGTCGAAGCGGTAGTCGTTATGCACGATTCCCGGGCGCGGGTGGTCGGCGGGCATCTTTTCGTGCAGCCAGGCGATCACCTTCTCCCAGCGGGGTGCATCCGGGGTCAGGGCTTTCTCGTAGCGGCTGGTCCAGCCCTCGATCTGGCGCTGCACGTAACCTTCCGGCTTGCCCAGGTCGGCCAGGCCACAGGCGTGGTAATCCACCTGGTGCAGCTCGACCAGGCGGTCGATGAAGCTTTTGCACAGGGCCTCGGTGCGGCTGGCATCCAGACCCAGCTCGGTAGGGATGTCGGAGCGCAGAATCACGCCCTTGACCCGCTCCATCACGTAGAACTCGCCGCCGATCAGCGATTCATCGGTGCAGTGGGCGTAGGCCTTGGGGCAATACGGGAAGCCGCTGTTGAGCTGGTTGAGGATGCGGAACTCGCGGCCCATGTCATGGGCCGACTTGGCCTTCTGGCCGAACGGTGGGCGGCGCAACACGAATTCACGGCCCGGGTAGCTGACCAGGTAGGTGAGGTTGGACGCGCCGCCAGGGAACTGGCTGATGCTCGGTGTGCCCTCGAGGCCGGCAATGTGGTCCTTCAGATAGGGATCGATGACGGCCGCGTCGAGTTCTTCGCCGGGGCGTACCTGGGTGGACTGGTCGGTGAGCGTCATGCGTTTTCCTTATTATCTGGCGCAAGGATTATTGGCTAATCTAATGGCCTGACGGCTGTGGAACAAGCGCGCCAGGTGCCATATAGGCGAGGGTGTTGCTGGTTGATCACTGCACCGAATGCCGGGCAAAAAAAAACCGAAGCCGGTCTGGCTTCGGTTTTCTCATCGTTGCTTGTGCCCATCACTCAGGAAGGGAACAGCTCGCTGAGTTTCATCGACAGCATCATGTCGCCTTCGACGCGCAGCTTGCCGCCCATGAAGGCCTGCATGCCGTCGGTTTCACCGCTGACGATGCCCTTCAGGGTTTCGCTGTCCAGCACCAGGGTGCAGTTGGCGTCAGCATTCTCACCTTCCTGAATCTCGCAGGTGCCGTCCTTGACCAGCAGCGCATAGTGCTTGTCTTCGTCGGTGATGTTGAAGCCGAACACCAGGTCCAGGCCAGCAGCAGCAGCTGGGTTGAATTTTGCTTTCATCGCCTCGACGGCTTTAGCTACATCGCTCATGGTGTTTTCCTTGTTAAGTGATATTCGCGTCCGCAGGGACACAACGGGCCGGGCTCAACGGTAGGTGATGAGCTCCGGCGCCCTCAACAGCTGCACATGGGCTTGGCTGTTGAAGGAAGCCAGTGCCACGTCGCGGCCGCGGAACTTCAGCTGGCTGAGCGACGTGTTGATGATCTGCCAGTTCAGCGCAAAGGCCTGGCTGGGGGTGATTCGGGTAACCAGGTGGAGCAGGGCGGCGATGGTGCCCCCGGACGTGAACACGGCGATGTTGTCGCCACTGCCAGCAGTGCCCAGCACGCGCTGCAGGCCGGCTTCGACCCGTGCGGTGAACGCCTGCCAGGTTTCCAGGCCGTCATCGGCGTGCTCGCCCGCGTGCCAGCGTTGCACCATCAGGGCGAACAGGCGCTGGAACTCACTGCGGTTCTGTGCACCGTTGCGCAGCACCTCACGGGCATGCGGCTCCTCATTCAGCAGGCCGGGCAGCAGGGCACGGATCACACCATCGGCATCGAACTCATTGAACGCCGGGTCGGTCTCAATGGCCGGCACCGTGCAACCACCTGCATTCAGCGCCTGCAGCGCGTGCCGGGCGGTGTCCTGCTGGCGGCGCAGATCACCGGCCACGCAGCGGTCCAGGCGCAGGCCGAGCTGGGCGAGGTGTTCGCCAAGGGCCTGGCTCTGGCGCACACCAATGGGCGAGAGGACGTCGTAGTCGTCCGCACCGAAGGAAGCTTGGCCATGTCGGATCAGGTAGAGATTGCCCACTGCGGTATCCGGCGTTGAAGGTTGCTGCGAGGTTAGGATGCGCCACACAGGCTGTCAACGAAAAAACATACAAGCGTTTGAAAAGGTTGTTTGAACTGTGTTGCCAGCGTTTACCTCGGCTGGCGAGGGCACGGGCGCAACGGTATGCTTGCAACAGTTTCGCGCCGATCTGGCGCAGGTTCATAAGGAGTCAACGTGGAGTTTCTTGCCGAATACGCAAGCTTTCTCGCCAAAACCGCCACCCTGGTGATTGCCATCCTGGTGGTGTTGTCCGCTATCGCCGGTTTGCGCGGCAAGGGGCGGCGCAAGGCCGGTGGGCAATTGCAGGTCACCCGGCTCAACGAATTCTATAAAGAGCTGCGCGAGCGCCTGGAAAGCGGCCTGCTCGACAAGGCCCAGCTCAAGGCCCTGCGCAAGCAGCAGGCCAAGGCGGAAAAACAGCAGAAGAAGGGCAAGGCCGAGGAGAAGGACCGGGTATTCGTGCTCGACTTCGATGGTGATATCAAGGCCTCCGCCACCGAAAGCCTGCGCAACGAGATCACCGCACTGCTGACCCTGGCCACCCCGCGCGATGAAGTGGTGCTGCGCCTGGAAAGCGGCGGCGGCCTGGTGCACAGCTATGGCCTGGCGGCCTCGCAACTGGCGCGCATCCGCCAGGCTGGCATCCCGCTCACCGTGTGCATCGACAAGGTCGCGGCCAGCGGCGGTTACATGATGGCCTGCATCGGCGAGAAGATCGTCAGCGCGCCATTTGCCGTGCTGGGTTCGATCGGTGTGGTGGCACAGTTGCCCAACGTCAATCGCCTGTTGAAGAAGCACGACATCGATTTCGAAGTGCTGACCGCCGGCGAGTACAAGCGTACCCTGACCGTATTTGGCGAGAACACCGAGAAGGGCCGGGAGAAGTTCCAGGAAGACCTGGACATCACCCACCAGCTGTTCAAGGACTTCGTGGCCCGCTACCGCCCGCAGCTGCACATCGATGAAGTGGCCACCGGTGAAGTCTGGCTCGGCGTAGCCGCACTGAACCGCAAGCTGGTCGATGAACTTCAGACCAGCGACGAATACCTCAGTGACCGCGCCCGCACGGCCAACCTGTTCCATCTGCACTATGCCGAGCGCAAGAGTTTGCAGGAGCGGATCGGCATGGCGGCCAGCGGCACAGTCGAGAACACCGTGGTAGGTTTGTGGAGTAAACTCGGGCGCTTGCGCTAACACCTTGAACCCGTTGAAATTTTTTTTCGTTCAGGGGGTTGCAAGGTGAAAGGAATGCGGACATAATGGCGCCCATCGAAACGCAGCAAACCTTGAAAAGGTGCGGTGTTTCAAGGAGATAGCGAAGCGAAAGCTGCTAGATCCGAACTTTGAGGCCGAGTAGCAAAGTGGTTATGCTCCGGATTGCAAATCCGTCTACGCCGGTTCGATTCCGACCTCGGCCTCCACCATTCGAAAGCCCCGCAGATTAACGTCTGCGGGGTTTTTCTTTGCGCCTCAAAAAAGCCAAGAGTTCCGAAACAAAAGGCATGGAGTTCCGAAACTTCAGCCTTTCGAGGGCTTGGCGATGGCGCCGACGCGGCGGTAAACGCGCTCGGTGATTCCCTCTTTCGAGTGCCCCAGCAGCACGCTGGCTTCGCTCAAGTCGTTGATCTCCGATGCCGCCTTCGGTCGAATATCGCGGAACTGGAACTGGGCGATTCGATTGGCCAGGTCCGGCTTCTTCTCCAGTTCGGCTTTCACCCTGGCAGCTTCGCGAGCCTCCGCCCACCGGTTGCGCAGCATGGGCCAGCTCATGCGTTTGCCGTGCTCATTGACGATGAAGAACGGCGATAGGTGCTCGCTGGTCCTGCGCATGATGCGCTCGAGCAGCTGGCCCAGGCTGTTCTTCATCCCGTCCACCTCCAATACTATCCTCAGTCGCTTGCCGGTCTTGCCTTGGCTGACCAGCAGGTAGATCCCTCCATATCGTCCTTTCGCATGGACAGCACGTCCGACGGCCGCTGGCCGGTCAGATATGCCAGGTCCATTGCATCCTTCAGCTCCGGTGGAGCCTCGTCATACACCGCCTGCCATACCGTTTCGTTGGCGTAGAAGTCGCGCGGTTTCTCCTTGTTCTTCCTCACGCCCAGGCACGGGTTGTCTCGGGTGGTGAGCCCCCACTCCCTGGCCGTGTTGAATACGTGGGAGAGCAGGGCGATTTCCCTGTTCGCCCTGGTCTTCGCCGACCGCGAGTCGCGGTACTGCGCGATCATGGCCGGCGTGATGGCGTCGATCGGAGCCGAGTCGAACACGGCGCGCAGTTGCTTGAGCTCGTAGATGTTGTCCTTTTGGGTTCTGGCGGCCTTGCCCGGGATGATCTTCAGCAGGTACTCGTCGAAGATCCCCTTCATGGTCGTCAGCTCAGCCGGGGTGGCCTTGGCTTCGAAGTCGGCCCACTTCAGCTTGGCCTGTACCAGGTCGGTACCGAGAGGGATTTCCTTGCCGGCCTGGTCGCGGTAGTAGTACCCAACCCACACTTTTCCGTTCTTTCTGGTGCGCTTGCGCCGGTACATGCCCGGTGGCAGGTCGCGGTTCTCGGTACTTCTGGGTCGCATTTCACTTTACTCGGGAGAAATCAGGGGTCCAGGCGGGCGCCGGGGGCGGGACTGCAGCGACCGGCACTGTGTCGATCACCACGCCGCTGAGCTTCTGGCGTGCGTATTGGCGGCCAACCAGCGGCCGACCGCCGCGACTCTCGACGAAGTGCCAACCTTTTTCGTTCAACCAGCGGCGCTGCCACGCCCGGGGTTTGTAGCCGGTGATCAACACCAGCTCTTCGTCCGAAAGGATCTCGGTTTCCATGGGATGGTCTCCACGCCGCCGGTGGCGGCAATAGCTCTCCATGCCCGCGCATGTCGGCGGGCTTGAGTTGTAGGGGAGGGGTTAGGCTTTGTACTGCTGGCGGATGCGCCGGGCAATGTCGCGTAGCTGGAAGTCCATCTCGAACATCTCGTTGTTGTCCCTGCGAGAGACGACCCCGGACCTGGTGACGTTGCGACCACCAAGGATCCAGGCTGCAAGCAGGATCAGCGCAGACTCGATCTGGCGCCGCAGCCAGCCTTTGTGCGGGATCATCGCGGCTACCTGTAGAGGTGGAAGGCGACGAAGGCGATGGCGATCATTGCATCAGCTCCTTCGGCACCTGGACGGTATCGCCGATCTTGTCGGCGACAATTGCGCGGCAGATAGCGACTGCGGGCTGGTCGCAGCCATTGACCCATGCAGTAATCAAAGCGCTCCAGGTGGTACCGGATACGTGCATCCATACCCGGTGCTTCTCCACAAGAGGGCCTGCCAGCGCCCAGTCTTCCCATGGGTTGTAGCGCTTGGCGTGCGCGATCGCCGTTGCCTGGTAACGGGCGAACACCCGCCAAGGGTTGCCGTACTGCGGCGGGGCCAGGAACACGTCCAGGCCCTCGGCCTTGCCGACCGCCCATCCCAACGCTTCGGCCGATAGGTCGGCCGTCTTCACTTCGATCAGGTCAGTCATGGCGCCACCTTCAGCGCAGCTTCTCGCTTATCGAATTGCTCCCGGGCATGCCGTTCGCGTGCCTCATACACACGAAGGCATTTCTTGCAGGTGACCTCTTTCGGTCGATCTGAGCCGTCCATGTCCTCGCCGACCTGGTTGCATGCGATCTGGCAGTCGTGATCGTCGAAGCAGCCGAAGTGCGAGACCAAGTGAATTACCTTGCTCACAGCTGATACCTCTCATCAATCCAGCACCCAGGCGCCAGTGCGGGTGTAGGTTCGGGTTGTGTTTCGTGCGGGGAGAGCTGGCGCTCGTTGCCGGCCACTTGTGGCAGCCAGACCTTCACGCAGCTGATGGCGTTGTTGCCCAGCGAGTTCATGACGTAGCAGACGACGCTGCGGGGTTTGTCCTCGAAGGACCAGACGCCTGACGGCAGTTCGGTTGCGCTGGCGCCGGTGGCCAGCAGCAGGAGGCAGAGGGCGTGGCGGGTCATTGGCTCATCTCGCGCTGGTGGTCGGCATATGCTTCTGCGTTGCACTTCGGGCAGGGGATGTCGCCACCGCTCAGCAGTGGTCCGCCTGGCACGTCGCAGCTGTCCTCATCCCACAGGAAGCCATCGACACACTGGGCATCGGGATACGACGCGCCGAAGTGGCTGCCGTGGTAGTCGCATCCTGAGGCGCCCGGCTCTACAACCTTGAACTCGACGACCCAGACCCAGGAGTTTTTGTACCAAGCATCGACGCCATTAATCAGTTGCCAGAGAAGCTCGAAGGACTTGCGCGGGCTTGCGCTGTAGGTCTCGATCCCTTTGACGTGGTACCAGTCGCCTAGCTCAGCATGATCGGTGTAGAGTCGGACGCCCTCGGCAAGGGCCTGCTCCTCGCTGATGTCCTGCAGTTGCTCGACACGGACATTGCTGATCTCCAGCAGGATGCGGCTGGCCCAGCGGGCCATGTGGATGCTGGGCTTCCAAACCGGCTGATCGGCTTCGTATGGGGTGAGCCCGTCTGCGGCGTAGACCAGCGTGCCATCCTCGCGCGCCTCGACGAGATCAAGATCATCCGGTTTGAGGTACGGCCCTTTCTGAACCTCGAAGTGATCGCAGTACCAAGTCTCGCGCACCCACAGGCGGTCGCCTGGCCGGCCATACGGACATTCGGGGTTGCGTTTAGTCGGGTCTGGGTTGCGAATGAATGGCTGGCCAAGGCCGTAGCTGCCGATATCGCCCTTCTAGCGGGGCTGAACCTTCACCGGGCGGCGCGTGACCGTCTTCCGGCCTTCCAGGATGGCGCGGACCATCGGCCCGCTGAACAGGATCGGGCGTTTCTTTGCTTGAGACATAGCTTCGCCTTGGCCGCCATATCGCGGCAGTGAATAGAGGGGAGAGGGGTTACAGCAGGTAGGAGTTCAGGTTGGATTTATGTGCTTTAGTAAGAAGTGGAGCTGCACGTGGCAGCCAAAGGCGAGTTCGCAGCAATGGCACTAAAAACTGACTATAAGGTGCAGATTGTCATAGCAGTCTTGGGCGTTTTGGGCGGGATCTCAGGGGCTGTAATTTCACAATGGCCTAATTGGTTTCCGCCTGCTCCATCACCTACTGTGCAACTTGGGCTCGACTACATCACGGAGGGTAAATTTAAGGAGGCGGTTAGAGTGCTCAAGCCGTTTGCACGGCGTGGGGATCGAGTCGCTCAATACCAAGTCGGGAGACTGTATTCCAGAGGATGGGCCAAGAGTGATGATCCAAGTTCTGATGTGTGGCGAGCAATTTACTGGCTGAAGAAGGCAGTAGAGAATGGACAGCCAGGGGCAGAGAGTGAGCTGGAGTCAACTCAACGTGCCGTCCACAACTCAGCAGAGGCTGCCTTTCTGAGGTTCATTGCCCGTGATGAGGAGTCAGGCCATCTGGAATGAAATCAGCAATTCGACATTAGTGAGTCGGATTTGTCGGCTTCATTTGAACCGGGGCGGCCGGCTCTGCGCTGGCGGATAGGGCGTTGCATACCGCGTCGTAGAGATCGAACGGGTCGTCAATGCGGAACAGGGCTTTCATTCGCTGCAGCATCGCATCTCGCTCGGCCAGCTGGGAGCGCTGATTCGATATTCGTAGGCTCTGCCGCTGGATGTTCGAGTCAGAGTGCTTGATGACTTCGCGCAGCTGCTCGTTCTCGCCGCGCAGCCGCTCGACCTCAGCGGACCCGGTCATCGGCCCCAGACCAACAATCGGCAGCCCAGTCGCCGCCGCATCCCGCTCTGCCTCTTCTTTGGTCCACTAGAAGGCAGTACCAACCATCCACGCTATCGGCTCGGCGTGGGGCTGCGGAACTGGCTGGGCGGTGAGCTTGCGTAACTCAGCGGGGAGGATGGCCCAAGCACCGGCGGCAACTGCGCCCGTGCCATTTGCCAGCAGGTCTTCGATGGCCGACGCGGCCTGGCTGATCAGTTCGGTGTTGCTGGATCGGTTTTCTGTGGGCATGGGGGATTCCTCATGAATCTGAGAGTGGCATAATCGGAACGGGCCGGGACGATTTGGCGAAGGCAGATTGATATGGAGTTGGCGATGGGGGATTGGACTTTGCCAAACTGGTTCGCTGGAATGGCTGATGTACTTTCAGTTCTTGGCTTTTTAGTTACTGGTTGGGTAGGGTGGCAGGCTCGAGAAATTAAAGAGTATTTTTTCAATCGAGTCAGAATCGGGGAGATTATTCCTGAGCTCTCGAAAGACTCAGAAGAGCTCCTTAAGTCGATCAGAGAGTGGGAAGCATCAACGACTGATGAAAAAAGAGTTCATTTGGCGATCGTTAAAATTAAAGGTCGCCTAGTGAACCTCAAAGGAAAGCTTCAGTCGGACGAAAAAAAGTCACTTCTCAATGTGCTGGCTAAAGTTGAGCGCAAGAGGTTCTACTTCCTGCCAGGTAATGTTTCAGATATCAGTGTCGCGGATGCCTGGGAAATCGCCCGGGATCTGAATGGAATGATTGTGCAGATCGAAAGTGCACACAAAGATTCGAGTTGGAGGCAGCGTTGAATACAGACGATAAAATGCTCAGGCTGGTTGAGCAAGTCCTTAAGGCGACTTATAAAGGAGAGGTTGGTTGGCGTGCGGAGCAGCCCCCAGTTTCTCTTACTAAAGCCACTGAAAATTTTGTACCGATTTATCTCGAAGCTAGATATAAAGGTAAGACCTTGGTGGTCTATGAGCAGCGCGAAAAATATTGGACTGATGAAGATATTTTTAACTGGACAACCACTCTACATTTTGGCGTTCTTGTAGGGGACGTCTTTGTCAGTGATTATTCTCAGTATTCACCCATGCTTCGTCAGCTTTTTGAAGCCGCTCGCGAGAAAGCCTCAGATATTGACTCTTTGCTAGATGACCTGCTCGACTAGTAGAGTTTATTCGCATAGACCGTAGGACGAAGAGCACTTCTGCCAACTGTCGGTGCGCGCGATCAGATCGACCATGTCGAACTGGCGGCCGCCGCGTGCTGTATTTGCCCAGTCCACCATGCGGTCTATGCCGTGGGTTGCGGCGCTTACCTTGTCGTCTGATCTCACGGTTGGGTCTGTCACCGTCGGGAAGAAGGTCGCAGCCCCTAGCTTGCTAGCAGTGCTGACCAATCGCTCCCACTCGCGGACCCTGGACACTTCTTCTGGCCATCTGGACGATATCTCGCGTAGTTCATCCTTCACGCACATGACGCAGGGCATACAGCCGAGTCGGTTGCAGCCTTGCAGGTACAGTGGATTTGGTTTGATTCCTACGGCGCGGTGCGCTTCGAAGACGGCCTCGACTGGCCACTTCAGAATAGGCCGGTAGTTGAACAGGCCGCCGCCGACCTCGTCGCACTCTGGCAGGTAGCGGCGGTTAGGTGACTCGTCAGCCCTGACGCCCTGCCAAGAAAGCAAAAGGTTCTCGCCAGTCATGAGCGGCATGAACACGTCTTCGATAATCGGGTTCCGCTTCAGCTCGTCCGTGCAGAATCGAGCCTTGGTGCTGGGGAATCGGCTTTTCCAGAGGCACATGTCGAGGAACGGGTTGCCGGTGGGGTGCAGCACATCCAGGGCCCCAAGCACCACGGCCTCGGGCACTCCTTTCTCGCGCCACTTCGTTTCGATGAACCTACGCTTGCCGGCGATCTGCCGGGCAAAGTCAGCCTTTACCCAGCGGATAGGCACGCCGATGGCCTCGGCCAGGTAGTGCACGTAGTCATAAGTGGCCGGGTGTTCGTGCCCGGTGTCTGCAAATACGGCGCTTAGGTTCGGCACCTCCAACTCGCGAGCGACCAGAAGGGTGGCCGTGCTGTCTTTACCGCCGCTCATGCTGACGATGTTGTATTCGGCCATCGTGTGGTCCTTGCGTGCAGGCGCCGCCCTCGCCGGGGAGGCGTTATCGTTGAATAGGGGAAGGCGCTATGCTGAGTTGATACCTGCGTGAGGGTACTCAGATGGCCGAGTGCAAAAAGTGCGGTGCAGAACTTCATTTCGACCTGGACGACACAAAGGACGAGGTTGAAGTGGTATGCCCAAGATGTAGAGCGCGCCATGTAGCCCGGTGGATCGCTTCATCGCCATGCTTACCGGGCGCCCGGTTAGTAGTTGAACTGGTCGGCGGGGACGAGAAAGGTAACGGCTAAGGCGCTGGCGGGCAGCGCCGGATGGTCAGGCCCGGCGGACCTTGAAGCCGACATGCACTCGATGTCGTGGTACTCGCAGCGCTCGTAGGCCTTGTACTTGGCCTGTGCCGGCGTGCTGGCGAAAACGTCGACAATTGTTCGATTAGTGATATCCCACCAGCCCCAGCCGGCGACGAGCACCTGGTAGCGCTTCAGCGGCAGCTTTTCCGCCATCTCGCCGTACTGCATCTCCCAGGTGGGGTGGTAGTTGCGGATGCGTTTCTTCGGGTCGCTGTCGAGGATCACGCCGATGTAGTGCCCGCGATCTGCCATGATCACGCCAGGCTCGCCATTGGCGATCACGCGCCGTCCGATCTCTGCTGGCACGCCGTAGTGATCGCGCACGTAGGCACAGTTGAAGTTGGTCATGGTGATTTCCTTTTTCAGGCCTGCAATGGCAGGCAGTCGTGCCAGCGGTACCCACCATGACGGTGTCGCCGACCTTCAATGCATCGCTGAATTGAGCCGCGGTGAAAGCCATCTTCCAGCGCTTGCCGAATGCTCGGGTAGCAAAGCGAAACCTGTCCTGTGGTGATTTCTGCGACCACTGGACGCACACGCTTCAGCAGTACCCGGCATGCATGGATGTTGTTCTCGGCTGATGAGGCCCACTCCAGGTTCTCCCTGCAGTTGTTGTCCTTGGCTCCGTCAATGTGGTTGACGTGTGCAAGACCTTCAGGGTTTGGCAGGAAAGCTTCTGCCACCAGGCGGTGGGCGTAGACGTTGGTGCGTTGACCGTTGTGGCAGAGCACCAACTTCATGTAGCCGCCCCGGTCGGCAAACTGCTTCAGCAGACGCTCAGGCACTCGCCCTGCGCCCTGGGCTACCGATTTGACCTGGCCATCGGAGCTGACCAGGTAGGCTGACTCGAAGCCGGGAACCGGCCTCCATTCTGGATGCATGGGTTATCTCCCGAGCATGCGGCGCCCTCCGTGGCCGGATGCGGCATGGTGGCAATTTGGTTTGGGATGGGTTTAGATTCGCACCTTTTGTTCAAGGGGCGACCATGAGTTTTAGAGATAAATTGGCTAACAGCGCGCCATTTGCGCTGCGAATTATGTGGACTTGTTTGATAGCTGGCCCAGTAATTTGGCTTGTTGCTGGCACCATTCGACTTTCGGGATTAAATGCGACAGAGGCAGCCGCATGGATTCAAGCAGTTGGCTCGATCGGAGCCATTATCGGAGCATGTGGTGTAGCGAATTGGCAGATTCATCGCGGTCAAAAGCAGCGAGATGAGGACAAATCAGGCCGCCTCAGGGCGATTGTTGCTGTGGTGGAAAATGCCGCACAACAGGCGGCAGCGATTGAGAAAATGGTTGACCAAAATCCCCCAGATTTCGTATTTCGTTTGGGATGGCCGATAGTGCTATCTGGCCCATTGGTTGCTTCTTTACAAGCGCTAAATGCTGTCCCAGTACATGAGCTAGATGACTCAGAATTGGTGGTGCAGTGTGTTTCTATCATGGGGGCCCTTAGTTGCCTGATCGCCGAAGCGGAGAGCTACATTTCAAAATCCCCAGAGATGGCTGAAGCGCCTGCCAGTTACAGTTCTATCAGGACTCAGTCGAAGCTCGTTGCGCATTCATGGAGCATATTTCAGCAAGTCGCAGGGGCTAAAATCTCATCTCCTGGATCCTGCTGAATCATCAGCATGCTCCTCCGGTCAAAGGCCAGGGCCAGACGTGACGAGATGCTGATTTCGTGTCGAGGCGGGGTGAGAAACTTCGCTGCGTGCATCCTGCCGAGAGCGTGGATGCCATGGATCAGCGCCTCGATCATCTGGCTGTATGTGGCATCTGCCCAGCCGCATATGGCTCGCAGGTGCTGGCCCGTTCGTTTCCTTGCCGAAAGCCGCAGTGGCTCAGCCCGCGCCGCAGAACGATGAGCTTCGATTTCGTGGCGCGTGATCCGGAACAGTGCGTGATGCCCAAGCGCTTCGATGTGATGAATCATCAGCGTCATCGCCTCGCCCTGTTCCTCGATCCCGGCCCACTCCATCAATTCCAGCAGGGCCCGCTTAGTCCCTGGTCGAACCTTCAAGCGCAGGTCTTCTTCCTTCAGCCTGGCGGATTTGGCGCGGCGCTTCTCGTCGCGCGCCTGCTGTGACATCGCCATACGGTACCTCCTTCAATCCGCTGGGCGGTAGGTTGAACTGCTCACGCCGCCTTGATCTTTGCAGGGCGTTTCTCATTTTCATGCTCGAGCTCCATATCCATGTCGTTCAAGCCGGCAAGGAACCAGGAACCGTGAATCGTGTTAGGGGTGAATTGGTTTGCCATCTTGCCGCCTCCGTTGCGGCGGCATTCCCGGCCAAGGTGGTAGACGCTGGGGTGCTCGCCGCAATTGCTCATGGCTATGCCCCTGCTTTCTTGAGCGGGAAGTCGATGCCGAACTTCTTAATGATCCGGCTCACAACGGTGTGGCCTACCTCCAATGCCAGCGCAGTCTTGTAGCGCGACAAGCCAGCGTCGCGGAGAGAAATAATCCCCTCGGCAAGCTTTGCTTCCCGGTCGCCCTCGTCAGGCTTGGGCGTGTGCTTGCCGCGCACCGCCTGCACGAAGGAGAAGCCGTTTCGCTTGGTACATCCCACAGCGTGGCCTGGGGGATGTTGAGCTGCTTGGACGCTTCGCTGCAGGTCATGGTGGCCGCCAGTTCAGCGATCATCTCGGCCTTGGCCTTGGACTTTTCTTGGCGAGTGCCGTGCTGTACTGGCGCCGGGCCGCGTCGCTTCTTGGGGCTTGGCTCCGGGTGCTTGCGCTCGGGCAGTGGACGGTAGGTGAAGCCCCCAGAACGACGAGCTGGCCGCCAGATGCAAAGAAGGCCGCTTGATGGGTTCATGCGGCTTTGCTCCTGAGCTTGGATTCAACAACGTTCTGTAGGTTTCGTTATCGAGGGTTGTAACCCCGGTGTAGAGGTTGACGGGCAGTGGGGGTTTTCCGAGTCGATAGAGTGCCCGCCGACGGACGAAGAGTTACGAAGAAGTGCAATTTGCAAAAGGGATTATTTAATTTCAGTCGCCAACGAATCAACCTTAGGTATGGCGGATGCATTCGTTGCCGACTTGCTCAGCCCTGAAGAAATCTTGAAATTCAAAGAATATGCAAAATATAAGCTATTGCTCAACAAAATTGTTGAGCAGCCTGGGTTTCCTACTGCTATCAATTGGCCTACGTCGCCTGTTTGATTTTTGTGCGCAGCGTTTGGTATCGTTTACTTGCTCGGCTTAATGGCATTTCAATATAGGAGAAGCTCGCGCGGGATGTGATCAAGATCAATGTGCAAGCTCCGGCGATAAGTGGTAAGTCGTTGACTTGATATTTCTCGGAGATATAAAGGGCCAGACTGATAAAAAGTAGATGGCACAAATATGTTGAGTACGACCAGTCGCCGAGTCGGGCAATGAAATTATGTTTAGGGAAAAACCTTTCCTGTGATACTGCGGCACATAGGATGATTGCGCAAGGTATGCCGCTTTTATAAGGGCTGTGCGATACAGGTCCCGCGTACACGATTGCGACCAAAGCGGCAAGGGCTGCGAAAGCTGCCAGTGCTGGCGGTATGCGTGATAGCCACCCACGCTGGTAACCGATCTGTAGTGCAACGCCGATCAGAAACTCCAAAACAATATCGTTCTTGTAGAACGAGAACGAGCCGTCAATTTTGCTTGCTATGAAATGGAGAAGTGCTACGCCGGAGAACAAACTAGCAATTCTGTATTTTTCTGGCATAAATAGAGATACGAAAAATATGGCGTAGAAAGATGCCTCGTAATTAAGTGTCCACCCAATTGTCATTATAGGGTATAGGCCTATGCCAGTAGGGTTTTGTGCTGGAATGAAAAACAGGCTTTTTAGGAAAAATAATGGTTCAAATGCTGTGAGCGGGATTGAATGTGGAGCGTAGAGCAGAACCGCTGCAGTGACTGCTGTGAATAACCAGTATGCCGGAACTATTCGCGCCAAGCGGTTTTGTATAAATTCGATCGGGGTTGTAGGCTTGTTTGTGGTTGAAGCGTATATGACGAAGCCGCTTATAATAAAAAACAGATCTACGCCAATAGCGCCGTAGCTGTGAAAGCCTTCAGAAATTATTCCGAAAGTTTCCGATTTGTAAAAAATTTGGATGACGTGGTGGCCTACGACTAACCACGCAGCTAACGCTCTAAGGATTTGAATGGAATTGAGCATTTATTGTTAATTCAAAAAAAGAATCCATTCTACATTCGTTTTTCCTGATTAACCACGGATACACGACCCGCCATCGAGCGGTTTTTCTTGGAGACAACCCATGCGTACATCGCAACGCGGCTTGAGCCTGATCAAGTCGTTCGAAGGCCTGCGCCTGCAGGCGTACCAAGATGCTGTCGGCGTCTGGACTATCGGATACGGCGCCACCCGCGGCGTGAAGTCAGGGATGTCGATCACCAAGGAGCAGGCCGAGCGCATGCTGCTGAACGACGTCCAGCGCTTCGAGCCAGAGGTGCAACGGCTGGTCACGGCACTGCTGAACCAGAGTCAGTGGGACGCCCTGATGAGCTTCACCTACAACCTGGGCTCGGCGAATCTCGAGTCATCCACGCTCCGGCGGCTGCTGAACGCCGGGGACTACCCAGGAGCCGCCGAGCAGTTTCCGCGTTGGAACAAGGCAGGCGGCAAGGTTCTCCCAGGTCTCGTTCGTCGTCGCGCCGCCGAGCGCGAAATGTTCTTGGAGCCTGTATGAACTGGCTGGGCGCGGTACCGGCCTGGTGCTGGTGGCTGATCGCCCTGGTGCTGGTTGCCGGCGGTCAGCAGTACCGAGTGGTTATTGCCCAGGGCGAGGCCGGTACCGCACGCGGAGAGCTAGCCGACTACCGCCTGCAGGTTTCCGAGCGCGATCGTCGAGCGGCGGCAAATGCCAGAACAGAAGAACAGCGCCGCCAGGCCGTGGCGGACAAGGAGGGCGAGAGTGCACGACAACAACTGGAGCTGGCCCAGGGCCGCGCCGATACTGCTGAGTCTGCTGCTGGCGGGCTGCGGAGTGAGATCGACCGACTGCGCGCCGGCCACCGAGCCACCTGCGACACCATCACTGCCCAGCAGCGCCAGGCAGGAACCTCTGCCGTCGTGGTGCTCGGGGGATTGCTTGAAGACGCTGACCGAATGGCGGGAGACCTCGCGACAGCGCTTGAGCGAAGCCGAATAGCCGGCCTGGCGTGCGAGGCGGTGGTGGATGGGATCGAGTCTCGGTAGAGGGCAGAGTTTCATGTCCCAGTCCGGCTGAAGCGGTGGACAGAAAATGCCATCTCCCCGACTCAAATGTTGAGAGCTATTTCATCAAAAAAACGGTTCCAAAACTCAAATGGCGACCCTTGTAGGATGCGGGTTACAGCCCGGCAAATCGCGGTTCGTTTTGGAACTGATTTTATCCTTGAGGCCGCATCAGGCGGAGATTCTTGTATCGGATTGCAAATCCGTCTACGCCGGTTCGATTCCGACCTCGGCCTCCACCATTCGAAAAACCCCGCAGATGAAAATCTGCGGGGTTTTTCATTTTGCCCGGCATTCAGCCATGGCTGAGCGAAAGCGCGCTGATGATGCACACCGAACCATCTTCAGCCGGTGTGGTATCGGTGTAGTCGACCTGGTTGTAGATCCCGCCATGGAACTCGAACAGGCGAGTGTCCCAGCTGTCATCCAGCTGCAGTTCACTCGATGTCCTGGAGACGCCGTTGCACCTGGCGGTCACCTTGACCACACCTGCGGAGGTGGCGTGAATGATCACGTCGAATTTCGTGCCGAGCGGCACGCCCTGCAGCAGGGTGCTGTTCACCGGGGTGGTCTGGTTGTAGGACGCCCGGAAACCCAGGGTGATGTTGCCCTTGTTCCAGAACACCTTCACGGGCGGGCTGTCGTCCCCCCTGACGTGCATCTGGCTGACCACGACCTTCTGCGCCGAGTTGACCTTGGTCAGGGTCATTGTCTGGCGATTCCAGTGGTCCGGGGCGCTGCTCAGCGCCCAGCTCTGTGTTTCCGACCACTCGCAACGGGTTCTGTGGGTGCTCTTGCTCGATGCCCCTTTGGTCGGTGCCGTGAACTGAACCGAGCCGTCGCTGAGCACTTTCACCACGCTAGGGAACTCAGCGATGGCTTCGGCGCCATTGAGTTCAAGCGCGACAGGGTTCGTTGAAGAGACTGCCACCGGGGTAGCGATCGTTAGATTGCTGATGTTTACGGTCATAAATACTCCTGACGATAAAATCATTGGCCTGGCACGATTGCCTTCCAACCGTGATGCGTTCCTCCGCATCCGGCTGGGCACTCGTGAATGCGCAGGCGGATGATTTGGAGTACGAGAAACTGTATGTATATACAGTATCGCCGGGTCATCTTTTTTCAACCCCTGCAATTACGTAAAGTGTGATGACAGGTAAGAAAGTGGCTCAGGTCTGTGGGTGACAGCCAAAGAAAAGCCCGGTTCAGGGCCGGGCTTTGCTCAGGTTTGTCTGGCGATGAGGGGCTCGCCTGCGTGCGCTCAGGCAAAGGATGCGACAACCTTCCGAGCACATTTCCAAAGCCGGAAAAAGAAAAACCCGCCAAAGTGGCGGGTCCTAAAGAACGTACGGAGCAGGGTCAGAGTGCCAAAGTGCTTGTCATGAACTCGTGAAGTTCACGTTGACAGCGTGTCGAGACCCTTCATGAGCGAAAAAAAGCCCGCCATGAAGGCGGGCAACGAACGTTCTGAAGGGAGAGACTGCAGCCTGAGGGACGCTGGTTAAGTCAGCGTTAACCGCCATCCATTGACCACGGCCAACGATGCGCCTATACAGGCCTGCCAGATTTCCAGGAGCCACCATGCGCGACGAAGACGACCTGCACGAACCCGAGCACGTTCACCTGCTCGATCACGAATTCCTCTATGAAGACTTTGACCCTGAAGCGGATGCCCAGGGCGCCGAGGACGAAGTCGAGGAGGACGAAGAGCTGCTGGATGACCTCGATGACGAAGAGCGCGATCACCCAGCCTGGCACGACGACCTGGACGACTGAATCAGCGCCCGTCGACCGAAAAGCGCCCAGGGCCACTGACCGCCAGCAACAGCAGGCCGCCGCAGATACTGAGGTTTTTCAGGAACTGGGTCATGTTGGCGGCGCGCTCAGGGTCGACCATGTTCCAGAACGGATGGCCAAGCAGTCCGGTCCCCAGCACGAACAGGGCAAACAGGAAGGCCAGCGGGCGGGTATAGAAGCCCAGGATCAGCAGGATGCCGACAATGAACTCCATGATCACCGCAACCGCTGCCGCCAGCATCGGGGCGGGGGCGCCCAGTGAGGTCATGTAGCCGACCGTGCCTTCGAAGCCAGTCAGTTTGGCCCAGCCGGAAAGCACGAAGAGGATCATGAGCAGCACGCGGGCAATCAGGAGGATGATGTCGCGTTGACCATCGAACAGGGAGTAGCGCATGGCGGCATACCGGTGGATGGAGACAAGCTCCACTCTAGCAGTTGCGCGGGGGATTGCTGCGGGCAGCAAAAAGGCGCCGCAAGGGCGCCTTTTCAAAGGAGTTTGGTGCGAGTGGCGGGACTCGAACCCGCAAGGCTCACGCCGACAGATTTTAAGTCTGCTGTGTATACCAATTCCACCACACTCGCACGCTTGAAAGGGTCGTATCGACCGGCGCGCTTCTAGGCAGAAGGGCCTGACAATCAAGTGCGCTTTATAACCCATTGTTATAGTTGAGTCAATCGCAGCACCTATGATCAAAGGAATGAAGGCGTCAATCGAATGGGCAATTGACACCTTGCTGTCATTAGGCCACTGTTGCTCACTTCATTGGATCCAATGAGTTTGATGCCATGTTCCAGGCCACTCCGTCGGCTCTTCCCGGGCGCACTGTTCGCCCTCGGTTGTTCTGGCGCCTGCTGTTCGCGCAGGTGTTGCTGATGGGCGCTTTTCTGTACCTCAGCCTGATCAGCCTCGGTGCCTACCTGCTGATGCTCGGTTTCGATGCCGGACACCCGCAACCGCAACGCTTGATGGCGCTGGCAGGTGGCGGTCTGATAGTGCTGGTGGGCCTGTGGCTGCTGAAAGTGGCGATGCCGCGGCGAATCAGCCCGGTCATGGTCGAACCCGAGCGTTGATCATCTGTTGCAGTGCACGCTGTTGCAGAAGGGCATGCTTGGCTAAGCTAATCAGGTCCCTCCTGCTGTGCCTGTGGAGTTCGCATGGTTTCAGCTGACTGTATCGATCACCCGGTCATGCCCGCCAGCCGCTATGAGCAGCTGGTGCAATCGGTGGTGGACTACGCCATCTACATGCTCGACCCCGCCGGCCATGTGGTGTCCTGGAACGCTGGTGCCCAACGTATCAAGGGCTACCGCGCCGAAGAAGTCATAGGGCGGCATTTCTCGCTGTTCTTCACCCCTCAGGATTGCGCCGAAGGGCGACCGGAGCGCCTGCTCAAGCAGGCCTTGGAGCAGGGGGTGGCGCAGGACGAAGGCTGGCGCGTACGCAAGGACGGCACGCAGTTCTGGGCCCTGGCCGCGCTCGATGTGATCCGCGACGAACAGGGGCAGATCGTCGGCCTGGCCAAGGTCACCCGTGATATCACCGACCGGCGTGAATCGGCGCTGCAGCTCGACGCCGTGCGTGCCCAGCTGTTCCAGGCACAGAAGCTCGAAGCGCTGGGCCAGCTCACCGGCGGCCTCGCGCACGACTTCAACAATCTGCTGACCATCATCATCAATTCGGCGCGCCTGGCGCAGGCCAGCCAGGACCCGCTGCGGGTGCAGCGCATGCTCGAGCACATCCTCGATGCCGGGCAGCGCGGCACCGAGCTGACCCAGCAACTGCTCAGCTTCGCCCGTCACCGGCAGCTCGATGTCTCGCTGATTGCCCCGGCCAGGTTGCTGGAGTCCACACGTGGCCTGCTGGAGCATGCGCTGCCGCGTGAAATCGTGTTGCAGGCGTACCTGCAGCCCGATCTGCCGCTGATCGAGGTGGATACCGGGCAGCTGCAGATGGTGCTGCTCAACCTGCTGTTCAATGCACGCGATGCGATCGGTGAGCGGGGCACGATCGGCCTGGCGGTGCTCACGGTCGATATGGCAGGCGACGTCGAGGGGCTGCGCGGCACATTCGTATGCTTCGAAGTGAATGACAGCGGCGACGGTATCGACCCGCTGGTGCTGCCGCGCATCTTCGAGCCGTTCTTCACTACCAAGCCTTTCGGCAAGGGTACCGGCCTTGGCCTCAGCCAGGTCTACGGCTTTGCCAAGCAGAGCAATGGCGCCATCACCGTCGAAAGCACGCCCGGCAAGGGCACGTGCATGCGCCTGTATCTGCCGGCCTATCAGCCCGATGCGAGGGCACAAGACGACAGGTAGCCACCATGGTGCAGGCACTCAAACGGCTGGTCACGGGGATCGAAGGGCTCGATGCGCTGCTCAAGGGCGGCCTGGTCGCGGGCGCTTCCTATATCGTTCAGGGGCCGCCCGGCGCGGGCAAGACCATCCTGGCCAACCAGTTGGCCTGCGGCCATGTGCGTGATGGGGGCAAGGTGCTGGTGGCAACCTTGCTCAGCGAGTCCCATGAGCGCTTGTTCCAGTACCTGGCGACCCTGGCGTTCTTCGATCCAGGCATGGTCGGTGACCAGATCCAGTTCGTCAGTGCCTTCGATACCCTTGAACAGGAAGGGCTGGATGCGGTGGTCAAACTGCTGCGCCAGGAAATCGGCAAGCAGCAGGCGAGCCTGCTGATCGTCGATGGCGTGCTCAATGCCCGGGTGCGTGCGGAAACGGCGCTGGATACCAAGAAGTTCGTCTCGGAATTGCAAGGTCATGCGGCGTTCGCGGGTTGTACCGTGCTGCTGCTGACCAGCGCCCGCCTGGATGACAACAGCCCGGAGCACACCATGGTCGATGGTGTGATCGAGCTGGGCGAGCAACTGGTCGGGAGCCGCGCGGTACGCCATGTGCAGTTGCGCAAGACGCGGGGCAGCGGGGCGTTGTCCGGGCGCCACGAGTGCCTGATCGATGAGGCGGGGATGCACGTATATCCGCGCCTGGAGTCGCTTTACAGCCACCCCAGCCAGCTTGGCAGTGCCTCCTTGAGCCGGGTTTCCACGGGTGTCGAGGCATTGGATGAAATGCTGGGCGGGGGCCTGACACTGGGCTCGGTCAGCCTGCTGATGGGGCCCTCGGGGATCGGCAAGACCTCCCTGGGCCTGGCGTTTCTGGCGGCTGCCAGCGCCGAGCAGCCGGCCTTGCATTTTGGCTTCTACGAAACACCCGCGAGGTTGCGGTTGAAGGCGGCATCGCTGGGTTACGACTTCGCTGCGCAGGAGCGCGCAGGTGCCTTGCAGCTATGCTGGCAACCGACCACCGAAGGCCTGCTTGACCAGGTGGGCGCGCGCCTGCTCGAACAGGTCGAGCAGCAGGGCAGCAAGCGCGTGCTGATCGACAGCCTGGGCGCGTTCAGCCGCCTGGCGACCGACCCGGCGCGGCTCAATGCCTTCTTCCGTGCCCTGGCCGGCGAGCTGCGGGCGCGGGATGTCAGCGTCATGCTCACCTGGGAGATGCGTGATATTTTCGGTTCGGAAATCACGGCCCCGGCGCCTGACCTGTCGAGCATCGTCGACAACCTCATGCTGATGCGCTTCGTCGAGCTGGATTCTCAGCTGCGGCGCATGCTGTCGATCCTGAAGGTGCGCGACAGCCATCACGACCCCGCGCTGCACGAACTGCACATCGGGCCGCAGGGTATCAGTCTGCGTAAGGCGTTCGAGGGCGCCTGCGGCGTACTGTCGGGTACTCCGGTACCGCAAGGGGGTGGCTGACGGGGCCTGCCGATGAACACCATCCTGATCGTCGATGACGAATACCTGATCGCCGATATCCTCGGCTTTGCCCTGGAGGACGAAGGCTTTCTGGTGGAAAAGGCGAGCAACGGTCGCAAGGCGCTCGAAGCACTGAGGGAAAAGCGCGTGGAGCTGGTGATTACCGACTACATGATGCCGGTGCTCAATGGTGAGGAACTGGTGCGGGCAATTCGCGACGAACTGGAGCTGCCTGACCTGCCGGTGATCCTCATGAGCGGCGCACAGGCCAGCCAAGGGCGCCCGGAGCTGTTCGCTGCGGTCTTCGACAAGCCCTTCGACATGGACAGAATGATCGCCAAGGTGCGCGAGCTGCTCGGCACCTGAGGTTCAGGTTGCGGCTTGCGCCGGCCATTCGATCAAGCGCGTCCGTGCGGCTTGAAGCGAGGCTCGGGTCAGTGTTGGTCGTCGTGCTTTTCCGGAGCCGGGTTGCCAGCCTGGATGCGCTTGAAGATCTCTTCACGGTGCACCTGGACATCCTTTGGTGCATCGATGCCAATCCTCACCTGCATCCCTTTTACGCCCAGAATGGTGACTTTGATGTCATCGTTGATGACGATACTTTCGCCAACCTTACGGGTGAGTATCAGCATGTAGTTCTCCTTGGTGATGTCGAAATCCGTCGGGCCATTGGGCTGCAACGGTGGGAGCTTGTCCCTCTTCCTTCTCATTAAAGACGCTTTCGGCGGATAGTAATTCCCCAAAAGACAAATTCTGTTGCGTGTCTTTAGTTGCAGGTGCCGAGGTAAATGCTGCTAAGCGTGTCGGCGAAGGTGCTCGGTGGCAAGAATAGGGGGCTTCGGCCTTAATGGGAAATTTCTCTGCATGATAGGTTGAATAGTGCGGCTCAATCATCGTCTGTTGTTTCCAGGGCCTTAAGGAACAGCAGCAAGGCCACTTCTTCGGCATCCAGCCCCTTGCGTACGCGGCGCCCAGGCAGGTCGGCCAGGCGCCCCAGGGCGTAATGTTCGAGCACGGCCGGGTGGATATAGCAGCGCCTGCACACTGCCGGGGTGTTGCCCAGGCGAGAGGCGACCTGCTTGACGATGGTCGCGACCTGGCGCTTGGCCTCGCTTTCCGGCTCCCAGGGCAGGGGCCTGAGCAGGCTGAGGGCCAGGCTGCTGCCGGCCCAGGTGCGGTAGTCCTTGGCGGTGAAATCGGCGCCAGTCAGTTGCTGCAGGAACTGGTTGACCTCGCTGGAGCCGACGCTGTGCCGCTGGCCGTCTTCGTCCAGATACTGGAACAGCGCCTGCCCGGGCAATTCCATGCAGCGCTTGAGCAGGTTGGCCAGGCGCCGGTCACGGAGCGTGACGTTGTGCTCGACGCCGCGCTTGCCGCGGAACTGGAAGCGCACGGTGCTGCCTTTCACTTCGACGTGGCGATTGCGCAGGGTGGTCAGTCCATAGGACCGGTTGTCGCGCAGGTAGCGCTGATTGCCGATGCGGATCAGCGTGTGGTCGAGCAGGCTCACCACCAGCGCCATGACCTTTTCCCGGTCCAGGCCCGGGCGGGCCAGGTGCGCTTCCAGTTGTGCCCGAAGCTTGGGCAGGGCCTGGGCAAAGGCCAGCATGCGCCCGTACTTGTGCTGGTCGCGCAGTTCGCGCCACTGGGCGTGGTAGCGGTACTGCTTGCGGCCCCGGGCATCGCGGCCGGTGGCTTGCAGGTGGCCCTGCGGGTCGCTGCAGATCCATACATCGGTGTAGGCCGGCGGGATGACCAGCGCGGCGATGCGCGTCAGGGTTTCCTTGTCGCGGATGCGCTGCCCCTGGCCATCGAGGTAGATGAAACGGTCGCGCCAGCGGCGCCGGGTCAGCCCCGGCTGGCTGTCGTCGACATAATGCAGGCTGGGTGGCAGAGGGCAGTCGAGCATCGGCGTCAGGCCTCGATCAGGTCACTGATCAATGGACAACGGCCACTGCGATGATGCTCAGCCCAGTAGTGCCACCGACTTGATCTGGGCGAACAGCGCCTGGCCCGGGTGCAGGCCGAGCTGGTCCGCCGAGAACCGGGTAATGCGCGCCAGCAAGGCGTTGCCGCCGGCATCCAGGCTCACCAGCACATGCGCCGGGTTGTCCGCCGGGCGCGCTTCGCGCACCCGCACCGGCAGGCGGTTGAGGATGCTCGAGGTACAGTCGGCGCGCAATGCCAGGCTCACATCCCGCGCCTGGACCTTGACCCGCAAGGTACTGCCCATGCTGTGCGCCGGGTGGGCGATGCGCAGCAACGGCGCGTCACTGCCGGGCAGGCGCAGGTCGAGCAGGTCGTAGTGCGGGTCGTGGCCGACGACCATGCCCTCGAAGACCACCCCGGCGTCCTCGCCCTGGGCCAGCGACAGGTCGAGGCGGGCCAGGGTCTCGCCAATCGGCCCGCTGGCCATGGCCCGGCCTTGCTCCAGCAGCACCAGGTGGTCGGCTAGCCGTGCCACTTCGTCCTGGGCATGGCTGACGTATACCAGGGGGATGTCCAGTTCGTCGTGCAGGCGTTCGAGGTACGGCAGGATCTCGCGCTTGCGTGGCCCGTCGAGTGCGGCCAGCGGCTCGTCCATCAACAGCAGGCGCGGGCTGCTGAGCAGCGCCCGGGCAATGCCGACCCGTTGGGCCTCGCCGCCCGACAAGGTGGCCGGCTTGCGTTCGAGCAGGTGGCCGATGCCCAGCAGTTGGCAGGCCTGGTCGAGGCTGACCTTGCGCTCGGCCTGGGCGATGCGCCGCCAGCCGAACTCCAGGTTGCCGCGCACCGACAGGTGCGGGAACAGGCTGGCCTCCTGGAACACGTAGCCCACCGGGCGCAGGTGCGGTGCCAGGAAGTGACCGCGGGCGCTGTCCTCCCAGGCCTCGCCGTTGACCTCTATATAGGCGCTTGCTGCCCGCTCCAGCCCGGCCAGGCAGCGCAGGCACGAGGTCTTGCCTGAACCGGAATGGCCAAACAGCGCGCTGATGCCGCGGCCCGGCAGGTTCAGGTCGACGTCCAGGGTGAAGTCGTCGCGCGCCAGCTTCAGGCGCGCCACAATTGATCCGCTCATTTCAGCTCCAGCCAGTCTTGCCGCGGCGTCCGGCGTACAGCAGGAGCAGCACCAGGAACGAGAACACCAGCATGGCACCGGCCAGCCAATGTGCTTGCGAATAGGCCATGCCCTCGACGTGGTCGAAGATCTGCACGGAGACCACGCGGGTCTTGTCCGGGATGTTGCCACCGATCATCAGCACCACACCGAACTCGCCCACGGTATGGGCAAAGCCGAGGATGCTGGCGGTGACGAAGCCGGGGCGAGCCAGCGGCAGCACCACATGGACGAACGTGTCCCAGGGGCTGGCGCGCAGGGTCGCGGCCACTTCCAGCGGGCGCTGGCCGATGGCGCCGAAGGCGTTCTGCAGCGGCTGCACCACGAAGGGCATGGAGTACACCGTCGAGCCGATCACCAGGCCTGTGAAGCTGAACACCACGGTGCCCAGGCCCAGTGCCTGGGTAGCCTGGCCGAGCCAGCCGTGCGGACCGAGGGCGATCAGCAGGTAGAAGCCAATCACTGTCGGCGGCAGCACCAGTGGCAACGCCACCACCGCGCCCACCGGCCCGCGCAGCCACGAGCGCGTGCGCGCCAGCCACCAGGCGATGGGCGTGCCGATGATCAGCAGGATCAGCGTGGTCAGGCTGGCCAGTTTGATGGTCAGCCAGACCGCGCCGAAGTCACTGGCGTCCAGTGGCATCAGATTTCATAACCGTAGGACTTGATCACCGCAGCGGCTTTCGGGCCTTTCAGGTAATCGACCAGGGCCTTGGCAGCCGGGTTGTCCTTGCCTTTGTCGAGGATCACCGCGTCCTGGCGGATCGGCTCGTGCATGCTCGACGGAACGATCCAGGCCGAGCCGCTTTCGACCTTGCCGTCCTTGTAGATCTGCGACAGGGCGACGAAGCCCAGTTCGGCGTTGCCGGTGGACACGAACTGGAAGGCCTGGGTGATGTTCTGGCCTTCGACGATCTTGCCCTTGGTGGCTTCGGTCAGCTTCAGCTTGTCCAGTACCTGGGTGGCGGCCAAGCCGTAAGGTGCGGTTTTCGGGTTGGCGATGGACAGGTGTTGGTACTCGTTCTTTTTCAGCACTTCACCCTTGGCGTCGACATAGCCAGGCTTGGCCGACCACAGGGCCAGGGTGCCGATGGCGTAGGTGAAGCGCGAGCCCGGGACGATGTCTTTTTCCTGTTCGAGCTTGGCCGGGGTGCTGTCGTCGGCGGCGAGGAACACTTCGAACGGCGCGCCGTTCTTGATCTGCGCGTAGAACTGCCCGGTGGCGCCGTAGGCAGCGACCAGCTTGTGGCCGGTGTCCTTCTCGAAGTCCTTGGCGATGGCCTGGATTGGCGCGGTGAAGTTCGCGGCGACCGCAACCTGCACCTCGTCAGCCCAGGCGCTGTTGAGGGAGACCAGGCTGGCCAGGGCAGTGGTGGCCAAGTGGGACAGGCGGATACGCATGAAGACAGCTCCTTGAGGTGGTTATCGTTATGGTGCTGACTATATAGCGATAGGCCATTTGTCGGGAAGGGGCTGAGAGAATGGTTGCAGCCGGGGAGTCATGTGTTGGCAGTGCTGGCCTTATCGAGCAACCCGCGCCAAGGCCTTGTCAGCAATGTCCCGGGTCAGTTGCTCAGCCGGCATATGCCGGCCCAGGCGCAGCGCCTGCCCCGACCACAGGTTGCTGAAATCGCTGTTGCCCTGCGCATCGGTAATTGCTCGAAGTGGCATCAGTGCCCCGCCGGCCAACGGGAAACGCGGGGCCAGTTCGCTCATCGGCCCCAGTTCGCGCATGATGCGGTTGTTGATGCCGCGCGCCGGGCGCCCTGTGAACAGGTTGGTCAACGCGGTGTCGCTGGCCGGTGCGGTGTCCAGTGCGCGACGGTGGGCAGGGGAGACCTTGGCCTCCGGGCAGAACAGGTAGGCCGTGCCGATCTGCACCGCACTGGCACCCAGGGCCAGGGCCGCCACCAGGCCACGGTGGTCGCCGATGCCG
The DNA here is from genome assembly GCF_044749405.1 of Pseudomonas sp. NPDC089422. Taxonomy (NCBI): domain Bacteria; kingdom Pseudomonadati; phylum Pseudomonadota; class Gammaproteobacteria; order Pseudomonadales; family Pseudomonadaceae; genus Pseudomonas; species Pseudomonas sp. NPDC089422. The sequence goes on from NZ_JBIVHW010000012.1 coordinate 169,343, forward strand.
CCAGCGGCGATCACCGGCAGGCGCACGGCATCGGCAATCTGCGGCACCAGGGCGAAGGTGCCGATCTGGCTGGTGATGTCGTCGCTGAGGAACATGCCGCGATGGCCGCCGGCTTCATAGCCCATGGCGATGATAACGTCGCAGCCATTGGCTTCGAGCCACAGCGCTTCTTCCACCGTGGTGGCACTGGACAACACCTTGGCTCCGGTGGCCTTGACCCGCTGCAGCAGTGCAGCTTGCGGCAAGCCGAAGTGGAAACTCACCACCTCTGGGCGCAGCTGCTCGACCAGCACGCAGCTCTGCTCATCGAAGGGTGCGCGGTTGGACACAGGCGTGGGCGCATCGAAGTCGGCACCGACTTCGGCGTAGTAGGCTTTCAGTGCCTGCTTCCAGCGGGCATCGCGCTCGGGGTCGGGCCCTGGCGGCTGATGGCAAAAGAAGTTCAGGTTCAGCGGCTGGCCAGGGCAGGCCGTGCGGAAGGCTTCGATCTCGCCCCGCACCTGGTCGCCGGTGAGCATGGCGCAGGGCAGGGCACCCAGGCCACCCGCCCTGGCCACGGCAATGGCCATGGCCGAACCGCTGGCGCCGGCCATCGGCGCCTGGAGAATGGGCAACTCGATGCCCAGCAGATCGAGGATACGACGGTCGGGCCAGTTGCTCATGCGTTTCTCCTTGTCGCTGTTGCCTTACAGTGCTTTGCTCACCTGGATGTCGCTGATCTTCTCGGCCTCTTCGCCGTGGATCTTGCGCAGGGCTTCCATGGCCTGTTCGTGCGAGGCGTCGGCCATCACGGCGAAGTCCCAGCGGCGCTGGCCGTCGAGCTTGTACTTGATGACGTATTTGATGTTCTGGGTCATGGTAGGCCTTATCCGAGTTTCGACGACGAGCGGCGGATGATCTTGATCTTGTGGGTCAGGGTCGGTTTGCGCGTTACCGAGATCGGGCGGGTGGTCACGGTGTCGATGGTGATGTTCCAGAAACCGGTGCTCGGCACGGTGATCCTGGCCGGGAAGCGCTCGAAGTGGCCACCGTGGTAGGTGTGCCGGCCGCCGTTCTTGAAGCTGCGGAAGTTGGCGTCGTTCATCAGGCGGATGTTGCAGCGCTGGGAGCACTCGATGACGACGATGTCGTCCTCGTTGAGGTGCTCGCGCTGGTGTACGAATTTCATGGGGTGCTCCGCAAGGATTGGTTCTGCAAAGGCGAACGATACCACGATGTCGCCTTGCGCTGCCGCGCCTGATGGCACGTGGCAGATAAAACGGCCAAAGCGGGGAGCAAATCCGCCTGGCTGTTGTCCTACGCTCTCTTGTCAGTCGAGGTGCGGGAAATGAAGTGGATGGTGGCGGCGTTGTTCCTGGCGCTGGGTGGGTGTGTCAGCGTTTCGGAACTTGAGCAATCCCATGAAACCATGGATGTCATGTCTGGCAAGACGCCGCGTGAATACGCCGATTGCGTCAAGGCGCACCTGGCCAAAAGCCGTGACCCCTTGGTGGAAGAACAGCGCGATGGCGGCTTGCGCCTGATTGTGCCGCAAAAGCTCACGGCAGGTTCCGGGCCGGCAGCGTTGCTCGATATCCACAAGCGCGGCAGCGGCAGCAGCATCAAGCTGCATGAGCGGCTGAACAACTTCCCGCTGCGCCCGGGTGACGTACGCGAGGCAACGACCGAGTGCATCTCCGGCAGTTGATCTGGCTCAACGGATAGGCGCTTAGAAGGCACATTGCCAGCCGGTGGTCGACTCGAGCGTTGTTGCGAATTCCCTGACAGGGCTAGTATCCATTTGCTTATGTTTTTTAAGCCTAAGCTTATAACAAAAGAGATGGAGATTCGTGATGACACCGTTGAGTCGCGTCGTGATCGGCAGCCTGCTGATCCTGGCCTGGCCTGCGGCGCATGCCGCCGATGGCCAGAAAGTCTTCACCCAGGGCGGGGCCAACCCCGCCGCCATGGCCTGCCTGGGCTGCCATGGCCCGGACGGCAAGGGTATTGCCGCCGCAGGGTTCCCCCGTCTGGCTGGCCTGCCGGCCGGTTACCTGAGCAAGCAACTGCATGACTGGCGCAGTGGCATCCGCCAGCAGCCGGTCATGGCACCGCTGGCCAAAGCCCTGAGCGAGGACGAGATCGAGGCCGTCAGCCATTACCTGGCCGGTCTGCCGGGTGATCCTGCCCCAGACCTGCGTCGCCAGCAGATCGCAAGCACCCCCACCGAACGCCTGGCCCTCTACGGCGACTGGAGCCGGCAGATCCCCGGATGCGTGCAGTGCCATGGCCCGGGCGGCAGCGGTGTCGGCGAGCACTTCCCGGCGCTGGCCGGGCAGCCCGCCGCCTACCTGATGGCACAGCTCAACGGCTGGCGCGACGGCAGCCGCAGCAATGACCCCAACCAGCTGATGGCAGGCGTGGCCAAGGCCATGACCGACGCCGAAGTGAAGGCGATTGCCGAGTACTTCGCCCACCCCGCCAGCCCGGAGGTCAAGCCATGAAAACCTCGTTGCCCACGTTACTGTTGCTGGCCACGGGCACTGCCTTTGCCAATCAGGCGCCCATCGCCATGGAAGACCAGTCGCAACTGAAGGTCCCCGGTGCCCAGGCCGCGCCACACTTCGCACCGCCCGCCGAAAGCGAGCTGCCGGACAACGCTTTCGGCAAGATGGTCCGCGAGGGCCACGCACTGTTTGTCGATACCCGGCGGTTGATGCCCGAGGCGGTCGGCAACGGCATGAACTGCAGCAATTGCCACCTCGACCAGGGCCGCCTGGCGCATTCCGCGCCGCTCTGGGGCGCTTATCCGATGTACCCGGCCTACCGCAAGAAGAACGACAAGGTGAACACCTTCGCCGAGCGTATCCAGGGCTGCTTCCAGTTCAGCATGAACGGCCAGCCGCCGGCCGCCGACAGCCCGCAGATGACGGCGCTCGCCGTGTATGCATACTGGCTTTCGACCAAGGCGCCCACCGGCGTGGAAATCGCCGGTCGCGGTTACCCCGAGGTGCCGCAGCCAGCAGGTGGCTACGACTTCAAGCGTGGCCAGCAGGTCTACCGCGAACAATGCGCCATCTGCCACGCAGACAACGGCGAGGGGCAGAAGGTGGCCGGTGAATACGTGATGCCGCCCCTCTGGGGCAAGGATTCCTACAACTGGGGCGCTGGCATGCACCGGATCAATACCGCGGCATCGTTCATCAAGTACAACATGCCACTGGGCAAACTGGGCAGCCTGAGCGATCAGCAGGCCTGGGACGTGGCCGCCTGGGTCAACCGCCACGAGCGCCCGCAGGACCCGCGCCTGGTGGAGGGTTCCATCGAAAAGACACGCCTGAAGTTCCATGCCAACGACGGCGTCAACCTGTACGGCCAGCAGGTCGACGGGGTGCTGGTCGGGCAGGGCAGCGGTGGCTGAAACCCCGTTTCGCCGGCCTCTTCGCGGCTGTTGTGGAGGGGCCGGATGACGGGATTTTCACGAACTTTTTGGAACTATCTACACTAGGTTGTCTCTATGATGGCAGCGGTCGTCACAGGCAGGGCATTGTAAGCTTCATGCCGCCTGATTAGACTGCGCCGAATTCCACAGGCCTCGCCTATGTTTAAGGATGTTTATGATCAAGAAATGCTTGTTCCCGGCAGCCGGCTACGGCACTCGCTTCCTGCCTGCTACCAAAGCCATGCCCAAGGAAATGCTGCCGGTGGTCAACAAGCCACTGATCCAGTATGGCGTTGAAGAAGCATTGGATGCTGGTCTGAACGAGATTTCCATCGTCACCGGCCGCGGCAAGCGCGCTCTGGAAGACCACTTCGACATCAGCTACGAGCTGGAAAACCAGATCAAGGGCACCGACAAGGAAAAATACCTGGTCGGTATCCGTCGCCTGCTCGACGAGTGCTCGTTCTCCTACACCCGCCAGACCGAAATGAAAGGCCTGGGCCACGCCATCCTGACCGGCCGCCCGCTGATTGGTGACGAACCGTTCGCCGTGGTACTGGCGGACGACCTGTGCGTCAACCTCGAAGGTGACGGCGTGCTCGCACAGATGGTCGCGCTGTACAAGAAGTACCGCTGCTCGATCGTCGCCATCCAGGAAGTCGACCCGCAGGAAACCAACAAGTACGGCGTCATTGCCGGTGAAGAAATCAAGGACGGCATCTTCCGCGTCGACTCCATGGTCGAGAAGCCGAAGCCGGAAGACGCACCGTCCAACCTGGCGATCATCGGTCGCTACATCCTGACCCCGGACATCTTCGAGAAAATCGAACAGACCGAGCCAGGCAAGGGTGGCGAGATCCAGATCACCGACGCGCTGATGAAACAGGCCGCCGAAGGCAACGTGATCGCCTACAAGTTCAAGGGCAAGCGTTTCGACTGCGGTGGCGCCGAAGGCTACATCGAGGCGACCAACTTCTGCTTCGAGAACTTCTACAAGGCCGGCAAGGCGTACTGATACGCCAATGCGGGTTCAAGGAGCCACCCTTCGGGGTGGCTTTTTTGTTTGCGGCGGCCAACGGCGGTATGCTGGGCGCCTGCCTAGGAGAGTGATTACATGGCCTACGATTTTGATCTGTTCGTGATTGGCGCCGGTTCCGGCGGTGTGCGCGCGGCGCGCTTCGCTGCGGGCTTCGGTGCAAAAGTGACAGTGGCCGAGAGCCGCTACCTGGGCGGTACCTGCGTCAACGTCGGCTGCGTACCGAAGAAACTGCTGGTGTACGGCGCCCACGTCGCCGATGAGCTGGAACAGGCCGCCGGTTTCGGCTGGACCCTGGAAGAGGGCCACTTCGACTGGGGCACGCTGATTGCCAACAAGAACCGCGAGATCGAGCGCCTCAACGATATTTATCGCAACCTGCTGGTGAACAGCGGCGTGACCTTGCTGCAAGGCCATGCCCGCATCACCGGTGCCAACGAAGTGGAAGTGGACGGCCAGCGCTACAGCACCGAGCGTATCCTGATCGCCACCGGCGGCTGGCCACAGGTGCCGGACATTCCCGGCAAGGAACTGGCGATCACCTCCAACGAGGCGTTCTACCTCAAGGACCTGCCGCGCCGCGTGCTGGTGGTTGGCGGTGGTTACATCGCCGTCGAGTTCGCCGGCATCTTCCAGGGCCTGGGCGCCGACACCACCTTGCTCTATCGCGGTGACCTGTTCCTGCGCGGCTTCGACGGCTCGGTGCGTACCCACCTCAAGGAAGAGCTGGAAAAGCGCGGCCTGAACCTGCAGTTCAACGCCGACATCCAGCGCATCGACAAGCTTGACGACGGCAGCCTGAAAGCCACCCTCAAGGACGGCCGCGAGCTGCTCGCCGATTGCGTGTTCTACGCCACTGGCCGCCGCCCGATGCTCGACAACCTGGGCCTGGAGAATACTGGCGTGGAGCTGGACGCCCGCGGCTTCATCCGCGTCGACGATCAGTACCAGACCACCGCGCCGTCGATCCTCGCCATTGGCGACGTGATCGGTCGCGTGCAGCTCACCCCGGTGGCGCTGGCCGAAGGCATGGCCGTGGCACGGCGCCTGTTCAAGCCTGAGCAGTACCGCCCGGTGGATTACCAGAACATCCCCACCGCAGTGTTCAGCCAGCCGCCAATCGGTACCGTCGGCCTTACCGAGGAGCAAGCGCTGGAAGCCGGGCACAAGGTGCAGATCTTCGAGAGCCGCTTCCGCGCGATGAAGCTGACCCTCACCGACATCCAGGAAAAGACCCTGATGAAGCTGGTGGTGGACGCCGAAACCGACAAGGTGCTGGGCTGCCACATGGTCGGCCCGGATGCCGGCGAGATCATCCAGGGCTTGGGTATCGCCCTCAAGGCCGGTGCCACCAAGCAGCAGTTCGACGAGACCATCGGCGTGCACCCGACTGCCGCCGAAGAGTTCGTCACCATGCGCACAGTCACGCGCTGATGCGACAGCCCCCATCGCCGGCAAGCCGGCGATGGGGGCCTGAATACTCCGCAATCCTTTGCTCAGCCCATTCCCTTCTATTAATTATCTACGGTTATAGCCAAAACCAATCAGCAGCATGAGCTTTGCCAATGAGCCTTCATGGCGACCAGCGGTTAGGATTCTTTCCATCAACTGATTCCAACCCCATGAAGGAGCGTCTCTCATGCCAATCATCAACAGCCAGGTCAAACCGTTCAACGCCACCGCCTACCACAAGGGCGAGTTCGTTCAGGTCAGCGAAGCCGACCTGAAAGGCAAGTGGTCCGTCGTGTTCTTCTACCCGGCCGACTTCACCTTCGTCTGCCCGACCGAGCTGGGTGACCTCGCCGACAACTACGCCGAGTTCCAGAAGCTGGGCGTGGAAATCTACGGCGTGTCGACCGACACCCACTTCACCCACAAAGCCTGGCACGACACTTCGGACACCATCGGCAAGATCCAGTACCCGCTGATCGGTGACCCGACCCACGTCATCTCGCGCAACTTCGACGTGCTGATCGAAGAAGCCGGCCTGGCCGATCGCGGTACCTTCGTGATCAATCCGGAAGGCCAGATCAAGATCGTCGAACTGAACGACGGTGGCGTTGGCCGCGACGCAGCCGAGCTGCTGCGCAAAGTCAAAGCTGCCCAGTACGTTGCCGCTCACCCAGGCGAAGTCTGCCCGGCCAAGTGGAAAGAAGGCGAAGCCACCCTGGCGCCATCGCTGGACCTGGTCGGCAAGATCTAAGCCGATGTGCATGTCGCGGGCGGTAGACAGCCGCCAAAGCTGAAGTACCTACCGCCCCGTAAAAGCGCCCGGGCGACCTCGCCTGGGCGTTTTTGTATCCGAGTTTTGAAAAAGGAATCGCCCGTATGTTGGACGCCACGCTTAAATCGCAACTGAAAACCTACCTGGAGCGGGTCACCCAGCCGATCGAGATCGTTGCCTCCCTCGACGACGGCGCGAAGTCCCGCGAATTGCACGACCTGCTGGCGGAAATCGCAGGCCTGTCGAACCTCATTACCTTCAGCGCGGACGGCAGCGATGCGCGTCGCCCTTCGTTCTCGCTGAACCGCCCGGGTGCCGACATAAGCCTGCGCTTCGCCGGCATCCCCATGGGCCACGAATTCACCTCCCTGGTGCTGGCGCTGCTGCAAGTCGGCGGCCATCCGTCCAAGGCCAGCGCCGAAGTGATCGAGCAGATCCAGGCACTGGAGGGCGAGTTCACCTTCGAAACCTACTTCTCGTTGTCGTGCCAGAACTGCCCGGACGTGGTCCAGGCACTGAACCTGATGGCGGTGCTCAACCCCAATGTGCGCCACGTGGCCATCGACGGTGCGCTGTTCCAGGATGAAGTCGAGTCGCGCAAGATCATGGCGGTGCCGAGCATCTACCTGAACGGCGAAGTGTTCGGCCAGGGCCGCATGGGCCTGGAAGAAATCCTCGGCAAGATCGACACCAACGCAGGCAGCCGCCAGGCCGAGAAGATCAACGCCAAGGACGCCTTCGACGTGCTGGTGGTCGGCGGTGGGCCTGCTGGCGCCGCAGCGGCCATCTACGCCGCACGCAAAGGCATTCGCACCGGTGTCGCTGCCGAGCGTTTCGGCGGCCAGGTGCTCGACACCCTGGCCATCGAGAACTTCATCTCGGTGCAAGAGACCGAAGGTCCGAAGCTGGCCACGGCGCTGGAAGAGCACGTCAAACAGTACGACGTCGACATCATGAACCTGCAGCGCGGTGAAGCGCTGATCCCGGCCACCGACGGCGGCCTGCACGAAGTGCGTCTGGCGGGTGGCGCCTCGCTGAAGGCCAAAACGGTGATCCTCGCCACCGGCGCCCGCTGGCGCGAAATGAACGTGCCGGGCGAGCAGGAATACCGCGCCCGTGGCGTGGCCTACTGCCCACACTGTGATGGCCCGCTGTTCAAGGGCAAGCGCGTGGCGGTAATCGGCGGCGGCAACTCCGGCGTGGAAGCGGCCATCGACCTGGCCGGTATCGTTGCCCAGGTGACGCTGATCGAGTTCGATAGCCAGCTGCGTGCCGACGCAGTGTTGCAGCGCAAGCTGCACAGCTTGCCGAACGTCAAGGTGATCACCAGCGCGCTGACCACCGAGGTGGTTGGCAATGGCGAGAAAGTGACGGGCTTGCGTTACAAGGACCGCAGCACCGACGAGGTGCATGACCTGGCGCTGGAAGGCATCTTCGTGCAGATCGGCCTGCTGCCGAACACCGATTGGCTCAAAGGCACGGTCGAGCTGTCGCCGCGTGGCGAGATCATCGTCGACGCCAAGGGCCAGACCAGTGTGCCGGGTGTGTTTGCCGCGGGTGACGTGACCACCGTGCCGTACAAGCAGATCGTCATTGCGGTGGGTGAGGGCGCCAAGGCCTCGCTGGCGGCGTTCGATCACCTGATCCGTACCTCGGCTCCGGCGTAAGCGCGTACCGGCCTCTTCGCGGCTAAAGCCGCTCCCACAGGGAAAGCACCGCCCTTGAGGCCTGTGCTGTACCTGTAGGAGCGGCTTCAGCCGCGAAAGGGCCGGCGCTGGCAAAGCAAAAACTGAGGGTGTCTATGCTTAACGCAGACACCCTCAGGTACTTAACCATGACCCTGATCAGCCGCGAACCCTGGTGGCTAGTCCCGCCCAAGCCCGGGCAGAAAGAGCAGGACCTGCACTGGGGCTACCTCGAGATCTACGCAGACGGCCGTACCGTGTTCGTCGACCAGCGCCCCAGTGACCGGGAGCTGGCCGAGCGCAAGAGCTGTCGCAACTTCCCCGACCCTGAACCGTAGGCGGCTCAGCCTTCCAGTTCGGCCAGGCGTGCCTCCAGCGCCGCGATCCGTGCTTCCAGGGCTTCAAAGCGCTCTTCCGAAACAGTGCCGCCACTGCTGCGAACGCCACCTTCCTGCTGGCGCGCGGCCAGAATGGCTTCGATTTCCGCCGGGTCACCCAGGGCATGGGTATAGCGGTCTTCCCGCTGCCCGGCCTGGCGTGGCAGGTGCAGGGCCAGGTCGCGCGAAATCAGGCGCTCCAGCTGGTGCTGGATCTGCTCGGTATCGTCGAAGTCGTGCAGGCGGTTGCTGCGGGTCAGCAGCTCGTTGAGGGTCTGTGGCCCCCGCAGGAACATCAGGCCCATCAGCACCAGCTGCGCCGGGACCAGCTCCAGGGCCTTGTCCACCCGCTGTTCCCAGCGGTCGGCGCGGCTGCCCATCTGCAGGCGAGCCATGCCCTGGCCCTCGAGGGCGCGCAGGGCCTGGCCGACCTGGCCCTGGGTGAGGTTCATGACCGGTTCCCGGCTGGTCTTCTGGTTACAGGCCAGGACCAGGGCGTTGAGGGTCAGCGGGTAGCTTTCCGGGCTGGTGGCCTGCTTCTCGATCAACGCGCCGAGGATGCGGATCTCGATGCTGCTGAAGCGGCCTTCGCCTGCGGTTTCGTGTTCTGACATGGCCCTGTCTCATTGCTGGGGAAAGGCCACTAGCGTAGGTAATGCCGCGGTGTAAGGCAATTGGGGCCGCAAGGCGGCCCCGGCAATCTCACACGCTACGCCGTTCTTCGGCCCGGCAGGCCGCTGCGGTAAACAACACATCGGTCGAAGAGTTCAGCGCCGTCTCCGCCGAATCCTGCAGCACGCCAATGATGAAGCCCACCGCCACCACCTGCATGGCAATCTCGCTGGGGATGCCGAACAGGCTGCACGCCAGCGGAATCAGCAGTAGCGAACCACCCGCGACCCCAGAGGCACCGCACGCGCAGATTGCCGCCACTAGGCTCAGCAGCACCGCTGTCGGCAAGTCGACCGGAATCCCCAGGGTATGTACCGCCGCCAGGGTCAGCACGGTGATGGTGATCGCCGCCCCGGCCATGTTGATGGTCGCCCCCAGCGGGATCGACACCGAATACGTGTCCTCATGCAGCCCCAGGCGCTCCGACAGCGCCAGGTTGACCGGAATGTTGGCCGCCGAACTGCGGGTGAAGAACGCGGTAATACCGCTCTCGCGCAGGCACAGCAAGGTCAGGGGGTAAGGGTTGCGGCGAATCTTCCAGAACACGATCAGCGGGTTCATCACCAGCGCCACGAACAGCATGCAGCCGATCAACACACCCAGCAGGTGCAGGTAGCCGAGCAGGGCGCCGAGGCCAGACTGGGCCAGGGTCGAGCTGACCAGTCCGAAGATACCCAGCGGGGCGAAACGGATCACCACGCGCACAATCAAGGTCACGCCATTGGACAGGTCCTCGACCACGGTGCGGGTGGTATCGCCAGCGTGGCGCAGGGCCACGCCCAGGCCGATGGCCCAGGTCAGCACACCGATGAAGTTGGCGTTGAGCAAGGCGTTGACCGGGTTGTCGACCGCGCTCAGCAGCAGGTTCTGCATCACCTCACCGATGCCGCCTGGCGCGCTCAGGGACGCCTCGCTGGTACTCAGGGCCAGCTGCGAAGGGAACAGCATGCTGGCGACCACGGCCACCACGGCGGCGGCGAAGGTGCCCAGCAGGTACAGCCAGAGGATCGGGCGGATGTGGGTTTCCTGGCCGTGACGGTGGTTGGCGATCGACGCCATGACCAGAATGAACACCAGCACCGGCGCGACGGCCTTGAGGGCGCTGACGAACACTTTGCCGAGGAAGCCCAGGTCACGGGCGATGGCAGGTGCCAGCAGGGCCAGAGCGATGCCGGCAACCAGGCCGATGATGATCTGGGTCACCAGGCTGGTGCGGTTTATGAGGCGGAAAACAGGCGTCATGTGCAGCGGAGTCTCGGAATTTTCAAAGGGCGCGACTTTAGCACAATCAGGTCCGGCCCTTTTGCTGGCGGCCACTACCAGTGGAACAGCTCCCGTCGCGCACCCTCGGTAATCGCCACGATCCCCGGGTGCTTGACCTTGCGCTCCACCGAAATGGCATAGAACGACTCATGCACCGCTTCGGTCTGGCCAATCAGTTCGACGCCATACTGGCGGCAGACTTCCTCGGCAATCACGCTCGGCGCGACTAAAATCCCGCTGCCTGACTGGCCGAACGCCTGCATCAACGCACTGTCATCGAACTCTCCAACGATGCGTGGCTGCACCTGCAGCTCGCTCAGCCAGCGCAACAGGCGGCTGCGCACCACGGTTTCCGGGCCGGGAATCAGCAGCGGCGCATCCTGCAGGCAGGCGGGGAAGGGGCCGGCATGCTGTCTGGCCAGGGCCGGGGTGGCGAAGAAGCTCAGGCCGCATTCGCCGAGCTTTTGGCTGTAGCCCTTGATGTCCAGGTGGCTGGGCATCGGGCTGTCGGAAATCACCAGGTCCAGGCGCTGGATCGCCAGGTCTGCCAGCAGCCGTTCGAGCTTGTCTTCGCGGCAATTGATGCGCAGCACCTCGTCCAGCTCCATGGTCGGCGCCAGCAGGCGATAGACGATCGACTTCGGCACCACGTCGGCCACCCCCACGCGAAACAGGATCTGCTCCTGCGGGCCAGCCCTGAGCATGGCCTCCAGCTCGCCGCCGATCTGGAACATCTGCTCGGCATAGACCAGTGTCTGACGGCCGGTTTCGGTCAGCTCCAGCTGCCGGCCGACACGCTGGAACAGCTCCAGCCCGTAGGTCTGCTCGAACAGGCTGATCTGCCCGCTGATGGTCTGTGGTGTCAGGTTCAGCTGCTCGCTGGCGCGGGCGATGCTGCCGGTCTTGGCCACGGCCCAGAAGTAGTGGAGCTGGCGATAGTTGAGCACGCGCGCGGGTCCCGATTCGTAAAAACCGAAGTATACACACTGGAAATACGAATTTTTCTGAAGTATTGGCGTCTTTAGAATGCGACCCCATCAGGCGCTTCGCGCCGCCGGGATTTTTCAAGCGAGGACACCATGCTGCAACTCAAATCCATTGGCACTCCGCTGGTGCTGGCCCTGGCGCTGTTCAGCCTGGCCGGTTGCGACCAGGCCGAGAAGTCTGCCCAGCAGATGCTCGACCAGGCCGCCAAGTCGGCCAAGCAGGCCATCGACGACACCAACAAGGCCGCCCAGCAGGCGTTGAGCGATGCCATCGGTCACGAGGGCCAAAAGCCCAAGGACGCCGAGAAGAAAGCACACACCCAAGAAATCTGACCCCAACCGCCGCTTCAGGATTTGAACAATGGAATACTTGCTGGAACTCGCCGCTAGCCCTACCGCCTGGGTCGCCCTGGCTACCCTGGTGGCCATGGAAGTGGTACTGGGTATCGACAACCTGATCTTCATCTCGATCCTGACCAACAAACTGCCTGTGGAGTACCGCTCCAAGGCGCGCCGTATCGGTATCAGCATGGCCTTGGTCATGCGCCTGGCGCTGCTCAGCACCGTGGCCTGGATCGTGCAGTTGACCGACCCGGTGTTCGAAGTGTTCGGCAACGCCTTCTCCTGGAAGGACGTGATCCTGATTGCCGGCGGCCTGTTCCTGCTGTGGAAGGCCACCAAGGAGATTCACGAAAACGTCGACCCGCACGGCGCCAAGGAAGAAGCCAAGGTTTCTAACACGGTTACCTTGGGCTTTGCTGCGGCGATCTTCCAGATCCTGCTGCTGGACATCGTCTTCTCGGTCGACAGCATCATCACTGCCGTGGGCATGACCGAGCACCTGCCGATCATGATCATTGCCGTGATCACCGCAGTCATTGTCATGATGGTGGCCGCCGACCCGCTGGCCAACTTCATCAATGACAACCCGACGGTGGTGATGCTGGCCCTGGGCTTCCTGATCATGATCGGCATGACGCTGATCGCCGAAGGTTTTGGCGCCCATGTACCGAAGGGGTATGTGTATGCGGCGATGGCCTTCTCGACGGTGATCGAGATCCTCAACATCCTGGCCCGCCGAGCGCGGCTCAAGCGTGAAGCCGCCGAAGGCTGATGAAAAAAACAACGAGGCGCTTGGCGCCCCGTTTGCATTCTGGTGAAGAAACCTCAGTGCACGCCAGCATGCCGCCGCGCCCTGCGCACGGGCTGCGCCTTGGCCGGGGCCTGTGGTGGCAGGTGGTGATGCTGGGAATGACGCCGCACAATACGCAGAACACCCCACAGCATGGCGGCCGCGACGCTCAACCACATACCCACCAGCATGAGGATTGCCATGGTCAGGCTCATGTGTGCCTCCTTCTCTTGGGCCAACCTGCGGTTTGCCCTCCAGACACAGCTTTAGTCTAGCTGCCCGGCCGAGACGTTCCATTGACCAAAGGTCGATTGCTTAAGCCGATTGGTTCCAATTTCTTGTCGGACTATACCCGCGCAACGCGGCATCCTATGATCGCTGCCAGAGCCGGGCGCTGCCCGCCTGGCATCGGAACAAGCGAGTGTCCATGGAGCAACATTCCTGCAAGAGCTGGGCGACCGTCCCACGTCAGCTGCTGGCCGCCTGCCTGGTGGCCGCGACCCTGGGCGGCTGCGCCAGCGCACCCCCTGCAAGCCTCAAGGGCATGCCCCAGCGGGTCGAAATCAGCAGCGTGCCGTTCTATCGCGGCAATGCCAACCACAGCGGGGCGATGGCCCTGGCCGCGCTGCTCTCACAGCAAGGTGCGCCGATTACCCCGGGGTTGCTGGACAAGCCGCTGAATCTGCCCAAGGGCGCCGATGCGCTGGAAACCAGCATCCCGCGCGTGGCCCGCGAGTACGGCATGGTGGTGTACCCGCTGGACAAGCAACTGGATGCCTTGCTGACCCAGGTGGCCGCTGGCAATCCGGTGCTGCTGCGTTACGAGGAAGGTTCGGCGTGGTGGAGCGAGCCGCGTTACGCGGTGCTGATCGGTTATGACAGCTTCAAGAAGCGCGTGCTGCTGCGCTCAGGGATGCATCGGCGCCAGTTGATGGCGTTCGATGACTTTGCCTCGGCGTGGGCGAAGGAGGGCAGTTGGGCGGTGCTGGTGCAGCCCCCGCGCCAGCTGCCGGCCCAGGTGGACCGCCAGCGTTGGCTGCAGGCTGCCGACGAACTGGCCCGAGCGGGCCAGGAAGTGGCGGCGAAACAGGCCGTGCGTAGCCTGAACAAATAGCTTCACCTGCACCAGCCCTTTCGCGGGGCGACACCGCTCCTGTAGGAGCGGGCTTGTCCCGCGAAAGGGCCAGTCCTGCTTACATCATCAGAAGCCCAGGCGATCGCGCAGGCTGTAGTACCAGGCACCAATGGCGCTGAACGGCACGCGCAGCATCTGGCCACCCGGGAACGGGTAGTGCGGCAGGCCGGCGAAGGCGTCGAAACGCTCGGCCTGGCCACGCAGGGCCTCGGCCAGCACCTTGCCCGCCAGGTGGGTGTAGGTCACGCCGTGGCCCGAGCAACCCTGCGAGTAGTAGATGTTGTCGCCGATACGGCCGACCTGTGGCAGACGCGACAGGGTCAGCAGGAAGTTGCCGGTCCAGGCGTAGTCGATCTTGACGTTCTTCAGCTGCGGGAAGGCCTTGAGCATCTTCGGGCGAATGATCGCTTCGATGTTGGCCGGGTCGCGCGCGCCGTACACCACGCCACCGCCGAAGATCAGGCGTTTGTCGCTGGTCAGGCGGTAGTAGTCGAGCAGGTAGTTGCAGTCTTCCACGCAGTAGTCCTGCGGCAGCAGGGTGCGGGCCAGTTCTTCGCCCAGCGGCTCGGTGGTGATCACCTGGGTGCCGCATGGCATCGACTTGGCGGCCAGCTCTGGTACCAGGTTGCCCAGGTAGGCGTTGCCGGCAACGATGATGAACTTGGCGCGGACCTTGCCCTGCGGGGTGTGCACCACCGGGTTGGCACCACGCTCGATGCGGATGGCCGGGGTCTGCTCATAAATGATGCCGCCCAGCGACTCGACCGCGGCGGCTTCACCCAGGGCCAGGTTCAGCGGGTGGATGTGCCCGCCGCTCATGTCCAGCATGCCGCCCAGGTAGTTGTCGCAGGCGACCACTTCACGGATGCGCTTCTGGTCCATCAGCTCCAGCTGATTGTGGCCAAAGCGTTCCCACAGGCGCTTCTGCGATTCCAGGTGGCCCATCTGCTTGGCGGTCAGCGCAGCGAAGACGCCGCCGTCCTTCAGGTCACACTGGATGTTGTACTTGGCCACGCGCTCACGGATGATGCGGCCGCCTTCGAAGGCCATCTGGCCCAGCAGTTGTGCCTGCTTGGGGCCGACGGTGCGCTCGATGACGTCGATGTCGCGGCTGTAGCTGTTGACGATCTGGCCACCGTTGCGGCCCGATGCGCCGAAGCCGACCTTGGCCGCTTCGACGATGCTCACCTTGAAGCCGTTTTCCAGCAGGAACAGCGCGCTGGACAGGCCGGTGTAGCCGGCACCGATGATGCAGATATCGGTTTCCACCTCACCCTGCAGCGCCGGACGTGGCGGCACCGGGTTTGCCGAGGCGGCGTAGTAGGACTGGGGGTAGGGGGTGTTAGCCATGCTGCAGGAACCTCTGTGTTTTATATTTTTAACGAATGTACCGATGCTATCAATAATAATAAACACCCGCTAGTCGTCTGTTGAAAATCCTTTACTGGCCTGCAACGGGCCCTTCTCTATAAACAGTTTAAGATTCAGTGAGTTAGCGCGAAAAAAAGTGTTGACAGGTTTTTTGGATTGCGTAGAATGCGCACCACACGACAGGCACATAGCTCAGTTGGTTAGAGCACCACCTTGACATGGTGGGGGTCGTTGGTTCGAGTCCAATTGTGCCTACCAAACAAAGTCCCGGTCTCCGGGCATCGAAAAGGGCGATCCGCAAGGGTCGCCCTTTTTGCATTGTGGGCGCATTCGAGGCGGCGGGCGCCGTCGCCTGCAGGTTTCTGAAAGTTTTTGATTTTTTTGAAAAAAACGCTTTACAGGTACGCATTCGATCACTAATATGCGCACCACACGACAGGCACATAGCTCAGTTGGTTAGAGCACCACCTTGACATGGTGGGGGTCGTTGGTTCGAGTCCAATTGTGCCTACCAAACAAAGTCCCGGTCTCCGGGCAATGAAAAGGGCGATCCGCAAGGATCGCCCTTTTTGCATTCCATGCCCCTCTCGAAAAAGCCCCCCTCGAAGCAGCGTGTAACCTTTGGTCGCGGGCGGTGCCCAGGGCGGCCGTGGTAGAATCCGCCCCTTCGAATCTGGAGGTACACGCGTGCGCAAACTGGCAGTGGTATTGGCAGTGCTGGCCCTGGCGGGCTGTGAGAACGAGGTCGAGGGTGTGCACAAGCAGGTTGCCGAGCACCTGCACAACCCCAAGACCGCCAAGTTCGGCAACGTGCGGATCGACACCAAGGGCACCCTCTGCGGCCAGGTGCGTGGCAAGGACGATGCCGGCCAGTACGAGGCGTACCGCAGCTACGTGGCGATCAAGGGTGCCGACGGCCAATACGAGATCATTGTCGATGATGGCGGCAACAACCTGCGTATTCGCGAATACTGCGGCGGCGCCGACCTGCAGCGCCGTGCCGAGGCGCTGGCTGATCAGCCGGCCCCTGAAGGTTGGGACGTCGAAGTGATCCAGGGTGCCAACATGGGGGCGCTGACCGACATGACCGCACGCCTGATCGAGAAGGGCATCCCGTCTTCGGTGGAGTACCGCGACGGCAAACCCGTGGTGCTGATGGGGCCGTTCCCGAGCAAGGCCGAAGCCGATGCGCGCAAGGCCGAGGTGATGGCCAAGCTGGGTACCGATTCGATCGTCATCCAGCATGGTGCGCAGCGTTAACTGTAATCTGTAGTCTTCCCCGGCTATGCTTGGCCTGAGACTAGCCAAACGGGGAGGGCCTCATGTCTACGCTGGAGCGGGCCATCGCTGTGGCCGCCAGGGCACATGAAGGGCAATATGACAAGGGTGGAGCGGCCTATATCCTCCACCCGTTGCGGGTGATGATGCGGGTCAGCACACCGGAGCAGCGCATTGTCGCGGTGCTGCATGACGTGATCGAAGACACGTCGCTGACCCTTTCCGACCTGGCCCGTGAGGGCTTCCCCCTGAAAATTCTCGCCTCCTTGCTGGCCCTGAGCCGGAACAAGGGCGAAAGTTATCAGGACTTCGTGGTGCGCCTGGGCAGTGACCCGCTGGCGCGCACCGTCAAGCTGGCTGACCTGGCCGACAACAGTGACCTCTCGCGTATTCCCGTGCCAGGCCCCGCCGACCTGGCGCGGCTGGCCCGTTATCGCGAGGCCAGTGCCTACCTGCAGGCGCTGCCCTGAGCCTCAGTCTTCCTTCGGCACGGTCCAGAAGATCTGCACGCCGCCGTCGTCGCGGTGGGCGAGGGTGACGTTGTCGTTTTCGGCGATTTCCTCGAGCAGGGTTTCCCAGTCATCGGGCGACTCGTGCTCCAGGCGAAAGATCAGCGCGGCGCGGCTGCGCTGGGCGAGGGGGTTGTTGATGATTTTCTGAATGCGCAGGCCCAGTTGCTGGTAGCTGCTTGCGGTTGCTTCGGCGGTGTTGGCCACGGAGGCGATTCCTTGTTGTGCTGTATGTGTGTACAGTATTTCACCGTAATGAATTTCGCAACTGGGTGTGGGTGAAAGTAATCGGCGTCGTTGGAAAAAGATTCTTCCCCCTCCATAGCAAACGGCCCAGGTTCGACAGTCATCGATCTGGGCTGTTTGCTGTTGGCCATTATGGTCGGCGCAAAATCCTGCAGTGTGGCGGCATCACGCCACGGCCTGGGCGCCTGTGATTTCGACCAGCGAGCCACACATGAAGGCTGCTTCATCCGAGGCCAGGAAGGCCACCAACGCCGCAACCTCTTCAGGTTTGCCAATCCTCCCCAGCGGTACCATCCGGTCAAGGTCTGCAATGGTGCGGCCCGAACGAAGCACGCCGGCTTCGAGCATCGGGGTGTGGATCTCGCCAGGGCACACCGCATTCACGCGAATGTTGTGCGGGGCATAATCGCGCGCCAGGTTCTGGGTGAATGAGGCCACTGCCGCTTTGGTGACGTTGTACGCGATATGCCCAGGCGCAGGGTGAAGCCCCCATTGCGACGCGGTATTCACGATCGCCCCGGCACCGGCTTCGATCATTGCTGGCAGAACGGCCCGGCACAGGTGGAACATCGAGTCCACGTTGACCGCAAAGCTGCTGTGCCAATCATCCTCGCTCAGCGCGAGCAGGTTGCCGCGGCGGTTGATGCCGGCATTATTGACCAGGACATCGATCCGGCCGAGCTGTGCCAGCACATCCTTGATCAATCCGCGGCATGCCTCACCCTGGCCGATATCTGCCGAAATGGCCAGCGCCTGATGGCCTTCGGACTGCAAGGCTTCGACCACTGCCTGAGCCGCTTGCAGGTTGACGTCGCTGACAACCACTGTGGCGCCTTCGCGGGCGAAGCGTGTGGCGATTGCCGAACCGATACCGCCAGCGGCTCCGGTAACGATGACTACCTTGTTTGCAAATCTGTTCATTGGAGCGTGAACCTCACCGATTGTTGTTGTGAACGGGTGGAGCGCTTCGGCTTATGAATATCATGTATGCATGATTGCATGCAATGAAATAGAGGCGTACAGGCAGCTTTTCGAGGGGCTGTCAGAAAGCGGGATCAGGCCCGATTTTCAGGCATGCGAATGCCCCTGCGACAAGGCTGGCGCAAGGTGGGAATGCAGCTATGGGTTAACCTCTGCAGTGACGCTGCGGCCCGTCACCCTGGTGATCGAAGGCCGCGTCTTTCGCGGGTTGCAGCGCTCAGCCGACGGACATGCGCGCAGTCAGATTCTGTTGCATGTAGTCGAGGAAGCGCCGCTGGAACAGCATGGTGTGCTCATGCGCGGCCGCTTCCGCTGCATCGGCATCCCGGGAGGCAATCGCCTGGATGATCTCATCGTGGTCGCGGCCCAGGCGATGCGCGCTGGCAGAGCTGACAACATGATCAAAATGCAGGTGCAGCAGGCGCTGACCTTCGCCCAGCAGGCGCTCGTAGTAGTTGATGAAGTACGGGTTGCGCCCGGCGTGGGCAATGGCCATGTGGAACGCCTTGTTCAGTTCGGACATGGCCTGGAAGTCACCCGTCGTCACCGCAGCGAGGTAGGCCGCATCTGCATCCCGGATCGCCTGGAGGTCTTCGGCCCTGTGCTGGGTTGCCGCCAGGCGCGTCACTGCGCGCTGGATCAGGTCCAGGGCGGAGATGTAGTTAGGGAATTCTTCGATCTCGAAAGGCGTGACCAGCGTGGTGCGGTTCGGCAGGATCACCACCAGGCCTTCGGTAATCAGGCGCGCCAGCGCATCGCGCACAGGCGACCGGGAAAGCCCGAATTGAGCCGCCAGGGATACCTCGTCGAGCTGCACGCCCGGCTTCAGTTTCAGGGTCAGGATCTGCTTGCGCAGCTCTTCATAGATGTAGCGCCCGCTGTGCCGACGAGGGCCGCTTTCCGTTTCGTTGTCTTTTGCCATCATCAGGTCTCGGTTGGTCTGACCCGTATCATACAGGTCAGGCCTGATTATTTTTGTGTCTCTGTTGTCGTGGAATCGCTCCAGCGGGAGGCAAGGTCGAACGTACGGCATCCCTGTATTCGGTTGTGGGTGATCGATATTCACCCAGGGGCAACGCCGTCTGGTTTCGAGCGAGGGCACTGTACCCGGCGCAGGCCAGGTACAGTGTGGCAGCGTTACTGACTCAAGCCGACCCCCCAGGTATCACTCAGCATGAAGCCCGCCGCGAGCGGATCGTCCGGGTCCACGCCCAGCTGCTGCAGGCCGTACAGCCAGGCGCGGCCTGTCACCCGCGGCAATACCGCCGGCTTGCCGGCCACCTCGGTGTGGCCGAGCAAGGCCACCTGGAACTGGCCGCCGATGGTCGAGCGCGATACCAGCTGGTCGCCGGCCTGCACCCGCCCCCGTGCCGCCAGGGTGGCCAGGTTGGCCGAGCTGCCGGTGCCACAGGGCGAGCGATCGACCCGCCCGGGTGGCAGGGTGGTGCAGGTCTGGTAGGTGCGATCGTCCAGGCGGTTGCGGAACATCACGTATGCCACTTCGTTGACCGAGGGCAGCAGCGGATGCTGAATGTTCAGCTGGCGATTGATCACGTCCTTCAACGCCACGCCGGCATCGGCCAGGGCGCGGGCATTTTCCGGGGCGATCGACAGGCCGGTCTGGTCGACGTCAATCAAGGCGTAGTAGACGCCGCCAAATGCCACGTCGATGCTGATCGTACCGAATGCTTCGGTTTCGATGGCCAGGTCCAGGTGCTCGACGAACGCGGGCACCATGTCCAGCGAAACGCTCAGGCAGCGGCCGTCGGCGCACTGGGCGCGGGCGGTGACCAGGCCGGCAGGGGTGTCGAGCACCACCGTGGTTTCCGGTTCCTGCATCGGCACCATGCCCAGTTCCAGCAGCGCGGTGACCACGCAGATGCAGTTGCTGCCGGACATCGGGTGGGCCTTGTCCGCCTGCAGCACGATGAAGCCAGCCTGGGCCTCCGGCCGGGTCGGCGGCAACAGCAGGTTGACCGACATCTGCAGGCAGCCGCGTGGCTCCAGCGTCACCAGCCGGCGCAGGCTGTCGTCGACTTCGTTGATGTAGTTCATCTTGTCGAGCATGGTGGCACCCGGGACGCCGATGACGCCCCCGGTGATGACCTTGCCGATCTCGCCTTCGCAGTGCACCTCAGCCAGCTGAAGCGTCTGTTTCCAACGCATGGTCGTTACCTCACTTGATGTACCAGCCCCAAGGCTGTTCGCTGTCGTAGCGGGTGATCTGCTTGGTTTCCAGGTAGTTGTTCAGGCCCCATTCGCCCAGCTCGCGGCCGATGCCACTGGTCTTGTAACCGCCCCACGGTGCTTCGGTAAAGGTCGGTTGCGAGCAGTTGATCCAGACGATGCCGGCGCGGAACTTGCGGGCGACCCGCTCGCAGCGCTCCAGGTCTTTGGACATGACCGCAGCCCCCAGGCCGAACCGCGAGTTGTTGGCTGATTGAACCGCTTCCTCTTCTGTGTCGAACGGACGGATGCAGACCACTGGGCCGAAAATTTCTTCGTTCCAGATCCAGCTGTCTTCCGGTACGTCGGCAAACACGGTCGGTTGCAGGTAGAAACCTTTGTCCAGGTGCGCAGGGCGTTCGCCACCGCAGACCAGGCGCGCGCCTGCTTCCAGCCCGCGGGCGATGGCCTGCAGGGTGCCGTCGTACTGGCTGCGGTTGACCAGCGGGCCAAGCAGCACGCCTTCTTCCATGCCGTTGCCGATCTTGATCTTGCGGGTTTCCTCGGCCAGGCGCTTGAGCAGTGGCTCATAGGCCGAACGCTCGACCAGCACGCGGGAGGTGGCCGAGCAGACTTCACCCTTGTTCCAGAAGATCCCGAACATGATCCACTCGACGGCCTTCTCGATGTCGCTGTCGGCGAAGATCACGAAGGGCGACTTGCCACCCAGCTCCAGGGTCACGTTCTTGATGTCCTGGGCGGCGGCTTGCATGATGCGGCTGCCGACCGGCACGCTGCCGGTGAAGGCCAGCTTGTCCACGCCCGGGTGCGCGGTCAGCGCGGCGCCGACTTTGGAACCCGGGCCGGTGACGATGTTCAGCACACCGGCAGGCAGGCCGGCCTCATCGGCGATGCGGGCCAGCTCCAGCGCGGTCAGCGAGGTCTGTTCGGCGGGCTTGAGGATGATGCTGCAGCCCGCCGCGAGGGCTGGGGCGATCTTCCACGAAGCCATCAGCATCGGGAAGTTCCACGGTACGATCGCACCGGCAACGCCGATCGGTTCCTTGCGGGCGATCGAGCTGAAGCGGTCGTCGGACAGGGTCACATCCTTTTCCCGGTTTCGATCCAGCTCCTCGGCCAGGTAGGCGTAGTAATCGAAGCAGCCTGCGGTATCACCGATGTCCCACATGGCCTCCGGGAATGGCTTGCCGTTGTCGCGCACTTCGATGGTTGCCAGTTCTTCCTGGCGGGCACGGATACCGTCAGCGATCTTGCGCAGGTAGGCGCCACGTTCGGCACCGCTCAGGCGAGGCCATGGGCCCTCGTCGAATGCAGCGCGGGCCGCTTTCACGGCAACATCGATGTCTTCGGCGCAGCCGGATGCCACGGTGGTGATCAGGCTTTCATCGCTCGGGTCGAAGGAATCGAAGCTGCCGCCATTGATCGGGCTGACCCATTGGCCATTGATGTAGAACTGGTCGTAACGGTTCATGCTGTACCTCCAATAAGGGCGAAGCGTCGGGCGCTGAATGCGGTCAGGTTTTGTGCAGGCGTACGGTGGGCGACCAGGTCGGCGACCAGGCGGCCGGTGGTGGCGCCCAAGGTCAGGCCGAGCTGACCGTGGCCGAACGCCATGATCACGTTGTTCAGGCGGGGGGAGCGGTCGATCACCGGCTTGGTATCCGGCAGGAACGGCCGGTAGCCGACACCGAACTCCATCCCCTGGGTGTTGAGTTGCGGCAGCACACGGCGGGCCTTTTCCATGATGATTTCGGCGCGCTTGAAGTTCGGCTCGGCGCCTGGGGCCGCGAACTCGATGGTGCCGCCGATCTGCAGGCCACGGGTCATCGGCGCGAAGCAGAAGCCGCCGTCGGCGTAGATCACCGAATGGCGGATTTCCACGTCCGGTCGGGGCAAGACGGCCTGGTAGCCAGCGATGCCGGCCAGCGGGATGTTCACCCCCAGGCTGTCAAAGAACGGACGGGCGCCGGTGCCTGCGGCGACCACCACGTGATCGGCGGGCAGGCGAGTGCCATCGGCCAGGGTCACGCCGCTGGCGCGGTCATGGTTCTCGTCGATCTTCACGGCGCTCTGGCGCAGGCGCACACCGCCCTGGCTGATGAAACTTTCGGTCAGTGCCGCGATGAACCCTTCGGTGTCGCTGACCGCGCGCCAGTCAGGGAACATCAGGCCATGCTGGAATTTGCCGGCCAGTGCCGGCTCGAGGTCGCCAATGGCCGCGCCATCCAGTTCCTCCGACTTGAAGCCCAGTTGCTTGCGCAGCTCCAGGTGCGGGCGTTCGTGGGCCAGGCCGGCGGGCGAATCGAACACTTCGAGAATCGGTCGATCGCCCAGCAGTGTCTTGTCCGGGCAGGCGTCGAGCAACGGGGCGTAGTCCGCATAGACGTGCTGGGTCAGGCGGGCCATGTCCTGGGCGATCTCATGGATTTTCGATGAGCGGGCGCAGGCCAGGAAACGCAGGAACCAGGGCAGGATGCCGGGCAGCGCGCTCGGGCGCAGGGCCAGGGGGCCTTTCTGGTCAAGCAGCCAGCCTGGGATCTTCATCAGAATGCCAGGTTTGGACAGCGGAATGACTTCACTGACCGCCATCTGACCGCAACTCCACTTGGCGGTACTGTCGCCGGGGGCGGCGGGGTCGATGAGCGTGACCTTGTGGCCCTCGCGCTGCAGGTACAGCGCGCAGCAGACACCGACGATACCGCCGCCGATGACTACGGCGTTCTGCGATGACGATTGTGGGGTGTTCATGAGTCTGTCTCGTATCAAGAGAGGGTGCGAAGGGGCCGCATGGCGGCCCCGTGGAGCATTATTGCTGCGAAGCTTCGAACACTTTGCGGAACTCGGTCTTTTCCTCATCGGTCAGCGGCAGCAGCGGTGCGCGGGCATTGCCGACCTTGAAGCCGGCCAGCTCGGCGCCGTACTTGACCTTCTGCACGAACTTGCCGCTTTCCAGGTTGGCCATGGCCGGGAACAGGCTGCGCATCACCTGCTGGGCACCGCGGATATCGCCGCTGGTGAACGCCTTGTGGAAAGCCACGACCTTCTCCGGGAAGATGTTGGCCGGGCCGCAGATCCAGCTGTCGGCGCCCCACAGGTAGAAGTCCAGGGCCTGGTCATCGGAGCCGCAGGAGAGCTGGATGCCCTTGTACTTCTCGCCGATCTCGATGGCGCGCAGCAGGTTGCCGCTGCTTTCCTTGATGCCGATCACGCGTGGGTGGTCGTTGAGCGCGGCGATCACATCCATGCCGACTTCGACGTTGGTACGGATAGGATAGTTGTAGAGCACCACATTGATCTCGGGGAAGGTCTCGAGAATGGTGTTGTAGTGGGCCAGCAGCTCTTCCTGCGATGGCAGGGCGTAGTAGGGTGGGGCGATCAGCAGGTTGGTGTAGCCGGCATCGACGGTCTGCTTGATCTGTTCCAGCACTTCACGGGTGCATGAGCCGTTGGCGCCAGCGATCAGGGTGCCGCGATCGCCCACCACTTCCTTGACTGTGGCCAGGATCTGGCGGCGCTCTTCGTTGGTCAGTGCGTAGTACTCACCGGTCGAACCCAGTGGTACGAAACCGCTGACACCGGCCTTGAGCTGATGCTCCAGGATCGAGGCCAGGGTGTCGTGGTCGACTTTGCCAGCGGCGTCGAACGGGGTGACCAGGGCGGGCAGGATGCCTTTGAGTTTCATGGTGTTCTCTCCTAGGGGTGGGTAAGAATCAGTAGGCGAAGCGGCGCAGCAGGCGCCCTTCGACCACGCCGACCAGGCGGGTCAGCGGGAATGCGACGAGGAAGTAGATGACCGCCACCGCCGAGAGGAACTCGACCGGGCGGGCGGTGCTGTTGGAAATGTTCTGGCCGACGAACATCAGGTCGGCGACCCCGACCGAGGAGATCAGCGCGCTCTCCTTGAACAGGCTGACCACG
Organism: Pseudomonas sp. NPDC089422; assembly: GCF_044749405.1. Lineage (NCBI taxonomy): Bacteria > Pseudomonadati > Pseudomonadota > Gammaproteobacteria > Pseudomonadales > Pseudomonadaceae > Pseudomonas > Pseudomonas sp. NPDC089422. The sequence goes on from NZ_JBIVHW010000012.1 coordinate 193,764, forward strand.
TTCGACAGCAGCGGTGGCACCGCGCGCAGCAGGGCCTGCGGGAAGATCACGTAGAGCACCTTGACCTTCGGGCTTAGGCCCAGCGCGGTACAGGCATCGTGCTGTTCGCTGGCGATGGACTTCAGTGCGCCACGGAAGGTCTCGCTGGTGATTGCCCCCATGTACAGGGTCAGGGCGATCAGCACCGACACGTAAGGGGGAATATCCAGGCCGAATACCACAGGGAAGCAGAAGAACACCCAGAACAGCTGGATCAGCAGCGGCGTGCCACGGAAAAACTCCACGTACAGCGTCAGTGGCAGGCGCACCAGCTTCAGCTTCACCTGGCGCAGCAGGCTGACCACGAAGCCGAGCAGGCTGCCCAGCACGGCGCAGACACCGGTGAAGGCCAGCGTCAGGGCCAGGCCTTTGAGCAGCACCGGCCAGTAGCCCAGAACAACCGAGAAATCGAGTGGCATGGTGGGCTCCTCAGCGTTGGCCGGCCAGTTCCTGACGACGCTCGAACCACTGCACCAGCTGCGCGATCGGCAGCGACAGGGCGAAGTAGATCAAGGCGATCAGGGTGTAGGTTTCAAGGGGACGATAGGCCTCGGTGGCCAGGCTCTTGCCGATGTACATCAGATCGGCGACTGCGACGATGGCCACCAGCGCGCTTTGTTGCAGGGTGCCGATGCCATTGGTGATCAGCACCGGCAGGGCACTGCGCAGCGACTGCGGCAGGATCACGTAGACCGTCCGTTGCCAGTTCTTCAGGCCAAGCGCGATCGAGGCATCCAGGTGTTCGCGTGGCACAGCCTGAACACCGGCCCGATAGGCTTCGGCGTTGAATGCCGTGAGGTTCAGCCCCAGCGCCAGGAAACCCATGGCAATCGGGTCGATGAACACGTCGAACAGCATCGGCACGCAATAGAAGAACCAGACGATCTGCAGCAGCGCCGGGGTGCAGCGGAAAAACTCGATGAACAGTTGCGCCGGCCAACGCACGAAGAACCAGCGGCTCAGTGTCATCAGGCACAACAGGAAGCCGCAGGTCAGGCCGATGAGGTTCGAGACCAGCGCCAGTTCCAGCGTCACCTTCAGCCCGTCGAGCAGCGCCGGCAGGCTGCCGCTCAGGAAATGGAAGTCGAATTGGTAGTTCATGGCCAGGCCCTCAATCGAACTGCACGACTTTCTCGAGGAACTCGCGGGTGCGGGCCTCGCGAGGCTGGGTGAAGATCTGTTCGGGCGGCCCTTGCTCGACCACCTTGCCGTTGGCGCAGAACACCACGCGGGTGGCGATATGCCGGGCGAAGTGCATGTCGTGGGTAACGATGATCATGGCCATCTTCTGTTCGGCCAGTTGCAGCATCACGTTCTGCACTTCGATGACCATTTCCGGGTCCAGCGCCGAGGTGACTTCATCGAACAGCATCAGGCGCGGTTCGAGCATCAGTGCCCTGGCGATCGCCACGCGCTGCTTCTGCCCGCCGGACAGCTGGCTGGGGTAGGCGTGCAGCTTGCTTTCCAGGCCCAGGCGAGCGAGGTAGGCGCGGGCCTTTTCGGTGGCTTCGGCCTTGCTCAGGCCATGCACCTTCACGGGCGCCAGGATCAGGTTGCCCAGCACCGACAGGTGCGGGAACAGCGTGTAGTGCTGGAACACCATGCCGATCTGCTTGTGCAGGTGCTCATCCAGCGGCTTGCCCTGTTTGCGGCTGCCATCGATGTAGGGTTTGCCCTGGAACTGGATGCTGCCGCCCTGGATGCCTTCAAGGCCCATCAGCACACGCAGCAACGAGCTTTTGCCGCTGCCGGACGGGCCGATGATCACCAGGCGGTCGTCGGCGCGCATGTCGAGGTTCATCCCGTCCATCACCACCAGCTGCTCGGAATAGGCCTTGCGTACCTGTTGAAGTTGGATGAAGCAGCCGCCCTGGGCGGAATTCGGGGTGAGCGAAGCCTGTGGCTGGGAAGCCACCAAATGGGGAGTGGTCATTACAGTTCTCTCCGCGAAGGCTCCCTTGGCCGGGGCCCTCGACGCGTCAAGGAGTTACTGGGCTTTGTTGCCCGCAATGATCTGGGCGGAGGCTTTGTCCACCAGCTTGTCGATCTCACCGCTTTCACGGCGCTGCGTCAGGTAGGCGTCGAGCTCAGCCATGTCCTCGGGGGGCGTCTGCAGGGCAAGGGCAAAGGACACACCTTGTTTGGCCAGAGCAGGTACCGGAAGCACCTCGTTGGCCCAGTCGTTGGCCATGGCGAACAAATGGTTGGTGTCATTGGCGTCGGCGAGGATGTCGGCACGCTTGGACATCAGCGCCATGCGGGTTTCATCGGAGCCGGGGAGGCGCATGAGCGTGGCACTTTTGATGGCTGCCGAGACCGCCTTGTCAGCTGCCGTCCCGGAGATCACGGCGATGGTCACGCCGGGCTTGTCGTAGTCGCTCAGGCTGTTGCCGGCACCGCTGAACTTGGGGTTCTTCCTGTTCACCAGCAACGAGATCTGATAGTCGGTGGCGGGTACCGAAAACGCCACTGCCTTGGCGCGTTCAGGTGTCTTGTTGAGCGCCATCGCCATGTCCCATTTGCCGCTCTGCAGCCCGGCCACCTGATTGTCCCAGCTGGTGTCGACAAACTGCGCCTTGACCTTCAGCACGTTTTCGGCGAAGTCGCGGCAAAGGTCGACGAAGAACCCGCTGTATTGGCCAGTGGCGGGATCGCGCATCACATACGGGGCGGCAACCGCTGCGCCGCAGCGAAGCACGCCTGCGTGCTGGACACTTTGCCAGGTCTGGTTTTCGGCTTGAGCGATCGGCTGCATGAGCCAAAGCGCTGCGGTGAGGCTGGCAATGCCGCTCATTTTGCGTGAAAGGAACCGTGCCATTTCAAATCTCTCCGGTGAGTTGTTCTTGTAGACAGAAGAGCAAGCGAATAACGAGAGCTGTGTTTTTGTTTGAGTGCTGCAATGTGTGCAGCGATGCATTCAGGCTATTGCGATTTCCCGCTGCATGTCAACACGGGCCAAATAATTTTTTGAAGCAAAAACGCCCTCGATCACTGCGCAAATGATCGAAGGCGTCGGAGAGATTTGCCGGGAGGGGGTGAAGCTAGGCGGGGCTGCCGGTCAGCTGCAGTGCGTCGATGAAGCGCTCGAGAATGAGGTTTTGCCGGCGCCCCTTGCGGGTTGCAATTGCCAGCTTCGAATCGAAGTACAGGCGACTGGGGTCCAGAGGCGCCATCAGGCCTTTCTCCACCCAGGTCGCGGCGTAGTGGTCGGGCAGGAAGCCGATGTAGCTGCCGGTGAGGATCAGGAAGGCGATGCCTTCCCGGTCCGTTGCCGAGGCGGCGAAGTTCAGCAGCTGATGCAGGCCGATCGCTTCGGCGGTCATGCGGTAGACGGGAATGACGGCGTCTGCCTGGGCAAGTTGCTCGTCGGTAACCGAGGCGGCGCAGGCGTACAGCGGGTGCTCATGGCTGCAGTAGAGGTTGGACCGTTCCTCGTACAGCAGGCTGTAGTCCAGGCCTGAAAGCGGCGTGATCAACGGCACGGCGCCGACATGCAAGCGGCCATCGAGCAGGCCGCGCTCGATCTCGCCAGGTGTGCTCATGCTGAGGTTGATGCGAACCCCGCTGCCTTCGGCCCTGACGGCCTTGAGGGCATGGGTGATGCGCATCTTGGGTTGGGTGACCAGGTTGTTCACGATCGCTACGTTCAGGTCGCCGCGCAACTGCTGGTGCATCTGGTTCACTTCGCTGCGAAAGCCCTCGATGGCGACCAGGACGGTCTCACTGGCGCGCAGTACCTCACGGCCTTCATCGGTCAGGGCGAAGCCCGCTCTACCGCGCTGACAAAGGCGCATGCCCAGGCGTTTTTCCAGGTCGCCCATGTGCAGGCTGATGGCCGAGCGGGTGATGCCCAGCACGCTTTCCGCACCGGAAAAACTCCCGCACTCGGCCACTGTCTTGAAAACCCGTAGCAACCTCAGGTCGAAATCACTGACTTGATGCAAGGGTGTTTTTTTTGTCATGCGTGAGTAATCCGATAACTGACGTAAAGAAAATACAGATTTAACGCACATTACCCTTGGGTTCAAGCTAGGTCGCATCAAACCAGCTCAGGATCCACCGCCATGAATCAGGCCCTGCAAGCACGTCTTCCCTTGGCCAGTGGGCTTCAGCTGGCTTCCCACTGGATGCCGTTTACTTCGAATCGCAATTTCCAGAAGGATCCGCGCTTCATTGTCGGTGCCAAGGGCAACTGGCTGATCGATGAGCAAGGGCGGGAGGTGTTCGATAGCCTCTCCGGCCTGTGGACATGCGGTGCGGGCCATGCGCGCCAGGAAATAGCTGATGCTGTGGCAAGGCAACTGGTGACGCTGGATTACTCACCGGCATTCCAGTATGGCCACCCGCTGTCCTTCAAGCTGGCAGAGCGGATCGCCAGCCTGCTGCCGGGTGACCTCAACCACGTGTTTTTCACGGGCTCCGGCTCGGAATGTGCTGACACCTCGATCAAGATGGCTCGCGCCTACTGGCGACTGAAAGGGCAGCCGCAGAAGACCCGCTTGATCGGCCGTGCCCGTGGCTACCATGGGGTGAACGTTGCAGGCACTTCGCTGGGTGGCATCGGCGGCAACCGCAAGATGTTCGGCCAGTTGCTGGACGTTGATCACCTGCCGCACACGCTGCAGCCCGAGCTGGCCTTTACCAAGGGGGCTGCCGAAACCGGCGGCGTGGCGCTGGCCAATGAACTGCTCAAGCTGATCGAACTGCATGACGCCTCGAACATCGCTGCAGTCATTGTCGAGCCGATGTCTGGCTCGGCCGGTGTCATCGTGCCGCCGCAAGGCTACTTGCAGCGCCTGCGGGAAATCTGCAATCAGCATGACATCCTGCTGATCTTCGATGAGGTCATCACGGCATTCGGGCGGATGGGCGCCATGAGTGGCGCCGAGTATTTCGGTGTAACGCCCGACCTGATGAACGTGGCCAAGCAAGTCAGCAACGGCGCCATTCCAATGGGCGCGGTGATTGCCAGCAGCAAGATCTACGATGCGTTCATGTATCAGGCATCCCCTGAATACGCGGTCGAGTTTGCCCATGGCTATACCTACTCGGCCCATCCGGTCGCCTGTGCTGCCGCCCTGGCGACCCTGGACCTGCTGGAAAAGGACAGCCTGGTCCAGCAGTCGGCCGAGCTGGCGCCACATTTTGAAAAAGCCATTCACGGGCTCAAGGGCGCCAGTCATGTCGTCGACATCCGCAATTGCGGGCTGGCCGGGGCGCTGCAAATTGCCCCGCGTGATGGAGATGCCATCGTTCGCCCGTTCGAGGCGGGCATGGCGCTGTGGAAAGCGGGGTTCTACGTGCGCTTTGGCGGCGACACCTTGCAGTTCGGCCCAACCTTCAATACCCAACCCCAGCAACTGGATCGCTTGTTCGATGCCGTGGGCGAGGCCCTGCACGGCATCAACTGAACGACTGCCCCTGCCTGGTGGGGGCGCTTCTTTATACAGACACAGCTTGTGACCAAGCTTTGAGGAACGAAGATGCACACTATCAAGCACTTGATCCACGGTGAACACGTCGCAGACGATGCCCGCACCACCGACGTGTTCAACCCCTCCACGGGTCAGGCGATCCACACGCTTGGCCTGGCCAGCCGTGCCACGGTACAGAAGGCCATCGACTCTGCCCAGGCGGCGTTCCCGGCGTGGCGCAATACCCCGCCGGCCAAGCGTGCCCAGGTGATGTTCCGTTTCAAGCAGCTTCTTGAGGCGAACGAGCAGCGCATCGCGCAACTGATCAGCGAAGAACACGGCAAGACCATTGAAGATGCCGTGGGTGAACTCAAGCGCGGCATCGAGAACGTCGAGTTCGCGTCCGCTGCCCCAGAGATCCTCAAGGGCGAGTACAGCCGCAACGTCGGCCCGAACATCGATGCCTGGTCTGATCTGCAGCCAATCGGAGTGGTGGCTGGCATCACCCCGTTCAACTTCCCGGCCATGGTGCCGCTGTGGATGTACCCGCTGGCCATTGCCTGTGGCAACTGCTTCATCCTCAAGCCCTCCGAGCGTGACCCAAGCTCGACCCTGTTGATCGCCGAACTGCTGCACGAAGCCGGCCTGCCAAAGGGTGTGCTGAACGTGGTGCATGGCGACAAGGAAGCTGTCGATGCGCTGATTGAAGCACCTGAAGTCAAAGCGCTGAGCTTTGTCGGCTCGACCCCGATCGCCGAATACATCTATGCCGAGGGCACCAAGCGCGGCAAGCGCGTGCAGGCACTGGGTGGCGCCAAGAACCACGCGGTACTGATGCCAGACGCCGAGCTGGACAATGCCGTCAGCGCACTCATGGGTGCCGCCTACGGTTCGTGCGGTGAGCGCTGCATGGCCATCTCGGTGGCAGTCTGCGTGGGTGACCAGGTGGCCGATGCGCTGATCGCCAAGCTCGAGCCGCAGATCAAGGCGCTGAAGATCGGCGCAGGCACGTCCTGCGGCCTGGACATGGGCCCGCTGGTCACTGCTGCTGCGCGTGACAAAGTGCTGGGCTACATCGATGACGGCGTGGCTGCGGGTGCCAAGGTGGTTGTCGATGGCCGTGGCTTCAAGGTTGCGGGCCATGAGGATGGCTACTTCGTCGGCGGTACCTTGTTCGACCGCGTGACCCCGGAAATGCGCATCTACAAGGAAGAGATCTTCGGCCCGGTACTGTGCGTCGTCCGCGTGAGCAGCCTTGAAGCAGCCATCAAGCTGATCAACGACCATGAATACGGCAACGGCACCTGCATCTTCACCCGTGACGGTGAGTCGGCACGCCTGTTCTGCGACGAGATCGAAGTGGGGATGGTGGGCGTCAACGTACCGCTGCCGGTACCCGTGAGCTATCACAGCTTCGGCGGCTGGAAACGCTCGCTGTTCGGTGACCTGCACGCCTATGGCCCGGACGGTGTGCGCTTCTACACCCGCAAGAAGGCGATCACTCAGCGCTGGCCGAAACGCACCAGCCACGAGGCCGCTCAATTTGCTTTCCCTAGCAATAGCTAAGGCAAGCCCCTGGTTCGGATGCCTGCGTCGTTCACTGTTCTGACGGAGAACCGCGATGACGCAGGCGTTCGTCACCCTTCAAGTGTCTGGATCTCTTTATAAACAGGTCGACAAGCATCATGGCGATTACCAATCAATACGTGAAAGATCTCGATCGCGAGTACGTCTTCCACTCGTGGTCTACCCAAGGAACACTCAACCCTCTGGTGATCGCCGGCGGTGAGGGTAGTACTGTCTGGGACTACGATGGCAAGCGTTACCTGGACTTCTCCAGCCAGCTGATCAACACCAACCTGGGGCATCAGCACCCGGCGGTCATCGCGGCTATCCAGGAGCAAGCCGGCGCTCTGGCCACCATTGCCCCGGCAACGGCCAACCTGGTGCGCGGCGAAGCTGCCAAGCGCATCATCGAGCAGGCCCCCGCCGGTTTCAGGAAAGTCTTCTTCACCAACGGTGGCGCTGACGCCAACGAAAACGCGATGCGCATGGCGCGCCTGTTCACCGGCCGCGACAAGGTGCTGTCTTCCTACCGCTCCTATCACGGCAACACCGGCTCGGCGATCGTCGCCACCGGCGACCCGCGCCGCGTGCCGAACGAGTACGCCCGTGGCCACGTGCACTTCTTTACCCCGTATCTGTACCGCAGCGAATTCAACGCCCAGACCGAGGCGGAAGAAACCGCACGAGGATTGCAGCACCTGCGCCGGGTAATCGAGTGTGAAGGTGCGAATTCGATCGCAGCGATTCTCCTCGAAAGCCTGCCGGGTACTGCCGGGGTGCTGGTGACCCCGGCTGCCTACATGCAGGGCGTGCGCGAGCTGGCCAACGAGTTCGGCATCATGCTGATCCTCGACGAAGTGATGGCGGGCTTCGGCCGTACCGGCAAATGGTTTGCCTTCGAGCACTATGGCGTCGTGCCGGACCTCATCACCTTCGCCAAGGGGGTGAACTCTGGTTACGTGCCTGTCGGCGGCGTGGTGATTTCGGAGCAACTGAGCAGCTACTTCGACACCCACTACTTCCCGGGCGGCCTGACGTACTCCGGGCACCCGCTGGCCATGGCTTCAATCGTCGCCTCGATCGACACCATGCGTACAGAGCGCGTGGTGGAGAACGCCCGGGAAATCGGCGAGAAGCACCTGGGCCCGCGTCTGCGTGAGCTGCAGCAGCGACACCCGGCCATTGGCGAAGTCCGTGGCGCCGGCGTCTTCTGGGCCCTGGAGTTCGTCAGCGACAAGGCCACCCGCGCGCCGCTGGCTGCACAAACCATGCTGGCGCTGAAGAACAAGCTGTTGGAGCAGGGCTTGCTGCCGTTCGTGGTTGAAAACCGCATTCACGTGGCACCCCCTTGCGTTATCACGGCTGAAGAAGTCGAGGCAGGCGTCGCCATTCTGGATGAAGTCATCGGCTCGATCCTGGGCTGAGTGCTCATCGCCTCGCTTCTGCTTACCCGCAGACGTCACTGCGGTTGCTTGTAACTTTCATGGATTGCAGTTTCTCACCCTTGTCGAAGGCTTCGGCTTGAGACTTTTGCCGCCTCCACGCTGGGCGGCCTTTTATTTCTGCAAACAGGAGCCAGGCTTGGCCTGGCTTTTGTTTCACATTGGGGCTGCCAAGGCTGGCGGCGGGCACTCTGCAGCGAGCATCAGGAAAGGGCAGCCATCAGGTGCGGGCTAGCCAATCCTCTTGACGCTTGAGTACCGAGTCGCTCGACTCGCCCACCAGTGCCTGGTAAACGCCCGGGGCCGTTGCACCCTCGGTACTGATCAGCAACACGCGCGATTGCCCATCGAGCCCGACGTCCGCAGCCAGGCTGGGGGTGTGCATCAGCCGGGTCAGGGCAGAAAGGCCCGCTACCGCTGACTCACCCGCAACCAGCGGAATGTCTTGCGGGCTGCCTTGAGCCAGTCGCTTCATCGATGCCACGGCTTCGTCATCCTCGATGGTCATGAAGAAGTCGACGCACGGCTGCAGGAACTGCCAGGCCAGCGGGGAGGTTTCACCGCAGGCCAGGCCTGCCATCACGGAATCCACCGAGCCGGTTGCCTTGGCTGCCTTGCCGGACTTTGCGCTCTGATACAGGCAGTCCGCTTGCGCCGGCTCAACAACGATGAAGGCAGGGCGTTGCTCGGCAAAGTGCTCCCACAGGTAGCTGGCAATACCCGCGGCCAGGCCGCCCACGCCGCCTTGCAGGAATACGTGGGTAAACGGCGGCCGTGGGGTGCGCTGTGCTTGCAGGTCTTCAATGATCTCGGCGGGAATGGTGCCGTAGCCTTGCATGACATCCCTGGGGATAGCCTGATAGCCCTCGTACGAGGTATCAGATACGACCCGCCAGCGGTTGCGCTCTGCCAGGCTGGCCGCTTCCTCGACAGATTCGTCATAGTTGCCGGTGATGCGCACGATCTGTGCGCCATAGGCAGCGATGGCCGTCTCTCGCTCGACGCTGACGTTGGCATGCAGCACGATCACGCAGCGGCAGCCAATACTCTGGGCTGCGGCCGCCAATGCACGTCCGTGGTTGCCATCGGTAGCACTGATGACAGTGAAGTCGGCCAGTTCGGCTGCATGCTTGCCGGCAAACAGGTCTGCAGCGTTGAACTGGCGTTCGGCGAAGGTACGCATGATCAGGCGCACCAAGGCGATCGGGGCGCCGAGCGCCTTGAAACTGCCCAGTTGCGAACGCACCGATTCATCTTTGACCCATACCTGGGCCACGCCCAGTTCACTGGCAAGACCTGGCAGGTCATGCAGCGGAGTGCCTTTGGCATTGATGCTCGACCACTGGCCAAGCCACTGGCGACTTTCGTTGGCACTGGCGATGCTCATGATCCGCTTGAGGTCATCAGGGTAGGGTTGGCGGGTTACGTTCGGGTTCGCTAACAGCATTTCGGACTCCAATGACAGGCAAAGTGGGGCCACTGCCGCCGGTGATCACCGGCGGGCACAAGTGGGCAAGGGGGATCAGCGAGGCGTGGACAGGCGCCGCTGGACGACATCCAGCAGCACTTGAGCGCCGTTGAGCAGCTGTTCGTCGTCGGTATGTTCGCGGGGGTTGTGGCTGATGCCGCCGCGGCTGGGCACGAAGATCATGGCGGCAGGTGCAATGCGGGCGATCATCTGCGCATCGTGGCCCGCGCCTGAGGTCATGCGGCGGTGACTGAGACCAAGGCGTCGGGCAGAGGCTTCGATGGCATTGGCCAGGGATGGGTCAAAGGTCACAGGTTGGAATCGCACCAGTTGCTCGGTTTCGATCGACACGCCTTCTTCTTCGGCAATGTCTGCCAGGCGTGCGGCGAGCTGTTGTTCAGCCTGGATCAGTCGGCTTTCGTCTGGGTCCCTGAGGTCGACAGTGAAGCTGGCACGACGCGGGATAACGTTGATTACATTGGGCTCGAAGGCCATGCAGCCGACAGTCGCGAGCGTGGTGCCGCTGCCTTTGGCGAGGTGGCGCAACTCGGTGCTGATGGCGCAGGCCACATAGCCAGCATCGTGCCGCAGGCGGGTAGGGGTAGTGCCCGCGTGGTTGGCATTGCCTTTTACCGTCACCCGCTGCCAGGAAATGCCCTGCAGATTTTCCACCACGCCGATCAAGGTGTTTTCCGCCTCCAGGATGGGGCCTTGTTCGATGTGCAGCTCCAGGTATTCGTGGGGCACCATGGCGCCCGGTTCCAACTCGCCGGCATAGCCGATGCGGGCAAGCTCATCACCCAGGCGGCTGTTGTCGGTGCCCACGGTGTCCAGAGCGGCTTCGACGCTCAAGCCGCCGGCATACACCAGCGAGCCCATCATGTCTGGTTGGTAGCGCACGCCTTCCTCGTTGGTGAAGGCGCCCACGGTGATGGTGCGCGGTGGCAACACGCCAGCCTCGCGGTATGCCCGTTGTACGGCCAGCCCGGCCAGCACACCGTAGCAGCCGTCCAGGGCCCCGGCGTTGGTAACCGTGTCGATATGCGAACCCATCATGAAGGGGCGTTGGTGTCCGGTGTCGCTTGCGCAGCGAAGCGAGCCAAAGATATTGCCGATGCGATCAACCTGAATGTCCAGTTCAAGCTCGCGCATCCACGCCACCAATTGATCACGCCCGGCTTTTTCCGCATCGCTGAGTGCGATGCGCGTCCTGCCACCTTGGGCCAGGTCGGCACCGATATCGCCCAGGGTCCTGATCTGCTGAAGAAGCTTCGCACCATTCAATTGCAAGCCAGGCACATTGGTCATTTTTTATCTCCCCAGTGCGAAGGGCGGATGCCGCAACGTTCGCGTTGTTTATCTTTGGTCAGGTAAAAATGATATTCCATCGATGGTGTATGAAAGCTTGATTTTGTGCCTGTTTGCGTAGTTTTATTGCGTTTTGTCGCTTGAACTGATGGATTCATTACGAGTTGACCATGAGCCTCGATTCCTTTGACCGTGCCTTGCTGGAGGCGGTCCAGCGTGATGCAACAACCTCCCAGATCGATCTTGGCGAGCAGGTGAGTCTCTCCTCTGCGGCGGTCAATCGGCGATTGAAGCGATTGGGCAGCGAAGGGGTCATTCAGCGCACGGTGGCGCAGGTGAACCCTGCGAGCCTGGGTTACATGCTGACCGTCATCACCGAGATCGAGGTAGAAAGTGAGCGGTTGGAGCTGCTGGACGAAATGAAAAGGAGTTTCATGGCGTGCCCGCAGGTTCAACAGTGCTACTACGTGGCAGGCGAGTGTGATTTTGTGCTGATCATGCTGGTCAGGAACATGGAGCAGTACACGCAATTGACCAGGGCGCTGTTTTTCCAGAGCAACAACGTCAAACGCTTCAAGACATTGGTTTCAATGAGCAATGTCAAAACCGGGCTCGCTGTGCCGACCGACCTCGAAGGCTAGGACTGGAACGAGGCGGGGGCAACTGTCGTTGCCCCCGCCCGCTGATGCTGAACCTGCCTGCTACCCGTTATCGCTGGGCGAAGGCCGCCAGGGCTTCCAGCGTTGAGGGCTCCATGGTTTTCGTTTCTTCATCCTCCGCCAGGAACAGCCAGGTCTCGATCACCGAGTCCGGGTTCAGCGACACGCTGTCTATACCTTGCTCCATCAGCCACTTGGCCAGGTCCGGGTGGTCCGATGGGCCCTGGCCGCAGATGCCGATGTACTTGCCAGCCTTGTTGCACGCCTGGATGGCGTT